>DASRAV010000020.1:0-38821 GCA_035637995.1 Conexibacter sp. | reverse complement strand
CCCTGGCGCTCGTACTGCTCGCGCAGCTGGGCGCCCACCTCCGGCTGGCCGACCTCCGCCATCACCGTCGCGGCCTGCTCGCCGCCCATCACGGAGATGCGCGCGTTCGGCCACGCCCACAGGAAGCGCGGGCCGTACGCGCGCCCGCACATGCCGTAGTTGCCGGCGCCGAACGAGCCGCCGACGATCACGGTCAGCTTCGGCACGCGCGCGGTCGCGACGGCGGCGACCATCTTCGCGCCGTCCTTCGCGATCCCGCCCGCCTCGTACTCGCGCCCGACCATGAAGCCGGAGATGTTCTGCAGGAACAGCAGCGGGATCCCGCGCTGGTCGCACAGCTCGACGAAGTGGGCGACCTTCAGCGCGGACTCGCTGAAGAGGATCCCGTGGTTGGCGACGATTCCGACCGGGTGGCCGTGGACGTGCGAGAAGCCGGTCACGACGGTCGTCCCGTACTCGGCCTTGAACTCGTGCAGGCGGCTGCCGTCGGCGATCCGCGCGACGATCTCGCGGGGGTCGTACGGCGTGCGGCTGTCGGGCGGCACGGCGCCGTAGAGCGTGGCGGGATCGACGGCCGGCTGCTCGACCGCCCGGCGCTCCCAGGGGGCCGGCGAATGCGGCCCGAGCGTCGCGACGATCGAGCGCACGATCGCCAGCGCATGCTCGTCGTCGTCGGCGAGGTGGTCGACGACGCCCGAGGTGCGCGCGTGCAGCGCACCGCCGCCGAGCTCCTCGGCCGTCACGTCCTCCCCGGTCGCCGCCTTCACGAGCGGCGGACCGCCGAGGAAGATCGTCCCCTGCTCCTTGACGATGATCGTCTCGTCGCTCATCGCCGGGACGTAGGCGCCGCCGGCCGTGCACGAGCCCATCACCGCGGCGATCTGCGGGATCTCGCGCGCCGACATCGTCGCCTGGTTGAAGAAGATGCGGCCGAAGTGCTCGCGGTCGGGGAAGACCTCGTCCTGCAGCGGCAGGAAGGCGCCGCCGGAGTCGACGAGGTAGACGCACGGCAGCCGGTTCTGCAGTGCGACCTCCTGCGCCCGCAGGTGCTTCTTGACGCTCAGCGGATAGTAGGTGCCGCCCTTGACGGTCGCGTCGTTGGCCACGACGACGACCTCGCGCCCGTGCACGCGCGCGACGCCGGCGATGATCCCGGCACCGGGCGCCGCGTCGTCGTAGAGGCCCTCGGCCGCGAGCGGAGCCAGCTCGAGGAATGGGCTGCCGGGGTCGGTCAGACGGTCCACGCGCTCACGCGGCAGCAGCTTGCCGCGCGCCGTGTGGCGCTCGCGCGCCTTCTCCCCGCCGCCGGCCGCCACGCGCGCCAGCCGGGTACGAAGGTCGGCGACGAGCCGACGATGCTCCGCCTCGTTCGCGTCGAACTCCGGCGTGCCCGGATGGGCGTGGGTGTGCAGGACGGTCATGGCGCCACCTCAGGTGAACTGTGCAGGTCTGTGGGTCCATCCGACCCCAATTCCTGCACAGTCCCGTCAAGCACCACCAGGGACTGGCCGCGGGCGACGCGATCGCCGGTGGCGACGAGCACGTCGGTGACGCTCCCGGCGCCGGGGCTCTGCACGGCCAGCTCCATCTTCATCGACTCCACGACGACCAGCACCTCTCCCTCCCCGACCTCGTCGCCTGGCGCGACGCGCACGTCGATGACCGTGCCCGGCATCGGCGCCTCGAGCGAGCCCGACGCGGCGCCGGCGCGTGTGCGGCGCTCCTCGCCGGCGAGCGCGTAGCGAACCGGCTCGCACCCGCCGTCGATCAGCCAGATCCCGTCGCCGTCGCGCTCGATCGCCAGCGGGCGGGTCACGCCGTCGACGGTGAGCCGATCGCGGTCGAGCGCGAAGGCACCGCCCGCCCACTCCCACGAGCCGTCCGCCAGCGCCCGCACGGCGACGTCGTCCTGGCCCAGACGCGCGCGCGTCCAACCGGGCTCGCCGCCGATCCGCCAGCCGTCGCGGGCGTCCCACGGGTCGTCGGTGGCCGGCGCGCCGAGCAGCGCCGCAAGCGCGACGGCGGGCAGCTCCGGCGCGTGCGCGGGCGGCGCGACCTCGCCGCCGAGCCGCTCGATCAGGCCCGTGTCGAGCTCGCCGGCGCGCACCTCGGGCCGCGCGAGCAGCGCGCGCAGGTACGCGCCGTTCGTCGCCGGGCCGAGCACGACCAGCTCGCCGAGGGCGCGCTCGAGCCCTGCGACCGCGGTGGCGCGGTCGGGCGCGTGGGCGACCAGCTTCGCGAGCATCGGGTCGTAGTCGGACCCCACCTCGGTCCCCGCCTCGATGCCCGAGTCGACGCGCACGCCCGCAGGCGCACGGTAGGCGACGACGCGGCCGGTCGAGGGCAGGAAGCCGTGCGCGGCATCCTCGGCGTAGAGGCGCGCCTCGATCGCATGGCCGCTCAGCGTCACGTCCTCCTGCGCGAGGCCGAGCGGCTCGCCGGCCGCGACGCGCAGCTGCAGCTCGACGATGTCCAGGCCGGTGACGGCCTCGGTGACGGGGTGCTCGACCTGCAGGCGGGCATTGACCTCGAGGAAGAAGAAGGCGCCTGGATCGTCGCGCTCGGCGAGCAGCTCGACGGTGCCGGCGCCCACATAGCCGCTGGCGCGCGCCAGGGCGACGGCCGCAGCCCCGAGCCGCCCGCGCAGCGCCGGGTCGACGACGGGCGAGGGCGCCTCTTCGATCACCTTCTGATGGCGGCGCTGGAGGCTGCACTCGCGCTCGCCGAGGTGCAGGACGGTGCCGTGCGTATCCGCAATCACCTGCACCTCGATGTGGCGGCTGCGCTCGACGTAGCGCTCGACGAACAGGCGGTCGTCGCCGAAGGCGCCCTGCGCCTCGCGGCGCGCGGCAGCGAGCGCGTCGGGCAGCTCGGCGAGCGCGCGGACGATCCGCATGCCCTTGCCGCCGCCGCCCGCGGCCGCCTTCAGCAGCAGCGGCAGCTCCTGCTCGGCCGCCCACGCGACGATCTCGTCGTCGGCGAGCGCGGCGCCCGTCAGGCCGGGCAGGACCGGCACGCCGGCCGCCGTCGCCGCCTCCTTCGCGGCGACCTTGTCGCCGAGCAGCGCCATCGCCTCGGGGCTCGGGCCGATGAACGTCAGGTCGGCGTCCGCGACGGCGCGGGCGAAGTCCGGGCGCTCGGAGAGGAAGCCGTAGCCGGGATGGATCGCCTGCGCCCCGCTGCGCAGGGCCGCGTCGATCACGCGCTCGACGTGCAGATAGGACTCGGCGGGCTCCGCGGGCCCGAGCCGCAGGGCACGGTCGGAGGCACGGACGTGCGGCGCGCCCGCGTCGGCGTCGGAGTAGACGGCGATCGCCTCGATCCCCAGCCGGCGCAGCGTGCGCGCCACGCGGACGGCGATCTCACCGCGGTTCGCGATCAGGACGCGCGTGAACACGACAGAACTTATACCGAATAGTCGGTAGATGCGGTAGCCTGCAACGAATCGTGCCCGCTCCGCCAACGCGTCCAGCGCTGCGCGCCCGCTACGACCGCCGCCGCCAGGAGGTCGTCGACGTCGCCGCGCAGCTGTTCGCGCAGCGCGGCTACCACGGCACCTCGATCGAAGATCTGATCGCCGCGACCGGGCTCACCCGCGGCGGCCTCTATCACTACACCGACAGCAAGCAGGGGCTGCTGTTCGGCGTGCTCGACGAGCTGATGGACCCGCTGCTGGAGCAGGCGCGCGGGATCGTCGGGGAACCGGGTCGGCCCGAGGAGCACCTGCGCCTGGTCGCGCGTGCATGGCTCGCACACGTCGCCGCCCATCTCGACCACATGGTCGTCTTCGAGCGCGAGCGCGCGACGCTCGAGGCCGATCCGCGGTGGGAGCAGGTGCGTCGCGCACGCCGCGAGTTCGAGCATCTGCTCGCCGGCGTGCTCGAGCGCGGTCGCGCCGACGGCAGCTTCGCGATCGACGACCCCCAGCTCGTGCTGCTCGCGCTGCTCGGGATGGTCAACCACACCGCCAACTGGCTGCGCCCCGCCGGCCGCCTCCGTCCCGAGCAGGTCGCCGACAGCTTCTGCGACGTGCTGCTCGACGGGGTGCGGGCGCGGTGAGCGGGACCTCAGCGCGACCGGCGCAGCCCGCGGAGTCGCAGGCGACCACCCTGCTCACGTCGTTGTTGGCGGCGTTCCTTGTAGTCGCGCCAGATGTAGACGAACGAGTTGAATCCCCAGAGGTCGGGGATCCACATCCAGTCCGGAAGCTCCGGCGCCTTGTCGAACGGCGGAAGATCACGGAGGCGCGGTTCCATGCTGTTCACGCTATTGCTGCCGCGATCGCAAGTCCACACACTTCGAGCAGCATGCCGCACATCATCAATGTGAATGCGAAGTGGAGCCACCTGATCACCTGTTCATTTGCGGCGCGCCGATCGTCGAGGCCGGTCGTCACAGCGCCGTAGAAGGCCGTCGACTCTGCGATGCCGCGACGCTCGGCGAATGACGCTGCGGCCGCAGCGGTGAGGCCGAAGCGCAGCCGCCGCGGCGCCAGCACGTACAGCGCCGCGGCGACCTCGACCGCGATGCCGAGCAGGCCGACCGCTACGAACGCCACTTCAAGGATCCCCGCTGGATGCCCGCCACGGAACGCAAGCGGCGTCAGCAGCGTCGCACCGAGGCCACCGGATGCGAGGATCGGCGTGAGGCGTCCCCGCAGCTCCGCGACCTGCCGCTCCTGCTCGGCAAGTGCGCGGAGTGCGAGGTCGTAAACGTGGGCGAGTGCTTCGGACACGGGCACATTGACCGCGGCGAACCGAGTGCTTCGCCCCCACCGTCTCAGCACATACTCACGGACTGAGCGTCATCACCGGCTCTCCATTGCCCGTAAGGCCGGTGCCCGTACGGGTGCATGTGCCGCCTTTCGGCGTGCCGGCGTTGTAAGCCTGGCGCAGGCAGTTGCGCAGCGCGAGCTCGCCCCAGTAGTTGGGGTGCAGCGACTCCTGGATGAAGTATTCGGAGCCGATCGTCGAGACGGTGCGGATCTGGTTGACCCACTCCGTTCTGTCGACGGCACCGGCCGCTCTCCAGTTCGCGAGTCTGACCTCCTCCAGCAGGCCGACCGTGTTCTCGCACAGCCGCCGCCCGTTGAACGCCGTCGACAGGTACATGTGCTTGACGTTCGCGAGTCTCGTTTCGGTGGCCGCGGTGTGCACCGCGCTCGAGATCGTCGGCAGGGCGGTCGCGTTCGCCCAATTGGCGTCGTTGTTCCAGAAGCCGCAGCCGCCGACTTCCTGGCGCGTGAAGCCGGACTCTTCGTAGCGGAAGCCGGAGCCGTTCGGGATCGGCGACTCGTAGTCCTGCACGAGGATCGTGTATCTGGAGTCTTCGTAGCCGGCTTCTCTCATCGCCGTGTGGACGTTGAGGATCGCGTTCTTGATCGCGGTCGTCTGCGTCGCGACGTTTTCTCTCGTGAAGTTGCTCGTCACCGACGAGTCGTCGTTGCAGTAGTTCGGCCACCACCAGGGTGACGTCAGCCAGTCGGTGAGGCAGGTCTGGATGATCGAGGCGAAGTTGAAGTTGTTGCCGCCGATCGAGATCGCGACGAGCTTGACGTTGTGCGTCGTCGCGTATTCCTGCAGCATCAGCGCCTGGCCCTTGTTGGCGCCGGAGCTGTAGAAGTCGAGGCCCGGCTTGAAGTTGCCTTCGCCGTCGGTGAACGTCGAGGTCTTCGCGCCCGAGCAGGCGAGGTTGACCGACGCGACGCCGCCGCCGACGTAGGCCTCCGCCGCTAGCGAGCGGTGGCAGCGCGTGATCTGCTCGCTCGTATGTTCCGCGTTGTCGTAGTAGGCGGTTCTGCCGAGCGCGTCGATGTTCGCTTCGCTGCCGTTCGTGTTGCCGGCCCAGCGTCCCGCCTCGCCGGAGATGTACGAGTCGCCGAGCGTGGCGACCGTCGGCGTGCCCACCCCCGGCCCGTCCGCGACCGCGGGCGCGGCGTGCAGGCCGCATGCGGCCGCGAGCAGTGTCGCCACGCCGAGTCGGCGCAGCGTGAGTCGTCCTGCGAGCTGTCCCATCTCTCCCCCTTGCCGCGAGCGACCCCCGTCGCCCGCTCTTTGCACTCGATCTTAGATCGCCGCCGGCCCGGTTACCGGTTGCGCGTCCGGACGAGGACGTGCGGGACCGCGGCGCGCCGTGAGCGGGATGTCGCGACGATGTGCCGATGCAGATCGCGATCGTCGGCGGCGGCATCGTCGGTCTCGCCACGGCGCGGCTCGCCGCGCGCGAGCATCCCGGCGCTCACGTCGTGGTGCTCGAGAAGGAGGGCGCGGTCGGCCGCCATCAGACGGGCCGCAACTCCGGCGTCGTGCACGCCGGGCTCTACTACGCGCCCGGGTCGCTGAAGGCGCGCCTGTGCCGCCGCGGCGCCGAGCTGCTGCGCACGTTCTGCAGCGAGCGCGGCCTGCCGTACGAGCAGTGCGGCAAGCTCGTCGTCGCGCTCGACGAGCGCGAGCTGGACCGCCTCGACGCGCTCGAGCAGCGCGCGCTCGCCAACGGCGTTCCGGGCCTGCGGCGGCTCGACGCGGCCGGGTTGCGTGCGATCGAGCCGCACGCGGCGGGTCTCGCGGCGCTGCACTCCCCGACGACGGCGACCACGGACTTCGGCGTCGTCGCCGCCGCGCTCGCCGCCGAGGTCGCGGCGCTCGGCGGCGTGGTGCGCTGCGGCGCCGAGGTCACGCGCGTGCGCACGACGACGGTCGAGCTGGCGGACGGCTCGGAGCTGCGGTCCGACCGCACGATCGTCTGCGCCGGGCTGCACGCCGACCGCCTCGCGCGTCGCTCGGGTGAGCCGGCCGAACCGCGGATCGTCCCGTTCCGCGGGGAGTACTGGCGGCTGCGCCCCGCGCGGGCCGAGCTCGTCAGGGGCCTGATCTATCCCGTCCCCGATCCTGCGCTGCCGTTCCTCGGCGTCCACCTCAGCCGCGGGATCGACGGCGTCGTCTCGATCGGCCCCAACGCGATCCTCGCGCTCGCGCGCGAGGGCTATCACCGCACGACGCTCAGCGCACGCGACGCGGTCGAGACGCTGGCGTGGCCGGGGACGCGCCTGCTGCTGCGCCGCCACTGGCGCGCCGGCGCCGGCGAGGTCGTGCGCTCGGCCTCCAAGGCGGCGTTCATGCGCGCGGCGCGACGCTACGTCCCCGCGCTCGAGGTGCGCGACGCGATCCGCGGCCCGGCCGGCGTGCGCGCGCAGGCGGTCGACCGCGACGGCACGCTCGTCGACGACTTCCGTCTCGGCGGCGACGGTCGCGTGGTCTGGGTGCGCAACGCGCCCTCCCCGGGTGCGACGTCGTCGCTCGCGATCGCCGAGGAGCTGATCGGGCGGCTCGGGCTCTAGCGGCGGTGCTTCGGCGGCAGCTTGAAGGTGACCTTGGCCTGCTTGACGCGCTTGGGCGGCTTGCCCTTCGCGCCCTGCTGCGTGGCGGTGAAGTAGAGCGTCAGCTTGCCGTGCTTGGCGTGCTTCAGCAGCTTGCGGCCCTTGGCGTTGAGCTTGATCGTCACCTGCTTGTGCTGACCGCCTCGCAACGTCACGGTCTTGCGGCCGAGGATCACGGGCTTCGGCTTGCGCCTGCCCTTCTTGGCCGCGATCGAGGCGAGCGCCGACGCCGTCGAGCCGGAGAAGCCGGTGACGTACTCGTGCTGCGAGATCAGGTAGACGAGCGAGCAGCGATCCGCCGGAGGGCCGACGCAGATCTGGTTCACGCTCAGCGACGTGCCCTCCGTCGAGGGCGTGCCGATCTTGGCGGCGCCGACGCTCGACGGCTTGACGACCTTGCCGCCCCCGCCGCCGCCACCACCGCCGCCGCCCGCGGCGGCGACGACGCCGGCCAGCCGCCCGATCAGGGTGGGGGCCACGTCGGTCGCGACGGTGAACCAGACGTTGCCCTTCGTGTCCGGCGCGACCCCGAGCGGGTACCTGCCGGCGCCGAGATGGAACACCTTCGCGGTCGGCTGCGGCTGGCTCGGGACGAGCTTGACGATCGCGTTCGCGTTCGGGCTCGAGAAGCCGCCGTACTCGACGACCCACAGCGTCCCGTCCGGCGCCGCGCTGATCGCGCGCGCCTGGCCGCCGGCCAGTCCCGGGTCGATCGCGGGCAGGCTGTAGTTCGTGAACGTGTGGCCGGCCGCATCGAGCCGTCCGACCTCGTTCTTGAGCTGGTTGGTGAACCAGATAGAGCCGTCCTTGGCGACCGCGACGTCGGTCGGGCCCGTGCCGGTGTTCGAGCCCGAGCACGGCGAGCCCGAGCAGGGCGCGAGCAGGTACTCGTCATAGCCCAGCCCGTTGGCGGTCGCGATGCGGTAGCCGGGGGATCCCGCGTTCGCCTCGGCGAACCACGGCTTGCCGGCGGCGTCGACGGTGATGCCCTGCGGCTGGGCGGGGTAGCGCGCGGGGTCGAGCGTCACGCGGTGGTTCTGGAGCGCGATGTTGTCGCTCTCGGTCACGCTCAGGCTCGCGTCGATCGACGCGATGCGGTCGTCGGGGTAGGGCGCGAGGTTGTAGTCGCCCTCCTCGGAGAACCAGGCGCGGCCGCCCGGGCCCACCGCGATGTCCCACAGCACCGGGTGATAGTCGGGATGACCGCCGGGGATCGGGGTGCTCAGCAGCTTGTCGGTCATCCCGGCGCTCGTGCCCGGCGAGACCGCCGCGGCGTTGGCGAAGCCGACGATCCCGTCGTTCTGCACGAACCACACGCGGTTGTTGGCGGCGTCGAACGCGACGCTGCGAGTCCCGTTCGCGCAGCAGCTCGTCCCCGTCTGCGTCGGCGTCGGGAACGTCGCGACGCCGTTCGTCGTGCCGGGCGAGGCCTGCGCCGGGATCAGCCGTCCGAGCGAGGGCTGCGGCGTCGCGACCGGATTCGCGACGAACCAGACGCTGCCGTCAGGCGCGGCCGCGACCCCTGCGCCCGCGGTGAAGCCGGTGGGCAGGTCGAAGTACTGAGGCGCCGGGTCGGCAGCCAGTGCGGCCGGGCTGAAGAGCGCGAGGATCAGCGCGGCGAGGAGCCAGCTGCGGGGACGCATGCGCGATTCCTACCACACGGTCGGTTGTGGACGGCGGCTCAGTCGGTCACGTCGACGTCGTACCCGGCGGCCCGCAGATCCGCGAGCATCCGCGCCAGGTGGTCGCGTCCGCGCGTCTCGACGGTGAGCACGACGCCCGTCTCGCGCACCGCGAGCGAGACGCCGTCGCGCACGTGCTCGACGGCGATCACGTTGGCGCGCGCCTCGGCGACGGCCGACAGCAGGCCGGCGAGCCCGCCCGGCCGGTCGCTGACGTGCGTGAACAGCCGTGCGCGGCGCCCGGCGCGCGTCTCCTCGTGGCCCGCGATCGAGGCCAGCAGGCCGATGTCGACGTTGCCGCCCGAGAGGAGCGCGACCGTCGTGCCGGCGGGCGCGGGCGCGACCGTCGCCGTGAGCAGCGCCGCCAGCGAGGCGGCGCCCGCGCCCTCGACGAGCAGCTTGGAGCGCTCCAGCAGCAGGATCATCGCTTCGGCGATCGCGTCCTCCTCGACCGTCACGACGTCGTCGAGCAACTGCTCGATCAGCGGCAGCGTGATCTCGCCCGGCCGCTTGACCGCGATGCCGTCGGCGATCGTCTGACCGGCCGCGACCGGCGCGCGGCCCGCGATCGCCGCCGCCACCGGCGCGCACGCGGCGGCCTGCACGCCGACCACCTCGACCTCGGGGCGCTGCTGCTTGACCGCGAGCGCGACGCCGCTCGCGAGCCCGCCGCCGCCGATCGGGACGATCACCTTCGCGAGATCGGGCAGCTCCTCCGCCAGCTCGACGCCGACGCCCGCCTGTCCGGCGATCACGTCGCGGTCGTCGAACGGGTGCACGAACGTCAGGCCCGCATCCGCGGCCCGCTCCCGCGCGAGCGCGACGCACTCGTCGACCGACGAGCCCTGCTGGCGGACCTCGGCGCCGAAGGCGCGCACCGCGTCGAGCTTCGAGACCGCCGCGTCGAGCGGCATGAACACCTCGCACGCCACGCCGCAGTGGCGCGCGGCGTACGCCAGCGCCTGCGCGTGGTTGCCGGCGCTGCCCGTCACCACGCCCGGGCTCCCGGCGCCGATCGCGCGCAGCTTGTTGAGGGCGCCGCGCAACTTGAACGAGCCGGTGCGCTGCAGGCACTCGGCCTTGAACGCGACCGTGCCGCCGCAGCGCCGCGAGACGCTCGCCGAGGTCAGCAGCGGCGTGCGACGCACGACGGGCGCTGAGGCCGCGTGCGCTGCCAGCAGGCGCTCGTAGCGCAGCGCCTCGTCGACCTCGAGCGCCGGCGAGGCCATCATCCCACCGCCGCGACCGCGTCCGAGCGACTGGGTCTCAGGCGGGCCGTCATGGCAGCAGCTCGCGATAGGCGGCGGCGTCGAGCAGCGCCTCGCGCTCGCTCGCGTCCGTGATGCGCACGCGCACGAGCCAGCCCGCGTCGTAGGGCGCGGCGTTGACGCAGCCGGGCTCGTCGGCGAGCGCGGCGTTGACCTCGACGATCTCGCCGGAGAGCGGCGCGACCACGTCGGAGACGGCCTTGACCGACTCCAGCTCGGCGTACGGCTCGTCCTTCGTGACCTGCGCGCCGACCGCCGGGCCGTCCCAGAAGACGATCTCGCCGAGCGAGTCCTGCGCGTACCAGGTGATCCCGAACGTCGCGACGTCGGGATCGGCGGGGTCGAGTCGAGCCCAGTCGTGCTCGGGGTGGTAGAGGAGGTCCTCGGGGTAGGGCGCGTCGGGCATCAGCTTCGCTCCGGTCGATAGAGGGGCTTCTCCATGACGACCGCCGCGCGCATGCGGCCGCGCACGTCGATCTCCAGCCGCTCGCCGACGGTCGCACGCTCCGCGGGGACGTAGGCCATCCCGATGCCGACCTCCAGCGACGGCGAGAACGTCCCGCTCGTCACCTCCCCGCCGCCGACGACCGGGTTGCCCTGCCGCGGGATCCCCGGACCGTCGATCGAGAACGCGACCAGCCGCTCGGCGGGGCCGGCGGCGCGCACGGCCGCGACCGCCTCGGCGCCGACGAACCCCGTCGCCTCCTTGCAGCACCAGCCGAGCCCGGCCTCGATCGGGCCGCGCGACTCCATCAGGTCGTTGCCGTAGAGGTGGAAGCAGACCTCGAGCCGCAGCGTGTCGCGCGCCGCGAGCCCGGCGGGGACGGCGCCGGCCGCGACGACCGCGTCCCACAGCGCCGGCGCGTCGGCGGGAGCGCACAGCAGCTCGACCCCGTCCTCGCCCGTGTAGCCGGTCCCGCACACCAGCGCCCGCACGCCGGCCAGCGTGAGCTCGGCGGTGTGCATCCGCGCGGGCAGCTCACCGTCGGCCAGCGGTGCGAGCAGGCCGCGCGCCGCCGGGCCCTGCACGGCCAGCATCGCGTAGTCGTCGATCCGGTCGATCAGCTCGACGTCGAAGCCGTCGGCGTGGTCGCGCATCCATGCGAGGTCCTTCTCATGGTTCGACGCGTTCGTCACCGTCAGGAAGCGATCGCCCGCGAGCCGATAGGTGAAGAGATCGTCGAGCACGCCGCCGTCCTCGCGGCACAGCACGCTGTACTGCGCGCCGTCGACCGGGATCTTCGCGACGTCGTTGGACAGCACGCGCTGCAGGAACGCGAGCGCACCCGGCCCGCGCGTCTCGACCTCCCCCATGTGCGAGACGTCGAACACGCCCGCGTGCGAGCGCACCGCAGCATGCTCCTCGCGCACCCCCTGGTACTGCACCGGCAGCTCCCATCCCGCGAACGGGACGAGCCGCGCAGCGGCGGCGAGATGGCGATCGTGAAGCGGCGTCGTGCGCAAGAGCGGGCCCAACGGAAGGATGGTCCAGTGGCTGGACCAGTGTGCCAAATCGCCGAGCGGGGTGTCAATGCCGGCGAGCAGGCCTCGGCCGTCAGCGAGCTGCGCCGCGCTCCGGCGAGAGGTCTGCGAGTCGCGCGCCGCATGCCGCGGCTACGTCCGCGAGATCGACGTCGGCCGCGAGGCGCTGCTGACGGTCGTGGCCCGGAGCCAACGTGCGCAGCGCCTGCTGGTAGGCACGGCGGGCGGCAGGCTCGTCGTCGAGCGCGTCGTATGCGCGGCCGAGCTGGAAGGCCGCAAGCGCGAAGGCCGGGTCGACGTAGAGCGCGCGGCGCAGCGACTCGGCGGCGCTGCTCGCATCGCCGCGACCGAGGTGCGCGACGCCGCCGACGAAGTGCGCATCGGCGTCGAGCGGGTCGGCGTCGAGCACCTGCTCCGTTGCCGCGATCGCGTCCTCGAGCCGACCCGCGTTCGCCGCGACCAGCGCGGTCGCCATCGCGTCCTCGATCGCGGACGCGGCGGCGGGCGCCTCGTCGTCGCGACGGCCGCGCCAGCCGCGGGACGCGCTCCGCTCAGCGGAGCGCGCCGGCACCGGGGGGCGTGCGGAGACGGCCGGCGCCGGACGGCGTCGGGAGCGCGCGGCGCCCCATGCCGAGGGCAGGCGGCAGAGCCGGTCGGCAGCGCCGAGCAGCAGCATGCCGCCGGGGGCGAGGGCGCCCTCGAGCCTGCCCACCACGCGCTCGACGGTCGGGGGGTCGAAGTAGATGAGGACGTTGCGGCAGAGCACGAGGTCGAACTGCCCGACCGGGGGCTCGTCGGTCACGAGGTTGTGCCGGCGGAACGTCACGAGCCGCCGCAGCGGCTCGCCGACGCAGAGCTTCGCGCCGTCGGGGTCGAAGTAGCGCTCGCGCAGCGGCGCCTCGACGGGATGGACCGAGCGGCCGCGGTAGCGGCCGCGCTCAGCGCGGCCCAACGCTGCGGCCGACAGGTCCGTCGCGAGCACCGCGAGCGGCGGGCCGGCGCCGAGCGCCTCGCTCGCGAGGATCGCCAGCGTCCAGGCCTCCTCCCCGGTGGAGCAGCCGGCAACCCAGACGCGCACCTGCTCCGACCCGGCGGCACGCGCGTTCGCGTGCAGGACGCGCCAGTCGATCGCGTCGAGGTCCTCGCGCTGGCGGAAGAAGAACGTCTCGTGCACGGCAACCGCTTCGAGCAGCGCGGCGACGAACGCCTCGCCGGTCCCCGGGTCGCGCGCCGCGCTCAGCGCGGCGGCGGCGTCGAGCGGCGGATCGAGCTTCGCGAGCGCGGCGCGGAGCGAGTTGATGCGGTGCGGACCGTGCAGCACGATGCCGCTGCGCTCGCGCACGAGGTCGGCGAGCTGCTCCAGGCGCTCGCTCATCCTCGCGCCGGGCACAGCTCGCGCAGCGCGGCCGCGATCGCGGGCGGCGAGAGAGGCCGTGCGCCGACCTCCACCGCGGCCCGCGGCATGCCGTAGATGCGCGAGGTCGCCTCGTCCTGGGCCAGCAGCAGCCCGCCGGCGGCCTTGACCGCCGCGGCCCCGCGCGCGCCGTCGCGTCCCATCCCGGTCAGGACGACCGCGACGGCCTCGGCGCCGAGCACGGAGGCGAGGCTCTCGAGCAGCAGGTCGGCCGACGGCCGATGGGGGCCGGCGACCGTCCGGCGGTCGAGCACGAGCTGCCGCGAAGGCGCGAGCGTGAGATGGGCGTCCTCGGGGGCGAGCCAGACGCCCGGCTGCAGCGGTGCGCCATCGCGCGCGATCGCGACGGACAGCGCGACGTCGTCGTCGAGCATGCGCATGAGACCGTCGATGAAGCCCGGCGCGATGTGCTGGACGACGAGGATCGGCAGCGTGAAGTCGGCGGGCAGCTCGCGGATGATCTCGGCGAGCGCGCCGGGGCCTCCGGTCGAGGTGCAGATGCCGATCACCCGCGTCGAGCCCTCCGCGCCCATCCCGCGCCGGACCGCCGGGACGGTCACGGTCATCGTCCGATCAGCCGTTCGACCGTGTCGAGCAGCGCCCGCTGGTCGAAGCGATCCTTCGTGACGTAGGCGTCGGCGCCCGCCTCGAGGCCGCGTCGGCGGTCGTCCTCGCCCGCGAGCGAGGTCACGACGACGACCGGCAGCGAGACGAGCGCGGGGTCCTTGCGAACGCGTCGCAGCAGCTCAAGGCCACCCATCTCCGGCATCTCGAGGTCGGTGACCACGAGCTGTATCTCGGCATCCGCGGTCAGCTGCTGGAGCGCGTCGACGCCGTCGTTGGCAGTCGCCACGCGGTAGCCGGCGGCCTCGAGGATGCTGCGCTGGAGCTCGCGCACCGTGAACTGGTCGTCGACGACGAGCACCTTGGCGGCGTGCGGAGCCGCGGGCGGCGCGGCCTCCGGCACCGTCGCCCGCCGGATCGACGCATCCGCGACCGCAGCCGTCGGGTCGACGACGAGCGCGATCCGCCCATCCCCCAGGATCGCGCCGCCGAGGTAGCCGCGGCGCCCGCCGAGGATCGGTCCCAGGCTCTTGACGACCACCTGCTCCTCGCCGAGCAGCCGGTCGCACGCCAACGCGACGGTCGTGCCCGCGTGGCTGATCACGAGCGCGGGCGGGTGCGGCGCCAGCTCGCCGGCACCGCCGAGCGCGACGGCGAGGTCGCCGAGCGGGATCGACTCGCCGCGCAGCGCGATCGACGGCCGCCCCCCGAGCGACGTCGTCTCCTCGGCGATCACGACCTCCTCCACGCGCGCGACGGGCAGGGCGAAGACCTGCCCGAGACGCTCGACGAGCAGGACGTGCAGGACGGCGAGCGTCAGCGGCAGGAGGAGCGTGATCGCCGTGCCGCGGTCCGGCTCGCTGCGCGCCTCGAGGCCCCCGCCGAGCGCCTCGACGTGGGTCTTGACGGCATCGAGGCCGACGCCGCGGCCGGCGACGCCGTCCACGCGCTCGGCCGTCGAGAAGCCGGGCTGGGCGAGCAGGTCGACGAGCGAGTCGTGCCGGCCGGCCTCGGCCAGCAGCGCAGCCGAGACGCCACGGCCGTCGTCGACCACCTCGATCGCCACGAGCCCGCCGCGCTGCTCGGCGCGCAGCTCGATCCGACCGCGTGCGGGCTTGCCGGCCTGCAGGCGCTCCTGCGGCGGCTCGATCCCGTGCGCGATCGCATTGCGCAGCACGTGCACGAGCATGTCGGAGAGGCCGTCGAGGACCGTGCGGTCGAGCTGGGTCTCGACGCCGTGCAGCGACAGCTCGACCTCCTTGCCCTCGGCGACCGCGAGGTCGCGCACGTAGCGCGGCAGCCCGCCGGTGATCGCCGAGAGCGGCAGCGCACGCAGCTCGATCGCAGCGTTCTGGAGCTCGTCGAGCAGCACCTCGCCGCGGTCGAGCGCCTCGCCGACGCGCTCGTCGACGTGCGGTCCCAGCAGATGTCCAAGGCTGCGCTGGTGCAGCGCGGCGCCGCCGACCGTGTCGAGGACGCGGTCGACCTTCGCGGCCGAGACGCGAATCGACTGGTCGATCCGCGTCACGGGCGCGTCCACCGCGGCGGGCACGCCGGAGGCGACCGGCGCCGGTGCGTCCAACGCGTGCAGCGCCCCGAGCGCCTGCTCGGCGAGCCCTTCCTCGCCGGCCACCGCACGGCGCATCGCGTCGGCGGCGCTCAGCAGCGGGCCGGCCATCTCCGCCGGCACGTCCGCGCCGGAGCGGCGCACGTCGCTCAGCAGCTCCTCGGCGGCGTGGGCGATCGTCCGCAGCTCGTCCAGGCCGACGAGACCGGCACCGCCCTTGAGCGAGTGGACGTCGCGAAACAGCGCGTCGGTCGCGTCCGCCGACGGCTTGCCCGCGTCGACCGCGAGCAGCGTCTCCACGACCCGGTCGAGGCGCTCGTTCGCCTCCTCGCGGAAGATTTCCAGCAACCGTGACTGGTCGATGCTCATGCCGCCAGCTCCGTCTCGAGCGTGTCGAGGACCGTCGCGAGGTCGATCGCGCCGACGAGCACGCCGTCGAGCAGGACCGTCCCGCGCAGCCGCTCCGACGCGGAGCCCTCCGCGACGGCCGGCAGCTCAGCCACGTCGAGCACCTCGTCGACGGCCAGCCCGACCCCGCGGTCGACGACGACGACGCGGCTCGGTGCGCCGCGCGCGACGCCGAGCACCGTCGCCAGGTCGAAGACGGGCAGCAGCGCGCCGTCGAGGGCGCGCAGCCCGAGGACCGTCGCGGGTGCCCCGACGACCGGCGTGAGGCCGTCCATGTCGACGATCGAGCGCACCTCCTCGACGGGCAGCGCATAGCGCTCCTCGCCGACACGCAGGTGCACGTGCATCAGGCCCTCACGGGTGGGGCGGCGCCGTTGCCGGCGCCCAAACCGTGCTGGGCGAGCGTCTGCTCGAGCTCGCGCACCAGCACGTCGACCTGCTCGGTGACCGCCGCGCGCTGACGCTGCTCGCCCGCGAGCTCCTCGGCCGCCTTGCGGATCTCGAGCATCGTGCTCGTGACCTGGCTGGCGGCGTCCTTCTGCTGCTCGGTCGCCTGGATGCTGTCGTCGAGCACACCGGCGGTCGTGCGCATCAGCTCGCCGACCTCGCCGGCCTGGCGGGCGCCCTGCTCGGTTGCCATGATCGTCGCGTTCGTCTCGTCCTGGATCGCGGTGACGATCTCGCGGATCGACTCGGTCGAGCGCACGCTGCGCTCCGCGAGCTTGCGCACCTCGCTCGCGACGACCGCGAAGCCGCGGCCGGCCTCGCCGGCACGGGCGGCCTCGATCGCCGCGTTGAGCGCGAGCAGGTTCGTACGCTCGGCGATGTCGTTGAGCAGCGAGAGCACGTCGCCGATCTTCTGGCTGCGCTCGCCGAGCGCGAGCGAGCGCTCGGAGATCGTGCGCACGTGGTCCTGCATCTCGCTCATCGTCTGGCCGGTCTGGTCGGCCGCGGAGGTCGCAGACTGCGCGTTCTCCGCGATCGACGCCGCGGTCGCGCTCAGCTCCTCGATCGTGGTGGCCACCTCGCTGATCGCAGCCGCCTGCTCGGTCGTGGCGGCGGCCGTCTCGCTCGCGGTCGAGCGCAGGTCGCCGAGCGCGGTCGCCAGCGTGCCGGCGGTGCGCTTGATGCGGTCGAGCAGGCGGTCGAGCAGGCGCACGGCGTACGCGAGCAGCAGCAGCATCGCGACGACCGCGAGCGCGCCCATCATGAGCATCAGGACCCGGCCGCGGTGCGCGGTCGCGATCGCGACGGTCTCCGTCCGGTCCTCGCGGCGGCTCGCCTGCTCCCCGAGCGGATCGAGCACGTCGTTCTCCAGCGCACGGACGTCGGTCGTGTAGCGCTCCAGCGCGGGCTGGGCCGCCGTGGTGCCGGCGGCCTGCAGGAGCTCGGCCTCCGGTCCGGTGATCAGCCGGGCGCCGCGGGCGAGCGCAGCGTCGAAGTCGCCTGCGTCTGCGTTCTCGACGGCCCGCGCGTGCCGGATGGCGCCCTCGAAGCGGGTCTGCAGCCCCATCAGCTGCGATGCGCTCGGCTGCACGCCGCTGAGCGTCGCCTGGCTCACGAGCACCGCCCGATCGAGCAGCGCCTCCTTGGCGTCCTGGACGTAGCGGATGGCGTCGCCGTGGACGATCGTCATGTGGTAGCCGCTCTCGACGTCGTCGTAGCGCCACAGCGCGACCGCGATCGTGGCACAGAAGAGGACGACGATGACGCCGCCCACCGCGGCGATCCGGTGCGAGGGCGTCTCGAGCCACTTGCGTGTTGAAGGCATCGTCGTGTTTCCCTTCGGGAAGGCGTGGTCGCCCCCAACCGGGGGTCGTGTCCTCGACGTTCGGCGCCGATACGACAGTGAACGCTGACGTGACTACTTCGATGCACCGCTACCGAATCCTCGTCGTAGACGACTCCAAAGTTGTGCACGAGCTCGCGCACGCGGCGCTCGCGGCGACGGGTTGGGACGTCCGCTGCGTGGCCTCCGGCACCGAGGCGCTCGAGCTCGAGGCATCGATGCGTCCGGATGCGGTGCTGCTCGACGTCGAGATGCCGGGGCTGGACGGTCCTGCGACGCTTGCCGCGCTGCGCGCGCGCCCCGCCTCGGCACGCACGCCGGTGCTCTTCCTGACCGGGCACGACGACCCGACGGAGCGGGCGCGACTCGCGGCGCTGCCCGTCGACGGCGTGCTGTCGAAGCCCTTCGACGTCGCCGCGCTCGCCGGCGACGTGGCCGACGCGCTCGGGTGGCCGCGATGAGCGAGGCCCGGGCCACGGCGCCGACGATCGTTCCGCCGTCCCTCGCGGGCATCTGGGAGCGGCATCATGCCGGCATCCTCGATCAGGTCGGCGTGCTCGCGGACGCCGTCGCCGCGCTCGCGGGCGGCGGGCTCGACGACCGTCGACGCGAAGCGGCCCGGCGCGAGGCGCACAAGCTCGCCGGCTCGCTCGGCAGCTTCGGGCTCGTCGGCGCGTCCGAGCAGGCGGGCGAGATCGAGCGGCTGCTCGAGGACGGCGTCGGTGCGGCGTCCGCTCCGCGGCTGTCGGCGCTCGTCCTCGCCGTCCGCGACACCGTGCGCAACGCACCCGCCGCCGGGTCCGCGCCGGCGCCTGAGGGCCACGCGCCGACGCCGGAGGCCGCGCCGCTGCTGCTGATCGTCGAGGACGACATCCCGCTGGCCGAGCGGCTCGCGCCCGAGGCGGTGCGGCGCGGCATGCGCGTCGAGATCGCCGACTCGCCGGCCGGCGCGCGTGCGATCCTCGACCGCACACGACCCGACGGCGTGCTGCTCGACCTCACGTTCGAGGCGGGCACCGCCGACGCCTACGAGCTGCTGTCCGAGCTGAGCAGCGCCACACCGCCGGTGCCCGTGCTGGTCTCGACGATGCGCGACACGTTCACCGATCGCGTCGAGGTCGTCCGCCGCGGCGGCCGCGGGTTCGTCACGAAGTCGCTGCCGCCTCAGCAGGTGATCGACCAGGTGATGCGGCTGATCGATCGGGAGGACGCGCGCGCCACGACGCTGCTCGCCGTCGACGACGACCCGATCGTGCTCGACACCGTGCGCTCGCTGCTCGAGCCGCACGGCATCCGCGTCGTCACGCTCGACGATCCGCTGCGCTTCTGGAACGAGCTCGACCGCCTGCACCCCGACGTGGTCCTGCTCGACGTCGACATGCCCGACGTGACCGGCATCGAGCTGTGCCGCGTCATGCGCAACGAGACGCGCTGGGCGACGATCCCGGTGCTCGTCCTCACGGCGCGACGCGATCCCGCGTCGATCGAGCGCATCTTCAGCGCCGGCGCCGACGACCACATCGCCAAGCCCGTCATCGGGACGGAGCTGCTCACGCGCGTGCGCAACCGGATCGAGCGCCAGGCGCTGCATCGGGCGCTCGCCGAGACCGATGGGCTCACCGGCGTCCCGAATCGGCACACCTCGACGCAGGAGCTCGACCGGCTGCTGCGGCTCGCGGCACGCTACGAGCAGCCGCTGGCGCTCGCGGCGCTCGACCTCGATCGCTTCAAGCAGGTCAACGACGTCCACGGGCACGCGGCGGGCGACGCCGTGCTGCGCCGCTTCGGCGCCCTGCTGCTCGAGGACTTCCGCGGCGAGGACGTCGTCGGTCGCTGGGGAGGCGAGGAGTTCGTCGTCGGCATGTACGGGATGACGAGCGCCAACGCGCGTCAGCGACTCGCCGACCTGCTCGCGGCCTTCGAGCACGAGCAGTTCGAGGGCGCCGACGGGGCGCGCTTCAGCGTCGCCTTCAGCGCCGGGGTCGCGCAGTACCCCGAGGACGGCGCCCACGTCGCCGCGCTCTACCAGACCGCCGACGCGATGCTCTACCGCGCCAAGGCCGCCGGGCGAGGCCGCGTCGCCATCGCGGCGACGGTCGCGCCCGTCTGACGACCGCTGCGGCGCTCAGCCGACCGAGTCGGCCCAGTCGCGCAGGCGGCTCGAGAACTGCGGCGTACCGGCGCTGACCTCGACGACCACGTCCGCCGGGACGTTGGCCTTGCGGGCCGCCGAGAGGATCGCGTCCGGTGACGGCGCCTCGTAGAGGCAGTAGGTGCGGCGGCGGTCGGCGCTCAGGAAGGAGAACAGCCAGCGAACGCCTTCGTCGCCGTTGACCTCCTCGATCAGCTCGACGTCGTCGCTCGTGAGGTCGAGCTGGTCGGCGAAGCTGCGCTCGATGACGTAGAGCGGCATGAGACTAGATCGTAGTCGAGACCAGCCCGTGCCGGTGGGCGAACGACGCGGCCTCGGTGCGGTTGGCGCAATCGGTCTTGCGCAGGATGCTGCGGATGTGGTTGGCGGCGGTGTGCTCGCTGATCGCGAGGGTGCCGCCGATCTCGCGGTTGCTGAGCCCCTGGGCGACCAGCACGAGGATCTGCGCCTCGCGCGGGGAGAGCCCGCTCGGCAGCTCGCCGGCGGGCGCGGAGGCGGGAACGCCGAGCGCGTGGACACGCGCGAGCAGCGCGTGCATGCCGATCCGCCCGGCCAGCGCCGCCGACTCGGCGGCCAGCGCCTGCGCGCGCGTCGCGCGTCCGCCCCCCTGCCCGTGCAGGAAGCGCGCGTACTCGTAGGCGGTGTGCGCGACCCACGTCGACATCCGCATGCGCCTGTTCAGCTCGAGCGCACGCTCGAAGTGCTCCTCGGCGCGCTCGCGCTCGCCGAGCGTCGCGGCGAGCATCCCGAGGTAGCGGTCGGCGGCCCCGTAGCACGAGACCAGATGGCCGATCATCACGTTGGCGCCCGCCAGCGGCGCGAGCTCCGGGTAGACGAGCGCCGCCATCGACTCGTCGCCGAGCGCGCAGGCGGCGTCGGCGAGGTAGGCGAGCGCGGCCGTCCACAGCGACGTGCGCAGGCCCTCGATGCCGTCGGCGGCGATGCGCGCGAGCTCGCGTCGCGCCTCGCGCTCCATCCCCAGCTCCGCGAGCACGGCGACGAGCCCGGGACGCCACGGCCCGTCGCGCTCGGCGCCGCCGGCGAGGATCCTGACCGCCGGCGCAAGCTCCGCCAGGCGCCCCTGCTCGCGGCGGATGCTGAACATCTGGATGCCGTAGGTGCCCGAGGCGTCGCGCCCGGTCAGCAGCGTCCCCCACTCGCGGGATCGCTCCGCCATCGCCTCGGCCTCCGCGAGCTGCCCGTCGCACAGCGCGATCGCGGAGCCGTAATGCTCGGCGACGTGGTGCATGAACGGCTGCGCGGTGCGCTCGGCCATCTGACGCAGCGCGGCGACCTCGACCCGCGCGGCGTCGAGGTCGCGGATCGCGACGAACGTCGGCACCCGCCAGGCCATCGTCTCGGCACGCGTCTCGGCGTCCTCCAGCTCCTCCGCGAGATCCTTCGCCTCGGTCAGCATCGCGAGGATCTCGTCGAGCGAGCTCGTGCCGCGCGCCCAATAGGAGCGCACGAGCACGCGGGCGAGCCCGGAGCGGTCGTCGAGCGCGCGCGCCAGCTCGATCGCGTTTCCGCGCACGATCGCCCCGCGCTCGCGCTCGCCCTGGCGGTCGAGCGCACGCGCGAGTCCGGCGAGCAGCCCGACGCGCAGCTCGGGGCCGTCGCCGTCCGCGAGCGCGGAGATCGCCTCCTCCAGCATGTCGACGGTCTCCCCGTAGGGGATCCCCGGGCGCCAGCAGGCGTCCTCGTAGCCGATCGCGGCCCGCGCGAGCAGCTCGCCGCTTGCGAGCTCGCGTGCGATCGCTCCCGCCGCCGCGAAGGCCTCGAGCGCGGCCGTCGCGTTCCCGGCGCGGTGCTCGGTGCTGCCCAGCTCGAGCAGCGTCTCCGCCCGTTCGCGCTCGTCCTCGATGCCGAGGTCGATCGCTGTGCGCAGGCGCGCCGCCGCCTCCTCGAACGCGAGCGCGGCGCCGGCCGCCCGCGCCGCCAGGACGTTGTAGTGGATCGCCCGCTCGCTGCCGCCGAGCGGGGCGGCGGCGGAGAAGTGGTGCGCGAGGTCCGCGAGCGCGCGAGCGGGGGCTCCGGCGGCGACGAGCGCCTCCCCCACGCGCAGGTGCAGCTCGGCGCGGCGAGCGCGCGAGAGGCGGTCGTAGACGGCCCGCCGCACGAGCTCGTGCGTGAAGCGGCAGACGAGCCGGGGAGCCGGCAGCTCCTCGACCATGCCGCTGCCGATCGCCTCCTCCAGCGCGGCGAGCAGCTCCGGCTCGGCCAGCCCCGCCGCGCGGCGGATCGCCTCCAGCTCGAACTCCGGCCCGATCGTGGCCGCGAGCTCGAGCACCGCCGTCGTCCTGGGATCCAGCCGCCCGAGCCGCTGGCTGACGACCTCGCGCACGCCGCTCGGCGTCGCGAGCTCGTGCAGCGGGCCGACCGCGATGCGCCCCGCGCCGAGCTCCACGGTCCCGGTCTCGACGAGCGCGCGCCACAGCTCGCAGACGAGGAACGCGTTGCCGTCGGTGAGGTCGTGGATCGCCGCCGCGAGCTCGCGGACGGTGGGATCGAGCTCGCAGCCGGCGGCGCGCCGCACGAAGTCGGCGACCTCCGCCTCGGAGAGCGCGTCGAGCCGCATCCGCACGACGTCGTCGGAGCGGCGCAGGTCCGCGAGCGTCTCAGACAGCGCACGCGGCATGTCCACCTCCGTGTCGCGGAACGTCGCGACGAGCAGCACGCGCCCGCTCCAGCTCGCGCGCGCCAGGTGTCGCAGCAGCAGGAGGGTCCCCGCGTCGGCCCAGTGGCCGTCCTCGAGCACGAGCAGCACCGGCTGGGCACGTCCGGCGTTCGCGAGCAGGCCCGTGACCGCCGTGTGCAGCCGGTGGCGCTCGGTGTCCGGATCGGCGTCGGCCGGCGCCTCCAGCCCGCGGATCCGCGACGGCAGGTCCGGCAGCAGCCGCGTCAGCTCGCCGGCACCCGGCCCGAGCTCGGCGAGCGGGTCCTCAGTGCGCTCGGCGACCCGCACGAGCCGCTCGAGCGCCTCGACGAACGGCCCGTACGGCGTCGGCACGACCGCGTCGCAGGCGCCGTAGAGGACCAGCGCGCCGCGCGCGGCCACCTCGACGGCCAGCTCGCGCACGAGCCGGCTCTTGCCGCCGCCGGGCTCGCCAGCCAGCAGCACGACGCGGCGCTGCTCCCCCGCGGCGTTCGGCATCAGCGTACGCAGCAGGTCCAGCTCCGCCGCGCGCCCCACGAACGGGAACGTCGCTGCGGGGCGCAGCGAGTCGGGCAGATCGTCGATCCCATCGTTCACGACACGCCGACGATAGTCAGGTCTGACCATCGCGTCGAACAGTGGGCGCGCGACAAGCTCCGGAATTGGGTCAGATCAGGTCATGACAGGCGTGCGAGCGGCCCGTACGGTCGCGGTCCGACGCTTTCTCGACGACCGCAAGGAGACGAACCGTGAGCACGCCCACCATCACGACCATCCCCGGCTTCCGGGGGCGCCTGGTCGGGCCCGAGGACGCGGGCTACGACGAGGCGCGCAAGGTCTACAACGCGATGATCGACCGCCGGCCGGCGCTGGTCGCCTATGCCGCCGACGCGGACGACGTCGCCGTCGCGGTCTCCTTCGCGCGCAGCAACGACCTCCTGCTGGCCGTGCGCGGCGGGGCGCACAACGGCGCCGGGCTCGGCACGTGCGACGACGGCCTCGTGCTCGACGTCTCCGCGCTCAAGGACGTCGACGTCGACCCGGCCGCGCGCACCGTGCGCGTCGGCGGCGGCTGCACGTGGGGCGAGGTCGACCGCGCCACGGCCGCGCACGGGCTCGCCACGCCGAGCGGGATCATCTCCACGACCGGCGTCGGCGGCCTCACGCTCGGCGGGGGCATCGGCCACCTGACGCGCAAGTGCGGGCTCACGATCGACAACCTGCTCGCGGCGGACGTCGTGCTGGCCAGCGGCGAGCGGGTCCGCGCCAGCGCGGAGGAGCACCCCGACCTCTTCTGGGCGATCCGCGGCGGCGGCGGCAACTTCGGCGTCGTGACGTCGTTCCTGTTCCGGCTGCACGAGGTCGGCACGATCCTCGGCGGCCCGACGTTCTGGCCGGTCGAGCTCGGCGCCGAGGTGCTCGCCGCCTACAGCGAGTTCCTGCCCAAGGCGCCGCGCGAGCTGAACGGCTTCTTCGCCTTCACGACGGTGCCGCCCGCGCCGCCGTTCCCGGAGGAGCTGCACCTGCGCAAGGTCTGCGGCGTCGTGTGGTGCTACGTCGGCGACGCCGAGGACGGCGCGCGGGCGATGGCGCCGCTGCTGGAGGCGCTGCCCGAGCCGCTCATGCACGGCGTGCAGCCGATGGGGCACCCGGACCTGCAGGGCGCGTTCGACGCGCTCTACCCCGCCGGCGACCAGTGGTACTGGCGCGCGGACTTCGTGAAGGAGATCCCGCCCGCCGCCGCGGAGGCGCACGCCCGCTTCGGCGCCGCGATGCCGACGCTGCAGTCGACGATGCACCTGTACCCGGTCGACGGCGCCGCGCACGACGTGGGCTCCTCGGACACGGCCTGGGGCTACCGCGACGCGGTCTGGGCGAGCGTCTACGCGGGCGTCGACCCCGACCCGGCCAACGCCGAGGCGATCCGGAGCTGGTGCGTCGACTACTTCGAGGCGCTGCACCCCCACTCCGCCGGCGGCGCGTACGTGAACATGATGATGGACGAGGGTCAGGAGCGCGTGCGCGCGAGCTACCGCGACAACTACGACCGGCTCGCGCGCGTCAAGGCCCAGTACGACCCCGGCAACCTGTTCCGCGTCAACCAGAACATCCAGCCGGCGTAGCGTCCGGGGAGGAGCACGCTCACCACAGCACGGTCGGGGCGACGGTCAGGTCGACGGGGCCGTCGTCCGTGATCGCGATGACGTTCTCGAGCCGCACGCCGCCGACGCCCGGGACGTAGAGGCCGGGCTCGATCGCGACGACCATGCCGGCGGTCAGCTCGACCTCGGCGCGACCGATCGCGGGCAGCTCGTGCAGGTCGGTGCCGATCCCGTGCCCGGTCAGGTGCTCGTAGACGTAGCCGGCGTCGGCGGCGATCTCGGCGCCGAGCTCGTGCACGGCGCGGGCGTCGGCGCCGGGGCGCAGCATCGCGTGCTGGGCGTCGTACATCGCCCGCGCGGTCTCGAGCATGCGCAGCTGCTCAGGGCCCGGATCGCCGCCGCCGACGACCGCGGCGCGGGCGACGTCGGCGCAGTAGCCGTTGTGGCGCTCGGCGTTGTCGAACAGCACCAGCTCGCCGGCGACGAGCGGCACGTTGCGCGGCTGCGTCGTCATATCCGCCGCACGCGGCCCGCCGCCGAGCACGACCTCCGACCAGACGCGCTCGAGCCCTGCGCGGTGCATCGCCGCGTAGATCTCGGCGGTCAGCTCCACCTCGGTGCCGGCTCCGCGCCGCACGCCCTCGGTGAACGCGACCGTGCCGGCGTCGATGATGCGGCTCGCGTCGCGGATCAGTGCGATCTCCTCGTCGCTCTTGCTCCAGCGCACGCGCTCGAGCACGTCGGCGGCGGCGAAGCGGCTCGCGGGGTCGAGCAGCCCGAGCTGCCCGCCGAGCGGCGTCGGCAGGAAGTCGATCCCGGCGAACGCCACGTGCCGTGCGCCGCCGAGCAGGCGCTCGATCGCCGCGACCGGTTCGTTCGTGCGATGGACGTCGGCCGGATCGAGCCAGGAGCTGCCACCGGTGTGGGCGAACTCGAAGGTGGGGGTCACGAGCGAGACGCGCTCGGCCGTGACGACGCACCAGGCGTCGCAGTAGATCGGCTCGTAGCCGGTGAGGTAGATGACGTAGCCCGGGTAGTCCGGCAGCGCGTAGGCGACGAGCGCGTCGAAGCCCTCCTGCTCGAGCGCCTCGCGCAGCGCGGCCAGGCGCCGGGCGCGCTCGCCGGCGGAGAGGACGACAGCCGGCGCGGCGCGATCGGGCGTGCTCATGCCGCTGACGCTACGCGATCGCCGCGGCGCCGAGGTTGTCGCTGGACACGAACGCGCCGACGGCCGCTTGGACGGGGACGCGAAGACGCCGGGCGCTTGCACGACTAGCGTCGTGCCGCATGCTCGACGCGTATCGCGACGTGGTCAGGTCGCGGCTCGCGCAGCGCCTGCTCGTCCTCGCCGCCGTCTCCGCGCCGCCGCGCGAGACGTATCCGATCGCGCTCGTGCTGTTCGCGCGCCAGGCGACCGGCTCCTACGCCGCCGCCGGTGTGGCACTCGGTGCGAGCACCGTCGCCGCGGCGCTCACGCTCCCGCTGCGCGGCTGGATCGTCGACCGCATGGGCGTCCGCACCGGCGTCCCGGCGCTCGCGGTCGTGCGCACGGCCGGGCTGCTCGGCCTCCTACTGGCGGGGCGGCTCCACGCGGGCGCGCCGACGCTCGTCGCGCTCGCGATGCTCGTCGGCACCGTCGGCGCGCCGCCGGTGCCGGCCGCGCTCGCCTCCCAGACGCTCGCGCCGACGCTGCTGCCGGCGACGCTCGGGCTGCAGATGCTGCTCGACGCCGCCGCGACGATCGTGGGCGACTTCGCGGTCGGCGCGGTCGTCGCGCTCTCCTCGGCCGCGGCCGTGCTGCTGCTCGTCGCCGGCCTGACGGTGCTCCAGGGCGTCGTCTTCCTGTTCGCACCGGACGGCCGCGCCGCCGGAGCGACCCCGTCGCGACGGCCGCACGTGCCGCCGCGACGGCTGCGCGCGCTCGTCTGGACCGCGCTGCCGCTCGGCGTCGTGCTCGGCCTGCTCGACGTGATCGTGCCGGCGTTCGCGCGCGCGCAGCACGCCGTCGCCGCCGCCGGGCCGATCTACGCCGCGCTCGGCCTCGGCGTGGCGCTCGGCGCGCTGGTCTACGGCGGCATGCGCTCGCAGGGGGACCGCGGGCGCGGGTACGTCCGACTGTGGGCGATCGCGACGCTCGCGTTCGCGCCGCTGCCGCTCGCCCGCTCGATCGCCGGCTTCGCGCCGCTGCTCGTGCTCGCCGGCATCGCCTTCGGCCCGCTCGTGAACGCCTCCGTGCTGCTCGTGCGCGAGCTGACCACGGGTCGGACGGTGACCGAGGGGATGTCATGGGTGGCCGTCGGGACGATGCTCGGCGTCGCGATCGGCGGGGCGCTCGCCGGTCCGACGATCGACGCCCACGGGGTCGACGCGGCGCTCGTGCTCGTCGCGGCATGCCCGGCGATCGGCTGGGCGCTCGCGTTCGGCCAGCGCGCGCAGCTGCAGGCCGCGCCGCCGCCCGGCGCCTGAGGCGCTCGGTCAGTCGCTCGCCGCGTCGGCCGCGAGGCGGTGCAGCAGCAGCGCCTGCGCGACGGCGAGGCGCTCGAGCAAGCCCAGCGAGACGCTCTCGTCGGGTCCGTGCGCGCTGCAGTCGACGTCGGCGATCGCGCTCAGCACGACCGACACGTCCGGGTAGGCGCGCACGACCTCCTCGACGATCGGGATCGCCGCGCCGGAGCCGATCCGCTCCAGCGGCGCGCCCCATGCGTCGGCAAGCGCCTGCGCGGCGATCGGAAGCACGCTGCCGCCGCCGGCGGCCAGGTCGACGCCGGGCATCGCCGAGACCGTGCGCACGTCGAGCTCAGCGCCCCAGGGGACGTGCGCGCGCAGGTGGCGCTCGAGCGCCCGGGCCGCCTCCACGGCGTCCTGGGAGGGCGCCGTGCGCAGCCCGATCCGCGCACGCGCCGCCGGCGTCAGCTGGCTGCCGTCCTCGCTGCCGCTGCGCTCGAGCGCGTAGACGGCGAGCGCGGGCGTGCGCCAGAGCGTTCGCGCGACCGGACCGCAGCCGAGCGCGCCGACGCCGGGCAGCGCCCCCGCGCCCGCGAGCAGCTCCGCCGCCGTGGGCTCGAGCCAGCCGTCGGGCAGCGGGTCGCGCACGAGTCCCGCGATCGCGGGCGAGCCGTCCGCGTCGGTGAGCGTCGCGAGCAGCCGCGCGAGCGCAAGCGCGGCGTCCGGCACGACGCCGCCGAAGAGCCCGTCGTGCACCGGCGCGGCGAGCGTGCGCAGCTCCACGTCGCACTCGACGAGCCCGCGCAGGCTGAGCGTCAGGTAGGGGCGCTCGACGCTGAGCGCGTCGGCGTCGGGGACGACGATCGCGTCGGGGCGGCGGCCGTCGAGCGCGCGCTCCAGCAGCGCCATCGCGCACGGCGAGCCGAGCTCCTCGGCGCCCTCGACGAACAGCAGCAGCGACGGCGCCTCGGCGTCGGCGAGCGCCGCGACGGCGGCGAGGTGCGCGGCGATCGCGCCCTTGTCGTCGGCGCTGCCGCGCCCGTAGAGGCGGCCGTCGCGCACTGCCGGCTCGAACGCGGGCGTCGTCCACCCCTCCGGCGGGCCCGGCGGCATCACGTCGTAGTGGGCGTAGAGCACGACGAGCGGCGCGGACGCGTGCCCGGCGCGGTGGGCGACGAGCGCGGGCGGCGCACCGTCGTCGGCGAGCAGCTCGGCGCGCTTGAAGCCGGCGGCCAGCGCCGCGGCGGCGATCGCCTCGGCGCAGCGCACGCACTGCTCGCGCGGCCAGGCGGGATTGCTGACCGACGGGATCGCGATCAGGCGCTCGAGCGCCGCGAGCGCCGCCGGCAGCGCGGCGCGCACGCGCGCACGGATGCTGTCCGTGGAGAGAGCGCTCATCGCGGTGTCTCGGCGCACACGCGTCGGAGCTGCCGGTCAGGCGCTGCTCGTGCGCTCCGACGCGCCGCGACCCCGCCGCCGCGGCCCGAAGAACGGCACGTGGGTGCTGCGCGGGCTCAGCGCGTCCTCAACGGCGAGCCCGATGAGCGTCGCGCTCGCGACGATGATCGCGACGAGGATGCCGGGGGGCAG
This sequence comes from Conexibacter sp., assembly GCA_035637995.1. Taxonomy (GTDB): domain Bacteria; phylum Actinomycetota; class Thermoleophilia; order Solirubrobacterales; family Solirubrobacteraceae; genus Conexibacter. The sequence continues at coordinate 10,327 of DASRAV010000020.1, read as the reverse complement.
CAGCACCCACCAGGCACCGGACGCGGCGGCGCTGTGGTCGTAGGCGTTCTCGATCAGCTTCCCGAGCGAGGCCTGCGTCGGGTCGCCGAGGCCGAGGAACGCGAGTGCGGTCTCGGTGAAGATCGCGGCCGAGACCGTGATGATCGTGTTCGCGACGAGCAGCGGAGCGGTGTGCGGGAGGATGTGGCGCACGATCACACGGATGTGGCCGGCGCCGAGCGCGCGGGCGCGGCGCACGTAGGTGCGCTCGCGCAGCGACTTGACCTGCGCCCGGATGATCCGCGCCGTCGTCGTCCACAGCAGCAGCCCGAGGATCAGGATGATGTGACTCAGGCTCGGGCCCCAGATCGCCGCCACCACGATCAGCAGCGGCAGCGCGGGGATCACGATGAAGTAGTCGGTGACGACCGTGAGCACGAGGTCGAGCTGACCGCCGAAGTAGCCGGCGACGATGCCGAGGAAGCCGCCGATCACCATCGAGACGAGCGCGGCCGCGAAGCCGACGAGCAACGAGATGCGGCAGGCCCAGATCAGCTGCGAGAGCACGTCATAGCCCTCGTCGCTGAGCCCCAGCCAATGCTGGCTGCTCGGCGGCGTGAACGGCTGTCCCGACTGCGTCGTGATGCTGTACGGCGCGATCACCGGCGCGAGCACCGCCGCCACGATGATCACGAGCAGGACGATCGTCCCGACCACGGCGGCGGGCCGCCGCCGCACGACCTGCAGCGCCCAGCCGAACGTCGAGCGGCCGGAGGTCTCCTCCGGCCCCTCCTCGGAGAAGTCGAGCGACTGGCGCGACGCTGCGACGCTCATGCCGAGCACTCCATGCGCATGCCGTCACCGTAGCGCGGGCGATCGGCCGCCCCCTTGTCGCGGGCCACGAACGGGCCGCGAGAGGTCGATGCGCGACCACCACCGAGCGCGCGCGCCGCGACTCTACGTTCTCGCCATGGAGGTGCCCGGCGACCCCGTCGCGTCGACCCCGCCCGTCGCGGGGGCGATGACCGCGCATGCGCGGCTGCTCCCCGGCGCCGTGCGCCTGGCCGCCCTGCACGCCGCGGCGCTGCCGCAGAAGGAAGCGCTGTGCGGGGCCTTCTGGGCCGCGCTCGCGCTCCAGACCGCCGCCGCGCCGGACGCGGCCGCCGACCCCGCGCTCGACCAGGAGGCGGTCGCGGTCGCGGCCGGCACGACGATCGACCGCGCCGCCAACCCGTCGATGCACCCCCCCGGCGCCGTGCCGCGCCTGGACTACCGGCTCGAGCTGCCGGTGAACGCCGACGAGCAGCGCAGCGGAACCGCCGCCGCGGGCCTCGTACGCGCGATCGAGCGCCTCTCCGACGGCGCGCTCGCGGTCGTGCCGGTGCGCGGCGCATGGTCCTCCGCGCGGCTGATCGCGCTGATCGAGCTCGTCGAGGCCCAACCGGCGCCGGCCACGATCGTCGCGAACGTCGCGACGGGCCCCTTCTGGCACTCGCGCGTGCCGTTCGCGCAGGCGCTGCGCTACCTGGCGGAGGGCGACGACGAGGGCCCCGACTCGGAGTGGCAGGTCGGGCACTTCGTCGGCGTGCTCGGTCGTGTCGAGGGGCCGCGCGGCACGCTCGTGCTCGTCGCCGACACCTACCGCGAGCTCGGCGACGACGGCGTGCACCGCCAGCCGATCGAGCGCTTCGTCCGCGCGCTGCAGCGCGGTGACACGGGGAAGGGCGGCCTGCTGCTGACGGTCGCCGCCGACCGCGCGCCCGCGCTCGCGGCGGCGGTGTCGGCCACGGGGCTGGTCGTCGAGGTCTGGGACAACGGCAGCGACGACGTCGCGGAGGACGCGGATGCGCGGTGAGGAGCTCGCCGGCTTCCTGTACTGCGACCTCGGCGGCATCGTGCGCGGGCGCTTCATGCCCGCCGACGAGGCGGAGCGCCGGGTCCCGAGGGGGCTCGGGTGGGTGCCGGCCAACCATGCGCTGACGCCGTTCGGCGAGATCGCCGAGCCGAACCGCTTCGGCTCCGTCGGCGACCTGCGGATCCTCCCCGACCCCGACACGCGCGTGCGCGTCGACTTGTGGGAGGACGTCGGCCCGCTGCACTTCTACCTGTGCGACGCGACCGAGCTCGACGGCTCGCCGTGGGAGTGCTGCCCGCGCACGTGGCTGCGCGGCGTGCTGGAGCGCTTCGAGCGCGAGACCGGCGCGCGCGTGCAGGCAGCCTTCGAGCACGAGTTCCAGCTCGTGAGCGAGCTGCCCGCGCCGCCCCCGTTCTCGCTCGAGGCGCTGCGCGCCGCCGAGCCGTTCGCCGCCCAGGCGGTGGCGGCGCTGCGCGCGGCGGGCGCCGCGCCCGAGCTGCTGCTGCCGGAGTACGGCGCGCACCAGTTCGAGGTGCCGTGCGGCGTCGCCACGGGCCTCGCGGCCGCCGACCGCAGCGTGATCGTGAAGGAGGTCGTGCGCGAGGTCGCGCGCCGGCTCGGGCAGCGCGCGACGTTCGCGCCGCTGACCGCGCCCGACGCGGTCGGCAACGGGACGCACATCCACCTGAGCCTCTGCGACGCCGACGGCGGCTCGCTCACCTACGACGAGCAGGCGCCCGGCCGGCTCAGCGCGCTCGCCGCCGCGTTCACCGCCGGCGTGCTCGCCCACGCGCCCGCGCTCGCGGCGCTGACGGCGCCGACCGCGATCTCCGCCCTGCGCTTCGCCCCGCACCGCTGGGCGGCGAGCGTCGCCTGCCTCGGGCAGCAGAACCGCGAGACGCTGCTGCGCATCTCGCCGCTCGTCGAGCTCGGCGGCGCCGACCCCGCACCGCAGCACAACGTCGAATATCGCGCGGCCGACGCGGCCGCCTCGCCCTACCTCGCGCTCGGCGCGCTCGTGTGCGCGGGGCTCGAGGGAATCCGGCGCGAGCTGCCGTGCCCGCCCGTGCTCGACCGCGACCCGAACGAGCTCGACGCCGCCGCGCTCGCCCCCTACGTCGGCTCCTCGCTGCCCGACTCGCTCGAGCACGCGCTCGCGGCGCTCGAGGCGGACGCCGTCGCGAGCGCGTGGCTGCCGGAGGCGCTGCGCGAGACCTATTTCGACGTCAAGCGCGCCGAGCTCGACGCCGTCGCCGGACGCGACCCCGAGGAGGTGTGTCGCCGTTACGCCCGCGTCTACTGACGCGACCCTCGGCGAGCTGCTCGGCGCGATCGAGGCCGAGCTGCCGGCGGCGGTCGCGCTGCGCCGGCGGCTGCACGCCCATCCCGAGCTGGCGCACGCCGAGCACGCGACCGCGCAGATCGTGCGCGAGGCGATCGGGCTGCCGACGGCGCCGGCACCCGGGACCGCGGTCGTCGTGCCGCTCGCCGCGAGCGGCGGCAGGCGCACCGTGGCGGTGCGCGCCGAGCTCGACGGGCTGCCGATCGCCGAGCGCACGAGCGTCGGCTGGGCTGCCGCCAACGGCGCGATGCACGCCTGCGCGCATGACGTCCACGCGGCCGCGCTCGTCGCGCTCTGCCGCGCGGCGGCGACGCTCGGCGAGCGGCTGCCCGGACGCCTGACGGCGGTCTTCCAGCACGCCGAGGAGGCCTACCCGTCCGGTGCGCAACAGCTCGCCGGCGCGGGGGTGCTCGCGGGCGTCGAGGCGATCGTCGCCGCACACGTGCACCCGCTCGTGCCGTGGGGCAGGGTCGCGCTCGACGTGGGCGCCGTCAACGCCGCCTGCGCCAACGTCGCGGTCGAGCTCACGGGCCGCGGCGGCCACGCCGCCTATCCGCACGACGCGGTCGACCCCGTGCCGGCGTTCGCGGCGCTGCTGCAGGCGCTCTACGCGCTCGCCGGCCGGCGCACCGACCCGACGCACGGCACGGTGATCGGCGTCGGCGTCGTCGAGGCCGGCGGCAGCGAGAACGTGATCCCGGGCTCGGCGCGGCTGGGCGCGACCGTGCGGGCGCTCGACGCGCGCGACCGCGAGCGGCTGCTCGCCGCGATCCACACGCTGGCGGCGGGGATCGCGCAGGCGCACGGGTGCAGCGCCGAGGTGCGGGTGACCGAGGGCGAGCCGACGCTCGTCAACGACGCGGCGATCGTCGGCCGCGCACGCGCCCTGCTCGCGGACGCCGGCCTCGAGCGCGCGCCGGCGCTGCGCTCCTGCGGTGCCGACGACTTCGCGTACTTCTCGGCGCTCGCGCCGATCGCGATGGCGTTCGTGGGGCTCGACGGCGCCGCGGGGTTCGCGGCGCGCCCGCTGCACCATCCGGAGTTCCTGCCGCCCGACGCCGCCGTCGGCGCGGTCGCGCGCACGCTCGCGGTGCTGTTCCACGCCGCCTGCGGCGCCGGCGGCCCCGACGGCGCGGCCGTGCGCGCGTGACGCGTTTGGGCGATCCGCCAACCGCCCGCAGCGCCATTTGAGGCGAGCCGCAAGGCTCGCCGGGCATGTTCCTGGTTGGCTGCACGGCACAGACCACCGCCGCGCGATCGGGGGATCGTCCACAGTGAACCGCACAGCTCTGCCCGACTTCCGCCTCGAGGTGTACCTCGGGCGCTGGGAGTTCACCGCCCGCCACCACCTCACGGCGTCGGACGCCGAGTCGCTCACGATCGGCGAGCTGCTCGACCTCGCCTCCGAGCAGGAGCGCGAGGCGTTCCTCGCACAGAAGCTGATGTACACCTCGACGTGGGGCGAGCGCCCGCTGCTGGAGGCGATCGCCTCGACCTACGAGCACGTCGACGCCGACCACGTGCTGACGTTCGTCGGCGCCGAGGAGGCGATCTTCTGGGCGATGCAGGAGCTCGTCGGCCCCGGCGATCACGCGCTCGTGACGGTGCCCTGCTACCAGTCGATGGAGACGATCCTGCTGCGCGGCGGGGCGGACGTCAGCCCGCTGCACCTGCGCCCCGAGGACGATTGGCGGATCGACCTCGACGCGGTCGAGCGCCTGCTGCGCCCGAGCACGCGGCTCGTCGCGGTCAACTTCCCGAACAACCCCTCGGGCGCGGTGCTCGACCACGACACCTTCCGGCGACTCGCCGAGCTGTGCGACGAGCGCGGCATCCACCTCTTCAGCGACGAGGTCTTCCGCGGCCTCGAGCGCGACCCGGCCGACATGCTGCCGCAGGCGGCCGACATCTCGCAGAACGCGCTCTCGCTCAACGTCATGTCGAAGTCCTACGGGCTGCCCGGCCTGCGACTCGGGTGGCTCGCCTGCCGCGACCGCGCGCTGCTCGAGCGGCTGGAGCGGCTCAAGCACTACACGTCGATCTGCAACCCGGTCCCGAGCGAGTTGCTGGCCACGATCGCGCTGCGCAACGGCGAGCGGATCCGCGACCGCAACCGCGCGATCATCCGCGAGAACGTCCCCGTCTTCGCCGAGTTCTTCGCCCGCTGGGAGGAGCTGTTCGAGTGGGCGCCGCCGGAGGGCGGGTGCGTCTCGTTCCCGCTCTACCGCGGCGCCGAGGGCGCGAACGCCTTCTGCCGGGCCGCCGTCGAGCAGGCCGGCGTCGTGCTGCTGCCTGCGGAGATCTTCCACTCCGAGCTCGTCGAGATCCCCGACGACCGCTTCCGCATCGGCGTCGGCCGCCGCGATCCGCAGCCGGGCCTCGAGGCCTTCGACGACTTCCTGCGCTCCCGCCGGGCCGCCTGAGCGCGCCCCGCGTCAGCCGCTCGGCTCGCCGAGGCCGTAGCGCGTCATCCAGTCGACCAGGCGGCGGTCGTAGTCGAGCCGCAGCGACACCGGCCAGGTCGCGTAGACGTGGTGGACGCCCGGGTAGACGACCAGCTCGGTCTCGCGGCCGAGGTCGCGCAGCGTCGTGTAGAGCTTCTCAGCGCTGTGTATCGGCGTCGTGCGGTCGTCGCTGCCCTGCATGAACAGCACCGGGGTGGTGATGCGGTCGGCGACCCTGATCGGCGAGATGCGGTCGTAGAGCTCCTGACGCTCGAACGGGCGCCCGCCGAGCTCGTTCACGACCAGCCCGACGCCGACGTCGGCGGTCCCGTACATGTCGCTGAAGTCGCAGAAGCTCGCGCCCGAGACGGCCGCGCGGAAGCGGTCGGTGTGCGCGAGCAGGTAGTTGGTCATGATGCCGCCGTAGCTGTAGCCGGTCACGCACAGGCGGTCGGGGTCCGCGACGCCCTCCTCGACCAGCGCGTCGATCGCGGACATGAAGTCGCCCATGTCGAGCTCGCACCAGCCGTTGAGCACGCCGCGGAAGAAGTCCTGCCCGCGGCCGAAGCTGCCGCGCGGGTTGAGCATCAGGACGTTCCAGCCGCGCGCCGCGAACTCCCAGTTGTGCAGGTCCTGCTCGTTGATCGCGGGGACGTAGGCGTAGTGCGGGCCGCCGTGGATGTTGACGAGCAGCGGTCCGGGCGCGGAGCGCTCCGCGCCACGCAGCAGGACCCCGTGGACCTCGAGGCCGTCGGGCGCGGTGAACGTCCGGTACTCGGGCTCCACGAGCCCGTCGAGCAGGCCGCCGGCGACGTTCGTGAGCCGCCGCCGCGCGCCGTCGCGGCCCAGCAGCTCCACCTCGCCCGCCGTGGTCGGGTCCGAGACGACGGTGACGATCTCCTCGCCGGCCACGGTCGTGACGCCGATCGCCTCGAACGGCTCGCCGAGCAGCCGCTTGGTCGGCCCGCCGTCGAGCGGCGAGCGGAAGAGCGAGACCTCGGCACAGTCGTAGGCCGTCCACAGGACGTGCTCGCCGTCGCTGTCGACGACGGCCACGGAGCCATGCCACAGCGGGTACTGCGAGACGTCGACCTCGCGGTCGACGTCGGCGGCGATCCGCCGCAGCTCGCCCTCCTCGGGGTCGCATACGAACAGCTCGCGCTGGCCGACGCTGCGCGCGACGCGCTTGCCCGAGACGACGAGGCGAGCGCCGTCGGGCGTCCACGTCACGTGCTCGGCCTCGCCCTCGGCGGGCGTGACGCTGCGCGGCTCGTCCCCGGCCTCCGTGTCGAGCAGGTAGACGTGCGACGGCAGGTGCGCGTGGTGGCCGCCGCAGAACGCGATCGTGCCGTCGCCCGTGGGGCGCCACGCGGGCGCGCTGACGTTGTACTCGGTGTCCGCCAGTCGCCGCAGGCCGCCGCCGGGCACGTCGACGAGGAACAGCTGGTCGGGGCCGGCGCCGAGCTGGCGGCCGTTCGTGTGGATCGGCACGTCACGCACCACGATCGGATCGCCGGGATCCGGGTCCCCTGCAGCGAGCACGAGCGCGATCGCCTGCCCGTCGGGTCGCCAGGCGAGGTCGACGACGCCCGCGACGTCGACCAACCGCTCCAGTCGCTCGTCGCCGGGGCGCCACAGGAACAGGCCCGCTCCGTCCGCATGGCGGTCGTCGACGAACGCGAGCGTCGTCCCCGTCGGCGACCAGCGCGGGGCGCTGCCGCCGAAGCCGGCCGTCTGCGTCCAGTCGCCGCCGTCGCGGGCGAGGACGACGATGCGCGAGAGACGCGCGTCCGCCGCGCGGTCGAGCTGCAGCACGACGTGCGCAAGCAGCTCGCCGCCGGGAGCCATGCGCGGCTCGTCGGCGGTCTGGATGCCGAAGTAGACGTCGTCGAGCAGGAGGGGGAGCGAGAGCTTTGGCATGACGCAACGTTCGTCGCCAACGCAGTCTCGCGCGTTGTGCCGGCAAGAGAACCGCGGACCGCCCCGTTGTCAGCCGCGACTAGCCGAGGCGAGGCCGCGCGTGCGGGGAGTGGCGGTGCCGGGCGCCAGGCGCCGGCACCGCCACTCCGTCGCGCGCGTTTACTTCTGCGCGACGCTGACCGCGGTCTCGTGCGTGCCGTAGAACCAGCCCTGCGGACCCGCGACGAAGCCGGTCCAGGGATCGCGGTACGCGTAGATGTCCTTCAGGTAGGCGATCACGAGCAGGGGCCGGTGCTCCATCACCCAGCGCTGCTCGTCGAGCGTGTACTTCTGCGCGGTCGCCTCGTCGGTCGCGGCGGTCGCCTTGTCATCGAGCGCGTCGAACTCCTTGCTGCACGTGCCCGAGTAGTTGTACGCGCCGAGCGCGTTGCAGCGGAACACCGGCAGCGTGCCGCTCGGCAGGTAGTTGCCGATGAACGAGAGCATGAACATGTCGAACGTCGAGTAGTCCTTCTTCGGCCCCTCGAGCGCGGCCAGCGCCGCGGTCGCGTCGAGCGGCGTGACGTTGATCTGGATGCCGATCTGGCGGAGATCGTTCTTCATGATCTCCAGCGTCGTCTGCTCCGGTCCACCCGGATCCTGCAGCAGGATCACCTTGTACGACATCTTGTGGCCGTTCGCGACGCGGATGCCGTCGGAGCCCTTCTTGTAGCCGAGCCCGTCGAGGATCGTGTTCGCCTGGTCGAGGTCGAACGGCGTCGGCGGAGCGTCGAGGTGGAGGTTCAGGTTGGCGGGTGGCATCACGGCCGCGCCGGGCTCCGCGGAGCCGAACATCGCCGTCCGCACGATGCGCTCGCGGTCGACCGCCATGTCGATCGCCTCGCGGACCTTGAGGTTGTGCAGCTCCGGGTGCTGCGTGGGCTTCGACGAGTCGTTGATCGTCAGCCAGAGGCTGTCGAACGCGTCGGGGTTGTCGATGTGCACGCCCGCCTTGCGCAACGCCGGCAACGACGCGTACGGCGCGCCGTTGATCGCGTCGACCTCGCCGTTCTTGATGCCCTGCACCATCGCATCGGTGCTCGAGTAGAGCGTGAAGCCGAGCCGCTTGACGTGCGGCTTGGGCCCGTAGTAACCCGGGTTCACGTTGAAGATCGCGATCTGCTTCGGCGTGTACTTGGCGAGGTAGAACGGGCCGCCACCGACGTGCGGCGCAGGGTTCTGGAAGGTCGTGAGCGCCTTCCCGTCGCCCTTGGCGTACTTCGCCCACACGTGCTCGGGCAGGATCGGGATCGAGGCCAGCTGGCCGAGCGCGACCGTCGTGGGCGCCGAGAGCTGGACGACCAGCGTCGTGTCGTTCGGCGCCGAGGCGCTCTTGAGCGTCGGCATGTAGCCGTCGAAGTTGGCGCCCGGACCTGCCTTCAGCCGCACGACCGTGTTCAGCATCCAGGCGGCGTCCTTCGCCGTCAGCGGCTGCCCGTCGGACCACTTGCCGCCGCTGTGCACCGTGATGCGGATCGTCTTGAACTGGTTCGAGATCGTCCAGTCGGTGGCGAAGTCGCCCTTCAGATGGCCCGTGTGGTCGTGGTAGAAGAGGAACGGATACTCCTGGTCGAACAGCTGGTTCGGCAGCAGCTGCAGCGCGGTGAAGGGGTTGACCGTGTCGATCGTGCTCGACGTGCCGATCTTCACCAGCGCCGCGGTCTTCGTGCCGCCACCGCCGCCGCAGCCGGCGGCCGCGAGCGCGATGCACAGCGCCGCGCAGACGGCGAGCGGGAACCCGCGTCTACGTCGCGGCGTTCGGGGGAACCTCATAGACGACCTCCTCGAGTCGTTCCCGGGCGGGGGGGTCACCCGGGTTCAATGCCCGCGACCGTATGGCCGCACGAGCGACCCTAGGCCGCATGCGGCGGACTCACTTCATGGCAGGTGAAGAACGCCGCAAGCGCCGGTTGTCGGCCCACACAAGCCGATCAAGCTCGGGGATGCCCGCATCGCGTGACGCGCCAACCGCTCCGCGGTCCTCACGCTTGTCGCGGGCGACGAACGCATGACGAGCACTCGATGCGCGTCCACCAGCGGCCGCGCGCAGGACGGGCCTACCCTGTGAAGGGCGATGAACGCCCTGGGCGGAGAGCAGGTGTCGACGGAGGCTGACGGCGGCGCGCCCGGCGCCGGCGCGCTGTTGCGCGTGCACGACCTCCACGTCAGCTTCGCGACGCCCGAGGGCCGGCGCGTCCACCCCGTCCGCGGCGTCGACTTCGACGTGCGCGCGGGCGAGCGCGTCGCGCTCGTCGGCGAGTCCGGCTGCGGCAAGACGACGTCGGTGCTCGCCGTGATGGGGCTGCTGCCGCCGAACGCGGAGGTGCACGGGTCGATTCGGATCGCCGACACCGAGGTGGTCGGCCTCGGCGAGCACGAGCGCCGCGCGACGCGCTGGCGCGACGTCGCGATGGTCTTCCAGGGCGCGATGAACTCGCTGAACCCCGTGCAGCAGGTCGGCGCGCAGATCGCGGAGCCGATGACCGTCCACCAGGACGTCGAGCGACGCGCCGCGCGCCGACGCGCCTGCGAGCTGCTCGAGCTCGTCGGCATCCCGACCGCGCGTGCGACCGCCTTCCCCCACGAGCTGTCGGGCGGCATGCGTCAGCGCGCGGCGATCGCGATGGCGCTCGCCTGCGATCCGAAGCTGCTGATCGCCGACGAGCCGACCACTGCGCTCGACGTGACCATCCAGGCGCAGGTCCTCGATCTCATCCGCGGTCTAAAGCAGCGGCTCGGTTCGGCGAT
>DASRAV010000019.1:0-9222 GCA_035637995.1 Conexibacter sp. | reverse complement strand
ACGTTGTACGTGTCGACGACGCGCTGCCACGGATCCTCCTGCGTCTGCTTCAGGCCCAGGGAGATGCGCTGCCTGTCCCGATCGATGTCGAGCACCTTCACGTTGACGGTGTCGCCGATGTTGAGGATCTCGCTCGGGTGGTTGACGTGCGACCACGAGAGCTCGGAGATGTGGATCAGGCCGTCGATCCCGTCGAGGTCGACGAACGCGCCGAAGTCGACGATGTTCGAGATCGTCCCGTCGACGACCATGCCCGGCTGCAGGCGGTCGAGGATCCGCTCGCGGTCCTCGCGGCGCTGCTCCTCGAGCACGGCGCGGCGCGAGAGCACGACGTTGTTGCGCGAGCGATTCAGCTCGATGACCTTGCACTCGATCGTCTGGCTCAGGTACTCGTCCAGGTGCGGCACGCGGCGGATGTCGACGAGCGAGGCGGGCAGGAAGCCGCGCACCCCGAGGTCGATGATGAGGCCGCCCTTGACCACCTCGATGACGGTGCCGTCGACCGGCTCCCCGGACTCGGCGGCCGCTTCGATGCGGCGCCAGGCCTTCTCGAAGCGCGCGCGCTTCTTGGAGAGGATCAGGCGTCCGTCCTGGTCTTCCTTCGTCAGGACGAGCGCGTCCACCTCCTCGCCCATCTCGACCTCGTCCTTCGGGTCGACCGACTTGCGGATCGAGAGCTCGTTGGCGGGGATGACGCCCTCGGACTTGTAGCCGATGTCGACCAGCACCTCGTCCTTGTCGATGCGGACGACGTTGCCGGTGACGACGTCACCCTCTTCGAACGGGGTGAGCGTGGCGTCGTAGTTGGGGACGATCTTGCCGTCGATCTCGAGCAGCAGGCCGTTGGAGCCTTCGACGATCTTGGCGTCAGTCTGAGGGTCGGCGGAGGTGGACATAGGGGTACCGGTAGGGAGCAGAGATCAGCCGCAAGAGGTTACCTGAGTCGCAATATCCAGGGTGACCGCCGGGGCCATGGGTCCGAGGACCGGTGCGTGCTCGTATGATCCGCTCAATGCCGACGCGTGCAACGAAGCGCGGCGCGGAGCGCACGCCGCTCAACCGCGACGCCGACGTCCTGATCTGCGGCGCGAGCTTCGCCGGCCTTGCCGTCGCACGCGAGCTGGCCGGCAGCGGCGCGCGCGTGCTGATGATCGACCGCTACGAGGTCGGCGAGCGCCAGACCTCCGCCTGCGGGATCCCGACCGGGTGGCTCGAGGCGCTCGGGCTGATGGACGCCTGCCAGCAGACGTTCCCCGAGCTCGTGATGCACACGCCGCACACGACGGTCCGCTACCGGCTGCCGTGGACGTTCTCGACGTTCGACTACCGCACGCTCTGCGCGCTGCTGCGCGAGCAGGGCGACGCCGAGTTCGAGACCGCGAAGGTCGACGGGCGCACCGGCGACACGGTCCACACCGACCGCGGCGACCTGACCGCCCCGCTGATCGTCGACGGCCTCGGCTGGCGACGCGTGCTGTCGAACGCGACCGCGATCCAGCCGCCTGACGCGCTGCTCTCGCGCGGGCTGGAGGTGCACCCGGGCGGCGGGCGCGCGGAGCTGGAGGTGTGGATCGACCGCACCTATGTGCCGGCCGGCTACGGCTGGAGCTTCCCGGCGGGCGACGAGGTCCGCATCGGCGTCGGCTCCTTCGACCCCCGCTTCCACGTCAAGGAGCCCACCGTCCGCCTTGCTGAGGATCTCCGTGCCGACGCGGTGCGCTTCCAGGGCAACTGGATCCCGCACGCGCTGCGGCCCGCGACCGAGGACGGGATCTTCTTCGCCGGCGACTCCGCCGGTCACTGCCTGCCGCTGACGGCGGAGGGGATCCGCACCGCGCTGTACTTCGGGCTGGCGGTCGGACGCGAGCTGCGCTCCGTGCTCGACGGCACGCGCACGCGCAACGAGGCGCTCGCCCGCTATCACGCCTTCAGCGCCAGCCACCAGTTCCCGTTCGACTCGATGCTGCGCGTGCAGAGAGCGATCCCCCGCATCCCGCCGCGGGCGCTCGGCGTCGGGCTGCGCGCGATGACCGCGAAGCGGTTCGTGAACTGGTCCTTCGGCCACTACCTGAACGTGGCCCACCCTTCGTTCGCGCTCGGCGGGCCCCATGGCGCGACGCATGCCGAGCGGCGCGTCGCTACCGCTGCCGCTTGAAGCGCCGCCAGAAGGCGAGCTTGCGGATGCGCTCCTCGCGGACTGCCCTTGCCCGAAGGGTGTCTTCGGCTGAGCCGCGAAGCTCGGCGATGCCCACCGAGGTCGGCATCGGTTTGATCTGATCGGGTGGAGTGAGGGGAGCGCTCATACGGCCAGTCTACAGAGCCAGATCGACGATCCAGGTAAGCGTTTGAATGACCATCAAGAGACCGAGTAGACCCGACATCCGGGACATCCGCCGAACCTTGCGCAGGTTCATCCTGTGCAGATCCTGGTATCCGTAGGCGGCGGCGACCAACCAGTGAGTCGCGCCGGTCGCCCTGTCGGCGGCAGCTTGCTCATACAAGCGGTCGTACACGCTGCGCGCATCGGCGGCGAACGTGAGATCCCACGGCGCGAGCAGCACGGCCGCGACGACCAGACCAAGCACGAGCGCGGCGAGCGCGACCCAGCCCCATGCATCGAAACCGCGCGCGCCGATGCTCGCCGCGCCCAGGAACGACGCGAGGAGAGCGTGCGCCGCGAGCAATGTCCCGGTCCGCTGGCGGATTCCCGCGACGAATGCCTCCTGGTCGAAGAGGGCGTGACGGCCGGCTTCGTAGGTGATGTCCTCAAGTGATGGCACGGCTTACGACCGTAGGCGAGAGCCCGTGCCCGATCGATGAAATGAGCGCCAGACGACGCAGATCGTCGGCTGTTTCGTGACGAAGTCAGCCGATGCCGCGCCAGCGCGCCTGGCGGGCGGCGAGGCGCTCGGACGGATCACGCGCTGTGAGGGCGGCGAGCTCCGAGGAGACGATCGCGCCGAGGTCATCGAGGAACGCACCGGGTCGCGGCTCGGGCACGAGCCGGTCGGCGATCCCCGCCGCGAGCAGGTCCCACGACGCGCCGCCCTGGCTCGCGGCCAGCTCAGCCGCGTGATCGAGGTCGTGGTGAAGGATCGCGGAGGCGCCCTCCGGCGCGATGACGCCGAGCGAGGCGTGCTCCGCGACGACGACGCGATCGGCGGCGAGCAGCGCGAGCGCTCCGCCGGAGCCGCCCTCGCCGATCAGCAGCGCGAGCGTCGGGACGGGCAGCGCTGCCATGTCCGCCAGGCAGCCCGCGATCTCGCCCGCGAGCCCGCCCTGCTCGGCCTCGGCGCTCAGCTCCGCGCCGGGAGTGTCGACGATCGTCACGAGCGCGAGCCGCAGCTCGGCGGCGAGCGCCATCGCGCGGCGGGCCTTGCGATAGCCGGCGGCGTTCATCGCGCCGGGCGCGCCGTCCGCGGCGCGCCGCTGGCCGACCACCACGCACGGATGACCGCTCACGCGCGCGAGCGCGGCGACGCAGGCGGAGTCGTCGGCATGGCCCGCGCGGTCGCCGCGCAGCTTTGTCACGGAGTCAGCGAGGGAGGCGAGCACCTCCGAGGCGCCCGGTCGGTCGAGCCGGCGTGCAAGCTGCAGCGAAGCCCAGGCGTCTCCCCCCTCGATGCCCTCCGGCGACGCGGCGGCAACCCGCTTGGCGGGAGCGGAGCGCGCACCGGCCACCGACAGCACCCGCCCGACCCGCCCTCGCAGCTCGTCCGGTGCGACCACGTCGTCGATCAACCCATGGGCGAGCAGGCTCTCGGCCCGCTGCACCCCCTCCGGCAGCGCCGCGCCCGTCATCAATTCCACCACCCGCGGTCCGGCGAAGCCGAGCAGCGCGCCCGGCAGCGCGAACGTGACGCTGCCGAGCGACCCCCACGAGGCGAGCGCGCCGCCCGTCGTCGGATCGGTCAGGCACACGACATACGGCAGTCCCGCGGCGCGCAGACGGCCGGCTGCGGCCGCGAGCTTCGCCATCCCCACGACCGCGAGCGTCCCCTCCTGCATCCGCGAGCCGCCCGAGGCCGGCAGCGCGACGAGCGGGAGCCGCTGCTCGACGGCGCGTTCGAACGCGCGCGCGATCCGCTCGCTCGTCGCCACGCCGACGCTGCCGCCGAGGAAGCCGAACTCGCCCGCGACGATGACGAGCGGCCGCCCGTCCAGCGTCGCTCGGCCGGTCAGGACGGCCTCGCCCAGCCCCGTCCGTTCGCGCGCCTCCGCGAGGCGCTCGCGATACGGCTTCGTGTCGGTGAACCCGAGCGGGTCGTCGGAGACGACGTCGGCGTCCCACAGCTCGATGCTGTCCTCGTCCACGACGAGCGCGGCGCGCTCCCACGCGCTCGCGAGCCGGGTCTGCGCTCCGCTCGACACGCGCGGATCGTAGTCGGACTGGCTCGCCGGCCAACCCGGTTCTGAGCTAGGCGCCGATGGCGAACGGGGAGTTCCGCCGCAGCCATTCGGCCAGGAACGGATCGATGATCCGCCAGCGACCGCCGCCGACCTGCTCTACGAGGCCGCGACGCGCCAAACGAGGCATCGCCTTCCCGGCGGCCGTGTGGGCGCCAAGGCCGTACCGCTCTGCGAGCGCGCGACTCGCAAGGCCCTCGCCGGCATGGTCGGCGAGCAGATAGAGCGCCTTGCGCTCCGTCGCCTCCTGCTCCTCGCCGTTCGCCAGCATCTCCTCGAGCACCGCGAAGTCCGCTTGCTGGTCGTCCATCAGCTCCTCGAAGGCCCTCTGCACGTCGTCGACCGCGACGGCGTGGCGAGCCCCTCGCAGCCATGCCCCCCACGCCAGCTGCTGCGTCCGCTTGGGATGCGCCTCGCTGATCGCGAGCAGGTGATCGAGCGCGCTCTCCTCTATCCGCCGCCCGGTCGCTTCGAACTGGAAGGCAAGCCATTCGTGGAAGTCCGCCGAGCCGATCGTCGGAAGGCGCTTCTTCGTCACCTGGTTGAAGAGCGGCTCGCGGCTGTTGTTGAGCAGCAGTTCGAGGTACTCGCGAATCGACCCCGTGAACAGCACCGACGTGTTCCCCTGCCCAGTGCCCATCAGCGCAGAGCCGATGATCGCGAGTGGCTCGCCTGGACAGCGGTTCAACCGTTGAAACTCGTCGAAGCAGACGACCACATGACTCGCCAGCCGCGTCAGCGAGCGCAACTGCGCGTGCAGCAACTCCTCGGCTCCGCTCGGCTGACGGGTGCCGCGACGGACGTTGCCCTTCAGCAGCTTGAGGTCGAAGCCGAGCTCTCGCTCCAGCACCTCGAGCTCACGGGCGGCGGCGCGACGTACGGCGTGCTCCGGATGGGCGCGCAACGCGTCGTCGACGCACGCGATGAAGGCGGGGATCGAGAGCGCACGCTTGAGGTCGACGCGAACCACGGTGTGCGGAGGCGCGTCTTGCTCGTGCTGAAGCGCCAGCTCGCGGGTGAGCGCGGTGAGGAAGGTCGACTTCCCCGTATCGCGGGGACCGAAGATCGCCACGTTCGTCGAAGCCTTCAAGATCAGCGCGATCTCGCATGCGAAGTCGTCCATGCCGACGATCTTGGCCGGGTCTTCCAGCGGGCGATCCCAGACGAACGGATTGAGTGCCATTGCGAGCTAGTGTAGCCGGTCGGGCTACCGATTTGTAGCCCGGCAAGCTACATAGTTGGAGTTCGCTGAGCACCAGTCCCGCTGCCGCTAGACTCGCCGCCCGATGGCCCCCTCCCCCCACTTCGCCGACCGGCTGATCGAGCGCGTCGAGGCGACGCGCAGCCATCTCGTGGTCGGGCTCGATCCCGACCTGCGCGAGCTGCCGCCCGAGCTGCTCGACGGCGCGACGGACCTGGCGGACGCCGCGCGCGCCGTCGAGGCCTTCGCGACGGCCGTGGTCGACGGCGTCGCCGAGCTGGTCCCCGCCGTCAAGCCGCAGTCGGCCTTCTTCGAGGCGCTCGGCTCGGCCGGCGTCGCGGCGCTCGAGCGTGTCGAGGCGCACGCGCGCGCCGCCGGCCTGCTCGTGATCGAGGACGCCAAGCGCGGCGACATCGGCAACACGATGGCCGCGTATGCCGCCGCCGCGCTCGGGCGGGTGCGGATCGACGGCCGCGAGCTGCCGGTCCACGACGCCGACGCGGTCACCGTCAGCCCCTACCTCGGGCCGGAGTCGCTGGAGCCGATGATCGACGTCGCGCGCACGTTCGGAAAGGGCCTGTTCGTGCTCGTGCGCACGAGCAACCCCGGCTCCGGCGAGCTGCAGGACGCACCGATCGGCGACGCGGACGGCGGCCTTCTGCACGAGCGCGTCGCGGCGATGGTCGACGAGCTCGGCGCCGCCGGCGTCGGCGCGCGCGGCTACGCCGACGTCGGCGCCGTCACCGGCCTCACCTACCCCGAGCAGGCGCCGGTGCTGCGTGCGCTGATGCCGCGCGCCTACCTGCTCGTGCCCGGCCTCGGCGCCCAGGGCGGGCGCCCGGAGGACTTCGCCGCCTTCCTCGACGCCGACGGCCTCGGCGCCCTCGCCGCCGCCTCGCGCAGCATCGCGGGCGGCTGGCGCGCGCGTGCCGGTGCGGGCGCGCCGGCGCTCGCCGCGATTCGCGACGGCGCCCACGCCACGGCGATCGCCACCAACGCCACGCTCGCCGAGGCGCTCGCCGCCGCCGGGCGCCTGCGCTGGTAGCGCCCGCTACCCGCCTGGATCGAGGCCCGGCGGCAACTCGATCTTCGCCGGCGGCTCGTCCTCCGATGGTGGAGGCGGGTCCGGGCGCTCCACGCCGGGCGGCAGCTCCACAGCCGCAGACTGGCGGTACTCCCACCACTCGCGCAGCGCGATCTGGAGCGAGGCGGCGAAGGGGATCGCGAGCAACGCGCCGAAGATGCCGAACAGCGTGGCGCCGAACAGCACCGAGACCAGCACGCCGAAGGGGTGGATCTCGACCGCCCGCTTCTGGATCTGCGGTTGGATCAACGTGTTCTCGATCTGCTGGTAGACGACCGCCCAGATCGCCCACACGATCGTGTCGATCGGGAAGTCGCCGAAGATCGTGACGACCCCCACGATCACCGCCGCGAGCGTCGCGCCGACGAGCGGGATCAGGTCGAACAGCGCGACGACCACCGACAGCGGCGCGGCGAACGGCGTGCCGAGGATCGTCAGCACGATGAACGTCGTCACGCCCGCGACCGTCGCCTGGAACAGCGCTCCGCCGACGTAGTTGCCGACCGCGATCCCGATGCGGTCGACCGCGCGCTGGATCCGCGGCGCGTGCTCGGGGCGCGCGAACGCGATCGAGCGGTCAACCCAGCGGCGGCCGCTGGCGACCATGAAGATGCTGAGCACGAGGATGTTGAACGCGGCGAACAGCGAGCCGACGATCGTGCTGCCGACCGTCGAGAGCGCCGAGGCGGCGTCGCCGATGTGCGTCGGCAGCGTGTTGGCCTTCTTTTCGAGCTGCGCGCCGATGTGGTACTGCTGGTCGAGCTTGTGCAGCGTGTGGTTGTGGTTGAGCCAGTTCTGCGCGTCGTTGACGTACTGGGGCGCGTTGTCGGCGAGCTTCGTCAGCTCGCGCACGAGCGGCGGGATCACGAGCGCGGCGATCCCGATCGGGATCAGGATCAGGCCGAGGTAGGCGACGAGGATCGCCAGCCCGCGCGGCATGTGGCGGTGCAGCAGGTTCACGGGCCCCGACAGCGCGATCGCCAGGAACGTCGCGATCACGAGCCAGCTGATCGGGGTTCTCAGCCGGTAGATCAGGTAGATGCCCAGCGCCGCGAGCACCACGATCAGGACCGTGCGCAGGATGATGCGCGCGCTGAATTGGGGCGGCCCGGCCTGCTTGGGCGCTGCAGGAGTCGGGACGGGTGCCGATGCGCTCACTTCGCCTCCAGCCAGTTCGGGCCGACGTCGGCGTCCACCACGAGCGGCGGATCGAGCTCCAGCGCGCCGACCATCTCGCGGCAGACGATCTCCTGCGCGCGCTCGGCCTCCGCGGCCGGCCCCTCGAACAGCAGCTCGTCGTGGATCTGCAGGATCAGCCGCGTCGCCAGTCCGCCTTCGTGCAGGGCGTGCTCGGCACGCACCATCGCCACCTTGATCACGTCGGCCGCGGTGCCCTGGATGACGGTGTTGACAGCGAGCCGCTCGCCGAGCTGGCGCACCTGGAAGTTGCGCGCGCGCAGCTCCGGGATCTGCCGGCGGCGGCCGAGCAGCGTCGTCACGTACCCCAGCTCGGTCGCCTGCTCGATCGTCGTCGCGATGAACGCCTTCACGGCCGGGAAGCCGTCGAGGTAGCGGTCGATGAACTCCTGCGCCTCCTCGCGCGGTATCTGCAGACGGTCGGAGAGGCCGAAGGCGGAGAGGCCGTAGACGATCCCGTAGTTGACCATCTTCGCCTTCGAGCGCGAGCCGGAGTCGAGCTGCTCCGGCTCCACGCCCAGGATCGCCGCGGCCGTGGCGGTGTGGACGTCCTCGCCGCGGCGGAAGATGTCCTTCAGCACCTCCTCGCCGGCGATGTGGGCGAGCACCCGCAGCTCGACCTGCGAGTAGTCGGCGCTCACCAGCACGTTGCCGGGCTCGGCGACGAAGCAGGCGCGGATCTCGCGCCCGAGCGGGGTGCGGATCGGGATGTTCTGCAGGTTCGGGTTGATCGAGGAGAGCCGCCCCGTCGCGGCCGTCACCTGGTTGAAGGTCGTGTGCAGCCGCCCGTCGGCCGGATCGATCAGCGCCGGCAGCGCGTCGAGGTAGGTGGAGGCGAGCTTCGTCAGCTCGCGCCAGCGCTCGATCTTGGGGATCACCTCGTGCTCGGAGCGAATCGACTGCAGCACGCGCGCGTCGGTCGAGAAGCCCGTCTTGCCGCGGCGCTTCTTCGACAGGCCGAGCTTGACGAACAGCACCTCGGCGAGCTGCTGCGGCGAGCCGATCATGAACTCGGTGCCGCACAGCTCCCAGATCTCGCGTTCGAGCTCCCCTGCCTCCTCCAGCACGCGCGTGCGGATCGCGGCGAGCCGCGCGGTGTCGAGCTTCAGCCCCGCGACCTCCATCTCGCGCAGCACGCGCACGAGCGGCAGCTCCACCTCGTGCAGCAGCTCGCGCAGCCCGCGCTCGGCGATCTGGGGCCGCTGCGCGGCGGCGAGCGCGTGGACGAGCACGGCGTCGGCCGCGGTCGCGTCCTCGACGTCGGCGCCGAGCCCGCGCTCCTCGCACAGCTCCTGCAGCGGGTAGGAGCGACGCGCCGGGTCGAGCAGGTAGG
>DASRAV010000018.1:0-17256 GCA_035637995.1 Conexibacter sp. | reverse complement strand
AGCGTGTGGCCGCGTGCTTCGACGCGCCCGCGGCGCTCGCGCTGCTGGGCGCAGCGACGCGGATCGAGGTGCGCTGCTCCGACCCCGACGCGGCCACCCCGCTGCTGCTCGCGGCGTGGCTCGCCGCGCGCTCGCGTTGGCGGGTCGGAGCGCTCGTGCACGACGACGGCGCCTGGCGGGGCACCGCGCTGCGCGCGGACGACGGCGAGGTCGCGATCGTTGTCGGGCATTGCGACCCGAGCGGACCCGCCGGCGTCCACGCGCTCGTGCTGTCGGCCGGGGAGGATGCGATCGAGATCGTCGAGCCCGTCGCCGAGCCGGACGCCGCGCGCACCTTCGCGGCCGCGCTGCGCACGTTCGACGAGCCCGCGGGCGGTTATCCGCAGGCGCTGGCGGCGCTCGCGACGGGATGGGAGGCGGCGTGATCGCGCTGACCGTCGCCGGCGACCCGGAGGCCGCCGCCCGCACTGCGGCGGAGCGGATCGCGGTGGCGATCCGTGAGGCGCGCGAGGCGCGCGGCGTCGCGCACGTCGCGGTCGCGGGCGGACGCACGCCCGCCCGCACGTACAACCTGCTCGCGCGGCTCGAGCACGACTGGAGCGACGTGCACCTGTGGTTCGGCGACGAGCGCTGCGTCCCGCTCGACGACGCGGAGAGCAACCACGCGCTGCTGGTGCGCACCCTCCTCGCCGCCGAGCTGCGTGTGCCGCCGACGGTCCACCCGGTGCATGGCGCCGACGCCGACCCGATGGCGGCGGCAGCCGCCTACGAGCGGGAGCTGCGCGAGGCGCTCATGGGCGACCCGCCGCAATTTGACTTCGCGCTGCTCGGCCTCGGCGAGGACGGTCATACGGCGTCGCTGTTCCCCGACGACCCGGCGCTCGACGAGCACGAGCGGCTGTGCGTCGCGGTGCGCGGCTCCAAGCCGCCGTTCGAGCGCGTCACGTTGACGCTGCCGATCCTGCGTGCGGCGCAGAAGCTGGCGATCCTCGCGGAGGGCACCGGCAAGGCGTGGGCGGTCGCGGCGACGCTCGCCGGTCCCAGCTCACGCGTGCCGGCGAGCCTGCTCGCGGACGCCGACGTCGAGCTGATCGTGGACCTCGCCGGCGCGCCAGCATAGACGCAGGAAACCGGTTCGAAAGCTTACGAAGCCGAGAACTCTGCCCGTGAGCGGTTTCGCCGACCCCCCTCACGTGACAGACTGGGTCGTGATGCCGAGCCAGACGGCAGCGACCGCGCTTGCGGCAGGGGATGTCCTCGACGCGCTCGCAGAGACGCGGACGCGCACGCTCGCGCTCGTCGCCCACCTCGGCGACGACGCGCTCGAGCGCGTCCACACGCCGCTGATGAGCCCGCTCGTGTGGGACCTCGGCCACATCGCCGCGTTCGAGGACCTGTGGCTCGCGCATCGCCTCGGCGGCCTGCCGCTGCTGCGCGCCGATCTGGCGCAGGTCTACGACGCATTCGAGACGCCGCGCGCCGAGCGCGGCGACCTGCCCTACCTGCGGCGCGACGACGCGCTCGCCTACCTCGGCGCGGTGCGCGAGCGCACGCTGGGGCTCAGCGCGGAGCGCGGCCTCGGCGACGGCCTGCTGCACGAGCTCGTCCTGCGCCACGAGCAGCAGCACACCGAGACGATGCTGCAGACGATGGAGCTGGCGCATCTGCCGGCGCCGGGGCGGGCGGGACCGCATCCGGCCGCGCCGCCGACCTCCCCGGCCTGGCACGGCGCGCCGCCGACCGGGCTGGAGCTGATCGCGATCCCGGCCGGCCGATGCACGCTCGGCGCCTGCGCCGAGGGCTTCGCCTACGACAACGAGCGTCCCCGCCATGCGGTCGAGCTGGCCGCCTTCCAGATCGGCCGCACGCCGATCACGAACGCGACGTTCCTGACGTTCGTCGAGGGCGGCGGCTACGAACGCCGCGAGTGGTGGGCCGACGAAGGCTGGGCGTGGAAGGAGGAGCACGACATCTGCCGACCCGCCGGGTGGACCGCGGACGGGCGCGAGTGGCGGATGGATCGCTGCGAGCCACTCGCCCCGCATCACCCCGTCGTCCACGTCTCCTGGTTCGAGGCCGACGCCTTCGCCCGCGCCCACGGCGCACGCCTCCCGAGCGAGGCCGAGTGGGAGAGGGCGGCGACCTGGGACCAGCAGACGCAGACCGCGACCGGCGGCGCGCTCGCCGGCGCCAACGTCGACCAGCGTCACTTCGGCACGCTTCCCGTCGGTGCGCATCCCACCGGCGCCTCGCCGGCCGGCTGCCTCGGCATGATCGGCGACACGTGGGAGTGGACCGCCTCGCGCTTCGACGGCTATCCCGGCTTCGCCGCCTATCCCTACCGCGAGTACTCCGAGGTCTTCTTCGGCGGCGACTACCGCGTCCTGCGCGGCGGCTCGTGGGCGACGCGCGCCCGCGTCGCGACCGCGACGTTCCGCAACTGGGACCACCCCCAGCGGCGCCAGATCTTCTCCGGCCTGCGAATCGCGAAGGACGCCTAGGCCGATGTCCTCACTCTTCCACCCCGACATCGCGATCGAGCGCTGCCTCGACGAGGCGCATGAGCGGGGGCTTGCGGAGGACGTGCTCGACGGGCTCACGCGGCCGTTCAAGGAGCTGCCGCCGAAGCACTTCTACGACGAGCGCGGCTGCGAGCTGTTCGACCGCATCACCGAGCTGCCCGAGTACTACCCGACGCGCGCCGAGCGCGCGATCCTGGAGGCGCAGGCGGAGGCGATCGTGTCGGCGACCGGCGCCGCGGAGCTCGTCGAGCTGGGCTCCGGGACGGCCGCCAAGACGCGTGTGCTGCTCGACGCGATGGGGGCGAGCGGAACGCTGTCGCGCTACGTGCCGTTCGACGTCGCCGAGTCGGTGGTGCAGGAGAGCGCCGAGGCGCTCGTGGAGGAGTACCCGGGCCTGCGCGTGCACGGCGTCGTCGGCGACTTCGAGCGCCACCTCGACCGCATCCCGCCGCCCGTGCCCGGGGAGCCGCGGATCGTCGCGCTGCTCGGCGGCACGATCGGCAACTTCCCGCCCGGCAGCCGCCGCCGTCTGCTGCGCGACGTCGCCGCGCTGTTGGGTCCCGACGATCGCCTGCTGCTCGGCACGGACCTGGTGAAGGACCCGGCCGTGCTCGAGGCCGCCTACGACGACAGCGCCGGCGTGACGGCGGAGTTCAACCGCAACGTGCTCCACGTGCTCAACCGCGAGCTCGACGCCGACTTCCCGCTCGAGGACTTCGAGCACGTCGCCTTCTTCGACCGCCGCAACGAGTGGATCGAGATGCGGCTGCGCGCGCGCCGCGCGGCCTCCGTCCGCGTCGGGGCCCTCGGCCTCGACGTCGAGCTCGCCGCCGGCGAGGAGATCCGCACCGAGATCAGCGCGAAGTTCACGCGTGCCCGGCTCGTCGAGGACTACGCCGCCGCCGGCCTGCACCTCGCCGGCTGGCACACGGACGCGGGCGAGCGCTTCGCGCTCTCGCTCGCAGCGCCCACGGCCTGAGCCGGCGGAGGGGCGGCCCGGAGCCGCACGCGCTGCCTCAGCGCCGCGAGTTGAACGGCGTCACGCCCCGTCCGCGCGAGCGCCGGATCCCCCACAGGATCAGCGCGGAGAAGACCACCGAGACGAGGATCCCCGCGCCGGCGGCGTGGAACAGCAGGCGCATCACGATCCCGGCGACAAACGTCCCCGCGAGCCCCAGCCCGATCGTCGCCGGAATCGACATCGGATCCGGCCCCGGCAGCGCCAGCCGCGCCAGCGCCCCCACGACGAGACCGATCAGGAGCAGGACGAGGATGTAGGCGAGCAGGCCCATGCACTGAGCCTACCCGCCTCACCCACGTGCTTAGTTCAAACGCTCCACGATCATCGCCTGCCCCATCCCCCCGGCCACGCACATCGTCTCCAGCCCGATCGTCTTGTCGAGCGTCTGGAGGTCGTTGAGGAGCGTGGTCATGATGCGGGCGCCGGTCATCCCGAAGGGGTGGCCGAGCGCGATCGCGCCGCCGAACGGGTTGAGCTGCTCGTCGGAGATGCCCCACTCGGCCTGACACGGGACGACCTGTGCGGCGAACGCCTCGTTGAGCTCGACGACGTCGATGTCGTCGATCGTCATGCCGGCCTGCTTGAGCACGTTGCGCACGGCCGGGATCGGACCGAGGCCCATGTACTCGGGCTCGAGCGCGCCGACGGCGGAGGCGATGATGCGCGCCTTCGGCTTGAGGCCGAGCTCGCCCGCCTTCTCCTCCGACATCACGAGCACGGCGGCGGCGCCGTCGTTGAGCGGGCAGGCGTTGCCCGCGGTGACGGTCCCGTCCGGCTTGAAGACCGGCTTGAGCTGGGCGAGCCGCTCCTCGGTCGTGCCCGGGCGCGGACCGTCGTCCTTCGTGACGGTCGTCTCCGGAACGGAGATCTCCTCGCCCTGCTCGTTCGTCGCCGTGTGCTCCGGGACGACGACGGGCACGATCTCCGCGTCGAAGTGCCCGGCGGCCTGCGCGTCGACGGCGCGCTGCTGCGAGATCGCCGCCCAGCGGTCCTGCTCCTCGCGCGAGATCCCCTCACGCTCGGCGACATTCTCGGCCGTCAGGCCCATCGGGATGTAGACGTTCACGAGCGAGTCCGGCGAGCCGTCGAGCTGCGGGTGGAACGGCAGCGGCGCCCCGCCGCCGAGGCGCGAGACGGCCTCGACGCCCGCGGCGACGTACGTGTCGCCCTCGCCGGCCTTGATCGCATGGAAGGCCATACGGATCGTCTGCAGCGAGGAGGCGCAGAAGCGGTTGACAGTCGTGCCGGGGACCGAGATCGGATATCCGGCGAGGATCAGCGCGTTGCGCCCGACGTTGTAGCCCTGCTCCCCTTCGCCGGCCGCGGCGCCCATCATGACGTCGACGATCGTGGCGGGATCGAGGTCGGGGTTGCGCTCGAGCAGCGCGCGCAACGGGATCGCGGCGAGGTCGTCCGCGCGGACGTCCTTCAGCGAGCCCTTGACGGCACGGCCGATCGGCGTCCGGACCGCGTCGACGATGACGGCTTCAGACATGGTGGTGAGTCCTTTCGGATGAGGTGCCCGGCGGTCGCACTCCACGGGCCTGCGTTTTCCCCGGCGGTCGCACTCCACGGGGGCCTGCCTGAAGGATAGACCGAACGGTGGCGTTTACACGCCGCTACAGGCCCAAACCACGCACGCCGTCCTCGTCCCAGCCGAGGTGATGCGCCAGCTCGTGGCGGACGGTGCGGACGATCTGGCCGCGCAGCAGGTCGTAGTCGTGGCCGAAGTCGCGCAGCAGCGTGTCGCGGAAGACGACGATCCGCGCGAAGCCGTCGTGGCGGACGGTCGGCCCGTGGTAGAGGCCGTAGGCATGGTGCGCACGGCCGTTGTCTTCGACGACGACCGCGACGTGCTCGAGCGCACGATGGAACTCGAGCGGGAGGTCGTCGAGCGCGCTGCGCACGAGCGCCTTGAAGTCCTCCTCGTTCCAGGGATCGACGCCGCGGTCCTCCTCGGCGTCGTCGTAGTCGTCGAGGTCGTCGTCGTCCTCACCGGAGATGCCCTCGGCGGCCAGCTGCTCGCTGCGCTCGACGAGCGCCTCGAAGTCGCGCTCCGATCTCGGGTTTCTCCAGTCGGCGAGCCGGCCCGTCAGCAGCGCGAGGACGAACGTCAGCACGAGCGCCCCCGCGATCCCGACGGCGATCCCCTGCAGCAGGCGCAGCGGGAATTCGACCGCGAAGCCCGTGAGTATCGTGATCGCAAGGATCGCGAGCGTGAACGCCGCGATCGACGACCAGGCGATCTGCACCCCGGTCGGCATCTTCCCCCACATGATGCGAGGCTAGCGCGTCACCGCAACGTGCGTGCGATCACGAGGCGCTGGATCTCGTTCGTGCCCTCGTAGATCTGCGTGATCTTCGCGTCGCGCATCATCCGCTCGACCGGATACTCGCTCACGTAGCCGTAGCCGCCGAGCACCTGGATCGCCTCGACCGTGACGCGCATCGCGTTGTCGGAGTTGAAGAGCTTCGCCATCGCCGAGTACTTGCCGCGATCCGCGTCGCCGCGATCGGCCTTCGCGGCCGCCTGGTAGAGCAGCTCGCGCCCGGCGGCGCACTGCGTCTCCATGTCGGCGAGCTTGAACTGGATCCCCTGGAACTCGTTGATCGGCTTGCCGAACTGCCGCCGCTCGCGCGCGTAGGCGGCGGCGTAGTCGGTCGCGCCCTGCGCGATCCCGAGCGCCTGGGCGGCGATCCCGAGGCGCGAGTAGTCGAGCGTCCCGAGCGCCACGTGCATGCCCTTGTCGACCTCGCCGATCAGGTTCGCGCCGGGGATCCGCACGTCGTCGAAGATCGGCTGACCGGTCGGCGAGCCCTTGATCCCGAGCTTCTTCTCGAGCTTGCCGACGCTGAAGCCGGGGCGGTCGGCCTCGACGACGAACGCGCTGATGCCGCGCGAGTGCCCGGCCTTCGGATCCGTGACCGCGAAGACGACGTAGAAGTCGGCGATGCCGAGGTTCGTGATCCAGTTCTTCGTGCCGGTGACGATCCACTCGTCGCCGTCGCGGACCGCGCGCGTCTTCATGCCGCCGGGGTCGGAGCCCGCCTCGGGCTCGGACAGGGCGAAGGCCGGCGTCCACTCGCCGCTGGCGCACTTCGGCAGGAAGCGAGCCTTGAGCTCGTCGGTGCCGAACAGCTTGATCGGCAGCGTGCCGAGGTCCTGCACGGCGAGCATCAGCGCGCTCGAGGCGCATGCCTTCGCGACCTCCTCGATCGCGATGCTGAGCATCAGCGAACCGGTCCCGGTGCCGCCGTGCTCCTCCTCGAACGGCAGCCCGAACAGGTCGTGCTCGGCGAACAGCTCCCGCAGGTCGTGCGGGTACTCCGCCTTCTCGTCGATCTCCGCCGCGCGCGGCGCGACGCGCTCGCGCACCATCTGGCGAATCGTCTCGCGGAAGGCGAGCTGATCGTCGGTCAGGGCGTAGGAATCGGCGAGCGCGGACACGCTCCCGATGCTAACGACGCACCTCGGGCGGACACGCCGGTTCCTTTAGAAGCCGGCGGGATGGCGCACGGTGTAGCCGCTCCCCGAGCGCATGTCGGACTGCCAGCGGGACGGGTTCGCCCCGCTGGTGTCGAAGCGCAGGCCGGCGACGACCATGAACGCATGGCCGGGGTTCGTGTAGATCGTGATCCAGCGGCCGTGGCCGTGCGCGCCCCAGGACATGAAGCTGCCCGAGTCGAGCTGCGTGTTGAGCAGGCCGCCGCCGTGCAGCGCGTAGCTGACGGAGCCGGAGCAGTCGTAGCCGCTGTCGTTCCACTGGCCGTGCCCGCCGCCGTAGACATACGGCTTCGTCGCGATCCGGTTGCCTGCCGCGATCACGCCCTTGATCGCCGCGGGCGCGTCGGAGGGCGCGACGGCGGTGCCGTTGGACAGCAGCCGGGCATGACCCACGGGCGCCGGCGCGGGACGGCTCGTGTCACCCGCCGTGTTGCTGTCGCCGATGTGGCGCAGCGCGCCCACGACCTGCGGCCCGACGATCCCGTCGACGGTGAGCCCGCGCGAGCGCTGGAAGCGTTTGACGTTGCGCAGCGTGGTGGGGCCGAAGGCGCCGTCGACCGGCGTCGCGACTCCGGCGCGGCTGAGGTAGTCCTGCAGCACGCGCACGTCCTGGCCCTTCATGCCCTTCTTCAGGGTGCGATCCCCGAGGTGCTCGGACGGGCCGGCGGCGCTGCGGTCGTGCTGGCCCGCACGCGCGGCGGCGTGCTGGGCGATCACGTGGCGCAGCGCGTGCGCGACCTGCGGCCCGACGATCCCGTCGACCGCGAGGTGATGCGAGCGCTCGAAGCGCTTGACGTTGCGCAGCGTCTGGGGCCCGAAGACGCCCGCGATCGGCGTCGCGAACCCCGCTTGCGTGAGGAAGTCCTGCAGGACGCGGACGTCGTGGCCCTTGTCGCCCTGGTGGAGCGTGCGATCCCCGAGGTGCTGGGCCGCGAGGGCCGACGGTGGTGTGAGCGTCGCTGCGAGCACGACGAGGCAGATCGCGAGACGCGATCGCGTGCAGGCCGACGCGAAGCTGGGCGACAAGGCGCAACCCCTTCTCTTTCCGACGCCTGCGGGGTTAGCTGTCGGGCTCGCGCAGAAAGAGCAGCGCTACGTCGTACTTACGACGATTCGCCCCTGGGCCCATGCTTCGGGCCCTGTGGTTCCCCCGCTCCCGGGCTTTTGCGGTGCCCGGGATTCGGCTGGGTTTCAAGCGAAGCGCGGCAGGATAGCGTGCTCGAAGCAGGATTGTCGAGCCACGTGGCGAAATGGGCGCGCCGCTGCACGTGGGCTGTATGGTCGCCGGGTGGCTGCGCCGGCCGACGAGCTCGACCGCTTGAACCGTGCGACGGCGGCGCTCGAGCCGCCGTTCGCGTGCGTCGACATGGGCGCTTTCCGCGCCAACGCGGCAGATCTGCTGCGACGCGCCGGCGGACGCCCGATCCGGCTCGCGAGCAAGTCGATCCGCTGCCGCGCGCTGCTGGAGCGAACGCTCGCCTCCGACCCCGGCTTCCGCGGGACGCTCGCGTTCACGCTGCCGGAGGCGCTGTGGCTCGCCGATCACGGGCTGCGCGATCTCGTCGTCGCCTACCCGACGGCCGACCGCGCCGCGCTGCGCACGCTCGCCGCGCGCGAGGACGACGCGGAGATCGCGTTGATGGTCGACGACGTCGCGCAACTCGACCTGATCGAGGCCGCTGTGGGCGTCGGGTCGCGACCGGTGCGGGTCTGCATCGACGCCGACGCCGGCTGGTGGCCGCTGCGCGGGCGCGTGCGGATCGGCCCGAAGCGCTCGCCGCTGCACACGCCCGCGCAGGTCGCGGCGCTGGCGCGCGCGATCGTGGCGCGGCCGGGCCTGCGGCTCGTCGGGCTGATGGCGTACGAGGGCCAGATCGCCGGCGTCGGCGATCGACCCCCGGGGCGGCCGCTCTACGGGCTGGCGCTGCGCGCCGTCCAGCGCGCCTCGGCGCGCGAGCTCGCGCAGCGCCGCGCGGCGATCGTCGCCGCGGTGCGGCAGGCCGCGCCGCTGGAGCTCGTCAACGGCGGCGGTACGGGCAGCGTGGAGTCGACGGCGGCCGAGCCGGCGGTGACGGAGATCGCGGCCGGCTCGGGCCTCTACGGGCCGACGCTGTTCGACGCCTACTCGCGCTTCACGCCGCTGCCGGCGGCGCTGTTCGCGCTGCCGATCGTGCGGCGGCCGGGCCCCGGCGTCGCCACCGCGCTCGGCGGCGGCTATCTCGCCTCCGGCGCGGGCGACCGCGCGCGGCTGCCGCGGCCGGTGCTCCCGGCCGGCCTGCGGCTCGACAAGCTCGAGGGAGCGGGCGAGGTGCAGACGCCGCTGCTCGGCGCCGCCGCCGACGGCCTGCGGGTCGGCGATCGCGTGTGGCTGCGCCACGCGAAGGCCGGCGAGCTGTGCGAGCGCTTCGCCGAGCTGCACCTGATCGAGGGCGACCGCGTGGTCGAGACGATGCCGACCTATCGCGGCGAGGGCTGCTGCTTCCTGTAGGCCTGCTCAGCGTGCGACGCGGGCCGCGATCGGCCCGAGCACCCGCTCGGCGTACGCGTTGACGAAGCGCCCCTCCGGATCGAGTCGCGCCCGCACCGCCTGCCAGTCGTCCCAGCGCGGGTAGCGCGGGCGCAGCGTCTCGGCCGTCTGGAAGTGGCGCTTGCCCCAGTGAGGTCGGCCGCCGTACTCGTCCATGACCTGCTCGACGGCGCGGAAGTACGGCTCGTACGCCATCCCCTTGAACATGTGCACGGCGACGTAGCCGGTCGGGCGCTCGTGCGCCGGGCTGAGGTAGGCGTCGTCGGGCGCGACGAGCCGCACCTCGATCGGGAACGGCACGTGGAAGCCGCGCTCCTTCACCAGTTCCATGACGCGACGCACCGCCGCGGCGGTGTGCTCGCGCGGCAGCGCGTACTCCATCTCCGTGAACTTCACCAGCCGCGGCGAGGCGAAGATCCGGTCGCTGCGATCGACGCGCACCGCACTGCCGGCAAGCCGCGTGACGGTCCGGTTGAGCGTCGGGATGAAGCGCGGCAGCGCCCGGCCGGCGAGGCAGAACGCGTGGAAGGCATGGTTCGTGAGCGCCACGTCCTCGAGCCAGGCACGCATGCGCGAGCGCGGCCGCGGCGGCTCCTCGACGCGGTTGTTCGTGCGCGTGAGCGCCGTGTCGCAATGCGGGAAGACGAAGAACTCGAAGTGCTCGTTCGCGGTGCCCAATTCGTCGAGCTGCGCGAGCGTCTCCTGCAACGGCGCGGGGCGATCGACACCGCGCAGCGTGAACGCCGGCACGCAGCGCAGCGTCACGGCGGCGACCACGCCGAGGCTGCCGACACCCACGCGTGCGGCAAGGTAGGTGGAGGGATCCGCGTCGCTCGCCGAGCAGGTGAGCGTGCGTCCGTCGGCGAGCACGAGCTCCAGCTCCTCCACCTGCGCGGAGAGGTTGCGCAGGCGCGCACCGGTGCCATGGGTCGCGGTCGAGATCGCGCCCGCGACCGTCTGCACGTCGATGTCGCCGAGGTTCTCGAACGCGAGCCCGTGCTCGGCGAGCGCCGCGCTCAGCGCGTGGATCGTGATGCCGCCCTCGACGCGTACGCGCCCGCTCGCACGATCGACGTCGAGGACGCGGCCCATCCGCTCCAGGCTCAGCAGGCGCCCATCGGTGCACGCGACGTCGGTGAACGAGTGGCCGCTGCCGACGACGCGCACCCGCTGCCCCGCGGTCGCGGCGCGGTCGAGCGCTGCGGCGATCTCGCCCCTGCTGCCCGGCCGCTCGACCGCGGCCGGCTCGCAGCCCTCGTCTCCGGCCCAATTGCGCCACATGCAGAGAACAGTACGCGCCCGGACAGATTCTTGCACGAGCAAATCAGCAGCCTTAACCCGGTGCATAGAGCACCATCCCGGCGTATGCTCTCCAGGCGGCCACCACGCTGACAGGGGGTGATTCTCGAAAGCCGCGCATAACGACACAACCGGCCTCACCGACCACTACCGATGGAGGCGCATCATGCAGGAACGCTCCCTGCTCGCTGCGATGCTGTTCGCAACGCTTGCTCTCGCGATATCGGCGACGAGCGCCACAGCGCTAAGAGCGCTTGTGATGAACGCTGCTACGAGAAGCTCCAGACTGATAACCAGCGGGACAATCACGCTGACAGCTGGCGCTGAAGTCACCGCCGCGTGCAGCTCGGGACTAACATGGCGGATAACTCCGGGCGGTTCCATATCAAAGGCAGCGGGATCGTCGATAGGCGAAATCCAAAGCTTCAGCGCCAGCTGCACCGGCGCGAACGTGAGAATCACGACTGCCCCGACGGCGATACGATACGAATCGTTCACCGGCACGCTACCGAATATAAGAGAAGTGCGCCTAAGGCTCTCCAGTCTCACCGTGCTAATTGAAGTTCCCGCAAGATTCTTAGCGTGTCAATATGCGGGTGAACCACGGATCATAAGCAATGGGAACCCATACACGTCCCACTCGTTCGACGCGACCGCCACGCTCCCCCTGGAAAGAAACCTATTCATCGCCAGATGCCCGGAAAGCGTGGCGATCACAGGAAGAGAAGCCATCGGCGCCACGGAAACGATCAGAATCGGCCTAGTCTAGGACGCGTGCAGGGACGGGCCGTTGCTGCGGTGACGGCCCGCCCGCTCACACCGGCGCCTCACGCCCCGCCCGACGCCGCAGCGGC
Source organism: Conexibacter sp. (assembly GCA_035637995.1). Lineage (GTDB taxonomy): Bacteria > Actinomycetota > Thermoleophilia > Solirubrobacterales > Solirubrobacteraceae > Conexibacter. Next base: position 5,528 of record DASRAV010000018.1, on the reverse strand, counting down.
TGGAAGCCCGGCAGCTCGAACGCGACGCGCGCACCGCCCTCGGGTGAGACGCCGGCGTAGATGCGTCCGCCGTGCGCCTCGACGATCGCGCGCGCGATCGCGAGGCCGAGGCCCGCGCCGCCCTCGCGCCTGGCGCGCGCGCTGTCGGTGCGGTGGAAACGGTCGAAGACGCGGTCGCGCTGCGCCGCCGGGATGCCCGGCCCGTCGTCCTCGATCGCCAGCTCGACGTACCCGCGCGGGCGCGCGATGACGGTGAGCCGCACGAGCCCGCCCGGGGCGGTGTGCTCGATCGCGTTGCGCGCGAGGTTGCGCACCACCTGCGCGACGCGGTCCTCGTCGGCGCGCAGCACGCCGTCCGGCAGCTCGCCGAGCTCGAAGCGGCGATCTGCGGTGAGCGTGAGCGCGTCGAACAGCTCGGTCACCACCGGGCGCAGCTCGAGCAGCTCCGGTCGCACGAGCTCGCCCTCGTCGGCGCGCGCGAGCAGCAGCAGATCTTCGACGAGCCGCTCCATCCGCAGCACCTCGGTGCGCACGACCTCGTCGACATGGCGCACGTCGGCGGGCGAGACGTCCGGCTGGCGGGCGAGCACCTCGAGCTGGCCGCGGATCACCGTCAGCGGCGTGCGCAGCTCATGCGAGGCGTCGGCGACGAAGCCGCGTTGACGCGCGAAGGCGTCCTCGAGCCGGTCGAGCATGCGGTCGAACGCGTCGGCGAGCACGCGCACCTCGCCGGGGCCGCCGGTCGCACCGATCCGCTGCGAGAGGTCGCCGCCGCGGACCTCCGCTGCCGTGCTCGCCATCCGCCGCAACGGTCGCGAGAGGCGCGTGGCGAACGCGAAACCGAGGATGATCGCGGCAAGCAGGGTGGCGCTGCCGGCGAACAGGAAGGTGCGCGCGACGCCGCTCTGCGCGCGCGTCACCGCTGCCGCGGACTCGCCGACGCCGACGACCGCGAGCCGCCGCTGGATCCCGTCGACGGTGATGAAGTACAGCCGCAGCGGCTCGCCGTTGACCGTCACCGTCGAGAAGCCGAGCCGCGCGTGGCGCAGCGCACGCGCCTCGGGCGTCTCGCGCTCGTGCGAGCCGCTGCGACCGCCGACGGTCGTGCTGGTCACGCTGCCGCCCAGGTCGGCGTTCCAGACGAGCTGTCCGCCCGGGATCCGCACCACGTAGAGCCGCGGCGTGAACGTGAACGAGGAGACCTGATCGGCGATGTAGTGCTCGGCGATCCGCAGCGTGCGGCGCGGCTTGCCGACGCCGTCCTGGAGCTTCTGCTCGAGCGCCGAGGTCTCCTGGCGCAGGTCCTGGTCGATCTGCGCCTGCACCTGCGTGCCGGTGCCGCGATAGGTGGCGACGAACGCCGTCACGAGCGCGGCCGCGAGGATCACGGCGATCGCGAGCGCCAGCCGCGCGCGCAGCCCGCCGAACCAGCCGATCCGCGATCCGCTGTCGGCGTGGGGCGCCACGCTCAGGACCGCGTCGAGAGGCGGTAGCCGACCGAGCGCAGCGTGTCGATCGGCGCCGGACGGCCGGGCAGCTCGAGCTTACGGCGCAGGTAGCGGACGTAGACCTCGACGACGTTCGTGCCCGGATCGAAGTCGTAGCCCCACACGGCGCTGAGGATCTGCTGGCGCGAGAGCGCCTGGTCGGGATGGCGCAGGAAGTAGGCGAGCAGCTCGAACTCGCGCGCCGAGAGGCGCAGCTCGACACCGTCGCGCACGACCTTGCGGCCGAGCAGGTCGAGCTCTATCCCCGCGGCGGACAGCGTCGTGGCGTCGCGCTGGCGCGGGGTGCGCAGATGCGCGCGCACGCGCGCGGCCAGCTCGTCGAACGAGAACGGCTTCGTGACGTAGTCGGTCGCGCCGCCGTCGAGGCCGGCGACGCGGTCGTCGACGGCCGCGCGCGCGCTCAGCATCACGACCGGCAGCTCGGGCTTCTCGCGCCGGATCGAGGCGAGCACCGCAAGGCCGTCCTTGCCCGGCAGCATCACGTCGAGCACGACGAGGTCGACGTCCTCGCCGAGCGCCCGCCGTTCCCCCTCGACGCCGTCCGGAGCGCACGAGACCGCATGGCCTTCCGCCTGCAGGCCGCGCTGCACGAAGTCGGCGATCGCCGACTCGTCCTCGATGACCAAGATGCGCATGCGCGCATCGTACGCTCGCGGCATTCAGGAGACGTGCCAGGTGTCTCCCGCGTGGAGCAGCGCTTCGAGGTCGTCGAGACCGCCGACGGCGCGGTCGGCGTTGAGCGCGGCGGACGCGCCGTGGAGCGGATGCTCGACGCTGCGGAAGATCCCGATCGGTGTCGGCTCGGTCGGGCGGTCGGCGAGGTGGGCGAGCGCGAACGCGAGGCTCGGGTCCTCGCGGTGCGCGTCGTGGACGAGCAGGGCGTCCTCGCCCGCCTGCGCGACCTCGACGAGCTCGAGGCCGCCGTCGGGCGCGCGCGCGACGCCATGCTCGCCGTCGAGGCCGAAGCGGATCGGCTCGCCGTCGACGAGGCGGATCTGCATCGCGTCCTTCGACTCCTTCTCCGTCAGCGCCGCGAACGCGCCGTCGTTGAAGACCGGGCAGTTCTGGTAGATCTCGACGAATGCGGCGCCCGGGTGCGCGGCGGCGGCGCGCAGCACCTCGGCGACGTGCGCGCGGTCGCGATCGATCGAGCGGGCGACGAACGTCGCCTCCGCGCCGAGCGCGAGCGCAACCGGGTTGAACGGGCGGTCCTGCGTGCCGAACGGCGTCGACTTCGTGATCTTTCCGCGCTCGCTCGTCGGCGAGGCCTGCCCCTTCGTCAACCCGTAGATCTGGTTGTTGAACAGCAGGATCTTCACCGGCACGTTGCGGCGCAGCGCGTGGATCAGGTGGTTGCCGCCGATCGACAGCGCGTCGCCGTCGCCGGTGACGATCCAGATCGAGAGATCGGGCCGCGTCGTCGCGAGGCCCGTCGCGAGCGCCGGCGCGCGGCCGTGGATGCCGTGCATCCCATATGTGTCCATGTAGTAGGCGAAGCGCCCGGCACAGCCGATGCCGGTCATGAACACGACCCGCTCGGGCGGGATCCCCAGCTCCGGCATCAGCCCCTGGACCGCCGAGAGGATCGCGTAGTCCCCGCAGCCCGGGCACCAGCGCGTCTCCTGGTCGGACTGGAAGTCGGCCTTGCCGAGCGCGCGCGCGCCGTTCGTGGCGGTCATCCCAAATGCTCCAGGATCGCCTGCTCCAGCTCGGCCGCGAACAGCGGCTGGCCGGTGACCTTGCAGTGACTGCGCACGTCGACGAGGTACTCGGCGCGCAGCAGCTGCGCGAGCTGGCCCGAGTTCATCTCCGGCACCAGCACGCGCGGGAACGCGCGCAGGACGTCGCCGAGGTTCGCCGGCAACGGCTGCAGGTGGCGCAGGTGCGCGTAGGCGATCGGGATCCCGCGCGCGCGGATCCGCCGCGCCGCCGCGCGGATCGTGCCGTAGCTCGAGCCCCAGCCGAGCACGAGCAGCTCGGCGTCGTCGTCGGCGTCGACCGCAAGCGGGGGCAGCTCGCGCTGGATGCCGGCGATCTTCTCCGCGCGCAGGCGCGTCATCGTCGCGTGGTTGGCCGGGTCGTAGGAGATGTTGCCGCTGCCGTCCTGCTTCTCCAGCCCGCCGATGCGGTGCGCGAGCCCCGCGACCCCGGGCGGCGCCCACGGACGCACGCCGCGCTCGTCGCGCGCGTACGGCAGAAACGGCTCGTCCGACCCGCCCGCCGGCGGCGTCGCGAACGCCGGATCGATCTCGGGCAGCTCGTCGAGCGACGGGATCCGCCACGGCTCCGACGAGTTCGACAGGAAGCCGTCGCTCAGCAGGATCACCGGCGTGCGGTATTCGATCGCGAGCCGCGCCGCCTCGAACGCGGCCTCGAAGCAGTCGCCGGGCGTCGCGGCCGCGAGCACCGGCAGGGGCGACTCGCCGTGGCGGCCGTGCAGCGCCATCAGCAGGTCCGACTGCTCGGTCTTCGTCGGCAGTCCCGTCGAGGGACCGGCGCGCTGGACGTCGACGACCACGAGCGGCAGCTCGAGCATCACCGCGAGCCCGATCGTCTCCGCCTTGAGGTCCATCCCTGGCCCGCTCGTCGCGGTCACGCCGAGGTGACCGCCGAAGGCGGCGCCGAGCGCCATCCCGGCGGCGGCGATCTCGTCCTCGGCCTGGATCGTGCGCACGCCGAGGTGCTCGTGGCGGGAGAGCTCGTGCAGCAGCTCGGATGCGGGCGTGATCGGATAGCTCGCGAGCAGCAGCGGCAGGTGGCTGCGGACGCTCGCGGCCAGCAGGCCGAGCGTGGTCGCGGTCGTGCCGTTGACCTGACGGTAGGTGCCGGGCGCGACGTCGGTGGCGGGCGCGACGCGGTATTGGACATCGAGCAGCTCGGTCGTCTCGCCGAAGCTCCAACCGGCGCGGAAGGCGGCGAGGTTGGCGGCGCGCGCGGCCGGCCGGTTGGCGAACTTCGCCCCGATCCAGCGCTCGCTGACCTCGGTCGGGCGGCCGTAGAGCCACGACAGCAGTCCCAGCGCGAAGAGGTTCTTGGCGCGCCCCGCGTCGCGGGTGGTGACGCCTTCCAGGCCCTCCGCGGCGCGCGTGGTGAGCGTCGTCATCGGCACGCGGTGGACGCGGAACTCCGCGAGCGTGTCGTCCTCGAGCGGGTTCGCCGGATAGCCGGCCTTGTCGAGGTTGCGGGTCGTGAAGGCGTCCTCGTTGACGATGATCGTCGTGCCGCGCTGCAGCGTGCCGAGGTTCGCCTTCAGCGCGGCCGGGTTCATCGCGACGAGCACGTTCGGCGTGTCGCCGGGCGTGAGGATGTCGCGCGAGGCGAAGTGGATCTGAAACGCCGAGACGCCCGGGATCGTGCCGGCCGGTGCGCGGATCTCCGCGGGGAAGTCGGGCAACGTCGCGAGGTCGTTGCCGAGCACGGCGGTCGCGTCGGTGAAGCGCCCGCCGACGAGCTGCATGCCGTCACCGGAGTCGCCGGCGAAACGCACGACGACCCGCTCTCGATCCTCGACTGCCTTGGTCATGATGCTGAAGGACTCCCCCTCGTGTCCTTGCATCGATGCTACACCCGCGCGCGCAGAAACACGGAAGGCCTCCGATGGAGGCCTTCGAGCGTGCGAGAGCGGTTTCCGGGCTGGCGCCCGGACGCGGCTAGATCGCGGAGACGTTGACCGCCTTCGGACCCTTGTCGCCCTGCTCCTCCTCGTAGGAGACCTTCGACCCCTCGGCGAGCGAGCGGTAGCCGTCGCCGTTGATGCCGGTGTGATGGACGAAGAGGTCGCGGGTGCCCTCGTCGGGCGTGATGAAGCCGAAGCCCTTCTCGTCGCTGAACCACTTGACGGTTCCGGTAGCCATTGCATTTCCTCCTGCGTTCGTTAGTGCTGCGAGCGCCGAGATTGCTGAGCAAAAGCTACGACCGCTGGCACTGCGATGTCGGGCGAATCACCCGACCTGATCTCGCCACGGTAGCAGCGTGGTCAGGCGCCTTGCGCTTTGGGCGGCTTCAGCCGTCGCGCTTCGG
>DASRAV010000017.1:0-21844 GCA_035637995.1 Conexibacter sp. | reverse complement strand
CGTCGGCTTCCTCGCCGGCGAGCCGCTCGACGCAGCGCTCTACGTCGGCGACGACGCGACCGACCTCGACGCCTTCCGCGCCCTGCGCGAGCTCGTCGAGGCCGGCACGCTGAAGGACGCCGTGCGCGTGTGCGTGCGCTCGGACGAGGGCCCCTCCGAGCTCGAGCACGACGCCGATCTCGTCGTCGAGGGCACCGACGGCGTGCGGGCGCTGCTCGAAGGCCTGCTCGCGGACTAGCACGTTGCGGTTCACGGACTTCCTCAAGGCGACGGTGATGACCTGCGCGGCGTGCGCGACGCTGCTGGCCGCGATCACCGTCGCGGCGGCGAGCACGGACGACGATCCGCTGCTGGTCCCGTTCGCGGCCGGCTGGTGGATCCTCGCGGCGGCGATCGGGATCGTCGTCGGCCGCCGCGCGCAGACCTCGCCGCCGATCGCGCGGCTGCTCGCGAATGCGCGCGGCCTGAAGGCGCTGCCGGACGTGCAGCCGAGCCGCGTGCTGCTGAACCGCCTGTGGCCGCTGCTGCTCTGCACGATCGCGGCGGCCGGCCTCGCGTTCGTCTTCCCGCAGGTGCCGGCGATCGCGACCGGCTTCGCGGTCATCTGGGCGCTGTCGTGGCGTCGTCAGGATGCGGCGGTGACGGCGATCGAGGGCCGCGACGGCGTGCACTACTTCGTCGAGCGCACCTCGCCGCTGCAGCCGATCCAGCTGATCCGCACGCCCGGCTTCAAGTCGCGCGCATGGGATCTCGAGGAGGCGCGCACGCCGACGTAGCCGCGCCGCCGCGGCGATACAGTGCGCGGCGATGGCACGCGCCGACGTCCTCGTCGTCTCGCTCGGCACGACGGCGGGCTGGCGCACCTCCGAGCCGGCGCTGATCGCGGCGCTCGAACGGGCGGGGGCCCGCACCGCGCTCGCGACGCCGGCTCCCCCTCGGCGCGTCCGCACGTTCGCGCTCACCGACTACGTCCAGGCGCGTGCCTGCCGCGTCGCCGCGCGCGCGGCGATCGCCCGCCACGACCCGCGCGCGATCGTCTACTGCTCCTCGACGGCCGCGCTGCTCGGGCCGCGGCCGGGCGCGATCTGGTTCGACTCGCCGGCGGCTGAGAACCGCCCCGGCCGCCATGGCATCTGGCAGCGCGCGGTCGAGCGCCGGCGGATGGCCTCAGCGCCGCTGCTGCTGCCGATGAGCGAGGGTGCCCTTGCCGCGCTAGAGCCCCAGCCTGTCACGCCGGCGCTCATGCTGCCGGTGCCGGTCGAGCCGTCCGGACCGGCCGTCCGGACGCGCGACATCGCCGCGCTCGCCTACGCCGCCGACCCCGTCAAGAAGGGCCTCGCGCGCATCCTCGCCGCGTGGGAGCGCGCGCGGCGCCCCGGCGAGACGCTGCTCGTCGCCGGCCGGTCGGGACCGCTCGCAGAGGGCGCAGAGGGCACCGGCCTGCTCGATCCCGCGGCCTATCGAGCGCTCCTGCGCCGGACGCGCGCGTTCCTCGCCGCGCCGCTGCGCGAGGACTACGGGATCGCCCAGCTCGAGGCACTCGCCGACGGCTGCCGGCTCGTGACGACGCCGGCGCCCGGGCCCTACCCCGCGCTGGCGCTGGCGCGCGCGCTCGACGCCCGCCTCGTCGCCGACGACCTCGCCGGCGCGATCCGCGTCGCGCTCGACGCGCCGCCCGACGACTACGCCGCACGCGCCGCCGCGCTGCTCGCGCCCTACCGTCAGGCGGCGTTCGAGGCAACGGTGCGGGAGGGCGTGCTGCCCGCGCTGTTCGGCTTGAGCGCTGACGCTGCGGCGAGCGCGCCGAAGCCGTAGAAGAGGAAGTCGATCCCCACGAGCAGGCCGATCGCCCAGTCCGCCGAGCTCGGCAGGTTCGCGCCGATCAGGATCGCGAGCAGGAGCGTCACGACGCCGTTCATGCCGGTCCAGCCGGCGCCGGGCGTCCCGCGCTCGGCGACCGCAACGGCGACCCGCATCGTGCCCGTGATCGCGAACCACAGCACGAGCAGGACCGTCAACGTGTAGGTCCCGTGCAGCGGTGCGAGCAGCAGCGCGAGGCCGGCGGCGCCGGCCGCGAACGCGAGCAGGATGCGCAGCGCCATCCGTCCCGCTTCGCGCACCGCGAAGGCGTCGATCAGCAGCGTGATGCCTCCGAACAGCAACAGCCAGCCGATGAAGATCGCCACCGTCACCGAGGCGACGGCCGGCACGAGGATCGCGACGAAGCCGGCGATCGTCGCCAGCACTCCCGCGACCGTCAGCCACTTGCGCCCCTGTCGAAGCGCCTCGTCGGTGTTCTGCATGCGCCACTCCTTGCGAGCGTTCCGGTCAGCGCGTGTTTGCCCGTTTCCGGAGCGGCGCGAAACCGCTCCACGGACGCGTGTTCGCGACCTGATCGGCCGTGAGCCACGCGCGGCGCGCGGTGGCGATGCCATAGCGGCGTGCGCTCGCGAGCGTGGACTCGCGATGCGCGTCGGTGTCGACGAGGATCCACACGCCCGCCTGCGCCGCCGCGCGGGCATGGACGTCGTCGACGTCGCGGCGGTTGGGGCTCGCGTTGATCTCGAGCATCGTGCCGGTGCGCGCGCACGCCTCGATCACGCGCTCGACGTCGACCGCGTAGGGCGGGCGCGCCTCGACCTTGCGTCCGGTGAGGTGGCCGATCGCGTCGACGTACGGGTGCTCGACCGCGGCGACGATACGGTCGGTCATCGCGCGCTCGTCCAACCCGAAGGAGGAGTGCACGCTCGCGATCACCCAGTCGAGCCGCGCGAGCAGCTCGTCGCCGTAGTCCAGTCGGCCGTCCGGAAGGATGTTGACCTCGCTGCCGGCCAGCAGCTCGATCCCGTCAATCGCGAGGTTCGCCGCGTGGATGCGCTCGATCTGCTCCTCCAGGCGCTCGGGCGAGACGTCGTCGCCGAAGCCGTGCGAGGCGGAGTGGTCGGTGATCGCGAGGTACTCGTAGCCGAGCGCGAGCGCCGCGTGCGCCATGTCCTCGATCTCGGCGAGGCCGTCGGACGCGACCGTGTGGCAGTGCAGCTCGCCGCGCAGGTCCTCGACCGTGACGAGCCGCGGGAGACCCCTTCCGTCATGCAGCGCCGCCTGCAGCTCGCCGCGGTGCTCGCGCAGCTCGGGCTCGATGTAGGCGTAGCCGAGCGCCGCGTAGACCTCCTCCTCGGTCGCGCAGCGCAGCGTCTCGCCCGTCGCGTCGTCGAGGATCCCGTACTCGGAGACGTGCAGTCCCCGCCGTACCGCCGCCTCGCGCAGCGCCATGTTGTGCTCCTTGGAGCCGGTGAAGTGCTGCAGCAAGTTGCCGAATTGGTCGGGCGCGACGACGCGCAGATCGACGTTCATGCCGCTGTGGGTGCGCACGTGCGCGCCGTTCTCGCCCTGCCCGCCGACCGCCTCGACGAGGTCGAGCGCGACGAACGCCTCGACGAGCGCGCCGGGGTCGTTCGCGGTCGCGATCACGTCGAGGTCCTTGACGCTGTCGGTCCAGCGCCGGGCGGAGCCGGCGAGCTCGACCCGCTCGGCGGCCGGGTGCGCGCGCAGCGCCGCGACGATCTGCTCGCCGATCGCGAGCGCGCGGTCGAGCACGACGCGGCCGCCGAAGCTCTCCGTCCCGCCGGCGCGCTCGATGGCGGCGAGCAGGTTCTCCTCCGCCTTCGCGCCGAAGCCCTTGAGGTCGCGGATGCGCCGCTGGCGCGCGGCGGTCGCGAGCGCCTCCAGCGAGTCGATCCCCATCTCCTCGTACAGACGTCGAGCGCGCTTGGGGCCGAGGCCGGGCAGGCGGGTCATCTCGACGAGACCTGTCGGGAACTTCGCGCGCAACGCGACGGCCTGCGGGATGTCACCGTGTTCGAGCAGCGCCTCCAGCTTGGTCTGGAGCGTGGCGCCGATCCCCGGCAGCTCGGTCGCGCGGCCCGCGCGCGCAAGCGAGGCAACGGACGTCGAGGCGTCACGGACCGCCTTCGCCGCGCTGCGGTACGCGACGACTCGGTGGACGATCGCGCCGTCGAGCTCGTACAGGTCGCCGAGCTCGTCGAGCGCGGCGGCGATCTCGCTGTTCGTGGGATCGGCCATTTCCGTCCAGAAATCTAAAAACGGCGCGGCCGGTCTGTCATCGTGGACGCATGGGAGCCCAGGATCTTGCGCTCGTTCGCGGGTTCGACGACACGCGCGCGACGCTCGCGCGTTGGAATCTCGCGCCCGGAGCGGTGCTGCTGCGCTGGTCGCTCGCGAGCCTCGCGGTCGCCGGCGTGCTGCTGCTCGCCGTCTGGGCCGTCGCGTCGCTGGCCACGCCGGATCCGTCGGGACAAGCGGTGGTGGGGCTGACGACGCCGCCGAGCGGGGCGGACGTGGCGCGAATCCTGCGCAATAACTCGCTCGTGCTGGCGCTGCATTCGTTCGCCTGCCTCGCCGGCTTCATCGCTGGCAGCAGCCTGCCGCGCGAAGCGGCGCGGCGCCGCGGGATCTGGCGTCGGGTCCACGACCTCGCGGGTCCGCTCGCGATCGCGTTCGTCACGGCCGCGACGCTGTTCTCGCTGACGACGCAGGCATACATCCTCGGCAACGGCGCAGCGACGCTGGCCGCCGAGCTGCACGTGAGCCCGGCGCGCTTCCTGCTCGGCGTGCTGCCGCACGCGGTGCCCGAGCTGTGGGCGCTGTTCCTGCCGCTCGCCGCCTGGCTGCTCGCGAGTCGCCGTGGACGCTGGGACGAGCTGCTCGCCGCAACGGTCGTCACGACGACGATCGCCGCACCCGTGCTCGTGCTCGCAGCGATCGTCGAGGTCTACGTCTCGCCGCACCTGGTTGCGGCACTGACCTAGGCGCGGCGTACTATACTTTGTGAAGTAAAGGCGACGACACAGCTCAAGGAGCCCGCATGGCAGGCACGATCACAGAGGTCACCGACGCAAACTTCCAGGCCGAGGTCATCGAGTCGGATGTCCCCGTCCTCGTCGACTTCTGGGCGCCGTGGTGCGGACCGTGCCGCATGGTCGCGCCGGTGCTCGAGGAGATCGCGAACGAGAAGGGCGACGCCCTGCGGATCGTGAAGCTCAACACCGACGAGAACCAGCAGACGGCGATCGCCTACGAGGTGCTCTCGATCCCGACGCTGATCCTGTTCAAGAACGGCCAGATCGCGAAGAAGGTCATCGGCGCCCAGCCCAAGCGCAAGCTCGAGGCCGAGCTGGAGCCGGCGCTGGCGGCGTAGCGGCATGCGCGTCGGCGTGCTCGGCAGTGGCCAGGTCGGCCGCGTGCTGGCGGACGGGTTCCGCTCGCGCGGTCATGAGGTGACGATCGGGACGCGCGACCCGCAGGAGAACGACGACCTCCAAGCCTGGGCGATCGGACAGGACGGCGTCGCCGTCGGGACGTTCGCCGGGGCGGCGGAGGCCAGCGAGCTGATCGTGCTCGCAACACTCGGCGCCGCGGTCCTCGACGCGATCGCGCTCGCCGGCCCGCAGCACTTCGCCGACAAGGTCGTGATCGACGCGACGAACCCACTCGACTTCTCCGGCGGCGGGCCCGCGCTGAGTGTCGGGCACACCGACTCCGGCGGCGAGCAGGTCCAGCGCGCGATCCCGGCCGCGCGCGTCGTGAAGGCGTTCAACACCGTCGGCAACACGCTGATGGTCGATCCCGACCTGCCGGCAGGCCCGCCGACGATGTTCATCGCCGGCGAGGAGGAGGAAGCGAAGGGCGTCGTCGCCGAGGTGCTGGCCGACTTCGGCTGGAACGCGTTCGACGTCGGCGGGATCGAGCGCTCGCGCGAGCTCGAGTCGCTCTGCATCCTCTGGGTCGCGGTCGGCCAGGCGCGCGGCGCATGGGACCACGTCCTTTCGCTCGAGACGCCCTAGGCGCGAGCTACGGCGATGCGCAACGACAGGCCGTCGATCTCGACGTTGTGGCCGTTCTGCGCGCCGTCGTAGGCGACGGCCGTCGCTAGCGTTTCGCCCGTCACGTAGGGCTCGTGCTCGCGCGCGGCCGCGAGCAGCTCGTCGGCGCCGCCGAGCGTGAGGGCGATGCGATCGGAGACGTCGAGGCCCGCCGCCTTGCGCGCTCCCTGCACCGCGTGCACGACCTCGCGCGCAAGTCCCTCGCGGCGCAGCTCGTCGTCGAGCGCGAGCTCGAGCGCGACCGCGTGCGAGCCCTCGCGCTCGAGCTGGTAGCCGTCGAGCGGCTGCATCGCGACGAGCAGGTCCTCGCCGCCCAGCTCGTGGTCGTGGCCCTCGATCATCACCCCGACCGTGCGCCCGTCGCGCAGCGCGACGGCGACGTGCGCCGGGTCCAGGCCGGCGACGGCGTCGGCGACGAGCGGCATCTGCTTGCCGAAGCGCGGCCCGAGCGCGCGGTAGTTCGGCTTCAGCTCGAGCTGGCCGAGCTCGTCGGCGGCGGAGACGAAGCGCAGCTCCTTCACGTTCAGCTCCTCGCGCACGACGTCGGCGAGCCGCTCGATCGCCGCCCGCTCGCGCCCGGTCGCGGCGACGACGGCGGCGCGCAGCGGCTGGCGCAGCTTGAGCTTCGACTGCCCGCGGGCGGCGAGCCCGAGGCGCACCGTCTCGCGCGCGACCTCCATGTCGGCCTCGAGCTGCTCGTCGTGGAATCGGTCCCCACCTGCCCCCGGGTAGTCGCACAGGTGAACGCTCGCCTCGCCGTCCGGCTCGAGGTTGCGGTAGATCTCGTCGGCGATGAAGGGTGTGAACGGCGCGAGCAGCTGCACGACGGAGACGAGGCAGTGGTGCAGCGTCGCGAACGCCGCCGGGTCGCCCTCCCAGAAGCGTCTGCGCGAGCGGCGCACGTACCAGTTCGAGAGGTCGTCGACGAACGCCTGGATCGCGCGGCCGGCGCTCGTGGCGTCATAGTCGTCCATCCGCTCGACCGCGATCGCGACCGTCGCGGAGAGGCGCGAGAGGATCCAGCGGTCGAGCTCGTCCCGCGGCGCCCGGGGCGGCCCGGCGGCGGGCGGGACGTCGTTCGCGTTCGCGTAGAGGACGTAGAAGCCGTAGACGTTCCACAGCTGCAGCAGGAACTGGCGCACCGCCTCGCCGATCGTCTCGAGCGAGAAGCGGTAGCCGTCCCACGGCTGCTTGGAGGTGAAGAAGTACCAGCGCAGCGCGTCGGCGCCGTAGCGATCGAGCACGTCCCACGGGACGACGACGTTGCCCTTCGACTTCGACATCTTCTGTCCGTCGCCGTCCAGGATCAGTCCGAGGCAGACGACGTTCTTGTAGGAGGAGCGGTCGAACAGCAGCGTCGAGACCGCGATCAGCGAGTAGAACCAGCCGCGCGTCTGGTCGAGCGCCTCGCAGACGTAGTCGGCCGGGAAGCGCGACTCGAAGCGCTCGGCGTGCTCGTGCGGCGCGTGCCACTGCGCGAACGGCATCGCGCCGGAGTCGAACCAGACGTCGATCACCTCCGGCACGCGCGTCATCCGCTGCCCGCACTCCCCACACGGGAACCCGACCTCGTCGACGTAGGGGCGATGCGCGTCGCCGATCCGCACGCCGGAGCGCTCCTCGAGCTCGTCGAAGGAGCCGATGCAGTGGACGTGCCCGGCCTCGCAGCGCCACACCGGCAGCGGCGTGCCCCAGTAGCGCTCGCGCGAGAGCGCCCAGTCGACGTTGCCCTCCAGCCAGTTGCCGAAGCGGCCGTGCTTGACGTGCGCCGGGTGCCAGTTGACCGTCTCGTTGGCGGCCAGCAGACGGTCGCGGATCGCCGACGTGCGGATGTACCACGACGGCTTGGCGTAGTACAGCAGCGCGGTGCCGCAGCGCCAGCAGTGCGGGTAGGCGTGCTCGTAGTCCTCGGCGCGCAGCAGCCTGCCGCGCGCGCGCAGGTCCTCGACGAGATCGGCGTTCGCCTCCCGCACCGCGCGCCCGGCGTAGGGCCCGATGCGCGCGTCGTAGGTTCCATCCGGCTTGACCGGGTTGACGACCGCAAGGCCCTCCTGCTCGCCGAGGCGGAAGTCGTCCTCGCCGAACGCGATCGCGGTGTGCACGAGCCCGGTGCCGTCCTGCGCGGTCACGAAGTCCGCCGGCAGAACGGTGTGCCCCTTCTCGCCGTACGCGGAGCCCGGGACGTAGGCGAACGGCGGCTCATACGCGGTCCCGAGCAGCTCGGCGCCGGCGAAGCGCTCGAGGACTTCCGCCTCCTCGCCGAGCACGCGCCGCACGAGCGCCTCGGCGAGCACGAAGACCGCATCCCCCACGCGCGCCCGCACGTACGTCAGCTCAGGGTCGATCGCGACCGCCGCGTTGGAGACGAGCGTCCACGGCGTCGTCGTCCAGATCAGCAGCTCGTCGCCGTCGCGCAACGGTCCGGCCGGCCGCACGACCGGGAAGCGCACGTAGACGGAGGGGTCGATCACGTCCTTGTACGCGCCCGGCTGGCCGAGCTCGTGCGAGGACAGCGCCGTGCCGCAGCGCGGGCAGTACGGCACGACCTTGTGGCCCTCGTACAGCAGGCCCTTCTCCCAGATCGTCTTCAGCGCCCACCAGACGGACTCGATGTAGGAGTCGTCGAGCGTGCGGTAGGCCTCGTCGAGGTCGACCCAGTAGCCGATGCGCTCGGTCAGGCGCGCCCACTCCTCGACGTAGGTGAAGACCGACTCGCGGCATTTCGCGTTGAACTCGGCGATCCCGTAGCGCTCGATGTCGTCCTTGGAGGTGAAGCCGAGCTCCTCCTCGACCGCGAGCTCGACCGGCAGGCCATGGCAGTCCCAGCCGCCCTTGCGCTCGACGTAGAAGCCCTGCATCGTCTTGTAGCGCGGGAAGATGTCCTTGAAGATGCGCGCCAGCACGTGGTGCGTGCCCGGCCGGCCGTTCGCCGTCGGCGGCCCCTCGTAGAAGATCCACGGCGCGGCGCCTCTGCGACGGCGGACCGTCTCCGGGAAGACGTCCTGCTCGCGCCAGCGCTCCAGCACCGCCTCCTCGAGCGCTGGAAAGGACTGCTGCGAGTCGACCGGACGGTGTGGCGCGGGCATGGCGCCTGATTCTACGGTCCGCGGACCGTCAGACGGTGACGGCGGCGCGGCGCGTGACGACGATCTCGTCGAGCGCCGGCGGAAGCGCCGCCCGGGGGGCGGCGAGGCGCTCGAGCAGCATGTCGCGCGCCGCGAGCGGCGCGGAGCCGAGCCGGCGCACGGTGCTCGCACCGGTGTCGGGCAGCGCGCCGGCGAAGTCGAACACCTCGATGCCGTCGCTGGCGCTGCGCACGGCGTAGACCAGCCGGCCGATCGCGTCGAGCGAGGCGCGCGCGCCGCCGAGCACGAGCGCGTCCGGGCGCAGCGCGCGCAGCGCGCGGCCGAGGCGGGCCGGCTCGATCGAGGCCGTGAGCACGAGCGTGCGCAGCCCGGCGCGGCGCAGCATCAGCTCGAGCGCCTGCACGTGCACGCCGTCGAGGTCGCAGGGGATGCTCGCGTCGAACAGCAGGACGCCCTCGACGCGCGTGGCCGGAGGGGTGACGCGGCGCAGCGCGGACAGCCAGCCGGCGGCATAGCGCCAGGCGAACTCGTACTCGCCGGCGCCGGCCGCGTCGGCGTGCAGCTCGGCGAGCGCCGGCAGCAGCACGTCCTCGACGGTGCGCTCGAGCGAGCGCAGCGCGAGGCTCTCCTCCAGCAGCAGGTTCGCCTTCTCCTCGTCGAAACGGGCGAAGGCGGCACCGAGGCGGCCGGAAGACGGCGGGCCGGCTCCGCGCTGACGCGCGAGCGCGATCGCCGAGGAGATGTTCTGCGTCTCCTCGAAGGCCTGGCGCAGCGCCTCGATCTCAGACAGCTCGAACTGGCGGTGGCCGCCGCTCGTGCGTCCCGGGGAGGGGTAGCCGAAGCGGCGCTCCCAGCTGCGCAGCGTGTTCGGGCTGACCCCGAGCATCACCGCTGCCGCGTTTGTGCGAATGCCGCTCATCTGCAGCGGGTTATCGCGCTTTGCACAACTTCGCGCAAGCAGCGCAATGAAAGCTGCATCTGGCAACGACGCGTGCAGCCGCGCCGGCAGGCAGGAACTCAGTCTTCGAGCACGAGCAGTGCGGCGCGCGGCGGCCCGCAGGCGCCGACGCGCAGCGGCATGCGCACGCCGAAGACGTTCGCGGGCCGCACCATGATGCGGCTCGGCTCGTCCTCGCCGCGTGCGGCCCACATGATCGCCGCAGCCAGGCTCTCCGGCCCGTTCGCTTCGGCGTCCGCCGGCGTCAGCAGCTCGGTGATCGGACGGTTGATGACGTCCGTCTCGGCGACGGCGAGCAGCGATTCGCTTTCCTTCGAGAGCGCGCAGACGGCGAGCGAGGCGTCGACGATCACGAACGGCTCGTTGGGCTTCGGCGCCGCGTCGGCACGCGCCTCGAGCAGCAGGCCGAGCCCGCACTCGCCGCAGACGCGCGCGGGCGGCGCCGGCGTCTCGTTGTTCGGCGGCGGCGCGCCGCAATGCCCGCAGAACCACTGGGACGGGCAGGCCTCCTCCGCGGTGGACGGAACGAGGCGCAGCACTGACTGTGCAGAGCTGTCCTGGATCATCCGTCCTGAGCCTCCGTGCCGTGCATGTCAATCCCCCTCTAAGCCCCGTCGGCGACCAGCCGAGCAGGCGACGTCCTTGCCGTAACGCTCGCAGCCGTTGAACGGCTGACGAGATCCAACATCTGGCGGGCTGCCTCTCCTGGCGTGCCCGGCAGGATCATAGCGCCGGTGGTGCGCACGCGGGTGCGTTGCGCGCCACGTCGGAAGACGGCGATCGGCAGCGGACCCGTCGCCAACCGCACGGCGTAGGCCCAGCGCGCGACCGCGTCGTCGGACAGCGCCCCGCCGGCGATCACGACCGCGTCCGGACGATGCGTCGCGAGCGCCTCGGACATGTTCGCCACGCCGCGCACGGACAGGCCGAGCACGCGTGCGCCGGAGCGCATCGAGAGCAGCTCGAGCGCGCGGATGTAGGCCGCGTCGGGATCGAGCTCGTCACGCGAGGCGTCGCCGAGCACGATCGTGGTCGACTGCGTCTCGGCCGTGACGAGCCGCTGCGCGCGCCGCAGCCACGTGTTGCCCCAGCGCGCCGCGAACGCCCACTGGACCGACTCGGTCCCATGCCGGCGCGCGACCTCGTCGAGCGAGTTGAGCAGGACTTCCTGCACCGTGCGATCGAGGGAGCGCAGCGCCAAAGCTCCTTCGATCGAGGCGTCGGCACGAGCGGCGTCGAACGCGTTCAGCGCACCCACGAGCGCATTGGTGTCCGCACCGAGTCCTTCCCGTGCACGCGAGACGGCCGAGGAGATCGAGAGCCCGTCGAGCAATGCGTCGCGCAACGCCGCGATCTCCCCGTGCGTGTAGAGCCTGTGCCGACCCGGAGACCGTTGCGGGCGCGGGAAGCCGAACCGCCGCTCCCACGCGCGCAGCGTGTTCGGGCTGACGTTCAGCAATGCCGCGGCTTCGCTGGTCTTCAGGTAGCGCATCACAGGGAACGGTCGGCGTCCAGACCCTGTCACTACGGGCAACGGCAGAGATTGCACAACTTTCAGCATCAAAAGGCTGCAAAACCTCCATCGAATGGGTACAGTTCCACGCGAAGGCAGCGGGCCCGCGCCACCCACGGGCGCACATCCAAGGGCCGTGTGCAGCGTCAAACGATTGGAGGCTGTGATGTTCTGGAAGGGCAAGTAGTTCTCACCAGACTCGTAAAGGTCCGTTAGGACCGTTACCTTCCGGACATGCGTGTCGTGCGCGCGTGGCCGCGAAGGGACAGCCTCGCAAGGGGGATCACCCAGTTCGGCACACTCGGTTGTGTCGCCTGGGCGATGGTTGCCGCCGACCCTAATCGGCTGTCGTGGCTTTTCCCCGTGCTTGCCCTCGGTGTCATCGGTGCCGACTTGTTCGGCACGGGCACCGAGGCGCAGGCCGTGCACATCTCGGGTTCCGCGCTCGGCGCGATCCTCGTGCTGGCCTTCTTCGGTCCGGCGTGGGCGGGCGCGATCGTGCTCGTCTCCGAGCTGATCACGTGGCTGATCGAGCGCTACCGCACCGAGCGCATGTGGATGAACTTCCTCGGCACCGCCGCGCCGGTGCTGATCGCCGGCACGGTCTTCGAGGCGCTGCGGCCCGTGCAGGACGGCTCGGTCGGCTTCTACCTCGCGCTGGCGCTCGCCGCCACGCTCGTGTTCTCGCTCAACCTGGTGATCGTCGCCGGCATCACCGCGATGCTCGACGACGTCTCCTTCTGGCGGATCGTGGCCGGCGCGTCACGCACGCTGCTCGCCTCGGTCGTCATCAACGCGCTGCTCGCGCTCGCGGCCACGGGGCTCTGCCTGCAGCTCGGCGTCGGCGGCACCGCGTTCGCCGCCTTCACGCTGATCGCGTTCAGCTACATGGCGCGGCTCGTCGCGACCGCCCGCCATCGCAGCCGCCAGTACGCCTCGCTCTCATGGGGCGTGCTCTCGGGCCTGCTGCGCACGCTCGACATCCGCGACCCCCGCGCGGCCCGGCACGCGGCCGCCGTCGCCGCGTTCGCGCGCGATATCGCGCGCACGGCCGGCATGAGCGCCGAGGAGCAGGAGCTGGCCCACACCGCCGGCCTGCTGCACGACATCGGCAACTTCGCGCTCTCCGACCGCGTCGCCGAGCGCGGCCGCACGCTCACCGACGAGGACTGGGTCGCGATCCGCCGCCATCCGGAGCTCGGCGCCGACATGCTGCGCGACCTCGGGCTCTACGGTCCGGTCGCCGAGATCGTCCACGCCCATCACGAACGGCTCGACGGGCGCGGGTACCCGAAGCGGCTCAAGGGCGAGCAGATCCCCGAGCTGGCGAAGATTGTCGCCGTCGCGGAGGTCTACGACACGCTCACCGCGCACGACACCTACCGCACGCCGATGAGCTCGTTCGAGGCGCTCAACGAACTGCGGCGCGTGAGCGGCTCCCAGCTCGAGGGCGAGTACGTCGAGGCGCTGTCGACGCTGCTCGCCGGCAGCGACGTGAAGTACCGCCATGCGAACGCAGCGGACTTCGGCCGCGAGCTGGACCTCGAGCGGCGGCTCAACGAGGCCGCGACCGGCTGAGCGCCGGTCGCGGGGAAGAGGCGGGACGGCTACGCGCGCCGCCGTAGCGCGAGCGCCATCCCATGGTTCGCCTGTGGGGCGATCTAACCGGTGGCCCGCTGGAGCAGCGGCTGGTCGTGCTGCTCGCGCACGACGAAGCTCTGCTGCTGCAGCGAACGGACGAACTGCTCGATGTGCTCGACACTGAAGCGACGCTGCCCACCGGGCGTACGGTAGGACTGGAGATACCCCATGTCCGACCAACGGCGCACCGTGCCGAGGGACACACCGAGCTCACGCGCCGCCTGGGAGGTTGAGAGACCCAGTGGGCGAGAGCTCATCCCGTGCATCTGCAAAGGCATGAGTCCATTTGGCAGGGTTTGTGCGCTCCTGTGTAGGAGAGAGCAGCTTTTGCACAACCTCTGCGTGGGAACGTGACGGGAGATGGCGTCCCTGACAGGATGCGGCGGCGATGAAGCTGCGCCTCTACCACCACGCCGACGGCGCGCGCATCGCCTACCGCGAGGGCGGCACGGGGCCCGGGCTCGTGCTGCTGCATTCGCTGGGACTCTCGCACCGTGAGTGGGAGCCGGTCGTCGGGCGGCTCGCACAGCGCTTTCGCGTCGTGCTGCCCGATCTGCCGCTGCACGGCGACAGCGAAGACCGCCCGCGCCACCCGTACACGCCCGACTGGCTCGCGGAGGTGATCGCCGGCTTCTGCGCCGAGACGGCCGGACCGCGCCCGCTCGTCGCGGGCCACGACCTCGGCGCCGAGCTGCTGCTGCGCGCGATCGCCGCCAACCTGCTCACCCCGCGGCGGCTCGTGCTGATGAGCAACCGCCTCCACCGCCGCTCCGAACAGCGCACCGGACGCACGCTGTGGCGCGCCGCGGCGATGGCGGCGGCGATCCCCCCGCTCGATCGGCTGCTTGCGCGCGGTGCGCCGCTCGTCTTCCGTCCGCAGCTCGGCGAGCGCCTCTCGGCGCAGCGCAATCCGGCCGCGCGCGACCTGATCCGCCATGCGCTCGCCGACGTGCCGTGGAACCCCGACCGCGCGCGCTCGTGGGCGAAGTTCGCGCGGCACTGGCCGAGCGAGCCGCAGCGGCTGCTGCTCGACGCCTATCCGCAGATCGCCGCTCCGACGCTGCTGCTGTGGGCCGACGCCGACGCCGCACACCCGCTCGCAAGTGCGCGCGAGGCGCTCGACCTGCTGCCCGACGGCCAGCTGCGCGTGCTCAGCGGGACCGGCTTCCTCGTCGCCTACGACGACGCGATCGGCGTCGCACGCGAGCTGATCGCCTTCTGCGGGCGGGACGGCGGATCGCCGGCGGCCGCGCCGGAGTAGCTTTGAGTGCAACGACATTCGACGCGGAGGACGCATGCGCGTGCAGGAGCAGGAGCAGCTGTGGGGCGGCGAGACGACGAAGGCGGTCGCGAACTTCCCGGTGTCCGGTGAGCGCGTGCCGACGCCGGTCGTGCGTTGGCTCGGGCGCGTCAAGGGCGCCGCGGCGCGCGTGAACGGCGAGCTCGGTCTGCTCGACGGCGCGCTCGCGGAGCGGATCGCCGCCGCCGCCGACCAGGTCGCCGCGGGCGAGCACGACGCGCAGTTCCCGATCGACGTCTTCCAGACGGGCTCCGGCACCTCCTCGAACATGAACGCCAACGAGGTGATCGCCAACCTCGCCGGCGAGGGCGTACACGCGAACGACCACGTCAACATGGGTCAGTCCTCGAACGACGTCTTCCCGTCCGCCGTGCACCTCGCGGCGCTCGACGAGGCGACGAACGACCTGCTGCCCGCCCTCGAGCAGCTCGAGGCGTCGTTCGCCGCGAAGGCGGCTGCGTTCGAGGACGTCGTGAAGTCCGGCCGCACGCACCTGATGGACGCCGTGCCGGTCACGCTCGGCCAGGAGTTCGCCGGCTATGCGGCGCAGATCCGCCTCGGCGCGCGGCGCGTGCGCGGCGCGCTTCCGCAGGTCGCGCAGATCCCGCTCGGCGGCACGGCCACGGGCACGGGCCTCAACACGCATCCGGAATTCGCAGAGCGCGTGCGCGCCAAGCTCACGGAGGCGAGCGGGCTCACGATCAGCCCGCCTGAGGACCCGTTCGAGGCGCAGGCGAACCGCGACGCGCTCGTCGAGCTCTCAGGTGCGCTGAAGGTGCTCGCCGTCTCGCTCACGAAGATCGCCAACGACCTCGCGCTGATGGGCTCCGGGCCCCGCGCCGGCATCGGCGAGCTGTTCCTGCCCGAGCTGCAGAAGGGCTCCTCGATCATGCCGGGCAAGGTCAACCCGGTGATCCCGGAGGTCGTGCTGCAGGTCAGCGCGCAGGTGATCGGCAACGACATGGCGATCACGATCGGCGGCCTGCAGGGCCAGTTCGAGCTGAACGTGCGGATTCCGCTGATCGCGCGCAACCTGCTGCAGTCGATCCGCCTGCTCGCCTCGACCTCGCGCCTGTTCGCCGAGAAGTGCGTCGACGGGATCGAGGCGAACCTCGCCGGCTGCGAGCGCTCGGCCGAGTCGACGCTCGCCGTCGCGACCGCGCTGAACCCGTTCATCGGCTACGACAAGGGCGCCGAGATCGTCAAGGAGGCGACCGCCTCCGGCCGCACGCTGCGCGAGGTCGCGCTCGAGCAGGGCGTCGACGAGGCGACGTTGAACGAGGCGCTCGACCTGCGCAAGATCGCGCGCGGCAGCTCCGCCTGACGGTCAGGCGGAGCGGTCGACCTTCTTCAGGCCGGCGGTGATCGAGCGCGTCACGGCGTGCTTGACGATCGCCGCCAGGCCGGGGACGGGCGAGCTGAAGCGGATGCGGTAGTCGAGGCGGCTGCCGCCGTTCGGGCCGGCGGAGAAGGCCATCACGCCCTCGTGATCGCGCATCGGGCCGCCGTTCGTGATCGTGTAGACGATCCGCTCGTCCGGGACGACCTCGGTGACCGTCTCGTCGAACGGCAGCAGGCCGAAGAGGCTCAGGCGCCGCGTCGAGCCGACGCCGTTGCGCTCGGTCGCGCCGTCGCGGACGCGCTTGACACGGAGCGGCGCGAAGATCGCGCCGAGATTCTCGTGCTCGGAGAGGAACGCGAAGACGCGCTCGACCGGCTGCGCGAAGGTGTGCGTGACGTGGACGCGCTGGAGGCCCATGGTGCTGGCACGCTAGCGAGTGAAGGGGAATCACGCGCCGGTGCGACCCGCTCCGCTCTCAGCGCCCCGAATGAGCCTGCGGGAGGCGCGTACCGCCACTGTCCCTTTGAGCCATGCCGTAGATACCGAAGAACAAGGCCAGGAACGTCCCGACCGCACCTACAGCCCGGAGAGCCCAGGTCCAGCTACGCCGTAGAGCCCAAGCGAGCATCATCGCAGCGAATAATGTCGCGGCAAAGCCAACGAGCGCTACGAGTGCCGGAGACTCGTAGGCATTGACAAGTCGGAGCCCAGCGGCAGCGAGAACGACGAGTGTTGCCGTCAAAATACCTGCCGCACGTCGCAAACTGGCCCGCCTCTCAGCGCGTGCTTGATCGACTTTTCGCTGTTGTTCGTGCGCATCTTTGAGGCTCGCGATCGTCTGCTCGTGATGATGGAGCTGGCGCTCCTGGGTGGCAAGTCGTGCCTCCCTAGCCTCCTCGCGCTCCAGCAGATCGGTGTTCTCGTCTCGCAGTCTCTGCAGCTCTTGCTCCACCTGCGCTGCCCGCTCCTCGACTGGCCGTCGAAGAGCATCCTCATACTGCTTCAGTACTTCGAATGGAGTGTCTTCGTCGATGCGCTCTGGGTCGCCCCGTGTAACGTTTACAAGGCCCTCGCGACCCTCGATCGTAAAGATCAGCGCATGCACCTGCTCGCTGGTTATTTCGCCAGCATCGCGCCGCACAGCCACCTTGTCGAGAAAGCGAGACCACAATTCCGGACTTGGATTCAGGGCGGCAAAGCTCTCGGCGATAAGAAGCTTTCGTGGGATGCTTCGATGCTCGCCGGCTGATCGCAGCCAGAGCTGGGTCGTAAAGCTCAGGTCGCCAACACACAGCGGCACCTTGCTCTCTTTGCCTTGACTGCGCATGAAGCGTCGTGTCACCGCGACCAAGCGATTATTGGTAGTGACAAAAATGGCGCGGGTACGTGACAGGTCACGGGAGGGCTGGCCATCTCGGAGACGAAAGATCGCCGAGACGGAGAGCACATCTTTCGCCGCTGCTTCCTCGCGCTGATATCGCAATGCCTGCTCAAAGCTCTTCTCGTCGAGCGTGAGCCGACGTGTGTAACGTGGCGTCGGTTCCGGCACGATCCCAACAACACCCAGACGCTGGTCGAGAGTAGTGACGATTTCATGGACATCGCTCGGGTCCCAACGGCTCCTGACAGCGTGCAACAAGACCTCTTGTCCCTGACGGGCGAGTTGTTCGAGGTCCAGTTGGCCTGCGTGCACGAGACGAAGATTTTGTGCCACTCCCTCAAGCACAGCAATCATCTCCTGAACTGTGTGGTCGAAAATACGAACCGGGACGTTGAACTGACGGAGCAGCTCCATGAGCTCATGCTCTCCCGCCGCGAGTTCGTCATCACAGAGACCGAGAACCCTGAAGGCCACCCGCGTGTCAAGGTACACCACAAGGTCGTCCAGCTTGACAAGCGGGGTGACCTGATCCTGAAAATAGAGAACGTTAGCGAGCATTGAGCCTTTGACCATCTCTTCGAGATATTTCATGCTCGTCGGTTCACGCTCAAGTGCATGGCGCGCGAACGCGTGCACAACGGAAAGCGCTTGGTCTTCGTCCGCCTCTTGTTGGTTCGCCAAGCTTCCGTCGCGCTTCGCCATGGCCATCTCGATTCCAAAACCTTCGACAAATCGCTCGAGGGCACCGTTCGCATCCTCAGCGGACCAATCCAGTTCATGCACGGCCTTGGCGTATGCTCGCAGCGAATCGGCCAGAGCAGTGAAGTGGCCTAAGACTTCCGTGCGCTCGGCAGACAGATCGGGGACTACGGCGAGTCTCGCGGGTACCGTCATCAACTTTCGCGAGGTACTCAGCTTCAAGTAACCTTGCTCATGGACGCGGTCGCGCAAGAGGGTCACCGTGTTGATGGGGATGGGTGGCAGACTGAACGCTTCCGCCAATGCCTCGCGAAGCTGTTTCGAATTCACGGGCTCATCGCTCGGCCACGCCTTGAGGCGGTCGAGGACGAACTGCTCGAAGTTCGACAGGTAGTCGCGCTGATCGTCGTAGTTGGCAAGCAGCAATGCCAGCGTGCCGAGCAAGGAGCTCATACGACCGGAATACTAAGCAATGTCAGCCTGGCATGGCGCCAGTGGTCTCTTGCCGCCACCTAGCCCGTGTAGAGGCGCACGAGGGTCTCGGCGACGCAGACGGGCTTCTCGCCGCCCTCGCGCTCGAACGTGAGCGCAGTCGCCATCTGGATCCCGCCCGGGACGTCCTCGACGGAGGCGATCGCGGCGCGCATCCGCACGCGGCTGCCGACCGGCAGCGGAGCGGGGAAGCGGACCTTGTTGAGACCGTAGTTGATGCCGAACGCGAAGCCCTCGATCGAGAACAGCTCGTAGGTGAACTTCGGCGCGAGCGACAAGGTGTAGTAGCCGTGCGCGATCGTGCCGCCGAACGGCGTCTCCTTCGCGCGCTCGACGTCGACGTGGATCCACTGATGATCGCCGGTGACGTCGGCGAAGTCGTTGATCGCCTCCTGCGTGACCTCGTGCCAGTCGCTCACGCCGAGCTCCTGGCCGATGCGGGCCTTGATGTCGTCGATGCCTGTGAGCGTGAGCACGCGTCTCTCCTCTGCTGCGAAACTGGACGCGGCAAGGCTAGTGCCGGCGCCGTGAGGCGCGCGCCGCTTGCGCGACTACGCTTGCGCGCATGCCCGCCCCGCTGCTCGTCGTCGACGCCCCGTCGCTGCTGTACCGCGCGTTCTTCGCGCTGCCGGACTCGATCACGGGCGCCGACGGGACGCCCGTGAACGCGCTGCTCGGCGCGACGAACGCGATCCTGCGGATCGTCGCCGACGAGCGGCCGCGCGCGGTCGCGATCTGCTCGGGCGCCGAGGCGGCGCGCTATCGCAAGGAGCTGTTTCCGCCCTACCACGCCGATCGCCCGCCGGTGCCGGAGGGCCTGGCGCCGCAGCTGGCGCGCGCCGACGGCCTGTGGCTCGCGTTCGGCTGGGAGTGCGCGGACGCCGGCCGGTTGGAGGCCGACGATCTGCTCGGCTCCTATGCGCTCGCTGAGGTTGAAGCCGGCGGCAGCGCACTGCTGATGACCGGCGACCGCGACCTCTTCCAGTGCGCGACGGCGGACGTGACGGTGCTCTACCTGAAGACGGGCGTGAAGGGCTTCGAGGCGGTCACGCCGCAGGAGGTCGAGAAGCGCTACGGGATCCCGCCGGCGCTCGTGCCCGACTTCATCGCGCTGCGCGGCGATCCCTCCGACGGGCTCCCGGGCGCGCGCGGGATCGGCGAGAAGACGGCGGCCGACCTGCTGCGACGGCACGGCTCGCTCGAGGCCGCGATCGCCGGCGCGGACGGCGAGAAGCCGCGCGTGGCGACCGCGCTGCGCGAGCAGGCCGAGGAGCTGCGCGGCTTCCTCGACATCGCAACGCTGCGGCGCGTCGACGTCGAGCGGCCCGTCGATCGCACGACCGACCTCACGGGCGGCGCCGACGCCGCGCAGGCGCTCGGGATGCGGCGGCTGGCGGAGCGGCTGCGGGACGCGGGCGACCTGCGACGGCTGTGAGGCGGAGCCGACGGGCGAAGGCGCCTTTGCGTAGCGAGCTGCTCATCGACGAACCGAGGCTCGGTCGAGCCGCTGCGGGCCCGGCGCTGTGGGTCGGGCTCGCGGCCGGCGCGGCGGCCGCGGTCATGCAGGCGCTCGTGCGTCACGAGGCGGTCCCGCACGGCGACGACCTGATCTACGAGCGGATGGCCGACGATCCGTTCGGCGTGCACACGTTCCCGTTCGGCTACCGGATCGGCGTTCCACTGGTCGTCCACGCGCTTCCCTTTGCGCACCGGACGTCGTTCGTCTTGCTCGGGCTGCTGTGCCTCGGCGCCGCCGCGGGCTTCCTCTACGCGCTGATGCGGGCGCTTGAGCTGCCCGCCGGCGCGAGCGCGGTCGCCTGCGTCGCCTTCGCGCTGTGTCCGGGCGCGCTCGTCGCGCTGCTGCGCAACGGCCGCAGCGTCGATCCCGCCACGCTGCTCGTCATGTGCGCAGCAGCCCTGTTCATCGTCAGGCGCCAGCCTGTCGCGCTGGCTGTGACGCTGCTGCTCGGCGCGTTCGTGCGCGAGTCCACGCTGTTCATGATCCCGTTCGCCTATGCCGTGTGGGCTGATCGCTGGCTCGATCGCGCCGCGCTCGCGCGCGTCTGCCTCGTCGCCGCGCCCGCCGTCGCGGCCTACCTCGCGCTGCGCCTCGCGATCCCCACGGTCGGCCGCGCGCAGGTGGTCGGCTACAACGAGAGCTTCCTGTCGGGGCGCGTGACCGTCGTGCGCACTGCGCTCCGGGACTGGCGCGTCGAGCTGCGCCGCGTCTTCCTCACCTTCGGGCCGCTATGGCTTATCGCCCCGTTCGCGCTGCGGCGCATGACGTACGCGCAGCGGGGCCTCGTGCTCGTCGCCTGCTGCGTCGCGTCACTGACCTATGCGCTCGACTGGGAGCGTGTCCTGCTGCTCGCCGCGCCAGTCGTCTACCCCGCGGCGGGCTTCGTGCTGGGGCGAGCGCAGCGGCTGCGGATCCCCGTGCTGGCTGCCTGGCTCGCGATCGCGGCCGGCTACGCCGTCTACATGGACCGGACCGGCGTGGTGCACAACATCGACGGCGGCTCGCCGCCAACCTATCCGGTGCAGTAGCAGCCGTGCCGGGAGCGCGCCCTACGGCGTGAACTTGATCGTGATGACGTCGCCGTCGGCCATCACGTAGTCGCGACCCTCGACGCGCAGCGTCCCGCGGTCACGGGCGCCGGCGTAGCCGCCGGCGTCGACGAGCGCGTCCCAGGCGATCACCTCGGCGCGCACGAAGCCCTTCTGGATGTCGGAGTGGATCTCGCCGCCGGCGTGCCAGGCGGTGAGGCCCCGCTTCAGGTGCCATGACTGCGCCGGCTTCGCCTCGCCGGCGGTGAAGAAGGCGTTCAGCTCCAGCAGCGAGAAGGCGCCGCGCACGACGCGCTGGAGGGGTGGGTGGGACGAATATCCGATCCCGAGGTCGGCGCGCATGGCGGCGGCGTCCTCGTCGTCGAGCTCGGAGAGCTCCGCCTCGATCCGCGAGGAGACGGCGACGGCCTGTGCGCCGTGCGCCTCGGCGTGCGCGGCGACCTCCTCAGGCACGACGTCGTCGCCCTCGTCGACGTTGGCGACGAACAGGACCGGCTTCGCCGTCAGCGGCGAGAGGTCGCGCAGCGCGTGCGGCGCCTCCTCCGGCACCGGCACGGTGCGCGCGGGGCGACCCGCCTGCAGCGCGGCGATCAGCTCGCGCAGCCACGCCTCCTCGGCGACCGCCGCCTTGTCGCCGCGTCTCGCGTCTTTTTCCACGCGCTCGACGCGGCGCTCGGCCTGCTCGAGGTCGGCGTAGATCAGCTCCGTCTCGATCGTGTCGATGTCGGCGCGGGGATCGACGCGGCCCTCCGGATGGATCACGTTCTCGTCGCGGTGCGCGCGCACCACGTGGACGATCGCGTCGGTCTCGCGGATGTTCGCGAGGAACTTGTTGCCGAGCCCCTCGCCCTCCGAGGCGCCCTTCACGAGCCCGGCGATGTCGTGGAAGGCGATCGTGTCGTGGACGACCTCCGACGCTCTCAACGTCGCCGCCACGCGCTCGAGCCGCGCGTCGGCGACC
>DASRAV010000016.1:0-271308 GCA_035637995.1 Conexibacter sp. | reverse complement strand
GCTGGCGATGCAGGCGGTGGGTCGCGTCGGCGGCCAGGTCGTCACGGAGGTCCGACGCCAGTTCCGCGAGATCCCCGGGATCATGGAGGGGACGACGCGACCGGAATACGGGCGGGCGATCGACATCGTCACCGGCTCGGCGATTCGCTCGATGATCCTGCCGGCGATGGTGCCGATCCTGATCCCGATCGTCGTCGGCCTGATCAACGTGAAGATGCTCGGCGGCCTGCTGATCGGGACGATCGTGACCGGCCTGTTCCTCGCGATTGCGATGACCGCGGGCGGCGGCGCCTGGGACAACGCGAAGAAGCTGATCGAGGACGGGGAGTACGGCGGCAAGGGCTCGGAGGCCCACGCGGCCGCGGTCACGGGCGACACGGTCGGCGACCCGTACAAGGACACTGCGGGCCCGGCGATCAACCCGATGATCAAGATCGCGAACATCGTCGCGATCCTCATCATCCCGCTGATCACGTAGCCTCCGCGGCGTTTCGGCTTTGAATCCCTCGCGACGGGCGGCTCCCTCGGGCCGCCCGTCGTGCGTTCCGGGCAGCGGTTAGGCTCGCCGGATGCAGGTTCGCGTCGCCACGGAGCGTGACGTCGACGGGGTGACCGCCGTCTTCACCGCCGCCTTCGCGCACGACCCGCTGTGGAGCTGGGCGTTCCCGGACCCCGAGGCGATGGCCGTCTGGTGGCGCTATTACGTGCGCAGCGCGCTGCGCTATCCGTGCATGCGGATCGCCGACGACTACGCGGCGGCCGCGATCTGGATCCCGCCGGGCGGGACGGAGCTGACCGCGGAAGAGGAGGCGGGGGTGGAGGCGCTCGTCGCCGAGCTGGCCGGCCCGCGCGCGCCGGAGATCTTGCAGCTGCTCGAGCGCTTCGAGACCTGCCACCGTGCGGTCGAGCAGCCGTACTACTACCTGACGATGCTCGGCACCCATCCCGACCATCGCGGCAAGGGGCTCGGGATGGCCCTGCTCGCCGCGTGCCTGGAGACGATCGACGGCGAGGGCGCCCCGGCTTACCTCGAGTCGAGCAATGCGGCCAACGACCCTCGCTACGAGCGCCACGGCTTCGTTCGCGTCGGTTCGTTCATGCGGCCCGACGGGCAGGTCACGGTCTCGACGATGTGGCGCGAGGCGCGCTGAGCTGCTGCTCTTTGGGACGCGGGTTCGGCGTGGCTGCGGGCGGGTCCTGTCACGAGTGCGTTCGTGCATCCGGCTTCGCCGGCGCACGATCCGCCTCGCACCACCCGCCCGATCGGCGTCCCTCGCCGCGCACCGCGACTGCGCTGGCTGGCCTCGGCCGGCTTTCGGCGTGGCTGCCGCCGGCTGTGGGAGTGGCGACTGGGGCGCTGGGCTCTGGCGCCGCAGCTGTAGAAGGATCCTGCTCGACTAACGGCGCGTCCGCCAGCACGCCTGAATATGGTCGCGCGCATGAGCGCGACAACATCTCAGACTCCGGGCAAGCCTGACATCGACGAACTGGTCCAGCAGCTCGACTTTCTCACCGCCGATGTGAACCGGATCGAGCGCACGCTTCGCCACATCCGCGTCGCGACAATTATCACCGCCATCGCATCCGCGCTGACGATCCTCGCCTTCTTGTTCTGGTTCCTCCTCGCACTCGTCGGCCTCAGCCTCACCCTGTAGCGACGCCAGGATCAAACTGACCCACCACCGGAACTTCCAAAGTGACCCACTACCCCGATCGGGCGGGTGGTGCGAGGCGGATCGTGCGCCGGCGAAGCCGGATGCACGAACGCACTCGTGACAGGACCCGCCCGCAGCAGCGTGTCGGGGCAGGCGGCGCCCGCAACGAGTTCCCGCAGAAACCCAGCAGGCGGTAACGCGATCACGCCGTGCGGACGACGGTGCCTCATACGGTCGCAGGCAGTGGTCGTCGCTGCGGACCTCTGACGTCTCGGGACGCGCTGGTCCCGCCCGGGCCTCTGGTCCCGGGAGAAAGGAGGTGAGCCATCGAGCTCTTGACGACCATGATGCTGCTGCTCGTGATCCTCTGGATCACTCGCAGGTAGTCAGCATCGCTCGGCGCCCTCCGCAGGGGCGCCGAGCTTTCTGCTGTGAGAGCCGGGTCTATGCGGATCCGGACTCTCGAGGTGAGCAGGAGCTCACGTCGACCATTACGGCCATCGTAGCGCGCGGCGAGAGCAACCGGGATGCCGGCTCGGTGGGGGCGGTTCCCCCCATCGTGGGCTCGCCGCTCCGCTCCAACACACTCCTAACGCGCGCCCAACCGGAGCCGATCGAGCATCGGGCACGATCGGCACCATGAACGAGATCTCCATCGCCGAGCCGCCTGCGGCGAGTGCGCTGCCGGCGGCCACGGAGCTGACGCGCGAATCCCCGGCGAGCGCCGTGCGGCTCGCGACGGCGCCGCGCCTGCCCGGGCTGTCGATCGTGCTGCCCTGCTTCAACGAGGAAGGCAACGTCGCCGACGCGATCCGCTACGCGTCAGCGGCCGGATCGGCGGCTGCCGATCGCTGTGAGGTGATCGTCGTCAACGACGGCTCGATCGACGCCACCGCGGAGCGTGCCGCCGCGTTCGCCGCCGCAGACGAGCGGGTGCGGCTCGTGGAGCACGCCGTCAATCGCGGCTACGGCGATGCGCTGCGCTCGGGGCTGCGTGCGGCGCGCATGCCGTGGATCCTGCTGACCGACGCCGACCTCCAGTTCGACCTGAGCGAGCTGGAACGCTTCCTGCCGTTCGCCGCCGAGGCCGATCTCGTCGTCGGTCGCCGCGCGCGGCGCAGCGATCCGCTCCTGCGCCGCGTCAACGCGAAGCTGTGGAACGGGCTCGTGCGGCGGGCGTTCTCGATCCCGATCCGCGACGTCGACTGCGCGTTCAAGCTGCTGCGCGCCGACGTTCTGGATGGCCTCGAGCTGGAAGCGCACGGCGCGATGATCAGCACAGAGCTGGTCGTCAAGGCGCTCGCGCGCGGCGCTCGGCTGGTCGAGCTCGACGTCGAGCACCGCCCGCGCGTCGCGGGCGAGCAGAGCGGGGCCGATCCACGCGTGGTGCTGCGCGCCTTCCGCGAGCTTGCGGGGCTGCGGCGCGAGCTGCGCCGGCTGTCGCATACGGCTGTCTGACATGGAGGCTGCGGGGCTGGCCCGCGCGGCGGTGGTCGCTCGACGGGGCGGCCTGGCGCGGCGCGTTGTCGCGGGGGCGCCGCTCGTTGCGATCGTCGCGGTCGCCTCCGCGCTGCGGCTGTGGTCGTTCGGCGAGATCGCGGGCAACCCGTTCTACGACGCGGCGGTGCGCAGCATGTCGCAGTCGTGGCACAACCTCTTCTTCGGCGCGTTCGATCCCGGTGCGATGAGCGCCGTCGACAAGGCGCCGCTGGACCTGTGGCTGCAGGTCGCGAGCGTGAAGCTGTTCGGCTTCTCCTCGACCGCGCTGCGTCTGCCCGAGGTGATCGGCGGCATCGCCGCGGTGGTGCTCGTCTACGACCTCGGCCGTCGCCTGTTCGGGCGCGAGGCCGGGCTGGCTGCGGCCACCGTGCTGGCGGTGCTGCCGGCGTCCGTGCTCACGGCGCGCAGCGACACGATGGATGCCGTGATGATGGCGTTCGTCGTCCTGAGCGCCTGGTGCGTGGTGCGGGCCGCGCAGGACCCTCGCGCCGCGCTGCGCTGGATGGTCGCGGCCGGTACGGCGCTCGGGATCGCCTTCAACGTCAAGCTCGCCGAGGCGCTGCTGCCGCTGCCGGCGCTGCTGCTGCTTGCGGGGCTCGGCCTCGCGGGCGGGGTCGGCGCCCGCCTGCGAGCGCTGCTGGCCGGCGGCGCCGCGTTCGCCGCGGTCGCGCTCTCCTGGCTCGTCGCCGTCGCGCTGGCGCCCGGCCCGAAGCCGTTTCCGATCGGCTCGACCGACGGGACCGCCTGGAACGTCGTGCTCGTGTTCGACGGGACCGCGCGGCTCGGCCTCGCCAAGACGACGGCGCAACGGCCGGGCAGCGGACCGCTCACGCTCTTCGGCACCCACGGCGCGGCGTTCGGGGTGCTCGTCGGATCGGCGCTGCTTGGCACGCTGATCGCAGGCGGGCTGGCGGTGGCGCTCGACGTGCGCCGAGGCGGCGCCGGACGGGCGCGGCTGCCACACGCCGGCGCCGTCTTCGTCGTCGTCTGGCTCGTGCTGGGGGTCGCCGTGTTCTCGCGCATGTCCGTCGTCTACGCGCGCTACCTCGATGCGCTCGCGCCCGCGCTCGCGCTCGCCCTCGGGGCGGGCGCGGCCGCGCTCGCCGCCGCTGCGCCTCGTCGCCGCCTGACCGCGGCGATGCTCGCGGTCGCGGTGCTCCTCGCCGCTGCGGTGGCGGTGCCGGTGGCGCATCCGAGCGCCACGCCGCTCGTCGTCGCTGGCGCGGCCGCGCTCGCGCTCGCGGCCCTCGCGCTTCGCGCACGCGCGCGAGTGCGCCTGCCGGCGCAGGCGTTCCTCACGCTCGCGCTCGCAGGCCTGCTGGCGGTGCCGGCGGCCGCCTCGCTGCGCCTCGCCGGCAACCACACGTCCGACGGCGGCGAGCCGGGGGCGATGCCGGCGGCACAGGTCGCCCGCCTCAGCGCCTATCTCGCTGCGCACCGCGCCGGCGCCCGCTACCAGCTCGCGGTCACGGGCGCCGCGAAGGCGGGACCGCTGATCGCCCGCGACGGCCAGCGGGTGCTGATCCTCACGACCGCGTATGGTCGTCCGCTCGTGACGCCGCACCAGCTCGCGGCCGCGGTCCGCGGCGGTCAGGTGCGCTACCTGCTCACGGGCGGAGCGCCCTGCGTGCGCGGGATGCCGCGCGACCGCACCGGCTGCGCCCCCGCCGTGCGATGGGCGATGGCGCACGGACGCGACGTCAGCCATGCCGTCGGCGTGCCTCGGGGCCTGCTGCTCCACCTGCGGCGGTGACCGCGTCGGCTAGCGTTGCGGCAGCGATGCACGCCGCCGAGAAGCTGACGCTGCTGGTCGTGGACGACGAGTCCAGCCTGCGCGACCTGATCAGTCGCGCGTTCACGAGCGAGGGCCACCGCGTGCTTGCCGTCGCCGACGGGCGCGCCGCGATCGACCGTGCCAGCACGCAGGCGTTCGACTGCGTGCTGCTCGACGTGGCGCTCGGCGACGGCCCTGACGGGATCGAGGTCTGCCGCGAGCTGCGCGCGCGCCGCAACGTCGTGCCGATCATCATGCTCACCGCGCGCTCCAGCGAGGCCGATGCCGTGCTCGGGCTCGAGGCCGGTGCCGACGACTACGTCGTCAAGCCGTTCGGGCTCGCGGAGCTGCGCAGCCGCATCCGCGCGGTGCGCCGTCGCGTCGGCCCGCGGGCACTCGGCGAGGAGGTGCTCCAGGTCGGGCCGCTGACGCTCGATCGCGCGCGCCGCGAGCTGCGCGCTCGCGGGCAGCCGGTCGAGCTGACCTTCTCCGAGCTGCAGCTGGTCGAGGCGATGATGGCGCAGCCCGAGCGCGTCTTCAGCCGGGAGGAGCTGTTCGTCGCGATCTGGGGCGACAGCGCGTACCGCGATCCGCGCGGGATCGACGTACACGTCCGGCACCTGCGCGAGAAGCTCGAGTCGAATCCGGCCGAGCCGGCGCTGCTGCTCACGGTCCGTGGCAGTGGCTACCGGCTGCACGCCGGGTAGGCGATGCGGCGGCTGGCGCTCAGCGGCCTGCGAGGGCGCCTGCTGCTCGGGCTGCTGATCACCTGGGCCGTCACCTTGACGGTCGTCTCGATCGCGCTGCTGCAACCGCTCGAGCGGCGGCTGCGCAACGAGGCCGTCGCGACGCTCTCCGACGATGCGCGCGCTGCGCGGGTGGCGCTGCGCGGGCTCGATGCGGCGTCGCTGCGTCCGGGATCGGCGGACGGTGCGCAGGTGATCCATGCGATCGGCCGTCGCGCGAACGCCGACGCCGTGCTCGTGGATCGCAGCGGCCGCGTGCTTGCGGCGACCGACCTCGACCCGGGCGTCCAGTTCGGTGCGGGGGTGCGGGCGCTGCGCTTCGGGCGGGTGGTCACGCGCATCTCCGACGCCGGGCCGATTCCCGAGGCGCAGGTCGCCGCCCCGGCTGGGACGGAGGGCGGCCCGGTCGCGTTGATCCTGCGCGAGCGCCTGGACGGGGTCGCCGCGGCGGTGCGCGTCGTGCGGCGCGCGGTGGTCGTCGCCGCGCTGATCGGGCTGGCGACGGCGCTGCTGCTCGGCGCCGTACTGACGCGGCCGCTCGTGCGTCGGCTGCGCGGCCTGCGCGACATGGCGCTGCGGGTCGCGCGCCTGGGCCCGCACGTCGAGGTCGTGCCCGACGAAGGACGTGACGAGGTGGCGGACCTGACGCGTGCGTTCGCGACGATGCAGGACCGGCTGCGCGAGCAGGAGCAGGCGCGCCGGGCGTTCGTCTCGACCGCCTCGCACGAGCTGCGCACGCCGGTCACCTCGCTGCGTCTGACGCTCGACCTGCTGCGCGAGGAGGTCGAACGCGAGCCCTCGCCCTCGCCCGAGCGGCTGCGCGACCAGCTCCACGACGCGGCCGATCAGGCGGAGCGCATGGGGCGGCTGGCGGATGAGCTGCTCGACCTCAGCCGACTCGACGCGGGCGTGCCGCTGGCGCGTGAGCTGGTCGACCTGCGGTCGGTCAGTCGACTCGTCGCGCACGAGCTGGACGCGCGCGCCCGCGAGAGCGGCCGTGCGCTGGTGCTGTCCGCGGAGGAGCGTCCTGCGTGGGCGATCGCGGACCCCGGCGCGGTGGCGCAGACGCTGCGCATCCTGCTCGACAACGCGCTGCGCTTCGGTCCGGCCGGCACGCCGGTCCACGTCGAGGTCCTCGACGGGCCGGGCGCCTGCGGGGTCCGCGTGTGCGACGAGGGTCCGGGGGTGGAGGTGGAGGAGCGCGAGCTGATCTTCGAGCGCTTCCAGCGCGGGCGCCGCGCCGGCGCCACGGGGTTCGGGCTCGGCCTTGCGATCGGGCGCGAGCTGGCGCGGCGGATGGGCGGGGACCTGACGCTCGTCGAGCGGGGCTCGGCCGGCGCATGCTTCGAGCTGCAGCTGACGCCGGCTCCTGGCGCGTAGGCGATCGCCGGCCTTCACGCCGTGCGCCGACTGCCGCTACCGTGCGTGCGCTTGGTCGTGCGCCCGCTCAATGTCCGCCTGCTCGCGCTGGCGCTGCTCGGCGCCGCTGCCGTGAGCATCGCCGCGACTGGTGGAGCGCCTGCCGGGGATCCGTCCTTCCGCTCCGCCGGCTGCGGCGGCCCGGCTGCGCGACCCGGGGACGTGGACCTCGCGATCGTCTCGCGCGGCGTGCGCCGAACGGCCCGGGTGCACGTCGCGCCCGCTGCGACGAGGAGGGCGGCGGCGCTCGTGCTCGCCTTCCACGGGACGGGCGGCAACGGTCGCTTCATGGAGCGCTACTCGGGCCTCGACGCGCAGCTCGATCGCGGCGAGGCGATCGGCGTCTTCCCCGACGCCGACGGTTCGCGCTGGAACGTCGAGGAGCGCGGCGGCGACGCCGACGACGTCGACTTCGCGCGCGACCTGACCGCGGCGTTGAGCGCGCACTACTGCATCGACGAGCGCCGCGTCTACGCGGTCGGCGTCTCCAACGGTGGCAGCATGGCGGCGCTGCTGGCATGCAGGATGCCGCAGCTGGCCGGCGTCGCGATCGTCGCGGGCGGGTTCGCGACGCTGCCGCCATGCCGATCGACCCGGCCCGTCTCGGTGCTGGAGATCCACGGTCGTGACGATCCCGTCGCGCCATACCGCGGCGTTCCCGCGGACGCCCGCCGCGGCGCGGTCGTGCCGTGGCTGGCGAGCTGGATCCGCCGCGACCGGTGCCAGCGGATTCACCCGCGCGCTCGTCTGATCGCTCCGCGCACGATCCGCTACGACTGGGGACGCTGCCGGCAGGGCACGGCAGTGGTGCACATCGCGATCGCCGGCGGCCGCCATCAGTGGCCGGGCGCGACGCCGGCCGATCCCGGCCCGCGCGCGACGATCTCCGCCGCCGCGCAGATCTGGAGCTTCCTCTCCCGGCTGCGTGCCCCGGGCGCCGCCGGCCGCCCGGCCCCGTAGCATCACGACCCGAACGCCAAGATGGCCCAACGTCGTCTCCACGGCCTCGAGCGGGTGCTCGGGGTCAACGCTCTCTTCTCGACCGCCTACGGCAACGTGGGGTCGTCGATCTACTACGCCCTCGGGCTGGTGGCGAGCTTCGCGCTCGGGCTGACGCCGGTCGTCTTCATCATCGCCGGCTTCATCTTCTACCTCACCGCCGCCACCTACTCCGAGGCGACCGCGATGTACCCGGAGGCGGGCGGGTCGAGCAGCTTCGCGCGCCACGCCTTCAACGAGTTCTGGTCGTTCTTCGCGGCGTGGGGCCAGATGCTCAACTACGTGATCACGATCTCGATCTCGGCCTTCTTCGTGCCGCACTACCTCGGCTCGCTGTTCTGGGAGCCGCTGCGCCACGGGCCGGGGGACGTGATCGGCGGGATCGTCGTCGTCGCGCTGCTGGCGGTGATCAACGTCTTCGGCGTCAAGGAGGCGGCACGGCTGAACATCTTCCTCGCCGTCGCCGACTTCGCCACGCAGCTGCTGCTGGTCGTGCTCGGGCTCGTGCTCGTCTTCTCGCCGCACACGCTCTCGAGCAACGTCCACCTCGGCCTCGCGCCGACGTGGAGGGACTTCATCATCGCGATCCCGGTGGCGATGATCGCCTACACCGGCATCGAGACGATCTCGAACATGGCGGAGGAGGCCAAGGACGAGGCGATCACGATCCCGCGCGCGATCAACCGCGTCGTGATCGCGGTGTTCGCGATCTATGCGCTGCTGCCGGCCGTCGCGCTCTCCGCGCTGCCGGTGACCAAGCAGCCGGACGGCAGCTACAGCACGCTGCTCGGCGTCGGCGAGGACAAGGGCGGCTTCGCGGGCGACCCGGTGCTCGGGATCGTCAAGCATCTGCATCTCGGCGCGCTGCAGGGCGTCGGGGAGGTGTACGTCGGCCTGCTGGCGGCGACGATCCTGCTGATCGCGACGAACGCCGGCATCATCGGCGTCTCGCGGCTCGTCTACTCGATGGGGATCCACCGCCAGGTGCCCGACCGCCTGCGCCAGCTGCATCCCAAGTTCCGCACGCCCTGGCTTGGGATCCTGGGCTTCTCGGCGCTCGCGTGCCTCGCGATGGTACCGGGCAAGGCCGACTTCCTCGGCAACATGTACGCGTTCGGGGCGATGCTGTCGTTCACGATCGCCCATGCGGCGGTCGTGCGGCTGCGGGTCTCGCACCCCGCGACCACGCGCCCCTACCGCGGGCCCGGCACGCTGCGCGTCGGCGGCCTCAAGCTGCCGCTGTTCGCGCTCGTCGGCGGGCTCGGGACGGGGCTTGCGTGGGTGACGGTCACCGCACTGCACCTCGACGTCGCCGCCGCGGGGATCGGCTGGCTCGCGTTCGGGATCTTCCTCTACGTCGTCTACCGCCGCCGCCAGGGCCTCGACCTGACAACGACGACGCGGGTGGCGGTGCCGAAGCCGGTCGTCGACCACGAGGCCGAGTACGAGTCGGTGCTCGTCGTCTTCGAGGAGCGCGACTTCGTGCCCGAGGTGCTCGCGACCGCGGGGCGCCTGGCCGCCCGCCGCAGCCGCGGCATCCATGTGCTGGTGACGATCGAGGTGCCGGCGACGAGCCCGATCAGCGCCGCGATGCCCGAGCAGGAGCTGGCCGCGCAAGCCGTGATCGAGCAGTCGAAGGTGCAGGGCGGGCGGCGTGTGACCGGCCATTGGCAGAAGGTCCGCACCGGTCAGGCAGGACGCGCGATCGTCGACGAGGCGCGCGAGATCCAGGCGCGCGCGATCGTGATGCCGCTGCCCGAGCGCGCCGGCGGCGGCTCGCTCTTCGGCCGCACGCTGGAGACGGTGCTCGCCGAGCGTCCGTGCCGCGTCATCATCGAGTCGAGCCGCGGGCGGCGCGGGGCGCCGATCGAGCCGACCGTCGCGGCCTAGAGTCCCTCGCATGCCCGATCCCCGTCAGCTGCACCGCCGCTCCGTCAACGTGCTCTCGCTTGCGATGATCGCGATCGGCGTCGCGCTCGTCGTGCGCACGCTCGCGGCCGGCGGCGGCGCGCTCGCGACCGGTGTCGTGCTCGGGCTGCTGTTCGTCGCCGCCGGCGCGGCGCGGCTCTATCTGCAGGGGCGGCGGCAGTGACGCCGCGCACGCTCAGCGCGCGCACGCTGTTCGGGATCGTCTACACGACGTGCATCAGCTCGGTGTACTTCGCGCTCGGCATCGTCTCGCAGCGGGCGCTCGGGCTGACGCCGGTCGTCTTCCTCGTCGCCGGGATCTTCTTCTCGCTGGCGTCGTTGACGTACGTCGAGGGCGCGGGTTTGTACCGCGAGCGCGGCGGCTCCTCCGTGTTCGCGCGCTACGCCTTCAACGAGCTGGTGAGCTTCGTCGCGGGCTGGGCGATCCTGCTCGACTACGCGATCCTGCTCGCCGTCACCGCGCTGGCGGCGACGAACTACATGGCGGAGTTCTGGTCGCCGCTCGGCGACGGCGCGCTCGAGGTCGTCGTCGCGATCGGCGTGATCGCGACGATCGCGGTCGTGAACGTGATGGGCGTGAGCGCTCGCGCGCTGCGCCGCCAGCTGCTGATCGCGCTCGCCGACCTGGCCGTGCAGCTGCTCGTGATCGTGCTCGGGATCGCGCTCGTGATCGACCCCGGCGCGGTCGCCGACACGATCCACCTCGGCAGCGCGCCGTCGTGGAAGGACCTGATCTTCGCGCTGACGATCGCCACGATCGCCTTCACGGGCCTGGAGGCGGCAGCGAGCCTCGCCGGCGAGACGCGCACCACCCGCACCGGCCTGCGCCGCCTCGTCGGCCCCGGGGTGGGGGCGATCGTCGTCGTCTACGTCGGGATCGCGCTCGTCGCCGTCAGCACGCTGCCGATCGCCGGTGGTCCCGGGGCGTTCAGCGACCGCGACGTCAATGCGCCGCTGCTGTCGGTCGCCGACGCGTTCCACCCGGCGTGGCTGGCCGACGTGCTGCGCTACGCGGTCGCCGCGACGGCGACCGTCGGGCTCGTCGCGGCGGCGAACTCGGCGATGCTGGGCACCTCGCGCCTGGCGTACGCGCTCGCCACCAACCGCCAGATCCCGAGCGCGCTCGGGCGCCTGCATCCACGCCGTGCGACGCCGTTCGTGCTGATCGGCCTGGCGGCGCTGATCGCCTCCGCGCTCGTCGTGCCGGCGGACCTCGACTTCCTCGTCGGCATCTTCGCCTTCGGGGCGATGCTCGCGTTCACGATCGCGCACCTCTCGATCGTCGCGCTGCGCTTCCGCGAGCCCGCGCGCGAGCGGCCGTTCCGGATCCCGCTCTCGATCCCGCTGCGCGGCGGCTCGCTGCCCTTGCCGGCGGTACTCGGCGCGCTGCTGTCGGGCGCCGGCTGGGTCAGCGTCATCGTCCTGCACAGTGGCGCGCGCTACGTCGGGTTCGCGTGGCTGCTCGGCGGGCTCGTGCTCTACGTCGTCTACCGCCGCAGCGACGGCAACTCGCTGCTGCGGCGCGTCACGATCCCCGAGTCGGCGCTGCGCTCCGAGCCGCCGCGCGCCGAGTTCGGCTCGCTGCTGGTGCCGATCTTCGGCAAGCCGCTCGACGACGACATCGTCCAGACGGCGGGCCGGCTCGCCGGCGAGGAGCGCGACGAGCTGGAGGAGGAGGGCGCGACGATCGAGGCGATCTGGGTCTTCGAGGTGCCGATGTCGCTGCCGATCGACGCGCGCCTGCCCGAGCCGCAGATCAAGCGCGCCCAGGAGGCGCTGCGGCGCGCGAAGGCCGTGGGGGAGGAGTACGAAGGCGTCCACGTGCAGACGGCGATGGTGCGTGCGCGGCGCGCCGGCGAGGCGATCGTGCGCGAGGCGAGGCGACGCGGGGTGGAGGCGATCGTGCTCGCGGCCGAGGAGCCCTCGCGCGTGCGCGGCGGAGCGCTCTTCGGCGGCTCCGGCGGACCGCTCGACAACTACGTCGGCGAGGTCACCAAGTACGTGCTGCGCAAAGCCGACTGCCGCGTGATCCTGACCGCG
Source organism: Conexibacter sp. (assembly GCA_035637995.1). GTDB lineage: Bacteria > Actinomycetota > Thermoleophilia > Solirubrobacterales > Solirubrobacteraceae > Conexibacter. Next base: position 259,246 of record DASRAV010000016.1, on the reverse strand, counting down.
CCGGCCGCCGATCCGGCGCATCGGCGTCCCGCCGAGCCTCGCGCCGAGGCGCCGCGGTAACCTCCCGCGCATGTTCATCCTGGTCGTCGGAGCGGGGCGCGTGGGCTCCGCGGTTGCGAAGCGCTCGCTGGAGCAGGGCCACGAGGTCTCGGTCCTCGACGAGGACCCGCTCTCGCACGAGCAGCTCGACAAGGACCTCTCCGAGACGTGGGAGGACGCGGGCGGGCGCTTCACCGTCGGCACCGCGCTCGAGGTCGACGCGCTGATCGAAGCCGGCATCGAGCAGGCCGACGTCTTCATCGCGTCCACCAACGGCGACAACACGAACCTCGTGATCGCCCAGATCGCGCAGAAGCGCTTCGACGTGCCGCGCGTCGTCGTGCGCGTGCTCGACCCGGCGCGCGCCGCCTGGTACGCCGAGCAGGGGCTGCACACGATCTGTCCCACGCAGCAGGCGATCGAGATGGTCGAACAGGCCGCGTTCGGCGCCACCGCATGATGAGGACGTCGACGACGTGTACGTGATCATCGCCGGCGCCGGGAAGGTCGGCTGGAACCTCGCCCGCGAGCTGCTCGCCAAGGACCACGAGGTGACGCTGGTCGAGTCCAACCGCCGCCGCTACCTCGTCGTCGAGCAGGAGCTCGAGCACGCCGTCCAGTACGGCGACGCGACCGAGCTGTGGGTGCTCGAGCGTGCCGGCATCCAGCGCGCCGACCTCGTGATCGCCGTCACTGGCGACGACGAGGACAACATGCTCATCTGCCAGGTGGCGAAGGAGAAGTACCTCTGCCAGCGGATCGTCGCGCGCGTGAACAACCCGCGCAACCTGCAGCACTTCCAGCTGCTCGGGATCCGCCCGGCGGTCTCCGCGACCGACCTGATCCTGCGCCTGATCGAGCACGAGGTGCCGCAGTACGGGCTCGTGCAGCTGCTCGCGCTCGAGGGCGAGCGGCTGGAGATCATCGAGCTGGAGGTCGTCGAGGGCGCACCGGCAGCCGGCAAGCGCGTCGAGGAGGTCGAACTGCCCGAGGGCAGCCTGATCATCTCCGTGCTGCGTGGCGGCGGCGGCTTCGTGCCGAAGTCCGACACGGTCATCGAGGCGGGCGACGAGGTGCTGTTGATCCTCGACCCCGGGCTCGAGTCGTCGATCACGCCGCAGTTCACGACCAACGGCACGAGTCCCACGCCGTAAGGACGGGTAGCACCAGCCCATGGCCGATCGCTCCGTCTCCCACCTGCTGATCGGCGGCGGCATGGCGAGCGCGAACTGCGCGCGCTGGCTGCGCGAGTCCGGCGGCGAGGGCGAGATCCTGCTCGTCGGTCGCGAGCCCGACCCGCCGTACAACCGCCCGCCGTGCTCGAAGGGCTATCTGCAGGGCAAGGAGTCGCGGCAGGACACCTACTTCCGCCCCGACGCGTGGTGGGGGGAGCAGCGGATCGAGCTGCTGACGAGGACGAGCGTGCTGAAGCTCGACACCGCCGCCAGGGAGGCGACGCTCTCCAACAAGGAGGTCGTCGCCTACGACACCGCGCTGGTCGCGACGGGCGCGAACGTGCGGCGGCTGAACGTCGAGGGCGGCGAGCTGGACGGGATCCACTATCTGCGCGCGCTCGGCAACGCCGACACGATTCGCGCCGACGCCGACGGCAAGCGCGTCGTGCTGATCGGCGGCTCCTACATCGGCTGCGAGGTCGCCGCGTCGCTGACGGCCTCCGACCACGCCTCCTGCACGATCGTGATGCAGGAGGACGTGACGCTCTCGCGCGGCTTCGGCGCGCAGGCGGGGCGCTGGTTCCAGTCGCGCCTGGAGGAGCACGGGATCGCGGTTCACGGCGGCGACGAGCTGGAGCGCTTCGAGGGCGCCGACGGCCGCGTCACGCACGTGGTGACGAAGCGCGGGCTGCGGCTCGAGGCCGACTGCGTCGTGATCGGGGCGGGCGTGATGCCCGACGTGGCGCTCGCGCGTGCGGCGGGCCTGACGCTCGACGAGGAGCGTGGCGGCGTCCTGTGCGACGAGCGGCTGCGCACGAGCGCGCCCGGCGTGTGGGCGGCCGGCGACATCGCGTCCTACGACAGCGTCCCGAACGGCCGGCGAATCCGGATCGAGCATTGGGACGTCGCGTTCAACCACGGCAAGACCGTGGCGCTCAACATGCTCGGCCAGGACGCGCCGCACGACGTCGTGCCCTACTTCTTCTCCGACCTCGCCGACTGGGCCTCGCTCGAGTACGTCGGGCCGGCCGCCAGCTGGGATCGCGAGGTCGTGCGCGGCTCGCTGGAGGCGGGCGAGTTCAGCGTCTGGTACCTCGACGGCGGGCGCGTCGCGGGCGCGCTGTCGGTCGGTCGCTCCGAGGATCTCGAGCACGCGCGGCGGCTGCTCGCGGCCGCCACGGACCTTGGCGCGCGCGCCGATGCGCTCGGCGATCTGTCGAGCGACCTCGCAGCGCTCTGAGCCCCGTCGAGGAGGCACGCGAGCGGATCGCCCAGCTCGTCGTGACGCTGCGTGCGTTCACGGTCGCGTCGGGTGCGCTGTCGGCACTGCTCGTGCTCGACCAGGGGGCGGACACGCCGCCGCTGCTGATCGAGTGCCCGGCGCGGGGGACGGCCGAGTTGAGCGAAGGGGAGGCGGCGGTCGTGCAGCTCGACCCCGCGCTGCTTGCCGCCGTGCCGCTGTCGCTGCCCGACGTGCGCCCGCTGCCGCCATTCGACGTCGACGCGCTGCGCGCCGAGATCACCGCGCCGCTCGGCGGCATCGAGCACCTCGCGCGCGCCGTGCGCGAGCTGGCGGACGCGTTCCCCGGGCGCAGCGTGCTCAGCGTGGCGTTCGAGACCAGCGACCCGGAGACGCCGCTGCAGCTCTCCGCACGCGCGGGCGATCCGATGCTGCTCGGGCTCGGCGAGGAGCAGTTCGAGATGGCGCCCGGCTGGCCTAGTTGAGGCTGATGCTGCCGTCCTCGTGCAGCGTCCAGTGGGGGTTGTGCGCGACCTCCCACGGATGGCCGTCGGGGTCGACGAAGACGCCGGAGTAGCCGCCCCAGAAGGTCTCGGCGCCGGCGCGCGGGACCTGCGCGCCCGCCGCTCGCGCCTCCTCGAGCACGCGATCGACGTCCTGCGGCGAGGCGGCGTTGTAGGCGAGCGTGACGCCGCCCCAGCCGCCCGCGTCCACGACGCCGCTGTCCTGCGCGAGCTTTGCGCGATCCCACAGCGCGACGATCATCCCGCCGGCCTGGAAGAAGACGACGTCGTCGCCGGGCTCCGCGCCGCTGCGCCAGCCGAGCGCCTCGTAGAAGGCGCGGGAACGCGGAAGGTCGCCTACGCCCAGTGTTACGAGTGAGACGCGTTGGTCCATGCAAGGATCCTCCCACTCCGTCCGGGCGTTCAATCGCGCGCCGGATCGAACGACTATCCTGGTCAGCCGATCGCATCCTTTGCGGGATCGTCTAACGGCAAGACGCTCGGCTCTGGACCGAGAAATTGGGGTTCGAATCCCTGTCCCGCAGTCTGCACCCGTTGTCAGCAGCCTCCACCCGGCCGCTAAGCCGACTGCGGTGGCGTGGGTTCCCGGGGCATGCCGTCCGCGCCCATGTCAGTTCGGGTCACGCGCATCTCCGCTTCCGGGACGATGGCGGTGTCGACGACCGGTGAGGCGTATGGGTTGATCGGGGCCCTGTCCGCGCCGAGGTGGTGGAAGATGAGGTACAGGCTGTAGACCAGCAGGTACATCGTGGCGATGAAGCCGAACACGCTGGCGCCAGTGAGCCTGCCCTGATTCGTAACGGCCGCTCCGATGAGGAGGATGACGCCGATCGACCAGCTTCCGAGGACGTATCCCTGGGTCGTGAAGCACGTCCAGCGATTGTCCGGCTGGGCGCCTCGCGTCTCCCACTTGACGATTTCGATCGGCGTGGTTTCGATGGTGTTGCGGATGAAGCTGCCGGCGCTTCTGATCCAGCCAAGGTTCTCTAGCACGATCACATCAAGGATGAAGGCAAACGCGCTCGCGACCTCGAACGGCGAGACATGCGCGTACGCTGACCGGTGGGTGACGAGATATGCGAAGAGGCTCCCCACCAGCACATACTTGGTCAGGACCACCCTGTAGTGAATCTCGATGCGGCGATTGATCTCGTCGCGAATCGACTTGAAGGCCTCGAGGTTGTAGTCGTCCTTCTTCATGAGGCGCGCAAGTTTACTTAGAAATGGTTACGTTTCTCGCCCTGGCGGGCGCGGCCTTCGGGCCGCGAGATGGCCCTCAGGCCGCAGCCTGCTCCGCCCAGTCGCGGTAGAGCTCGAAGTAGCGGCCCTCCGCCGCGATCAGCTCGTCGTGAGTGCCCTGCTCGGCGATGCGGCCGCCGTCGAGGACGACGATGTGGCCGGCGTGGCGGATGGTGGAGAGGCGGTGGGCGATGACGATCGCGGTGCGGCCGGCGAGCAGGCGGCGCAGGCCCTGCTCGATGCGCGTCTCGGTGTGGATGTCGACGTTCGAGGTCGCCTCGTCGAGCACGAGCAGGCGCGGGTCGGCGATCAGCGCGCGCGCGAACGCGATCAGCTGGCGCTGGCCGGCGGAGAGCTGGGCACCGCGCTCGCCGACCTCGGTGTCGTAGCCGCGCTCGAGCGCCTCGACGAAGACGTCGGCGCCGACGGCGTGCGCCGCGGCGGCGATCTCCTCCGGCGTCGCGCCTGGTCTCCCAAAGGCGATGTTCTCGCCGATCGTGCCGCTGAAGAGGAAGCCCTCCTGCGGGACGATCCCCATCTGCTCGCGCAGCGAGCGGGCCGTCACGTCGCGCAGGTCGTGGCCGTCGACCCGCACGACGCCGGTCGTCGGGTCGTAGAAGCGCGCGACGAGCTTCGCCAGCGTCGACTTGCCCGCGCCCGTCTCGCCGACGAGCGCGACGGTCTGGCCCGGGGGGACGTGCAGGTCGACGTCGCGCAGGGCCCACGCCCCGTTGTCCTCCTCGCCGTAGCGGAAGGAGACGCCCTCGAACGACAGCTCGCCGCGCAGCCTTCCCAGCTCGGTCGCGCCGCGCTTGTCGTTCAGCTCGGGCTCCTCGTCGAGCAGCTCGAAGATCTTGTCGAGCGCCGCCATCCCCGACTGGTAGGTCGTGTAGAGCTGCGAGAGCTGCTGGATCGGGTCGAAGAAGGTGTTGAGGGCGGCCAGGAAGCCGAACACGATGCCGGTCTGGGTGTGGCCGCCGATCGCCTCGATCCCGCCGATCACGAGGATCCCGACGGTCACGAGCGAGGACAGCAGCTCGACGCCGGGGAAGTAGGCGGCGTTGAGGTAGATCGTCGTCATGTTCGCGTCGCGGTTGGCCGTGTTGAGGTCGGCGAAGCGGGCGACGTGGCGCTCCTCCTGGCCGAAGGAGCGCACGACGCGGATGCCCGAGAGCGTCTCCTGCAGGTAGCCGGTGATCGCGGCGATCCGCTCGCGCGTGCGGCGGAAGGCGTCCGCGGAGGCGATCCGGAAGGCGAGCGCCGCGGCCGCCAGCAGCGGGATCACCAGGAACGTGTAGAGCGCCAGCTCGGCGTCCATCGCGACGAGGATCACGACCACGCCGACGAGCGTCAGCGAGGACTGGAACAGCGTCACGATCCCGTCGCTGATGAGCTGGTCGAGCGCCTCGACGTCGTTGGTGATGCGCGAGATCACGACGCCGGCGCGCACGCGCGAGTAGAAGCCGAGCGAGAGCGACTGCAGGTGCTGGAAGAGCTGCACGCGCAGGTCCTGCAGCGCGCGCTGGCCGACCCAGCCGGTCAGGTAGGTCTGCGCCGCCGAGGCGCCCCAGGCGACGAGCGCCGCAACCAGGAAGACGAGCACGATGCGGTTCAGCGCCGCCCCGTCGTGCTGCTCGATCCCCTTGTCGATCGCCATCGAGGCCAGCGGGATCGGGGCGAGCGTCGCGCCCGTGGCGAGCGTGAGCGTCAGGAACATCAGCCCGACGCGCGCACGGTAGGGACGCAGCAGCTCGATCAGGCCGCGCACCTTGCGTCCGCGCCCGCTGGTCTGGCGCAGGCGGCGGCGCAGCTCCGCGAGGCGGTCCTGCTCGCGCCCCGCCGTCGTCATCGAGCCGACGGCGCCGCTGCCGAGCGCGTCGACGCCCTCCTCGCGGCGCGCCGGCCGGCTCAGGCTCGTGTCCGCGCGGGTGGTCGCGGCGGCTGCGGGCCGTGGAGCGCGACCGTTGCCGTTCGCGTTCCCGTTGTACTCGCCCGCCACCACCGGCTCCAGCGGCTTGCGCGTGAGGAAGACCTGGTCGGGCAGACCCTTCTCGACGATCTCGCGGTAGAGCCCGTCGTGGGCGAGCAGCTCCTCGTGCGTGCCCTGCGCGGCGATCTCGCCGCCCTCGAGCACGACGATCTCGTCGGCGAGCGCGATCGTAGAGAGGCGATGCGCGATGACGAACGTCGTGCGGCCCTCCATCACCTCCCCGAGCGCCTGCTTGATCTCCTGCTCGGTCGAGGCGTCGACGGAGGACGTCGCGTCGTCGAGCACGAGGATCCGAGGGTTGGCGAGCAGCGCGCGGGCGATCGCGATCCGCTGGCGCTGGCCGCCGGAGAGTGTGAGGCCGCGCTCGCCGATCAGCGTGTCGTAGCCGTCGGGCAGCTCGCGCACGAAGCCGTCTGCGTGCGCGCGGCGCGCGGCCAGCTCGACCTCCTCGCGCGAGGCGTCCGCCCGCGCATAGGCGATGTTGTCGTGGACGGTCGCAGAGAAGAGGAACGGGTCGTCGGTCACGACGGCGACCTCGCGTCGCAGCGAGTGGGGATCGACCTCGCGCACGTCGACGCCGTCGATCAGCACCGCGCCCTCGGTCGCGTCGTAGAGGCGCGGCAGCAGCGAGACGAGCGACGTCTTGCCCGAGCCGGTGCCGCCGACGAGCGCGACGGTGCTGCCCGCCTCGACCGTCAGGTCGACGTCGTGCAGCGCCGGGCGCGTGGAGCCCTCGAACGTGAGCGAGGCGCCGCGCAGCTCGACGCGCCCGCTGCCGGCCGGCAGCGGCGGCGCGTCGGCCGGCGAGACGATCTCCGGCTGGCGGTCGAGCAGCTGGAAGATGCGCGCGCCCGAAGCGGTCGCACGCTGGGCCGAGTTGAGCATGTAGCCGAACGTCCGCATCGGACCGGTCAGCATCAGCACGTAGAGGTAGAAGGTGGTGTACGTCTTCAGCGCGACGCTGCCGCCGATCGCGAGGTGCCCGCCGACGAGCAGGATCGCCCCGAGCCCGAGGTAGGGCAGGAAGCCGATCAGCGGCGCGTAGAGCGCCTGCAGGCGCGTCGTGTAGATCGCCTGGTCGAAGACGCGGTCGGTCTGGTGGCGGAAGCGGTCGAGCTGGAGCTGCTCGCGCGCGAACGCCTTCACGACGCGCACGCCGGAGACGTTCTCCTGCGCGACGGCGGTCAACTCGGCGATCCGCTGCTGGACCTCCTGCGTCGCCGGGCGCGAGCGGCGGCCGTAGCGGAAGGCGACGACGACGACGAACGGCACCGGCGCGAGCGCGATCGCCGCCAGCGGCAGGGAGAGGATCAGCATCGCGATCGCCGCGAGCACGATCGTGAAGAACGACTGCCCGATGAACACGAGCCCGTAGCCGAGGAAGAAGCGAACGGCCTGCAGGTCGACGGTCACGCGCGACATCAGCTGCCCGGTCTGCTGGCGGTCGAAGAAGCCCAGCTCGAGCGACTGCAGGTGGCCGTAGAGGCGCGCGCGCAGGTCGTACTCGACCGCGAGCGAGACGCGCCCGGCCACGAGGCGGCGCCCGACGCTGAGGCCGAGCCGCGCGAGCCCCGCGACCGCGATCGCGATCGCCGCGAGCACGAGCGCGTGGCGGTCGTGGTCGCGGATCGCACCGAAGCCGAGGCCCGTGAGCCACGGCATCACGACGCCCGCGCCCATCGCCGCCGCGGCGAACAGGAACGAGACGATCACGCCCTTGCGATGGGGGCGCAGGAAGCCGAGCAGGCGCAGAAACGTCTTCATGCTTCAAAAAGTATAGTGAGACCCCATGAGCCAGCCGCCGCCCGCCGGCCTTTGCGACCGCTGCCGCCACCAGCAGCTCGTCCCCAACACCCGCGGCTCGGTCTTCTCGCTCTGCCGCCGCTCGAAGACGGACCCCTCCTTCCCGCGCTACCCGCGGCTGCCGGTGCTGGAGTGCCGCGGGTACGAGCCGCCGGAGGGCGAGGAGGCGCCCGTCAGTCGACGTTGATCGCGACGTACTTCGTCGAGAGGTACTCGTCGATGCCCTCGACGCCGCCCTCGCGGCCGAAGCCGGACTGCTTGACGCCGCCGAAGGGTGCGGCGGCGTTGGAGACGATGCCCTGGTTGAGGCCGACCATGCCGGTCTCGAGCGCCTCGATCACGCGCAGCGAGCGCTTGAGGTTGCTGGTGAAGACGTAGGCGACGAGGCCGTACTCGGTGCGGTTGGCGGCGTCGATCGCCTCCTGCTCGGTCGCGAACGTCGTGACCGGGGCGACCGGGCCGAAGATCTCCTCCGCCAGCAGCCGCGCGTCGGCGGGCACGTCGCCGAGCACGGTGGGGGCGAAGAAGTGGCCGGGGCCCTCGCCGTCGCGCCCGCCGACGACGCAGGTGGCGCCCTTGCCGACGGCGTCGTCGACCAGCTCGCGCACCTTGGTGCGCTGGTCGTCGTCGACCAGCGGTCCGACCTGGACGCCGTCCTCGACGCCGCGTCCGAGCTTGAGCGCGCCCATCCGCTCCGCGAGCTTCGCCGTGAACCGCTCCGCGACGGATGCGTGGACGTGGAAGCGGTTCGCCGACGTGCACGCCTCGCCGATGTTGCGCATCTTCGCGACCATCGCGCCCTCGACGGCGGCGTCGAGGTCGGCGTCCTCGAAGACGAGGAAGGGGGCGTTGCCGCCGAGCTCCATCGAGACGCGCAGGACGTTCTCGGCCGCCGCGGCGATCAGCGTGCGGCCGACCTCCGTCGAGCCGGTGAAGGAGAGCTTGCGCAGTCGCGGGTCGGCGATCAGCGGGCCGGTCGTCTTGCCGGCGGACGTCGCCGTGACGACGTTCAGCACGCCGCCGGGGAGCCCGGCCTCTTCGAGGATCTGCGCGAGGGCGAGCATCGAGAGCGGCGTCAGCTTCGCCGGCTTGACGACCATCGTGCAGCCGGCTGCGATCGCGGGCCCGATCTTGCGCGTGCCCATCGCCAGCGGGAAGTTCCACGGCGTGATGAGCAGGCACGGGCCGACGGGCTGGCGCATCGTCAGCATCCGCCCGGCGCCGTTGGTCGCGGTCGCGAAGCGGCCGTCGATCCGCACGGCCTCCTCGGAGAACCAGCGCAGGAAGTCGGCGGCGTAGAGCACCTCGGCCTTCGACTCGGCCAGCGGCTTGCCCATCTCGAGCGTCATCAGCAGCGCCAGCTCGTCCGCGCGTGCGACGATCGCCTCATAGGCCCGGCGCAGGATCTCGCCGCGCTCGCGCGGCGCGACCGCCGCCCAGACCGACTGCATCGCCACGGCTGCGTCCAGCGCGGCCATCGCGTCCTCGGGGGACGCGTCCGCGACCTCGCACAGCGGCTCGCCGGTGGAGGGATCCTCGACGGCGAGCGTCCTGCCGCCGGTCGCCTCGCGCCACTCGCCGCCGACGAGCAGGCCCTTCGGCACGCGCGCGACGACGTCCTGCTCCTGGGTGGGGGTGATCGTGCTCATGCCTGCACGCTACCGCGCCGCGAGGGTTTCGAACCCTCGCGGCTGGGTCGCGCATGGCTCAGATCAGAATCTGATCAGCGGGAACTCGATTTCGGCGATCGAGTGCTGGCCTCTCTGACTCGGGTGGAAGAAGTCGTTCGTCCCGACCTCTCTCGATTCGAATCTGTAGTTGTAGCCGGTGTTTCTGTCCCACTGGCAGTTCGCATACGTCGCGCAGACTCTTTCGAGGGCGCTGTTGAATTCGACCTCGCGTCTCTGGACGCGCAGGCGGCGTTCTTCGTCTTCTCTCGAGAGCGAGGTCGCGTTTCTGAGCATCGACTGGCAGATGGAAAGTCTTCTCCAGGTTTCCGTCGCCGATCTGTTCGTGTGCAGTATTTCCCACAGCGTGTAGATGCTCGGGATCGAGCCGACCGCCACTCTCGCGGCGGGCAGTCTTTCTCTCAGTTCTCTGATCGCTCTTTCGAATTCTCTTTCGAAGCTCGCGACCGACGTCATCGTTTCCTCGCTGCTCGTGCAGACGTCGTTGGCGCCCATCTCGATCACGACGAATTCGACTCTCTGTTCGATCGCTCTCGTCACCTGTTCGGGCAGGTTGCTCATTCTCGCGCCCGATCTGGCGTCGTTGTTCGCGTGGCCGGTGATCCCTTCGTTCACGGCTCTGATGCGCAGGTAGAAGCTGTTCACCGCCGCTTCGGTCCCGGTCGCCCAGGAGTTCTGCGGGCAGTCGGTGAACGGGAACGGGCACGTGTTGAACGCGCGCGTGATCGAGTCTCCGGTCGCCGCGATCGAGTTCGGATAGACGACGGCCGTCGCCGCGGGTGCGGCGAGCGCGAGACAGCAGATCGCCGTTGCGGTCGCGACGGCGAGCCGGCGGATGCCGGTCATGATGAATCCCCCTTTGTCGTGTGCCGGCGGCCCCCTGCCGGCCGGCTCGACGCTCAGGATGACGGAGCGACGAGCCGGCGGTCAACTAGGGGGTGTCAGGCGGCAGCGGAGGCGCGCGCCGGCTCGAGCGCGATCGCGAGCACCTCGTCGACGGTCATCGCGAGGTGGAACGTCATCTGCTCGCGCACCTCGGCGGGGACGTCGTCGAGGTCGCCCCTGTTGCGCTCGGGCAGGATCACGTCGGTGAGGCCGGCGGCATGGGCGGCAAGCACCTTCTGCTTGACGCCGCCGATCGGCAGCACGCGGCCCTGCAGCGTGACCTCGCCGGTCATGCCGACGGTGTGCTTGACCGGACGGCCGGACAGCAGCGAGGAGAGCGCCGTGACCATAGTGACGCCGGCGCTCGGGCCGTCCTTCGGGATCGCCCCGGCAGGCACGTGGACGTGGAACTCCGCATCCTGGAGCGCAGCGGGCTCGATCCCGATCTCCTCGGCGTGTCCGCGCACGTAGGAGAGCGCGATCCGCGCCGACTCCTTCATCACGTCGCCGAGCTGGCCGGTGAGCACGAGGCCGTCCTTGCCCTTGCCGGGCATCCGCACCGCCTCCACGAACAGCACGTCGCCGCCGGCGCCGGTCACGGCCAGGCCGGTCGCGACGCCCGGCGTCGCCGTGCGGATCGCGGCCTCCTGGAAGTGCTTCTGGCGCCCGAGCGCGTCGCGCACCGCGGGCAGGTCGACGGTCACCGGCGCGCTCGCTCCGCCCGAGGCGATCTGCGTCGCGGTCTTGCGCAGCAGCGTGCCGAGCTCGCGCTCGAGCTGGCGCACGCCGGCCTCGCGCGTGTACTCGGTGACGACCGTGCGCAGCAGCTCGTCGGAGATCTCGACCTCCTCGGGCCGCAGGCCGTTGCGCTCCAGCTGGCGCTTCCACAGGTACCCGCGCGCGATCGCGACCTTCTCCGCGGTCGTGTAGCCGTCGAAGCGGATCACCTCCATGCGGTCCAGCAGCGGGCCGGGGATCGTGTCCGCGACGTTCGCGGTCGCGAGGAACAGCACGCCGGAGAGGTCCAGCTCCACGTCGAGGTAGTGGTCGCGGAACGAGTGGTTCTGCGCCGGGTCGAGCACCTCGAGCAACGCTGCGCTCGGGTCCCCGCGCCAGTCGGCGCCGACCTTGTCGACCTCGTCGAGCATGATCACCGGGTTCATCGTCCCGGCGTCGCGCAGGGCGCGCACGAGTCGTCCCGGCAGCGCGCCGATGTACGTGCGGCGGTGCCCGCGGATCTCGGCCTCGTCGCGCACGCCGCCGAGCGACATGCGCACGAACTCGCGCCCGGTCGCGCGGGCGATCGACTCGCCGATCGACGTCTTGCCGGTGCCGGGCGGACCGATCAGGGTCAGGATCGCGCCCGACTTCTTGTCGGCCTCGATCCCACGGTCCTCGCGCAGCTTGCGCACCGCGATGTACTCGGTGATGCGCTCCTTGACGTCGTCGAGGCCGGCGTGGTCGGCGTCGAGGACCTCCCGCGCGTGCACGGGGTCGAGGCGCTCCTCGGAGCGCTTGGACCACGGCACGGCGATCAGCCAGTCGAGGTAGGTGCGGATCATCGACGCCTCGCCCGACTGCTCGCCCATCCGCTCGAGCCGGCCCAGCTCCTTCTCGGCCTGCTCGCGCACGTCGTCGGGCATGCCGGCCTCGGCGATCTTGGTGCGGTACTCCTCCACGACGGAGGCGTCGTCCTCGCCGAGCTCCTTCTGGATCGACTCCATCTGCTTGCGCAGGAAGTACTCGCGCTGCTGCTTGTCCGCGCCCGACTGCACGTCGTCGCGGATGCGCTGGCGCACCTGCAGCTCGGCGAGCCGCTCGCGCTGGAGGCTCAGCGCGAGCTCCAGACGCGCGGTCACGTCGAGCGTCTCCAGCAGCTCGACCTTCTGGGCGAAGCTGAGGTCGGGGGAGTAGCCGGCGGTGTCGGCGAGCGTGCCGGGCTCGGTGATCGCGCGCACGAACGCCTGGATGCGGCCGTCGTCGCCGCGCAGCTCGAGCAGCTCCTCGACGACGGCGCGGTACTCGCGCTCGAGCTCGCGCGTGCGGCCGTCGACGGGCACGTCGTCGGGATGGTCCTCGACCTCGACGTAGAGCTTGCCGTCGGGCGCAGTGGTGGCGGCGCCCGCGACGCCGCGGTGCAGGCCGGCGAGCATCACGGCGTGCCCGCCGCCGGGCAGGCGCACGCGCTCGCCGACGTCGGCGACGGTGCCGACGCTCGCGAAGGCGCTCTCGTGGCGGGGGATCAGCAGGACGCGCTCCTCGTCGCCGACGTCGACGGTGAGCGTCAGCGTCATCGTCGGAAAGACGACGGCGTCCTCGAGTGGAACAAGCAGCAGTCGGCTCATGGTGGCGTTCGCTTCCTTAGGACTTACGTTGTGTAAGCAGTATAGCGCGATGGCAGGAGATCTCAGTCTAGCCGACTCAGGTTTGCGATTTCGCCGGTTCGCGCCGGCGATCTGCGAAGATGGCGCGATGAGCGATCGCGATCAGGTCACATCCGCTCCCGAGGACGAGCCGCACGACGTGCTCGCGGCCGAGGAGTTCGCGATGCCGGCCTCGGAAGCGCGCGCGGATCGGCGTCCGATCGTGCTCCCCGAGAACCCGGCGGGAGACGACGACGTCCCGCACGACATCCTCGCGGCCGAGGAGTTCCCGATGCCCGCGCCGCCGCGCCGCCCGCGTCCTCCGCGCTGAGCGCGCCTGACGGACCGCTGCGCGGCGTGTTGACAGCGCACGCGGGCCGCTCTACGTTCATCGCGTCCACGAAAGGGGGTGAGTGGGCCCAGGGGCCGGCCTGTCAGGAGGCGCGAGCGGCTCGCGCTCGCGTTGCTATGACGAGCAACGGGAGGTCGATCACATGAACGCGACACTTCGCCGGCTGCTGCATGCGACAGGCATGGCGGCGGTCGCGCTGGCGCTCCTTGCGAGCGTCGCCGCGGGGAGCGCATCGCTGGGCATCGAACCGGCCGGTTCGTTCACCGCGACCAGTGAAGGCAGAGTCACATTCCAGGACAGAGGAGGTGCCTTCAGAGTCAGCTGCAACATGACGCTCACCGGGATCCTCGGGATCGGGGTCAACAAGGAAGCCGCGAGATCGCTAGTGGAAGGACCTGTCGCCAAGGTCAAGACGGCCACGTTGGGTTCGTGTACGGAAACGCTCGGCGGCGCGGCGGAAGGGAGATTCCTACTCGAAGCGGAAGAACCGTACCAACTCCGCTACGACTCGTTCCTAGGAACGCTACCCAACATAACTGGCGTCCTACTCACGACGCTAGGGGTGAAGCTCGAACTCGGCAGCAGATCGCTCGGCATAAGATGCCTATTCGAAGGTGAAATTGGCTTTCTAGTGAGAGTGGAAGCCGGCAGAATGAGCAGATTCACGTACCTAGAATCGGTCACGAGACTGATCTCGGGAAGCGAATCCTGTCCGAGAGAAGGAGCGATCAGAGGGACGATGAGATTGGCGACGGCGCAGACGATCACCCTACAAGCAGGAAGAATAAGACCAGGTGTGGTGACTGCGAGTCCCGAACCGATGAGAATAACGAGAAATCAGAACGAACAGTTTCTGATGTTGACGAACTCGGGCGGCCCGCAGCTTCTCATCAGAAGAGTTCAGCCGGAAGAGAGAGAAGGGCATGTCTTCACCATACTGGAAAACGCATGCCTCTTCGGCCGGTGGCTGCTCAATGGAGAGAGATGCTCGGTCTTGGTGAGAAAGGAAAGAGTACCCGCGGAAGGGCAGATAGTCATAGAATATAAATTCAGTGGAGTCGTAGCCGCTGAAAAAAGAGTGAGATACGACGCGGAACTCTGACGCGCGCAGGGCGTAGCTCGGGCGGCGGGCGGTTGGCCCGCCGCCCTATGGGCGCGGGGCGCCGTGCCTGCGGCGCCCCGCGCGACCTGAGCTGCGCTCGGCGGCGCGCGGAGCGGGAGCGGCGATCCGCTCCATGCTCCAGCGCGACCCGGGCGCGCCGAGATCGCGGTGGCGCAACAGCACGTAGCGGCGTATGGGAGATGCGTTCTGCATGTCCGACATGATCGGCCGTGACGGGCCCGAGCGCCTCGGCCGCGGGGCGAAGCTTCGGGCGGGGCGCTGCTCCATCTGGCGGGTGGACGCATGGACTGCGGTCACAGCGGGCATGGTGGGAGCGTCCAACCAGAGGAGGGACCGCATGGTTGCCTTGATCGTCCTGTTGCTGTTGCTTGCCGTGCTCGGCGGGCTCGGATTCGCCGCGCACGTGCTCTGGTACATCCTGATTGCGGCCGTGATCCTGTGGCTGATCGGCTTCTTCCTGGGTGGAGCTGCGGACGGCGGCCGTCGCGGCTGGTACCGCTGGTAGCTGCCACCGGCCCGTAGGGGACCCGCGATCGCGGGGGGCGCCCGGCCGGACGCCTCCCGCGGTGGCGTGGTCCACCGCGGCCTGCGCTTGACGTCGTCAGAGCTGAAGCAGGTGCGCGTCGTCGATCCCGGCGGGGCGGGAGCGGATGAGCGCCTCGAAGACGGCGACCGCCGCCGGGTCGAACTGCGTGCCGGCGCAGCGGCGCAGCTCGGCGATCGCGTCCTCGAGGTCGAGCGTGCGCTGGTACGGGCGCGGGCTCGTCATCGCATGGAAGGCGTCGCAGACGCTCACGATCCGCGCGCCGAGCGGGATCCGTTCGCCCGCGAGGCCGTCGGGGTAGCCGGTGCCGTCCCAGCGCTCGTGGCTCGCGCGCACGATCGCCGCGACCGGGCGCATCGCCGGCGCGGTGGCGAGAATGCGATCGCCGATGATCGTGTGCTGGCGCATCAGCTCCCATTCGTCCGCGTCGAGCGGGCCGGGCTTGTGCAGGATCTCGTCCGGGATCGCGAGCTTGCCGATGTCATGCAGCTCCGCGGCCCGTGCGACCTCGTCGAGCTGCTCGGCGCTCAGGTTCATCCCGCGCCCGACGGCGATCGCGAGCGAGGCGACCCCATGCAGGTGGACGTGCAGCTCCGGCTCGCGCTCGCGCAGCACCTGCAGCAGCACGTCGCGCGTCTGGCGGCGGCTGGAGGTGCGCGTCTGGTCCTTGGCCGCATACATGCGCTGGTCGGCGAGCTGGAGCGCGTGCGTCGCGGTCTTCGCCTCGTCGGGGATCGTGACGGCGCCGAGCGAGGCGCCGACGCGGAAGCCCTCGCCCTGCTCGCACAGCGCCGCGGCGAACGTCTCGAGCAGCGGCTCGCCGACGACGCGGCCCTCCAGCAGGACGCAGAACTCGTCGCCGCCGAGGCGGTAGGCGGTGCCGCGCTCGCCGACGGCGGCGGCGAGGCGCGTCGCGAGCCGGTCGAGCAGCGTGTCGCCGGCCGCGTGCCCGAAGGTGTCGTTGTAGCCCTTGAAGCCGTCGAGGTCGAAGAAGGCGAACGTCGCCGCGCGTCCGCGGGCGGCCTGGACGACGGCGCGCTCGAGGTCGTCCATCAGCTGACGGCGGTTCGGCAGGCCGGTGAGCCCGTCGGTGAGCGCCTCGCGGCGCGTGACCTGCAGCAGCCGCACGTTCTCGCGGAAGGTGATGCCGGCGCGCAGGATCGCGACGATCAGCGACGCGATCGCGAGCCCGGCGGCGACGTCGGAGACGTGCGCGAACTGGCCGTAGGCGAGCAGCGCGAGCGCGATCGCGGCGAACGCGGTGGGGAACGCGAACGTCTGGCGGCCGTAGCGGTGCGTCTGCACCAACGGCCGTGCCGGCTGCCACGCCGCCCAGCCGCAGCACAGCAGCGCCGCCGGCCACAGCGCGTCCACGATCGAGCCGTCGCTGAAGCTGCCGAGCGCGTCCTGGTAGAGGTAGATCGTGTCGGCGACGGCGGTGAGCGCGAAGCCGCCGCCGAGCAGCGCCCAGGCGCGGCCGGGACGCCAGGCCTGCGTCGCGACGGCCATCAGCACGAAGCCGACGAGCACGAGGTCGCCGATCGGGTAGGCGAGGTTGACAACCGTCTGCGAGGAGCCGCCGTGCGTCGCGTGCACGATCGGGTTGAACACGAGCGCGACGGTGATCGCCGCCGTCGCGAGCGCGGCGAGCAGCCCGTCGACCCACATGCGCGCGGCCGTGCGCTCGCGGCCGTCGGCGAGCAGCAGCGCCAGCCCGCCGCAGCAGAAGGGGAAGAACAGCAGATAGAGCGCGTCGGCGGCCGACGGGTAGCTGGTCGGCTGGCTGAGGATCCAGAGGACGTCGCCGGCCGTCCAGCATGCGAGCGAGACGGCGATCGCGGTCCAGGCGGCCCGATGCCTGCGCACCGCGACCGCGCGCCACGCGCACGCCGCGGTGCCGGCCAGCTCGAGCGCGATGTAGTACGGGTCGGCGAAGAAGTCGTCGACGGAGTCCCCGCCGAAGCCGGTCAGCGCGTGCGCGAACAGCACGCCGAGCGCGCCGATCGTGACGGCGAAGGCGAGCCTTCGCGCGAGCTTCGCTGTCGATGTCACCTGCGGGCGGATCCTTTCGCGTCCTCTCGCCCCTATCGGTCGTTCGTGCGCTCGCCTTGAAGGTCGGGACGGGTCGCGTTCGGCACGACGGTCACGACCACGCGGCCGCCGTGCAGCGTCTGCGTCGTCGTGCGGCGGGCGGTGGCCGCCCAGGCGTCCTCGTCGGTCCCGGGATGCGGCAGGTAGCGAGGGAAGCGCGAGGAGCAGACGGCGATGCGCAGGCGATGGCCGGGGAGCACGCGGTAGCCGGTGTCGCTCAGCTCGACCTCGATCTCCGCGCGGCGTGGCCGCGCGGGGCCGAGGGCGACGCCCTCCAGCAGCAGCAGCGCACGCCCGTCGGGCGCCACGTCGCAGAGCGTCACGATCACGTGCGCCGCGGGCGCGGCCGACTCGAAGTCGAGCTGCGCCGTGACCGGGCCGGCGAGCGAGAGCGCCGTCTCCAGCGGCTCGCTCGTGAACGTCGCGACGTCCTCGCGCGCGTGCACGCTCTCCTCTGAGATCGGGGTGCCCATGATCTGCCAGTCGTTCTCGACGAGCGAGGGCACGGGATGCAGCGGATCGTGGAGCCAGGTGCACGACGCCGTCGGCTCGCCGGCCGCGGTCGTGAGGCGGCCGCCCTGCGCGTCGCGGCACGCCTGGCCCCCGCGCGCGAGGTGCAGCGCGCGCGGCTCGGCGCCCGGCGGAGGCCAGCGGTCGGCCGCGTGCCAGAGGCCGTTGGCGAGCTGGTAGGAGACGCGCGGCAGCTCGGGCACGTCGCGGCCGAGCAGGTGGCGGTCGTAGAGCTGGATCGGCGCGCGCAGCAGCCGCGGCAGGAGGCGCTCGAGCGCCTCGTCGTCCTCGAGGTAGTCCTCGACCGGCAGGTCCCACGGGCGGTGCTCGAAGTCGTAGTGGTCGATCGCGCCCAGCATCAGGTGCTGCTGCGCGGCGGCGGGCGCGCGGCTCGAGACGACGGCCCAGTCGCGCAGCTGCCACGGCTTGTCGAGGTCCCACCAGCCGCCGACGTGCAGCGCGGGGATCGACAGCCGCGCGGTCGGCTCCCCGCCCGGGTAGATCCGCTCGGTGATCGAGCCGTCGCGGCAGCTCTCGAGCAGCTCCAGGAACATCCGCCGGCCGTGCTCGAGGCCCACCGGCACGAAGTCGTCCATGTGGATGACGGGCGAGGTCGGCGCGGGCAGGTCGACGTTCTCCGCCAGCGACCAGACGTCGGGGACCCACTGCAGGAAGCTGAGCCGCGAGACGGCGGCGCCGAAGTACTCGGCGATGCGAGACGTCGTCACGCGCGGGACGATCGCGCGCAGCGCGGGATGCCCCGAGGCGGCGGCCGACCATTGCGTGCAGCCGTAGTAGGAGTCCCCGTACATGCCGACCGCGCCGCTGCACCAGGTCTGCCTGGTCAGCCACTCGAGCGTGTCGTAGCCGTCGTCGGCCTCGGTGAGGAACGGCGTCGGCTCGCCCTCGGAGCTGTACTTGCCGCGGACGTCCTGGGTCACGACGGCGTAGCCGTGCTCGCCCAGGTAGCGCGCGATCGGACCGAGGAACGACGCGCGGTTGAGGCGATCGTATGGCAGGCGGATCAAGATCGCGGGCACGCGTCCGCGCAGCGGCTCGGGCAGGTAGACGCCCGTCGAGAGGCGCACGCCGTCGCGCATCGGGACCATCGCCTCCTCGGCGAGCGGATCCGCTGCAGCGCGCGGCTGGGCGCGGGCCCTCCACCATTGCGTCGCGCCACCCGGTTCGCTCATCGAAACGCGAGTCTGACGCCGGCCGCCGGCCGCGGCATCGTGCAGGCGCACCGTGGTGCGAGCCTGCTCTTCACCGCCGCGACCAACGGCTGGGCTCGGCGTTTGCGAGGATGCGCGCGTGGCCGACGCCGACGCGCATCTCTTCTCGCCGCTGCGCGTGCGCGGGGTCGAGCTGCGCAGCCGGATCGCCGTCTCGCCGATGTGCGAGTACTCCTCCGAGGACGGCTTCGCGAACGACTGGCACCTCGTGCACCTCGGCAGTCGCGCGGTCGGCGGGGCGGCGCTCGTGATGACCGAGGCGGCGGCCGTGACGGCGGTGGGGCGGATCTCGCCGCAGGACCTCGGCATCTGGAAGGACGAGCACGTGCCGATGCTCGCGCGCGCCGCGGAGTTCGTCGCCGCGCACGGCGCGGTGCCCGGCATCCAGCTCGCGCATGCCGGCCGCAAGGCCTCGACCGCACGCCCGTGGGAGGATCGCGCGCCCGTCCCACCCGAGCGCGGCGGCTGGCAGCCGGTGGGTGCCAGCGCGATTCCGTACGACGACGGCTGGCTCGTGCCGCGCGAGCTCAGCGCGGAGGAGGTCGAGCAGGTGCCGGCTGCGTTCGCCGCCGCGGCGCGCCGTGCGCTGGCCGCCGGCTTCCGCTGGATCGAGCTGCATGCGGCGCACGGCTACCTGCTGCACTCCTTTCTCTCGCCGCTCTCGAACATGCGCGCCGACGCGTGGGGCGGCTCGTGGGAGGCGCGCGCGAAGCTCGTGCTCGACACCGTGCGCGCGCTGCGCGCGGAGGCGGGGGAGGACGTCCCGCTCGCGGTGCGCCTCTCCGCGACGGACTGGGTGCCCGGCGGCTGGGGCGAGACGGACACGGTGCGGCTCGCGCCGCTGCTCGGCGCGGCCGGCGCCGACCTCGTCGACTGCAGCTCGGGCGGGCTCTCGCCGGCGCAGCAGGTGGCGCTCGGGCCCGGGTATCAGGTCCCCTTCGCCGAGGCGGTGCGGCGCGAGACCGGCATGCTGACGGGCGCCGTCGGGTTGATCACGGAGCCCGAGCAGGCGGACGAGATCGTCCGCAGCGGTCGCGCCGATCTCGTCCTGCTCGGCCGCGGGCTGCTGCGTGATCCGTACTGGCCGCTGCACGCGGCGCGGGCGCTGGGGCGGGAGGCACCTGTGCCGATCCAGTACGTGAGGGCGTTTCGATAGCTGAACCGAACGTCATCATGTACACTTGTACGGTATGACAGACACTATGAGATCGCGCGAGTGGGATGCGCGCGCCTACAACCAGGTGAACGCTCCGATGAACGAGCGTGGCGACGACGCGGTCGCGCGGCTCGTGCTGCGCGGCGACGAGACCGTGCTCGACGCGGGCTGCGGGACCGGCCGGGTGACCGCGACGCTGCTCGAGCGGCTGCCGCGCGGGCATGCGATCGCGCTCGACGGCTCGACGGCGATGCTGGCCGAGGCGCGCGAGCGCTTCGCCGGGGATCCACGCGTGTCGTTCGTGCACGCCGACCTCGGGCAGCCGCTGCCGCTCGCCGAGCGCGTCGACGCGGTCGTCTCGACCTCGACGCTGCACTGGGTCCGCGACCACGACTCGCTCTGGCGCCACCTCGCAGCGGTGTTGAAGCCGGGCGGCCAGCTCGTCGTCGACTGCGGCGGCGCCGGGAACATCGCGGCGGTGCTGGAGATCCTCGAGCAGCTCGGCCATCCCGACCATCCGTGGACCTACGCCGGCGCGGAGGAGACCGAGCGTCGCCTCGCCGCGGCCGGGTTCGCCGAGGCGGAGGTGCGGCTCGTGCCGCGCGTCTCGCGGATGGAGCCCGACGAGCTGGAGCGCTTCCTCACGACCGTCGTGCTGCGCGCGCACGTCGACGCGCTCGGGCCCGAGGCCGGCGGCGCGCTCGTGCGCGACGTGGCGGCGCGGCTGCCGGACGGGGAGCTGGACTGGATGCGGCTGGAGATCGTGGCGCGGCACTGACATCTTGATGCATCACATGTATGCTTTGATGCATGCGCACCACGATCAGCATCGATGACGACGTCATCCGCAGCGCGAAGCTGCGCGCCACGGAAGAGGGAAAAACGCTTGGGCAGCTTGTGACGGAGGCGCTGCGCGAGCGCGTCGGACGACGTCCGCGCACCAGCCGCGAGCGCTACGAGCCGGTGACGTTCGGTGAGGGCGGCGTGCTTCCCGGCGTCGATCTCACGAACAACGCCGCCGTCCGCGACCTCATGGACGAGATTTGATTCTGCCCGACGTGAACGTGCTCGTGCTGGCACATCGCTCGGACCAGCGCGACCACGACCCGGTTCGTGCCTGGCTCGTTGACGAAGTGAATTCCGAGCGCCCTTTCGCGCTCGCCGACATGGCAGTCGCGGGGTTCCTGCGCGTTGTGACCAACCCGCGGATCTTCCGGGTTCCGACGGATCTCGACGAGGCTCTGGCGTTCGTGGATGGTCTGGTCGACCAGCCGACCTGTGTCCCGGTCTCCGCGGGAGAGCGTCACTGGACGATCTTCCGCGAGGTGCTCGACGGGGCTGACGCACGCGGCAATCTCGTGCCGGACGCATACCTCGCGGCGATCGCCGTTGAGAACGGGGCGACGATCGCCACCCGCGACCGTGGCTTCGCCCGATTCCCCGGGGTCCGGTGGCTGGATCCGCTCGACGAGCGTCGCTCCGGCTGAGCCGTACTACCCGTCGACCAGCAGCCCGCGCATCGGCCCGACGAGGCGCTTCGTGCGTCGTGAGACGGCTGGCAGCCGCATCAGCCGGTGGGTCGGCTCGAGCTGTTGGTCGCGCCGTCGCAGCTGCTCCTCGGCGATCGGGCGCCAGAGGCGGTCGATCACCTCGGTGGGGTCGCCGTCGACCTCGGCGAGCGGCAGCTCCAGGTGCTCGCACCAGAGCTCCAGCCGCGTCTGACGGGCGAGCGCGGCGTCGGTCGTCGCGACGTTGACCTCGGTGTCGTTGAAGAGGGAGTGCTCGTTGAGGTTCGCCGAGCCGACGGTGAGCCAGCGGTCGTCGACGATCCCGACCTTCGCGTGGACGTACAGGGCGTGGGTCTGCGCACCGCTGCGGCAGCGGATCGTCGCCGCCAGCAGGCGCCCGCCGTCGCCCGCCGCCTCGACGAGCCGCCCGAGCTGGCCGCGCGTCGTGTCGGCGCCGTTGTTCGGATGCGCGGGCAGCAGCAGGACGATCCGGAACGCGTCGCTCGGCGGGTCGCGCAGCTTCGCAGCCAGCAGCTCGGCGATCTCCGTCGACCACAGGAACTGGTTCTCCAGGTAGATCAGGCGCTGCGCGGAGCGGAGCGCGCGCATGTACGCATCGAAGATGCGGAAGTCGCCGCGCGGGACGAAGCCGTAGGTCCCGTCGGGGACGGTGCGCAGCAGCTGGACCTCCGTTTCGCCGGCCGGCGGCTGCGTCACGGGGACGGGCAGCGGCTCCTTCCCGACCTCCTGCCAGCGGCTGCGGAAGTGGTCGGCGACGTCGGCCACGACCGGTCCGCGCAGCCGCGTCGCGACGTCGTGCCAGCCGAGGCGGCCGCGGGCGGGATGCTCGCTGGCGTCCCAGCGGTCGCCGGAGAGTGAGGTCAGGTCGATGCCGCCGACGAACGCGACCTCGTCGTCGACGATCACCAGCTTCTCGTGGTGGCAGTGCATCGAGCGCTCGCGCGCATCGAGCACGCAGCGGATCTTTGTTCCGCGCGTGAGCTCGTCGTGGATCGCCTTCACGTCGGAGCGCTTCGGCTCGAAGACCGGCACCGGCGGGCCGGCCCACAGCAGCACGCGCACCTCGACGCGCTCTGCCAGCTCGGCGAGCAGGTCGCGCAGCGTCGTGCGCTCGCCGTCGCGCCGCAGCTCGAAGCCCGGCGTGACGTGCCAGCCGGCGACGTGCACGTGGGAGCGCGCGCCGGCGAGCGCGTCGAAGATCGCGCCGATCGCCCGCTCCCCGTCGATCAGGACCTCGAGCTCGTTGCCCTGCCGCGGCGGCGGATCGCCCGCCGCCCACAGCTCGCCGCCGGCCGGCGGCTCGAAGACGTGCGCGTGGCCGAGCTTCGCGAGCCGGCGGCGATGGTGGGCGCGGATCGCGTGCTCGAGCCGGTCGCCGACTGCGCTGTCGAGGCGCGCGAGGAGGTCGGTCGGCGGCATCCACGGGTCATACCCCGGCGGCGCCGCGGCCGCACCCGCTACACGGCGACCGCCGCGTCGCGCTGCTCGATGCGGGAGCCGCTGCGGCCCTTGACGACGTGCAGGCGCGCGGGGATGCGCTCGCGCAGCCCGGGGACGTGGGAGACGATGCCGACGGCGCGCCCGCCCTCGCGCAGGCCGTCGAGCACGTCGAGCACCTCGTCGAGCGTGTGCTCGTCGAGCGAGCCGAAGCCCTCGTCGACGAACAACGTCTCCAGCCGGCTGCCGCCGGCCTCGGCGGCGACGACGTCGGCGAGCCCGAGCGCGAGCGCGAGGCTGGCGAGGAACGTCTCGCCGCCGGAGAGCGTCTGCGGCGCCCGCTCCCGACCGGTCCAGCCGTCGACGACGAGCAGGTCGAGCCCCGCGCGGCGCTGGCGGCGGGCGCGCTCGTCGGAGTGCAGGAGCCGGTAGCGGCCGTTGGACATGCGCTCGAGCCGGATGCTCGCCGCCGCCGCGACCTCTTCGAGGCGGGCGGCGAGGACGTAGGAGGAGAGCGGCATGTGCAGGCGATTCGCTCCGGAGGAGCCGTCGACGAGGTAGGCGAGCTCGCGGATGCGGCGTTCGCTGTCGGCCGTGGGCGCGAGCACGTCGAGCGCGTCGTCGAGCTCGGCGGCGAGGCGGGTGACGGCTGCGAGGCGCTGCTGGGCGAGCGTGTCGCGGGCGCGTGCGTCCTCGTCCTGCCCGGCGGCTGCGGCCGCGCCGGCTTGGAGGGCGGGGAGGTCGGGCGGGTCGGCTGACGCGGCGGCGGCGAGGGTCGGGTCCTGCGCGAGCGCTCGGCGCTCGGCGAGACCGGCGTCGTAGGCGCGCAGCTGCTGCTCAAGCGCGGCGATCGCTTGCTCGTCGCGGATCGCCCGGCGGGCCGTGGCGAGGTCGGGGAAGCCGGCTCGGGCGGCCGCCTGCTCGGCGGCGGCGGCCGTCTCGCGCGCGCTTGCGGTCTGCTCGGCGGCGTCGGCGGCGAGGCGCAGGGCGGCGGCGTGTTCGGCGACGCTCGCGGCGGAGCCGCGCGCCTGCGCGATGCGGGCGCGGTCGGCTTCGAGGAGGGTCGCGCGCTCGGCGTGGGTGGCGCGGGCGGTGGCGGCCTGCTGCTCGGTGCTGCGGCGCGTCGCCTGGTGCTGCTCGATGGACGTGGCGAGCGCGGCGAGCGCTCCTTCGCTGTCGGCCAAGGTGGCCGCCTGCGCTCTCGTCGTCGCCAGCTCGGCGGCGAGCCGGTCGGCGTCGGCGGTCAGCGCCGCGGCGTCGGCGTCGCCCGCGATCGCGTGCGCGGCTGCGAGCGCGGCCTCGACGTTCGCCGTCTCGCGCTCCGCCGCGGCCCGCTGCTCGGCGCGCGTCGCATGCTCCTCCTGCGCTGCGCGCTCCCGCTCGGCGAGCGGGGCAGCGAGGGGGAGGACTTGCTGCTCGAGATGAGCCGGGGTTGGGTGCTCGACCGCGCCGCAGACGGCGCACGGCTCTCCGGGCCGGAGATCGGCCGCGAGCTCGGCGGCCATGCCGGCGAGTCGGCGCTCGCGCAGGTCGAGCCAGGCGGCGTGGGCCTGTTGCTCTGCGTCGATGGCTTGGCGGAGGCGGTCTTCGGCTTCGGCGCGCTTGGTGGTGAGCGTGTCCCGCTCGGTCGCCTTCGCGGCTCGTTGACGGGCGGCTTCGGCCTCGACCGCGAGTCGCTCCGCTCGGTCGGCGGCTTGCTGCGCGGCGGCGAGGTCGGCAGCGAGGAGGGTGTGCCGCTCCGTGGCGGCTGCGATCGCGCGCGCGGCCGTGTCGGCGGCCTGCTGCGCGACCTCGGCTTCCGCGGCGAGCGCCTGCAGCTCGCCGTCCTGCCGCGCGAGCCGCTCCTCGACCGGCACGAGCGCGTCCAGCGCCCCGGCCCGCTCACGCAGCTCTCCAGCCCGCGACCGAAGCTCCGCAGGCGAACTCTGCAGATCTATGCCGGATATATCGGCAGAAACCTGCAGAGTTCGGTCGAGAAGCGCGGCCACGGGCGCCGCGTGCCGCGCGGCTGCCAGCTCAGCCTCGACCGCGTCGCGCTCCGCCCGCTTCCCCTCCCAAGCCGACAGCTCGCCGACGGCAGCCGCGTGGCGCGAGCGGAGCGCAACCAGCTCCGATCCAGCCGCCAGCGCGCTCTCAGCAGCAACCCGCGCCCGCGCCGCGCCGGCCCGCGCATCGGCGGAGGTCGCGGCCTCCGCCTGTGCCCCGACTCCCAACCGATCAGCCCACACGCGCAGCGACTTGACGTCCTCCTCCCAGCCCTCCTCCGGGGCCTCGGCGGCGGCCTCGGAGAGCCGCGAGACGACGTCCCGCACCTCCTGCAACCCCGCCCGCAGCTCGACCCCCGCCGCCTTGCGCCGCTCGCTCAACCAGCTCTCCACGCGCGCGAAGCGGTCCGTTGCGAACAGCCGCTCCAGCACGGCCTGCCGGCTTGCGCTGTCGGCGCGCAGGAAGGTCGCGAACTCGCCCTGGGGCAGCAGCACGACCTGGCAGAACTGCTCGCAGGACATCCCGAGCAGGTCGGCGAGCTCGGCGTCGGCCTCGTCGCGGCGGGCGGCGAGCGTCGTCCACTCGCCGTCGTGCAGCTCCTGCAGCGTGCAGGCGCCGGCCTCCTCGGTGAAGCCCTCGCCGCGCAGCTTCGGACGCTGCTGCGCAGGACGGCGCACCACCCGCAGCCGCCGCTCGCGCAGCGTCACCTCGAGCTCGACCTCGGTGCGGGTCGCCGGGGCGGCGTGGTCGGAGCGCAGCCGCGCGGCGCTCGCGCGCGCGCCCGGGACGCGACCGTAGAGCGCGAACGCGACCGCGTCGAGGATCGTCGTCTTGCCCGCGCCCGTGTCGCCGTGGAGCAGGAAGATCCCCGCTTCGCTCAGCGCGTCGAAGTCGACCTCCTCGCTGCCGGCGAAGGCCTGGAAGGCGGTGAGGCGCAGGTGGTGCAGGCGCATCCGCGACCCGCCGGGCTAGGCGAGAGCCTCGGCGACGCGGCGCGCGGTGAGCGCGTCGCGCAGCAGCGCCAGCTCGTCTTCGTCGGCGGGCGCGCCGCGCGTGTCGGCGACGAAGCGCTGCACGAGCTCGTCGTCGTCGAGGCCGCGCAGGCGCTGGTAGGAGTCGCCGGGCGCCGGTGATCCGCCTTGCGGCTCGAACGCGAGCGCGACGGCGTGGGGGAAGCGGCGGCGCAGGCGCTCCATCGCGTCGGACGGGCGGACGGGATCGGTGAGCGTCGCCTGCACCCAGGCGGGCTCGTGCTCGGCAAGCCGGGGGTCGGCGAGCAGCGCGTCGAGCGTGCCGCGCAGGGTGGCGAGCGGGCGCGGGACCGGGCAGGGAAGCAGCTCGGCGCTCGGCGCCGCGTCCGCTGCGACCTCGACGACGACGATCGACGTGCGCTGCGCCGCCTCCGAGAAGGAGAGCGCGAGCGGGGAGCCGGCGTAGCGGCCGTTCTCGCCTACCCGCTGCGGGCCGTGGAGATGGCCGAGCGCCAGGTAGTCGGCGCCGGCGAAGGCCGAAGCCGGGACGCTCGCCGCACCGCCGATCGCAAGCTCCCGCTCGCTCTCGCTCGGCTGCGCGCCTGCGACGAAGGCATGGGCCATCACGACGACAGGTCCGGCGTCGCGACTGGCGGCGTCCGTGCGAACGCGCGCCATCGCGGCGCCCAGCGCGGCAGCATGCGAGCGCTCCCCGACGCCGAGCGTCGCGCGCACGAGGTCCGGTTCGAGGTAGGGGATCGGGTAGACGTGCCCGTCCGCGATCGGGATCGGCGTTCCGACCGCGGCGGGGTCGGTGCAGAGATGCAGCCGTGCGCGCGCGAGCATGCGCGCGCCGAAGCCGAGCCGCGCGGCCGAGTCGTGGTTGCCGGAGATGACGAGCGTGGGCGCCAGCTCGCTCAGCCGCGAGAGCGCCTCGTCGGCGAGCCGCACCGCGTCGACGGGCGGCAGCGCGCGGTCGTAGAGGTCGCCCGCGACGAGGATCGCGTCAGGCTCGTGCTCGCGCGCCGCCGCGACGAGGAAGTCGACGAGCGCCGCCTGCGCGGGGAGCAGGTCCTCACCGTGGAAGGCGCGACCGAGATGCCAGTCGGCGGTGTGCAGCAGACGCATGGAGACCACGATTGCGCGCGGGCCGGATGGACCCGCGCGCAACGTGCTCCCGGCGTCGTCAGATGGAAGAGTCGGTCCCCGCCGGCGCGGGCGCGGTGAAGCTGCCCGGGGTCGTTGAGCTTCCGGATCCGCCGCGCTGGCGCAGACGGAAGCCCGTGTGGCGACCGGGTCCGCCGGGCCCGCACGGTCCGCCGAGCATGCCCTTGCCCTGCACGAGGTCGCTGACGTGCTGCTGGAGGTCCTGCTCGATCGCGTCGCGCTGCTTGGCGGTGAGGTCGCCGGCGGCGACCGCCTTGTCGAGCCTGGCCTTCGCGGCGTCGAGGAGCGCCTGTTCGAGGCCGCTGACCGACTTGCCCTGCGCCTTGGCGACGTCGGCGAGCGAGTCGCCGGAGGCGAGGCGCTTGCGCAACGCGGCCGGGGAGAGGCCGAGGTATGTTGCGGCGGCGTCGGGGCCGATTCCGAACGCCATCCCGGGCGGACCCGGGGGTGGGCCACCGAACAGCAGCGGTCCGCCGTCCTGCTGCAGATGCTGCTTCATCGCGTCGGCCTGGGCCTGGGTGAGCCTGCCGTCCTTGACCGCCTGGTCGAGTTGGTCGCTCGCGGCGCCCTTCAGCGCGGCGCGCAGGTCGGTCGGGCTGACGTTGAGCCGCTTCGCCGCGTCGTTGAGGAGCGCGGAGCGCGGGTCGGATCCGCTCGCGGCGGCATACGCGACGCCGCCGCCGGCGACCGCCAGCAGCGCCACGGCGCCCAGCGCGAGCGGCCTTCTCAGCATGCGTTTCACAGGTTCGTACCCCTTCGTGGTCGATGGACAGCCACGAGCATGGGACCAGGTGAGCCTGAGAACGGGCTAGGAATCGACTGGGAGCCTCAGTCCGCGTACGGGGGAGCGAGTCCCGGGAACATCGGGTAGTGGCGCACGTTCGCGGTCGCGAGCTCGGCGCCGTGGACCAGGGCGGTGGCGGCGATGAGGAGATCCGCCACACCGATGCCGCGGTGGCTGCGCCTGTGCCGGCGTCCGAGCTCACCGGCGCGGCGGCTGACGGCTTCGTCCACGGGTGCCCAGCGGAGTGTCTGCAGCAGCCGATCGGTGGGCGACCGCTCGGCTGAGCGCACGCCGCGCAGCACTTCGGCGCGTGTGACCTCCGAGCAGAGCGGGAGCTCGTCGAGGGTCTCCATCCACCGAAGGGCGGCGGAGGACCCGCGCAGGAAGTCGATCAGGACCGACGAGTCGAGGACGTACATCGCGCTCGCCGTCAGCCGCGGCGCTCGTCGAGCTCGCGCTCACGCTCGCGATCCGCGGCGCGCAGCTCGTCGACGTACGCTGCACCAGGCGGCAGGTACGGTGCGATGTCGTGCGTCTCAGCGAGGGCGGCCCGGAAGCGTGCGAGCCCCGTCTGCTCGGGTGTCTGCGGCGCCAGATAGCTGTCGATCGCCTCGCGGATCAACGCGGACTTCGTGCGGCCCGCCTGGCGCGCACGCGCGGCAAGCGCTTGGTCCTGGTCGTCGCCGAGGTAGATCTGGGTGCGGTGCATGATGTACCTATCGTACATCGTCGATGCGCGCTCGAGTCAACCGCCACCCGAACAGCACCGCCGCCACCGACGTCGCCAGGTTGAGGCTGGAGACGCCCTCGCGCATCGGGATGCGCAGCCGGGCGTCGGCGCGGGTGAGCAGGGCGTCGCTGAGTCCGTGGCGCTCGGTGCCGAAGGCGAGCACCGCGTTCGCTGGCAGCGCGGCGGGGTCGAGCGGGCCGCCGTCGGGGTCGAGTGCGAGCAGGGGGCGGCCGGCGGATTCGAATGCCTCGGCGCGCGCGACCGGCAGCGCGTAGTGCAATCCGGCCGAGCCGCGCAGCGCCGCCGGGTCCCACGGGTCCAAGGCGCCGCTGACGAGCACGGCGGCCGCGTCGGCGGCGGCCGCCACGCGCACGACCGCGCCGACGTTCCCGAGGTCGCGCGGGTCCTCCAGCAGCACGATCGGCGCGCCGGCGAGCGCAGCGGGATCGAACGCGGGCCGGCGCGCGAGCGCGACGACGCCGGTGCGGGGGACGCGGGGGACGAGCGATCCCAGCTCGGCCTGCGAGACCGGGGTCGCCAGCGCACGGAAGCGTCCGCGCAGGTCCGGCGCCAGCGCGTCTGCCATCGCCTCCAGCGCCTCGACGTCCACCGCGGCGACGGCCTCGACCTCGGCGCCGAACCGCAGCGCGTGCTTGAGCGCATGGAAGCCCTCCAGCACGGCGAGCTCGCCGTCGGCGACGCGTGCGCGCGCAAAGCGCGCCGCCAACGTCTCGCTCACGCGCGATCCAGCCGCGGCAGCGCCGCCACGACCGCGTCGCGGCTCACCGCCCGCACTTCGTCCGGCACCGCCTCCAGCCGCACCTTGCGGATGAAGTCCAGCTCCGCCCCGAGCGGCTTGAAGAAGTCGTCGTAGTGCGTCGGCACGACGACGCGCGGGTCGAGCCGCGGCAGCACGCGCTCCCAGTAGCGCGGCGTCACCGCGCGCCCGGCGACCCCCGCGAGGAACACGTCGACGTCCTGCGGACGCAGCGCCTCGTCGATCAGGTTCGCGCTGCCCTGGTGGTAGAAGGAGATCCCCGCCACCTCGATGCGGATCCCCCACACCTGCCCGCAGCGGTAGGCGCCGGGCGTCAACCCGTGCAGGTGATCGCACGTCAGCTCGCCGTCGAACGGGACGCGCCGGCCGAGGATCAGCTTCGAGTGCGCGCTGGGCGTGAAGGAGACGACGAACGGCCCCAGCTCATAGCGCCGGTAGGGCTCGACCTCGACCGCGAGGCCGCCGAGCCCGTGCAGCC
The DNA here is from genome assembly GCA_035637995.1 of Conexibacter sp. Taxonomy (GTDB): domain Bacteria; phylum Actinomycetota; class Thermoleophilia; order Solirubrobacterales; family Solirubrobacteraceae; genus Conexibacter. Next base: position 229,432 of record DASRAV010000016.1, on the reverse strand, counting down.
GCATCAGCGTGACCAACGAGGCCGACCCGTACGCGGGCGCGTGGAAGCGCCGCGCGATCGCGGGCGCGTCGACCGCATGGTCGAAGTGCGTGTGGCCGACGAGCACGCCCGCCACGTCGCCCGGGGCGGATGCATAGCGGTCGAGCAGCGCGGGGTCCGGCATCGCGGGCCGGCGCAGCAGCAGGCTGCGCAGCGGCACCCGCGACAGATACGGATCGACGAAGAGCGAGACGCCCTCGAACGCGATCCGGTATCCGGAGACGCCGAGCCACGCGAGCTCCAGGCCGGCCGGCAGCGCGAGCGGGACGGCCTCGAGGCCGCGCAGCGCGTCGGCGTCGTCGCGCGAGGCGGGCATCGCGTGCGACCGTACCGAACCCGCCGTCGGCGTGGGGCGCTTGCGCGGGCTGCCAGACTGCGAGGCGATGGGCACCGTCAAGCGAGCTGCAGCGATCGGGGCCGCGGCCGTCGCCGGCGCGGCGATCTGGTGGCGGCGCAATCCCTCGGCCTGCCCGTACAACCAGCGCTTCTGGGTCGAGGCGCCGCATCCGTTGATCACGCGCCCGCGCCTGCGCGAGGTGCTCGCGCCGGTGCCCGGCGAGCGGCTGCTGGAGATCGGGCCCGGCACCGGCTACTACGCGCTGCACGTCGCCGACTGGCTGGGGCCCGGCGGCCAGCTGAACGTCTTCGACCTGCAGCAGGAGATGCTCGACCACACGCTGAAGGGCGCGGGGGAGCGGGGGCTCCAGAACATCGTTCCGACCCAGGGCGACGCCCGCGCGCTGCCGTATGACAGCGAGACGTTCGACGGCGCGTACCTCGTCACCGTGCTCGGCGAGATCCCCGACCAGGAGGCGGCGCTGCGCGAGCTCGCGCGCGTCGTGAAGCCGGGCGGGCGCGTCGTCGTCGGCGAGCTGCTCGGCGATCCGCACTGGGTCAGTCCCGCGAAGCTGCGCACGCGCGCGCACGCCGCCGGCCTGCGCTTCGAGCGCCGGCTCGGCAGCCCGGTCGGATACTTCGCGCGCTTCGCGCGGGCGTAGCCGCGGCTCGCTCAGCCGGCGCCGAGGAAGCGCAGCGCGACGATCGCGGTGTCGTCGCGCTGGGCGCCGACCTGGAAGGCGTCGAGCACGGCGGCGAGGTGCTCGACGAGCGCGGGCGGGTGCGGCGAGGGAGCCGTCCGCAGGGCGTCGTGGAGGCGCTCGGCGCCGAAGCGATCCGCGGCGCCGACGACGTCGAGCACGCCGTCGGTGTACAGCACGAGCGTGTCGCCGGGCCTCAGCGCGAGGCGGGTGCCGGGCCACGCGCCGTCGTCGAACGCCCCCGCCATCGGGCCGGGCTCGCCCAGCTCCGCGAGCGTCCCGTCGCGCAGCAGCAGCGGTCGTGGATGGCCGCAGTTGGCGAGCTCGACCGTGGCGCTCTCGCCCGCGATCTGCACCAGCGCGCACACCGCCGTGCAGAGCCCGAGCTGGTGCTGGCCGCGCAGCGTCGCGTTGAGCTGGGCCATCGCGCGGGTCGGGTCGCCGGTGAGCTGGCCGGCGGTGCGCAGCGTGTAGCGCGCGAGGCCGGTGAGCGTCGCCGCCTCGGCGCCCTGCCCGGCGACGTCGCCGATCACGACTATCCACCCGTCCCCGGCGGGGAAGGCGTCGTAGAAGTCGCCGCCGACTTCGTTCAGCTCGCCGGCGGCGCGGTAGTGGCTGGCCGTGGCGAGGCCCGGCATCGCCGGCAGCTCGGGCGGTCGCAGCCCGCGCTGCAGCGCCTCCGCGAGCAGTCGCTGCGCGAGCTCGGCGCGCTTGACGGCGGTGACGTCCTCGATCACGTTCGCGACGCCCATCAGCTTCCCGTCGGTGTCGACGATCGTGGTCGTCCTGTTCAGCAGCCAGCGCTCCTCGCCGGTCGCCTTGACGACGTTGCGGACCAGCAGCGGGTCCGGGTCGCGCTCGCCGGCGAGCACGCGGAAGCCGGGGAGCCGGTGCAGGTCGACGGGCGCGCCGGCCTCGTCGTAGACCTCGAACAGGTCCATGATCGCGCCCGGTTCGGCGTCGAGCAGCTCGCGGGCGCTGCCGAGTCGCAGCAGCGCGATGGCGGCGTCGTTGGCGTAGACGGCCTGACCTTGCGCGTCCATCACGGTCACCGCCTCGGCCAGCCCGTGCAGGACCGCCTCGAGCGTCGCCACCGCGTTGTCCGCGCCGAGCCCGACGACGAGCGGGGGCACCGCCCCGGTCATGCCTCCGCGCGGTCGACGTAGGGCAGGTGGTCGATCACCTGTGCGGCCTCCAGCACGCGCCGCACAGGCGCCGAGCCGCGCGTGACGTGGAAGGACCAGCTCACCCGCATCGCGTCCTCGCGCGCCCCCAGCAGCAGCCGGATCCCGGTCGAGTCCATGAAGCTCAGCTCGTCGAGCTCGAGCAGCGTCGCCTGCCGCGCGTCGCGCAGCGCGTCGAGCCGCTGCTGGACCTCGGCGACCGTGCCGATGTCGAGCTCTCCGAGCAGCGTCAGCACGACGGTGTCCCCGTCGCCGCGACGCTCGACCAGCTTGAAGCTCTCACCCGGCGAAAGTGCGTGCATCCCCGCTTGTCCACTCGTACGTTTGGTGACGACTGCAAGCCTACTCCGAGTGTTGGAGCACGGTTGGAACTTGGATGATGCGGCAACATTCGAAGCGATGTCCAAGAGCTGTCAGTCGGGGTATCGCCACGAGGCGCTCTTCTACGCGGGCGACGACGGCTTCATGGACGGCACGCTGGCGTTCGTGCGCGCGGCCATGGAGGCGCAGGAGCCGATCCTCGTCGTCGTCGATCAGCGCAAGCTCGACGCCCTGCGCGAAGCGCTGAACGGCGCCGCGAGCGAGGTGCTGTTCGCCGACATGGCGGAGGTGGGGGACAACCCGGCGCGCATCATCCCGGCGTGGCAGGACTTCGTCGAGCGCCACGGCGGGTCCGGTCGGCGTGTGCGCGGCGTGGGGGAGCCGATCTCGACGCGACGGGCCGCCGCCGAGCTGGCGGAGTGCCATCGCCACGAGGCGCTGCTCAACGTCGCCTTCGCCGATCCGCATTTCTGGCTGCTGTGCCCCTATGACACCGAGGCGCTCGATCCCGCGGTGATCGAGGAGGCGCGCCGCAACCACCCGTTCGTCTCCGAGGACGGCGTCGCGGCGGGGAGCGACCGCTTCCCCGGCGCGGAAGCGCTGGGCGTGCCGTTCGACGCGCCGCTGCCCGACCCGCCGCTCGCGACCTCCTGCCTGCTGTTCGATCGCGGCCCGCTCAACGGACTGCGCGCCTTCGTGGCAGGGCACGCCGAGGCGGCCGGCCTCTCGCGCGAGCGCGCCGCCGACCTCGTGCTGGCGGCCAACGAGGTCGCGACCAACAGCATCCGCCATGGCGGCGGGTTCGGCGCGGCGCGCATCTGGCGCGCGGACGGCGCGATCGTCTGCGAGGTCGCCGACGCGGGACGCATCGAGGATCCGCTCGCCGGTCGCCGGCGTCCGCGGGCCGAGGCGATCGGCGGCCGCGGGCTGTGGATCGCCAACCAGCTGTGCGAGCTCGTGCAGCTGCGGACGTTCGCGACGGGGACGATCGTGCGTCTGCACATGCGCCTCCCGTAGGCGATCTTGCTCTAGCTTCCGCCGGGTGCACGCCGAGCATCATGCGATCGCCTCGCCGATCAGCCACCCGAGTCCGGCGATCGTGAGGCCGGCGAGCATCGATCCCAGCAGGTAGGCCCACATCAACGTCCACTCGCCGTCCTCGCCGAGGCGCTCGGACTCGACCATCCACGTCGAGAACGTCGTGTAGCCGCCGAGCAGGCCGGTCCCGAAGACCAGCAGCGCATCGCCGGTCACCGCCAGGCCGGTCAGGAGCCCGAGCAGGAACCCGCCCGACAGGTTGACGACGAACGTGCCGAGCGGGAAGTCGCTCGGGCGGCGCGCCGCGATCAGTCCCCCGATCTGGAACCGCGCCAAGCTGCCGATCGCGCCGAAGACGCCGACTCCGACCCAGGCCAGCGCGCTGTTCATCCGCGGCGACGCCTCCGTCCCGTCGCGGTGGCGGCGACCGCGGCGGTCATGCCCGCGGCGAGGCTCGCGGCGGCGTAGCCGGCGGCCATGACCGCGTGGCCGTCGTTGGCGATGGCGATCGTCTCGACCTGGAACGTCGAGAACGTCGTGAGGGCGCCGCACAGCCCGGTGCCCAACAGGAAGTACCAGTAGGGCGTCGGTCCCACCACCTCGGCGAGGCGCGTGGTGAGCCAGGCGAGCAGCAGCGCGCCGAGCAGGTTGACCGTGAACGTCGCCCATGGCCAGGCGCCGGGGGCGTGCGGGAGGGCCCGTGCGACCGCCGCCCGCGCGAGCGCGCCGGTGGCGCCCCCTGCCAGGATCGAGCTGACGCGCAGCTGTGTCGTGCTCAGCCGGGGGTCCTCACGGTGTAGGCGTGGGCGCCGGCGCCGGCGAGCTTGCCGCCCGCGACGATCAGGTACTCCTCGCGGATCGGGCGACCGGCGAGGAAGCACTCGAGGATCTCGCGCGTGCCGGCCGCGTAGCGCGCCTGCGCCGACAGGCTCGAGCCGGAGATGTGCGGCGTCATCCCGTGCCAGGGCATCGTGCGCCACGGATGGTCCGGCGGGGGCGGCTGGGGATACCAGACGTCGCCGGCGTAGCCCGCGAGCTGGCCGCTCTCGCATGCCCGCACGACCGCGTCGCGATCGCAGATCTTGGCGCGCGCGGTGTTCACGATGTAGGCGCCGCGCTTCATCTGGCCGATCAGCTCGTCGTCGAACAGGCCCTCGGTGCCGGGGTGCAACGGGGCGTGGATCGTCACGACGTCGCAGACGCGCACGAGCGACTCGGTGCTCTCGTGGTGGGTGAGGCCGAGCTCCTGCTCGACCTCGGCCGGCAGGCGGTGCTGGTCGGTGTAGTGGAGCCCGACGTCGAAGGGCTTCAGCCGCCGCAGCACGGCCGCGCCGATGCGCCCGGCGCCGACCGTCCCGACCTGCATGCCCTCCAGGTCGTAGGAGCGCGAGACGCAGTCGGCGATGTTCCAGCCGCCCTCGAGCACCCAGCGATACGACGGCAGGTAGTTGCGCACGAGCGTGAGGATCATCATCACGGCGTGCTCGGCGACGCTGATGCTGTTGCTGAACGTGACCTCGGCGATGGTGAGGCCGTGCTCCATCGCCGCGTCGAGGTCGACGTGGTCGGAGCCGATCCCGGCCGTCACGACCAGCTTCAGGTGCGGTGCCTTGGCGATCCGCTCCGCCGTCAGGTACGCCGGCCAGAAGGGCTGTGAGATCACCACGTCCGCGTCCGGCAGCTCGCGTTCGACGACCGAGTCGGGCCCCTCCTTGTCCGCCGTCACGATCAGCCGGTGCCCGGCGTCCTCGAGGAACCTGCGCAACCCGAGCTCGCCCGAGACGCATCCGAGCAGCTCGCCGGGCGTGAAGTCGATCCGCGCGGGCGTCGGCGTGGTGATGCCGCCGGGGTAGCGCTCGATCGTCGGGATCTCGTCGCGTGCGTAGGCCGGCGGATACCCGTCGACGGGATCGTCGTACAGCACGCAGAGGACGTTTGCCATGTCGTCCACTCCTTCCTATACGGCCCCTGTCGTCAGCCTACGCCTCCTGTTTGGGCGCGAACAGCCCCCGCGCGCAAGTCGGCACCGAAACCCATAGCGATCCGCTCGCGGCAGGCGTATGCTCGCAAGAGGCTTGCCGCTGTGGCTGTCGGAAGCGAGGTACGTCATGGCAAACGTCCTGCTCGACACCGCGTCGACGGGCGTGACCGAGCTCGACGCCGCTCTGGGCGGCCTGTTCTGGGGCGACAACGTCGTCTGGGAGCTCGAGGAGGACGGCTCGTCGCTGGACCCGTTCGTCGCTGCGCTGATGCGCGCCCGCGAGCAGTTCAGCCGGGTCCTGTTCGTCAAGCTCGAGGGCGACCCGCGGCAGCTGCGCGCGAGCTATCCAGACGTCGAGGTGCTCGACGCGCGGGTGGGTGGGGCGGACGCGATCGAGAACGCCGGCGAGCTGTTGATCGCCGTGCGCGAGCGGCTCCAGCGCGAGGCGCGGTCGCTGGTGGTCTTCGACTCGCTGGATGCGCTGAGCGACCGCTGGGGGCACGGGATCGCGCAGCGGTTCTTCACCCGCGCATGCCCGCTGCTGCTCGGCCTCTGGTCGGTCGGGTACTGGTCGCTCACCCCGGGGCGCCACTCCGCGCAGCTGCGTCAGGCCGTCGACGCCGCCACCCAGTGCGTCGTCGTCCTCACGGCCGGGCGCCTGCGGATCGCGAAGGCCGAGGGCCGCCCCCAGGGCGTACAGGGCAGCGTGTTCCACGTCCGCACCGACGGCCCGAGAACGGAGCTCGAGCCCGCGCCCACGGCCGCGCGGCTCGGGGTGGCGCTGCGCGCCGTCCGCATCCAGCGCCATCTGAGCCAGGGGGAGCTGGCGCGGCTGGCGGGCGTCTCCGCCAGCGCGATCTCGCAGGCCGAGCGGGGACGCCGCGGCCTCGCGCTGGACACCCTGCTCGATCTCACGTCGCAGCTGGACATGACGATCGACGAGCTGCTGCGCGGCGAGATCGCGCTCGGCTACCGCCTGGCGCGCCGGACCCGGCGCGACGACGCCGCGGCCCGGCTGGCCCCGCTCCTCGACGACGGCCGCGTCGGCCTCCGCGCTCGCCTCTCGTGCCTGTCGCCCGGCCAGAGCGTGCGCGCGCGCGACGCGCACGAGGGCGTCGAGCTCGTGGTCGTCGCCGCGGGCCTGGTGCAGATCGTCCTCGCGACGGGGCGTCCGGTCCTGCGCCAGGGCGAGGCGCTGCTCGTCGAGTGGAGCGGGGTGGCGGGCTGGAGCAACGTCGGCGATCACGACGCGCTGGTGTTCTGGGTCCTGCGCGACGAGCTGGGGCCGCTGCGCCCGTCGCCGGTGGCTCGCGTGCGCCGCTAGGGCCGGGGCAGGCGCCGCAGCGTCGGCGTCAACGGCAGGACTGGCGTGCGTCTGCGCGGGTCGGCCGGCGGCAGGGAGGTGACGAGGTCCGGCTCCTCGCGGGTCTGCTCGGCGTGGTCGATCGCGGCGACCAGCGCGGATGGCGTGGACACCAGCATGGGCTTCGAGAAGACGCGTCGTGCCCCGCGCTCGCACGTCGGGCACGCGATCGACGCCGGTGCGGTGCCGATCGCGCGCGTCACCTCGAACGCACCATGCTGGTCGCAGCGGTACTCGTAGATCGCCATCGCCGCTGTCAGTTCGCGGCGCTGGGCACCTGCACGCCCTGCGTCACCTGATGCGGCCTCGCGCTCGACGGGGCGACGTCGAAGTCGAAGATCCGCCTCGGGATGTAGACGGTCGCGCACGAGTTCGGGATGTCCACCACACCGGAGAAGCGTCCCTCGATCGGCGCGGAGCCGAGGATCATGTACGCCTGGATGTCGGTGTAGCCGAACTTCATCAGGTAGTCGATCGCGTGGTGGCAGGCGCGCGCGTAGGACAGCTGCGCGTCCAGGTAGTGCTGCGTCCCGGCGAAGTCCACCGACACGCCGGAGAAGGCGATCCACTCGGAGTACTGCGGATCGCGCAGGCCGGGCATGAAGATCGCGTTCTCGGAGACGCCGAACGTCGCCATGCCGCCCTTGATCAGATCGACGTGCAGGTCCATGAACCCGCCCATCTCGATCGCGCCGCAGAAGGTGATCTCGCCGTCGCCCTGGGAGAAGTGCAGGTCGCCGAACGACAGGTTCGCTCCGTCGACGAACACGGGGTAGAAGACCCGCGTCCCGGCGGTGAAGTTCTTGATGTCCTGGTTGCCGCCGTTCTCGCGCGGTGGGGCGGTGCGTGCGGCCTCGCCCGCGACGCGGTCGAACTCGGCGCCGTCGAGCGTTCCCAGGATCGCGCTGTCCGGAAGCGGCGGCAGCGCGAGCGGCGGGACGCGGTCGGGCTCGGTGGCGATCAGGTCGGTCTCGCGCTTCGTCCACTTCGCGAGCAGCTCCGCAGACGGCGCGGTGCCCATCAGGCCGGGATGGTGGATGCCCACGTAGGAGCACTCCGGGATGTGGCGCGAGGTGGCGACGTCGCCCTCGAAGTCCCAGATCACCTTGTAGGCGTCGGGGAAGCGCTCGGTCAGGAAGCCGCCGCCGTTCTTCGTGGCGAAGACGCCCGTGTAGCCCCAGCCCATCCCGGAGAGCGGGCCTTCGTCCTCCTGGTCGCAGGCGTCGATCTCGAGGATGTCGACGACGAGCAGGTCGCCGGGCTCGGCGCCCTCGACGTGGAACGGCCCGCTGAGCACGTGGACCCCGGGCAGCGGGGCGTTGCGAACGTCCTCCGCGGAGTCGTCGTTGTGGATGGCGCCGTCGAACCACTCGCGGCAGTCCGCGCGAAAGACGTCGCCCGGCTTGACGCTCACGGCCGCTGGAATGTCCGGGTGCCACCGATTGTGCCCGACGTGCTGCTGGTCGGTGAACTTCTTGGTGTTGTCCAGCGGGAAGAGATTCTGCGGCATTGCAACCATCTCCTCGACGGTTGTCGTGGGCGGGTGTCGTTCAGACCTGCGGAGACGTCACGCCCCCCTGGCCGTACGCGGTCGGCGCCGCGGGCGTGGGGCTCCACCGCGGCTTGAAGATCGCGAAGAAGGCGATGAAGGTGCCCACCGAGACGGCGGCGATGACGACCACGAAGGTCGTGGTCAGCGCCGAGGGGATGTTGAGCAGGACGAGCGCGGGGACGAGCCCGGTGTAGATCCCCTGCGCAGCGGTCCAAGCGCCGGTGAACGTCGTCAGCTGCGTCTTGCCGAGGCCGAGCACCAGGAAGAAGAAGAACCACAGGACGGCCCAGCTCGCCCACAGGACGCCGAAGAGGTCGCCGAGCGCGTTGGCGTTGGAGGTGAGGGCGCTGTAGTTCGCGAAGTTCCACCACGAGTAGACGGCGGCGGAGACGGCCACGAACAGGGAGAACCAGCCGAGGCCGGTGCCGTCCAGGTTGAAGGCGTTGTTCATGGCCACGTACAGGTACGTGAAGCCGAAGAGGAACAGGCCCGAGGCGCCGACGATCGTCGCCTGATCCCCGTGCGCGCTGAAGATGAGATAGAGCGGCGTGATCACCTGCAGCAGCCCCACGAACAGGTTCATCGGGATCATCGACGTGCCCCGGACGAGCCCGCACAGCGCCAACCCGTTGACGAACAGGACTGCGCCTACGTAGAGGAGCCCAACGGCACCCACGAACCACCTCGCAGCTTGGGGCCTGAGGGGCGATTGAACGGGACCGACGCCGACCGGTCAAGGCTGCTGAAGCAGCGCTTCAACGGCGCGTGTTCGCAGCATGCGCCTCGACAGCGGCGCTCCATCGCCGCGCCGGAGCCGGGCTGGCACCGCCGCTCGCACCCGTTGCCCTACGATCCCGCGCCGTGAGCACCTCGCCGGACTGGGCGCTGCTGGACGGCATCGCGCAAGCGGAGTTGGTTCGCAGCGGCGCGGTCTCGGCCGAGGAGCTCGTGCGGCTCGCGATCGAGCGGATCGAGCGCGTGGACCCGCGCTTGAACGCCGTCGTGATCGAGCGCTTCGAGCGAGCGCTGGCGGAGGCGCGGGCGCCCCTGGCCGACGGGCCGTTCGCCGGCGTGCCGTTCCTGCTCAAGGACGCCGTCTGCCATTCCGCGGGCGATCCGTACCACTTCGGGATGCGCGCGCTGAAGGAGATCGGGTGGGTCGAGCGATCCGACACGACGCTCGCGCGCAGGTTCCGCGCCGCGGGCCTCGTGACGCTCGGCAAGACGAACACGCCGGAGATGGCCGGCTCGGCGACGACCGAGCCGCTCGCCTACGGTCCGACGCGCAACCCGTGGGACCTCGATCGCTCGCCCGGCGGCTCGAGCGGCGGCGCGGGCGCCGCGGTCGCGGCGGGGCTCGTGGCGGTGGCGCACGGCAACGACATGGGCGGCTCGATCCGCATCCCGGCCGCGGCCTGCGGCGTCGTGGGGCTGAAGCCGAGCCGCGGACGCGTGTCGCTCGGCCCCGAGCTCGGCGAGGCGTTCGGCTCCTCGACGCACGAGCACGTGCTGACGCGCAGCGTGCGCGACAGCGCCGCCGTCCTCGACGCGATCGCCGGGTACGAGCCCGGCGACCCGTACACCGCGCCGCCGCCGCATGGGACGTTCCTGCAGGCCGCGCTGCGCGACCCCGGGCGCCTGCGCGTGGGCGTGCTGAGGCTGCCGCCCGCGCTCGCGATCGCGACGGCGTGCCAGGCCGCGGTGGACGCGACGGCTGCGCTGCTCGACCGCCTCGGTCACGAGCTCGTGAGCGTCGAGGTCGCGCCGCTGTGGGACGAGCTGCAGGGAGGCGAGGCCGGCGCCGCGTTGGCCACACGCGAGCTCGAGCGGTTGGAGCAGCGGGTGGGGCAGCCGCTCGCGCGGGAGCTGCTGGAGCCGGCAACCGCCTACCTCGTGGAGCTCGGCGCGTCGGTGAGCGCGACCGCGTACCTCGCCGACGCGCAGGTCGCACAGCAGTGGGCGCGGCGCGTCTCGGCGAGCTGGCGCGCGCAGTGCGACGTGCTGCTCACGCCGACGCTGCCCGAGCTGCCCCCGCCGCTCGGAAAGCTCGCTCCGACCGCGCTGCCCCCGGCAGAGCTGCTCGAGCAGATCGGGCGCCTGGTCACGTTCACCGCGCCGTTCAACGGCACGGGTGAGCCGGCGATCTCGCTCCCGGTCTGGTGGACTGACGGCGGCCAGCCCGTCGGGATCCAGCTCGTCGGCGGCTACGGCGAGGACGCGGGCCTGCTCTCGCTCGCGGGCCAGCTGGAGCGCAGCGCGCCATGGCACGCGCGCTACGCGACACTAGAGTAGGGCCGTGCCGTTCACGCGCAGGAACCTCAAGCAGGATCTGGAGGATCTCGGGTCCAACTTCGACGGCGCGCCGGACCTCGAGTTTCGCCACGCGAGCAAGGCGCTCGGGCTCGAGCGGTCCGGCCTGAGCTATCAGCGGATCCCGCCCGACTACCGCTTCCCGTACGGCCACACGCACAGGGAGCAGGAGGAGGTGTACGTGGTCGTGCGCGGGAGCGGGCGGATGAAGCTCGACGACGAGATCGTCGAGCTCGCGGAGTGGGACGTGGTTCGCGTCCCGCCCGGCACGTGGCGAGGCTACGAGGGCGGGCCGGAAGGCCTCGAGCTGCTCGTCTTCGGTGCGCCCGACCTCGGCGAGAATCCACGCGACGACGTGGAGGGCCGGCGCGACTGGTGGGCCGACCGGCCGGGTTGACGCGCCTCCTCGCGCTTCCAAGCCCGCCTCAAGCCTCTAGCTGAGCTTCAACCCCAGCTCGGTGCGAGCGATCTCGTGGCAGATCGCGAGCAGCTTCTCGCGATCGACCCCCGTCGAGCCGATCACGACCTGGATCGTCAGCCCGTCCATGAGCGCGGAGAAGCGAGTGACGAAGCCCTCCGGGTCGGCGGTGTGGATCTCGCCGGTGTCGATGCCGAGGCGCAGGATGTCGAGCACGAGGGTCTGCCAGCGCTGTTCGAGGTCGTGGACCTGCTGTGCGACGTCCTCGTCGCGCGGCGCGAGCTCCCATGCCTCGAGCCAGAGCAGGAGTCGTGCGTCGCCGGGGCCGGTCGGTGCCGCGGCCTCGATGAGGTAGCGCCAGCGTTCCGCTGCGGTGGGGAGGCTGGCCGCATGGGCGAGGTAGTCGTCTCGGAGGTCCTGCTCGACCATGCGCAGGGCCTGGGCGAAGAGGTCGGCCTTGCCCTCGAAGTAGTAGAGGACGTGGCCGGGGCTGATGCCGGCGCGCTCGGCCACGTCGGCGACGCGGACTTGCGAGAGCCCCTGCTCGCCGATCAGCTCGATCGCTGCTCGCAGGAGGGCCTCACGGCGCTGGAGTCGACGTTGCGAGGTGGAGGTCATGGCGTCGGTAGGCAATCACGATCGCGCCGCGGATGTGGTGACGGTGCCTGGATCACGCCGTCGACGGCGCCGGCTGGGCGCGACAAGTACGGCAAGTCGCATTTGGAATACTATTCGGAATCGAGGTCGCATGTCTGAGGAGAGAACGCTGAGCGCAGCACCGAAGAACCCCCGAGCGGCAGGCCCGAGCGCCGTGGCGCCCGCGCGATGACCCGCTCGCGATACCTGGCGCAGCGCGTTCTCTTCACCGTGGCGACCGTCCTGATCGCCCTCACGGTGAACTTCTTCATCTTCCGTGCGGCTCCCGGCGATCCGACGACGGCGCTCGCGCTGCGTCCGAACGCGACCCCGGCGTACCTCCAGACGCTGCGCCACGAGTACGGGCTCGACCAGTCGGTGCTCACGCAGTACCTGAAGTACCTCGGACAGCTCGCGCAGGGGCATCTCGGCGTCTCGACGGCCAACCACGAGCTCGTGACGACGAACCTCAAGACCGACGTGCTCAACACGCTCCCGATGGTGATGCTCGGGACGCTGCTGGCGCTGCTCGCGGGGCTCGTCGTCGGCGTCGCGCTCGCCTGGCTGCGGCACACGCGCGTCGAGGGCCCCGGGCTGCTCGCCGTGCTCGTCACCTACGCCGCGCCGACGCAGTGGATCGGCCTGATCATGCTCGTGCTGTTCGCCGGTGTGCTGCCGTCCGGCGGGATCCACGACGCCTTCCTCATCAACCCGTCGTTCAGCGACAAGGCGATCGACCAGCTGCGCCACATGATCCTGCCGGCGGCGGCGCTCGGCCTGTCGATCTTCGGCCAGTACGCGTTCGTCGTGCGCGCGGCGATGCTGGACGTGCTCGGCGAGGACTTCATGCTGACCGCGCGCGCGAAGGGCATGAACGTGCGGCGCCAGCTCCTGCGCCACGGCCTGCGCAACGCGCTGCTGCCGATCGCGAGCCTGACCGCGCTGCTGCTCGGCACCGTCGTGGGCGGCGCGATCCTCGTCGAGACCGTCTTCTCCTACCCGGGGATCGGCCTCGCGACGGCGCAGGCGGTGGCCCAGCGCGACTACCCGATGCTCCAGGGCGCGTTCCTCGTGCTGACGATCTCGGTCGTGCTCTGCAACCTCTTCGTCGACGTGCTGGCGCCGAAGCTCGACCCGCGCGTGGCCGCCTGATGCCCGACGTCGACACCACTGCCATCGCGACGGTCGGCCTCGGCGTCGGCCCGGACGAGGCGCAGGACGCCGGGGACGTCGAGCCCGGCACCGGGCGCCGGCTGCTCAGCGTGCTGCGCAAGCGCCCGGGCGCGATCGTCGGCGCGCTCGGGCTGACCGCGATCACGCTGATCGCGGTGCTCGCGCCGGTGCTCGCGCCCTATGACATCCATGAGCAGAGCGGCGCGGTCTACGCGCATCCGTCCAGCGCCCATCTGCTCGGCCTCAGCGACCAGGGCATCGACGTCGTCTCGCAGCTGATGTGGGCCTGTCGCATCTCCCTGCTCGTCGGCTTCGCGGCGGCCGTGGTCTCGATCGTGATCGGCGGCGCGGTCGGGATCGTCGCGGGCTACTTCGGCGGTCGCGTCGACCTCGTGCTCGCGCTGATCACCGACTACTTCATCGTCGTGCCGGCGCTGCCGGTGCTGATCGTCGCCGCCGCGGTGTGGGGCCCGAGCCTGCCGCACATCATCATCATCCTCGGGCTGCTGCTGTGGACCACGCCGGCGCGCCTGATCCGCGCGCAGACGAAGTCGCTGCGCGAGCGGACCTACGTGCGCCGGGCGCGCTCGCTCGGCGCCGGGCACCTGCACGTGATCCTGCGCCACGTCGTCCCGCACACCGCGCCGCTGCTGATCGCGAACGCGATCCTCGCCGTCTCGGCGGCGATCTTCGCCGAGACGGCGCTGTCGTTCCTCGGCCTCGGCGACGCCTCGCAGGTGTCGCTCGGCGTGCTGATCGAGAACGCCTACAACCACGGCGCGGCGACCGTCAACGCGTGGTGGGTGCTCTACCCGCCCGGCATCCTCGTGATGGTGATCGTGATGTGCGCGACGCTCGTCGGCCTCGCCGTCGAGGACGTCCTGAACCCGCGCAGCCGCCACGTGCCGGTCGGCTGGCGCCTGCTGATGGCGCGCCGCATCCCGCTGCGCGGCGAGGACCCCGCCGAGGATCCCGCCGCCGAGCTCGAGGAGGAGCGCGGATGAGCACCGCCGCCGCCCCGCCCGTCTCCGCACGCGCGTGCGCGCTGCGGCTGCGCGACCTGCACGTCACGTTCAACCCCCCCGACCGCTCGCCGGTCACCGCGGTCGACGGCGTCGACCTCGACGTGCGGCCGGGCGAGCGCTTCGCGCTCGTCGGCGAGTCCGGCTGCGGGAAGACGACGACCGCGCTGGCGGCGATGGGCCTGCTGCCGCACGGCGCCGAGGTGACCGGCGACATCCGCATCGGCGGCCACGCGGTGACGGAGCGCAACGACGTCGGCTGGGCGCGCCATCGCTGGACGGACGTCGCGATGGTCTTCCAGGGGGCGATGAACTCGCTCAACCCGGTGCAGCCGATCGGCCGGCAGATCGTCGAGCCGATGCGCATCCACGAGGGCGTCGACCGCAAGCAGGCGACCCGGCGCGCGCACGAGCTGCTGGAGCTGGTCGGCATCCCGGCGCGCCGCGCCGGCGCCTTCCCACACGAGCTCTCCGGCGGGATGCGCCAGCGGACCGCGATCGCGATGGCGCTCGCGTGCAACCCGCGGCTGCTCGTCGCCGACGAGCCGACGACGGCGCTCGACACGATGGTGCAGGCGCAGATCTTCGCGCTGCTCGTGCGGCTCACGCAGGAGCTCGAGTTCGCGCTGCTGCTCGTCACGCACGACCTGCCCGCGGTGATGCACTTCTGCGAGCGCGCCGCGGTCATGTACGCGGGCCGCGTCGTCGAGACGGCGAGCGTCGCCGAGTTGTACGCGCATCCGCGCCATCCCTACACGCGCCGCCTGTTCGAAGCGTCGCCGAGCCTCGACCGCACGGGCGAGATCCGCTCGATCCCGGGCGCGCCGCCGCGGCTCGACCGGCCGATGGTCGGCTGCCGCTTCGCCGCGCGCTGCGATCGCGCGATCGACCGCTGCCGCGTCGACGACCCGCGGCTGGAGACGGTCGGCGAGGCGCACGAGGCCGCCTGCTGGCGGGCGCGGGAGCAGGAGCCGAGCGCATGAGCGTCACCGAGACCCCGCCGCTCGACGCGCAGACCCCGCTGATCGAGCTGTGCTCCGTCGTCGCGCGCTTCCACACGCGCGCCTCGCTGCTCGCACGGCTGCGCCGCCGGCCGGGCGCGACGATCGACGCGGTCGCGGGCGTCTCGATCGCGGTCGCGGCCGGCGAGATGCTCGCGCTCGTCGGCGAGTCCGGCTCCGGCAAGACCTCGACCGGCCACGTCGCGCTGCGGCTGCTCGACCCGGCCGAAGGCGAGGTGCGCTTCCAGGGCGAGGACGTGACGCGCGTCGGCGGCCGGCGGCTGCGCCGCCTGCGCCGCCCGATGCAGCTGATCTACCAGGACCCCTACGAGGCGCTCGATCCGCGCTGCCGCGTCAGCACGATCCTGCAGCAGCCGCTCGTCGTGCAGGAGCGCGGGCTCGGCTCCGCCGAGCGCATGCGCCGTGCCGAGGAGGCGCTCGAGCGTGTCGGGCTGACGCCACCGCAGGCGTTCATGCGGCGCCTCCCGCACGAGCTCTCCGGCGGCCAGCGCCAGCGCGTCGCGATCGCCGCGAGCCTGATGCTGAACCCGCGCTTCGTCGTCGCCGACGAGCCCGTCTCGATGCTCGACGTCTCGGTCCGCGCCGGCATCATGGCGCTGCTCGGGCGCCTGCGCGACGAGGGCATGGGGATCCTGCTGATCACGCACGACCTGCCGACGGCGGCGCGCTACGCCGACCGCATCGCCGTCATGTACCTCGGCCGCGTCGTCGAGATCGGCCCCGCCGAGGAGGTGATCGCCTCCCCGCAGCACCCCTACACGCGCGCGCTCGTGGACGTCACCCCGGGCCTCGACCCGTCCAAGCGGACCGAGCTGCGGATCCTCGGCGGCGAGGTGCCCGACGCGGCGAACGTGCCGTCCGGCTGCCGCTTCCACCCGCGCTGCCCGGTCGCGTTCGAGGCGTGCCCGACGACCGACCCGGCGCTGCGGCCCGTCGCCCCGGGCAAGGAGGGCGTCCACGAGGCCGCCTGCCTGCTCGTCGGCTAGGAGGAGCTCCCGCGACGCCCTAGGACGCGTCGGCCATGTGCCGGTGCAGCCGGTCGGAGAGGTCCTTGCCGGCGTTCGCGACGAGCTGGCCGTAGTCGTCGCGGAGCGGGGCGGGCATGCGATCGGCCGGCGCCGAGACGCTGATCGCGCCGATCGGCTCGCCGCGCGTCGTGAGGATCGGCGCTCCGACCGCGATCACGTCGGGCCGCCACTCGCGGTCGGTCACGGAGTACCCCAGCGCGACGACCCGATCGAGCTCGAGTGCGAACGTCGCGGGCTCGAACGCCACGCGCGTCCCGTGGTGCTGCAGGCTCTCGCGCAGCCGCTGCTGGCGCAGCTCCGGGACGAGGTGCGCGAGCACGGCCTTGCCGGATGCCGTCGCGTGATACGGGACCCGGCGGCCGATCGGTTCGATCTGGCGGCCGCCCTGCGGGCCTTCGATGCGCTCCACGACGACGAGGCCGTCGTCCTCGGGCACGGCGAGGTGGATCGACTCGCGCGTGGCGTCGCGCAGCTCCTCCATCACGGGCAGCGCGAGCTCGCGCAGCGTCGAGCCGCCCGTGCCGAGCATCCCGATGACCATCGCGTGCTGCGTGACGACCCAGCGTGGCGACGGTCCGGGCGTCCGGCGCAGCCAGCCCGCGTCGCCGAGCGCGACGAGCGCGCGCTGGACGGATGCCTTCGGCAGCTCGAGCGTGCGCGCCAGCTCGCTGACGCCGATCGGCTGGCGCTCGCTGACCGTCTCGAACACGCGCAGGCCTTGGATCAGAGGCTTCATCGGGGGCTGACGGTAGCGGGCGCGCAGGCGTGTGGGTTCGCTTGCCATGACGTGCTGTCTCATAGTCCGGCGTTTCGTCAAACGATACACGTGCGGCTGCATCGGCAGGCTGACGCGTCACATGTCCCGGCCAGGGTTGACGCCCTGGGGAGCGCCGACTATGCTCGTTTCACGTTGAGGTCCACTGTTCCGTCAGACGAAACAAAAGCGCCCGAAGTGGTCGACGGGCCGTTGCGAGGGATCGTCGTCCTCGCCGTCACGAACCTCGTCGCGGGCGCGCACGCGACCGCCGTCCTCGCGGACATGGGCGCCGACGTGATCCGCGTCGAGCGCCCGGGCGGGCGCATCGATCCGGGCGCCGGGCGCGAGCGCGAGCCGCTCGACGGCATCAACCGCAACAAGCGCAGCGTCGTGCTCGACCTCGCCGCCGCCGACGGCGCCGAGGTGTTCCGTCGCATGGTCGACTGCGCCGACGTCGTCGTCGAGAACCTGCGCCCCGGGGCGATGCGCAAGCTCGGCCTCGGCTGCGACGAGCTGCGCGCGCGCAATCCCCGCCTCGTCTCCTGCTCGATCTCGGGCTTCGGCGCGACCGGTCCCTACCGCGACCGCGGCGGCTTCGACCTCGTCGCGCAGGCGATGAGCGGCGTGCTCAGCTTCACGGGCACCGCCGACGGCGAGCTGGCGAAGCTCGGCGTCCCGGCGGCCGACCTCAACGCCGGCGTCAACGCCGCGCTCGGCGTCGTGCTCGCGCTGCTCGAGCGCACGACGAGCGGCCGCGGCCAGCACGTCGACGTGAGCCTGCTCGACAGCCTGCTCGCGTACACGCCGGTGGAGTCCGCCGACTGGCTCGACCACGGCGTCGTCGCCGCCCCGCTCGGGACGGCGCACCGGCTCGCCGCGCCCTACGAGGTCTTCCGCACCGCCGACGGCTGGGTCGCGATCGGCGCGGCGACGGACGCGACCTGGCGCGCGCTCTGCGCGGCGCTGCAGCGCGAGGACCTTGCGGCGGACGAGCGCTGGGCGACCGGCGCCGGCCGGCTCGCCGGGCACGCGCAGCTCGCGGTCGAGCTCGCCGGACAGCTCGCGGAGCGGCCGACGGCGGCGTGGCTCGAGGCGCTCCAGGCCCACCACGTCCCCTGCGGACCGGTGCTGCGGATCGACGAGGCGCTCGCCGACCCGCACGTGCTCGCGCGCGAGATGGTCGTCGAGCTGCCCGACGAGCCGGGCCGGCGGGTGCTCGGCGTCCCGATCAAGCTCTCGCGCACGCCCGGCCGGGTCCGCCGGCGCGCGCCGCGCCACGGCGAGCACACCGCCGAGGTGCTCGCGGACTTCGGCATCGCCGGCACAGCCCCGACCGCGGAGGAGCGAGCATGAGCGTGCGCGTCGAGCAGCCCGTCCCGAACGTGCACCGGATCGTGCTGGACCGCCCGCCCGTCAACGCGCTCGACGTCGGCTCGGGCGAGCAGCTGCTCGTCGCACTCGACGCCGTCGAGCGCGACCTCGCGGTCCGCTGCGTGATCTTCACCGGCGCCGGCGGCGCCTTCACCGCCGGGGCCGACCTGCGCGAGCAGCAGGGCGTCGCGCTCGCCGACCGCGGCGCGTACCTCGATGGCATCTTCACGGTCATCGACCGCATCGACACGCTGCGCGTGCCGGTGATCGCGGCGATCGACGGACCCTGCTTCGGCGGGGGCCTCGAGCTGGCGCTCGCGTGCGACCTGCGCGTCGCCTCCACGCGCGCCTCGTTCGGCGCGAGCGGCGTGAACATCGGACTGATCGGCAGCGTCCAGCGGCTGCCGCGCACGCTCGGGCTCGGCCGCGCGATGGACATGCTGCTGACCGGCGCCACGTATGACGCCGAGCGCGCGGAGCGCTGGGGGCTCATCACGGCCATGCACGCGCCCGAGCGCTTCGAGGGCGCCGTGCTCGAGCTGGCGCAGCGGATCGCCTCGCGGGCGCCGTTCTCGGTCGAGGCGACGAAGGACGCCGCGCTCAGGGCCTTCGACATGACGCCGGAGCAGGCGCGCGCGGACCAGATCGCCCGCTTCGTGCGCCTGAGCGCGACGCAGGACCACGTCGACGCCGTCGCGGCGTTCGCCGAGAGCAAGCCGACCCCGGACTTCCAGCGCCAATGACCACACACGCACCGCACCGACGTGCACGAGGAGCCGTCTGATGGACCGCCCGAACGGACTCCACCCCTGCTTCGTGCGGCCCGTGCGCCCCGCGCCCGACGCGCTCGGCCGCTGGCTCGGATGGCAGGTCTACCGGCTCGCGCTCGGCGTCCTCTTCGAGGGCCGCGATCCCGACGCGATCATCGCCGAGGACCTCTCGGGCATCCGCTTCTTCGACCGCTCCCAGCCGGAGACGCTGCTGGAGGACCCGACCGTCCCGGTCGCATGGGACGACGTCGTCTACGAGGTCGACGAGCAGCGCGGCGCCGTCACGCTGCGCGCGCCGGACGGGACCGCGCGCACCGCGGTCGCGTACGGGCGCTACGGCTGCGTCGGCCTGCCGCAGGACGAGACCGCGCCGCGCGTCGCGCCCGAGCCGGTGCCCCCGCGCCGCGGCGCCTCCACGCGTGCCGAGCAGCCGTGGCCGCTCGGCTGCGCGATCGACCGGCGCGCGCTGCTCCCGGACGTCGACCTCGCGCCCGTCGAGGCGGCGCTCGCCGCGGTCGTCGGCGACGGCAAGGGCCGCGCGGCGCTCGTCGCACATCGCGGTCGGCTGATCGCCGAGGCCTACGCGCCGGGCTTCGACCGCGACTCGCGCCACTCCGGCTGGTCGATGTCGAAGAGCCTCGTGGGCGCGTTCGTCGGGCGCACGATCCAGGAGGGCTGGATCGGGCTCGACGACCTGGCGCCGGTCCCGCTGTGGGATCGGTACGGCGATCCGCGCGGCGCGATCACCGTCGACCACCTGCTGCGCATGAGCAGCGGGCTCGACTGCCCGATCGGGATGACGCCGTGGGCCGAGGGCGAGCACTACCACCCCTTCACCGGCCTGCCGGACGTCTACGCGTGGGCGACCGAGCTGGAGCTGCGCGCGGCGCCGGGAACGCGCTGCGCCTATCAGCAGTGCGACCCGCTCATCGCCGCGAAGGTCGCGACCGACCTCGCCGAGCGGGCCGGCGTCCGCCGGGTCGACGCGCCGTGGTCGCTGCTGTTCGACCCGCTCGGGATGGACAGCGTGATGCTGAGCGCCGACACGACCGGCAACTTCATCATGTCCGGCTACTCGCTCGCGACCGCGCAGGACTGGGCGCGCTTCGGCCAGCTGCTGCTCGACGACGGCGTCTGGCAGGGCGAGCGGCTGCTGCCGAGGGGCTGGCTCGACTACGCGACCACGCCCGCGCCGGCCGACGACGAGCCGGTCTACGGCGGGGCGTTCATGCACCTCGGCGACCGCTTCACCTTTATCAGCGGCGAGCAGGGCCGCGTGCCGGCGGGCACGTCGCTCGCCGCCGGCCACTACGGCCAGTTCACGTTTGCGATCCCCTCGCATGAGCTGGTGATCGTTCGTATGGGGCACGACCCGGCCGACGCGCCGATGCTCGACCTCGTCGAGGCGGCGGCCGCGGCCGTCGGGCCGAGCCCCGCACGCGCGGAGGGAGCCCCCTGATGTACCCGACGTCCTCGCGCCCGCACGCGGCGAGTCCCCCACGCAGGTCGCCGGCAGTGATGCCGGGCGCCTGCAAAGAGCCGGAGGAGAGCGAAGTGAGAGAGCAAGTGAGAGGTGCAGGAGCGCGGATGAGACGAGTCCGCCGCGCGGTCGGAGCCGCAGCCGCGGTCGGGTGCCTGCTCGGTGCGGGCGTCCTCAGCGGCTGCGGCAGCAGCGGGAGCAGCGGCAGCGCTGAGCTCGTGCGGATCGGCTCCGCGGGCACGATCGACTCGCTCAGCCCGTTCCTGCTGACGCTGCTCGGCGCGGCCGAGCTCGAGACGATCCAGTATCCGTTCCTCGTGCAGTACGACAGCACGACCGCGATCAAGCCGGACTTCGCGCAGTCGTGGACGTTCAGCGCCGACAAGAAGGCGCTGACGCTCAAGGTCGCGACCGGCGGCAAATGGTCCGACGGCCAGCCGCTCACGGCGGACGACGTCGCATGGACCTACAACACGATCGTGAAGGACGCCGCCGGCGGCACAGCTGCGCTGGCGCCGTACATCCCCGACGTGACCGGTGCGAAGGCGAACGGCGCGGACGAGGTCACGATCGAGTTCAAGGCACCGTCGCCGCATGCGCTCGGCGAGATCGTGAACATTCCGATCCTGCCGCGCCACGTCTGGGAGAAGTACGCCGCGAACGGCGGCAAGGGCCTCACGACGTTCAACAACCCGGCGCCGGTCGTCGGCGGCGGCCCGTTCTACGTCGCCAAGTACTCCAAGGGCCAGTCGGTCCTGCTCAAGCGCAACCCGGGCTACTACGGTCCGAAGCCGCACGTCAACGCGATCGGCTTCAGCCTCTACTCGAACTCGGACGCGATGACGAAGGCCCTCCAGGCCGGCGAGGTCGACGCGGTCGAGAACGTGCCGCCGCCGAGCCTCAAGGCCGTGCGGTCCAGCGGCGCGAACGTGCAGACGCCGGACTCGATCATCGCCATGTGGCTGAACATCAACTCGACCCCGAACAATCCCGACAAGGAGCTCGCCGACCCGGTCGTCCGGCAGGCGCTCGACGCTGCGATCAACCGCTCGCAGATCGTCAGCACCGCCTACTTCGGCGCGGCCACCCCGGGATCGTCGGTCATCCCGTCGGCGCTGCCGCCGTACCACAAGGACGTCGCAGTCGAGTCGTATGACCCAGCCACGGCGAACGCGCTGCTCGACCAGGCGGGCTACAAGAAGGGCTCCGACGGCATCCGCGTCGCGAACGGACATCCGATGTCCTACTCGATGGTCGTGATCGCCTCGCCGGGCTCCGGCATCGACAGCGCGGCGAACATCCTGCGTGAGGACTTCAAGCAGGTGGGCATCAAGCTGAAGGTGACGTCGCTCGACCCGACCGCGGCGATCGCCGGCATCTTCGGCCCGAAGAAGGACTACAAGTCCGAGTTCCAGTTCTCGCTGGGGCGGATCGCGTCGAGCTTCGACCCGGGTTCGTTCCTCAGCTACTTCTCGTGTGCCGGGAAGGGCTCGTCGAACTACTCCGGCTACTGCGAGAAGCCGTTCGAGGCGCTGATGCAGAAGCAGTCCTCGGAGCCGTCGAACCCGGCGCGCGTGGACGAGGTACAGCAGCTCCAGGACATGATCGCGCGGGACCGCCCGTCGCTCGTGCTCGCGTACGAGAAGGGAGCGTTCGCGTACCGCTCGCCGTGGACGGGCTTCACGCCCGGGCCGCTCGGCTGGTTCCTGGACAAGTTCACGGCGCAGAGCATCCAGAAGGGCTAGCGCCGACCCCGACCCGACCCACGACCGCATTCGCGCGGGGCGCCCACGACCACAGGTCGTCGGCGCTCCGCCGGGTGCGACCTTGAAAGCGAACGAGATGTCGACTGCCACGAAGTCCCTCAGCTCGGAGCTCGCCGAGCTGCGCGTGCGCCTCGGCGAGATCCACGACCTGGAGCGCGTCGAGGGGATGCTGCAGTGGGACGAGCAGGTCTGCATGCCGCGCGGCGGCGCGGAGATGCGGGGCGCCGCGCGCGCCACGATCGCCCGCGTGGTCCACGAGCGCGCGACCGCGCCGGAGCTCGGCACGCTCATCGACCGTCTCGAGCACGCGGCCGCCGACTGGGATCCCGACGGGATCGACGCCGGCATCGTGCGCGTGGCTCGCCGCGACTTCGAGACGAAGACCGCCGTTCCGGCCGCGCTCGTGGGCGAGATCGCGCACGCCGCCTCGGTCGCCCACGACGCATGGCTGCGCGCCCGCGATGCCCGCGACGGCACGGGCGACTTCACGATCTTCGCGCCGTTCCTCGAGCGCAACCTCGAGCTGCGCCTGCGCCAGTCGGCGTGCTTCCCCGGCGCCGCGCACCCGTACGACCCCCTGCTCGACGCCTACGAGCCCGACCTCACGAGCGCTGAGGTCTCCGCGGTCTTCTCACGGCTGCGCGACGGGCTCGTGTCGCTCGTCGAGACCGTGACCGCCGCCCCGGAGCCCCGCCGTCCGGGCCCGTTCGACGTCGCCCAGCAGCGCGAGCTCGTGCTCGAGATGGTGCGCCGCATCGGCTTCGACGACGAGCACTGGCGCTTCGACGAGAGCGTCCATCCGTTCGCGGCCGCGCCCGCGCACACCGACATCCGCATCACGAGCCGCTTCCGCGACGACGACCTCAGCGGCATCTTCCTCGGGCTGCACGAGTGCGGCCACGGCCTCTATGAGCGCCAGATCGGCGCCGAGCTGGTCGGCACGACGGTCGGCTGGGGCGCCTCGTACGCGATCCACGAGTCGCAGAGCCGTCTGTGGGAGAACCTCGTCGGGCGCTCGGAGCCGTTCTGGCGCTACTGGTTCCCCGAGGTGCAGCGGCGCTTCCCCGCCGCGCTCGAGGGCTTCGGTCTCGCGGAGCTCATGCGCGCGGTCAACCGCGTCAAGCCGACGCTGATCAGGATCGAGTCCGACGAGGTCACCTACTCGCTCCACGTCATCCTGCGCTACGAGCTCGAGCTGGCGCTCGTCGGCGGCGATCTGGCGGTCGGCGACCTGCCGGCGGCCTGGGACGCGCGCATGGGCGAGCTGCTCGGCATCGACGTGCCGGACGAGCGCCGCGGCGTGCTGCAGGACATGCACTGGGGTGGGGGCTGGTTCGGCTACTTCCCGACGTATGCCGTCGGCAACATGGTCAGCGCGCAGCTCTGGCGGGCGCTGCGCAGCGACCTGCCCGGCGTGGACGACGCGCTCGCCGCCGGGGACCCCGGCCCCGTGCGCGCCTGGCTCGGCGAGCACGTGCACCGCCACGGCCGTACCGTGACGCTCCCGTCGCTGCTGCAGCGCGTCACCGGCGCGGGCCTGGATCCCGAGCCCTATCTCGACCACCTGTCCGCGCGGTACGCGGGCGCGACCTGACATGGGAGACACGAGGAGCATGGCATCGACCGAGCAGGACATCGAGCAGCTGATTCCGCGCATGCGGACGCCGGGCGACGTGGCGATCTCGCCCGCGGGCGACCGGATCGCCTACACGGAGGCGCGGCTCGACGTCGACGTGGACGGGTACGTGACCGTCCTGCGCGTGCTCGAGCGGACCGCGGACGCCGGCTGGCGCCCGCTCGTCGACCTCGACGGCCGCGTGCCGCGCTTCGCGCCCGACGGGGCGCTCGCCTTCGCCGCCGCGCAGTCGGCGGGGGAGGGGATCTACCTCTGGCGCGAGGGCGCCGGCGCCCCGCAGCTGCTCGTCGAGGCCGACGGCGTGCGCGAGATCGTCTGGCATCCGCGCGGCGAGCGGATCGCGTACACCTGCCTGCGCGCGTCCGACTACGGCCCCGACGATCCGCTCGTCTTCCGCGAGGTGGGCTACCGGATGGACGGGCGCTCGTTCCCGCCGCGCTACTACGACCTGCGCGTGGTCGAGCGCGCGAGCGGCGAGAGCCGCACGCTCGCCTCCGGCTCCTTCGACGTCGTCTCGCCGGTCTGGCACCCCTCCGAGGAGAAGCTCGCCTACGCCCGCGACGACGTCGAGGACGGCCGCGCCGCCCTCTACACGCTGGCGCTCGACGGCGAGGAGCTGCGTCTGACTCCGCATCCGGTGCGCTGCGACACCGCGCTCTGGAGCCGTGACGGCAAGACGATCGTCTTCGTCGGCCAGCTCGACCGCCACCGCGGCCGCTGCGGCATCTTCCGCCTCTTCGCGATCGACGTCGCCTCACGCGAGATCCGCCTGCTCTCCGAGCAGCTCGAACGCGAGGTGACGTACAGCCTCACGTACATGCCCGGCGGCGACCCGCGGCTCGTGCCCGGCGGGGACGACGTGCTGTTCGTCGCCAACGACGACTTCGACACCGCGCTCTACCGCGTCTCGCTCGCGGGCGGTCCGTGCGAGCGGGTGCTCGGCGAGCACTTCGAGGCGGTCGGCGAGTTCGACGTCACGGACACGGAGCTGGTGGCGATCGTCGCCGACCCCAAGACGCCGGGCGAGCTCGTCCTGTGGCGGCCCGGCGACGGCGCGCGCGAGACGATCACGGAGCTTGCGGGCGACCTGCTGGCAGACCTCGCGATGCCCGAGCGGCGCGAGTTCGAGGCGCCCGACGGGACGATCGTGCACGGCCTGCTGCTGCGTCCGGCCGATGCGGAGGGGGCGACGCCGCTGCTGCTCAACGTCCATGGCGGCCCGCACGCCGCCTTCCTCGGCGCGATCAGCGACCCCGAGCTGCTGAGCTGGCAGTTCGCCGCGCGCGGCTGGAGCGTGCTGCTGCTCAACCCGCGCGGGAGCACCGGGCGCGACGACGCCTTCTACCGCGGCGTGAACGCCGGCTGGGGGGAGAAGGACCTCCATGACTTCCTGGCCCCGATCGACGCGCTGATCGCCGAGGGGCTCGTGGACGGCGAGCGCGTCGGCGTGACGGGCTACAGCTACGGCGGCTACATGACGAACGCGCTGCTCGCGCGCTCCGATCGCTTCAAGGCGGGCGTCGCCGGCGCGGGCATCACCGATCTCGTCTCCCAGTACGGGACCGCGATGCGCGGCATCCAGCACGGCGAGGAGGCGTCCGGCATGGATCCGGGCGTCGGCTCTCCGCTGGAGCGCTGGGAGCGCTTCGACCGCCTCTCGCCGATCCGCCTCGCCGACCAGATCGATGCGCCGCTGCTGCTGCTGCACGGCGTCGAGGACCAGATCGTGACGGTGGGTCAGGCGGAGGAGCTGTTCGCGGTGCTGCGCACGGCCGGCAAGCCCGTCGAGCTGCTGCTCTACCCGGGCTGCGCGCACGGCTGGGCCAGCTGGCCGCTGCACCATCGGATCGACTCCGACCGGCGCACGATCGCATGGATGGAGCGCCATGTGCTCGGACTGGACGAGGAGCGCTGGGCCTCAGGACCCGCGCGGCGGGGCGCTCGCTAGCGCGGAGGTCGGGATCGGACTCGTCAGCCGATCCGCTCGGCCAGCTCGACGATGATCCCCGCGGGGCCGCGGACGTAGCAGAGCCGGTAGCGGTCCTCGTAGCGCTCCAGCTCGCCGACGAGCTCGGCGCCGCGGGCTCGCAGGCCGGCGAGGAGCGTGTCGACGTCCTCGACGACGAATGCGACGTGGCGGATGCCCGGCGCGTTCGCCGGCGCGTGCGGGGCGGCGCCCCGGGTCGTCGGCGCGTGGAACTTCGTCAGCTCGAGGCGTGCGTGGCCGTCCGGGGTCTGCAGCATCGCGATCTGTGCCCGGACGCCGTCGAGTCCCACGATGCGGTCCACCCAGCGCCCCTCGACCGACCCCTCGCCCTGCAGCTCGAGCCCGAGCTCGACGAAGAACTCGATTGCGGCCGCGAGGTCGTCGACCACGACCCCGACGTGATCCATCCGCTGGATCGTCATGTGCTCGATGGTACGGGAGCGCGCCGCCGCGTTCGGATGCGCCGGGTCCCTTGCAGCGGGCGCAACCGGATGCGAGGCTGTGCTGAACCCGCGCCCGAGGAGCGTTCTGTGTCTACGCCCAAGGCCGTCCGCGCCGCGATCGCCGTGTTGGCGCCCGTGCTGCTGGCGCTCCTGCTCGCAGCCGGGAGTGCGTCTGCCGCGCCCGACCGTGTGGTGATCACCGGGGGCGCGGTCGTGTCGGCGGGCCAGACTGCCGGCGACGTCGTCGTGCTCGACGGGGCCGTGACGATCGCCGGACGCGTCACGGGCGATGTCGTGGCGGTCAGCGGGCCGGTCCGGGTCACCGGTCGTATCGATGGAGATCTGATCGCCGTGTCGGACCGGGCGTTCCTCGGTCCGGCTGCGCGCGTCGGCGGCGACCTGCGCTACGGCGACGAGCGTCCCGTGCTCGCGCCCGGTGCGAGCGTGGGCGGCAAGGTCAGCAACGAGGACTGGGCCGACGCGGCGAGCGGGTGGGGGTGGGTGAGCGTGTTCGGGTGGTGGCTGGCGGTGTCGGTCTCGACGCTGATCGTCGGTGCGCTGCTCGTGTGGCTGGCCCCGGGCGCGCTCTACGCCGCTGAGCGGGCGGTGCGCGAGCACCTCGGCGCCACCGTCGGGTGGGGCGTCGCGATCGCGATCGGGGTGCCGCTGCTGGCGGTGCTGGCGCTCGTCACGCTGGTCGGCATCCCGTTCGGCGTCGCGCTGCTGCTGGCCGCGATTCCCGTCCTGCTCGTCGCGTACGCGACGACTGCCTGGATCGTCGGGCGCCGGGTGCTGCGCAACCGGTCGACGTCGCGATGGGTGGCGATGCTGGCCGGCTGGGGAATCCTGCGCGTGCTCGCACTCATCCCCGTCGCGGGCGCCCTCGTCGGGCTCGCGGCGACGGTCGTGGGGCTCGGAGCGCTGGCGGTTGCGCTGTGGCGCGCGCGCAAGCCGAGCGCGCCTCCGGCACATCCCGAGGCGCCGGCTGCGGGCCGTCCCGCCCCGGCGGCCTGACGGGTGCGGGGCGCATCGAAGCGCCCTGCGTTCGTTCCGGTTGCCTGCAAGCGGAGCGGGCCCCAGGTGGGGCCCGCTCTCAAAACCTCGAATGACGTGCTGGCGTACTCGCGCGCTATGGCTTGTGCGGCGAGTGTGCTGCCAGGCGCTCGCTGGGGAGCACGGTCAGCCTGGGCGTGGTGCCCGGCGACGCGCTGTCGAGCGGTCGGGATGCGACGGCCGTGCGCGGCTGGTAGGTCACGCGCACCTTGATGCGAAGGCCGTCGGTGTCGCAGCTGAACCGCGTGATTGGGTCCCGCCGTGTCGCGTGGGCGACTGCGAGGTAGATCGCCGGGCGCGATGCCCAGACGAGCGTGGTCATGCTCGTGGCAATCACCGAAGCCGTAGCCGTATCCATAGCTGGTCCTTTTCTCGAACGAGCAAGGGTGCAGAGCGCGTCCGTGTCGGCTCTGAAAAGGGGGTGCTCGCGTGGTGCGATGCCGTTGCCTGAACGGTGCGATGTCTTTGCCGGAAGCCTCCTTGTATCTGGCATGGGAGAACCAATCAACATACGGGCCCTCCCGGACGGACGCGGCTGAAGGTGTCGCGTGACGTCGATGCCCGCCGCTGGCGGCCGTGGCCGTCAGTGGCTGTGGCCGTGGGGCGCGTCGGGCAGCACGGCTGCGGGGATCGGCGCCGCAAGCAGCGCGGCGAGCGCAGTCGTGAGCGGGACGGAGACGAGCAGGGCGATCGCGCCGACGAGCGTGGCGATGATCGGCTCCGAGAGGTCGGCGACGTTGAGCGCGTCGGTGGTGTTGGTGCCGGCGGCGTGGACGACCAGCAGAAGGGGAAGCGTCGCGCCCACGTAGACGAGCACGAGCGTGTGCGTGGTGGCGATGAGGTGGTCGCGCCCGACGCCGAGCGCGCCGCGGTAGAGGGCGCGGATCGTCATCGCGGGGTTGGCGTGGCGCAGCGCCATCACGGCCGAGGCTTGCGTGACGGCCATGTCGGCGAGGACGCCGAGGGCGCCGAAGGTCAGCCCGGCGAGCACGACGCCTTGGAGTGAGATCGTGCCGTTGAGCTGCGCGAGCGCGATCGAGAACTCGCTGCTGCGGCCGTCGAGGCCGGCGGCGTGGACGGCGACGGCGCCGAGGACCGCGGCGAGCAGGAGGCTGACGGCGATGCCGAGGATGGCGGCGAGGCTGGGTGCGCGCAGGCCGTAGGTGAGGCCGACGGTGACGAACATGACGGCGAGCGAGCCGACGACTGCGACGGCGAACGCCGGTCGTCCGTCGGAGATCGCGGGGACGACGAAGCGCATCACGAGCAGCAGGCTCAAGCCGAAGCCGGCGAGCGCAAGCACACCGCGGCGGCGTGCGAGGACGATCACGAGCAGCGCGAAGATCGCGGTCAGCCACAGCAGCGTGCTGCGCCGGTCGACGCTGACGAAGCCGTAGCGCTCGGCGCCGGCGGGTGCGCCCGTGACGCGCTGCACGCGGACGGCCTGGCCGGTGTGGATGGCCGGCGCGACGTTCGCCGGTCCGAGCGTGATCGGCTGCGAGCTGCCCTTGTCCGGGCCGGCGCCGACTCCCACGACGATCTCTCGGCACGTCTGCCGGACGGGGCCGGGGCAGCGCACGTTGCGCACGGCCCTGACGCGCGCCGGCAGTGTCGCGCCGCCCATCGCCTGTCCGGGGGCGGCGCGGTGGGTGGTGCCGTGCGGCCACAGCGCCACCAGTCCGATCAGCGTCGCGAACGCGAGCACGCCGGCCGCGGCCGCGAGCCCACGCCCCCAGCGGCTCCCCAGCAGCCCTCCGCCGGCGTGGGCGCGCAACCGCGCGAGCCGCGGGACGACGGTCCCGCCGCGTGCAGCGCGCGCCGGACGTCGTCGCGCCGCGCGTGCCGCTCGGCGCTCTGCGCGTGCACGGGCGCCGGCATCGCGCTCGTCGGCCCATGCCTCGATGTAGTCCGCGCCGTTGTCGTCACGCGGCGGCGCGGCGCCTCTTGGCAGCTCGTCGCTCATCCGCTTCCGGTTCGTTCGGGAGCGTGCGACTCCTGCGCCGTGGGCTTCCCGCAAGCGTGCGCCCACGCTACGCTGCCGGAATGTGCGCAGGGTGCATCATGGCCGCGACCGCCGGAGCGAGCGGAGCACGCGCGTGGTTGCAGGCGCAGCACCTCACCTGGCTGACGCCGAAGCGGATGAAGGCGGTCACGATCGCGTTGGTCGTCGCGGCCTGCGGCGTCTCGTCGGTCGGGATCAGCGGCTCGACGCCCGCGCCGTCCGCGCACCCCGCCGCCGCACCGGCGGCGACCGCCACGCACCGTTGAGCCCGAGAAAGGCGAGCTTTGCGGGGATTTTTCGCATGAAAGTCAGCGCCCGGGTGCTGTGGTGCGCAGGCCGGCAAGGCGTGCGGCTGCGCTCTGGCGCTCGTCGTAGCTGACGAAGGCGTCGATCGGCATGAGGTCGATCGCGGCGGCGACATGGATCGCGTCGAGGGCGCGCAGCGCTGGCTCGGCAAGGGCGCCGGCGGCGGCGAGCAAAGGCCGGTCGAGGGGGAGCAGCGCGACGGCTTCGAGCAACTCGCCGATCCGTTCGATGAGGAGCTCCGCTGGAAGCTCGGGGTCGTGCGCCATCGCACGGCGGACCGCCCGAGGGACTTCCGTCAAGACGAGCTCGCTGGAGACGAGGTCGGCTTCGTCGAGGTAGGCGCGAAGCCCCGTGCTCTCCGGCTCCTCGCGCACCAGCTTCACGAGCGCGGAGGCGTCGAGGTAGAAGAGCGCCACTGTCAGCGGTCGCTGCGGATCTCGTCGAGTGCCCGGCTGAGCGCGTGCGGGTCACCGGTCAGCTGCAGCGGCTCGGGCAGGCTGCGGCGGGAGGGGCGCGAGACGCGCCCTTCGGCGATCAGCCGGTCGAGCGCCTCGCCGGTGCTCGACGGGGGGCCGAGCTCGGCGACCGGCCGGTTGCGGTCGGTCACGACGAGACGCTCGCCGCGGCCGACAAGCTGGAGGTACTTGCTGAGGTTCTGCCGCAGCTCCGCGACGCCGACGGTTGTCATGTACATAAAGGTAGCAGGTGAGCTGCTCGCGGACAGTACTCGTAGAGGCCGTAGCCCGGCGCCAGCTGATCGTCCGCGAACGGGCCGCTCGCGCCGGGCTTGGAGCGCTTTTGCAGGATGCCGGAGGAGGGACTCGAACCCCCGACACGCGGATTATGATTGGGTCGTAAGTCGAGCGATGCCCGTCGGAATAGGGAACTTGCGTCCAGTTAAGTCGCTTCAGAGCGGTACTCCGCGATAGGGTCGGTACTCCCGGCGGTACTCCGCCATCGCCCTCGCTCACGGAAGGAGTCCCGCGAATGCCTGACGAGCTGCCGGCCGGCGCGCTCGTGGTCGTCCTCGGCAAGGACGGGGAGAGCCTCCATTGGGAGGCGAAGTGGCGCTGGCGCTCGCGACAGGTGAAGCGCCGGCTTGGGCGCGCGCACGTCGTCCCGCGGGCGACGCCACTGGCGTCGGACGGCGGGGAGCGCTTGGAGGGCTGGCGGGCGCGCTACGCCCCACGACGCGGTCGGCCAGGGCCTGGGTCGTTGACGCCCGAGACAGCGCTGCACGCAATGCGCGAGGCGATCCGCGCCTATGCCGACGAGGCGGAGGCCGCAGCGCGCGCGGCTGAGCGCGGCGGACCGGTGACGTTCGGTCGCGTCGCCGACGACTGGCTCGCCGAGCGTCGCGCCGAGGTCCGCGACGGCGAATTGAAGGGGAGCACCGTGCGCGACTACGCCTCGATGCTCCGGCGCGCCGACGATCCGCTCAGGCGCCGCGGGCGCGGACGAACAGCGCACATCATGCGCTCGTTCGACACGCGCCCGGTCGACGAGGTCGACGCCGACGAGATCGACGCCTGGCTGCGCAAGCTCCGCGCGGCGGGTCTGTCGCTGGGCACGCGCAAGAAGTACGAGGTCGTCCTTTCGCTCATCCTCGACTTCGCCGCGCGACGGCGGCTGATCGACGCGAACCCGATGACGGGCCGCCCACGCGCGAAGCGCAAGCGGGCTCGGAAGCCCGCGATCCAGGTCTACACGGTCGAGGTCGTCGAGCAGATCGCCCGCGAGGCCGACGGGACCTTCGGCGAGGCGATCCGCCTCGCGGCGCTGACCGGACTTCGCCAGGGCGAGCTGCTCGGGCTGCGTTGGCGCGACATCGACTGGGAGGGACAGAGCATCGTCGTGCGGACCCGCTACCTCGCTGGCGAGGGTGAGGACGTGCCGAAGTCCGACAAGGCCCGGACCGTCCCCCTCAGTGACCAAGCGGCGGCGGTGCTGGACCGCATCTCGCGCCGCGAGCACTTCACCCGGCGCGGCGATCTCGTGCTCGCGAACGAGCTCGGCGACCACACGGACCCGTCAACGCTCCGTCGCGCCTACGCCAGCGCCCGCGACGCCGTTCTCGAGGCCGCCGCCGAGGAAGGCGACGAGCTGCCCCGCCTCACGTTCCACGGCTTGCGTCACTGCTTCGGCTCCCGCTGCGCCGCGGCCGGCGTGCCACTTGCCTCCATCCAAGCCTGGATGGGCCACGCCGACATCACGACCACGATGGTCTACGTCCACTTCATGCCGCACGCGGACGACGCGGCGCGGCTGACGCGGGCGTTTGCTGACCGGCCACCGACCATGAAGGCGCTCTCGCGTTGATGTCTCGTCTTCTGACCGTGCCACCATCCGAGGGTGGACAGCGCCCGCCCTGAATCTCACGAGGATGGCAGGCTGGCGTCCGAACATCCACTGGGCGAGCTTCTTCCGCCAGGGATGGATGAACAGGCACTTCAGGAAGCGGTGGATTTCTCCGGGTACCCGCTCCAGACAGTTGTGGCCGAGTGGTTGTTCGATCACGGATTCGCCGTCTGCGAGGAGTGGGCCTTCGTAGATCCAGACACGGATACGCGGCGGACGATCGACATCGAAGCGGCCCGTTTCGTCGATGGGTGGTTTGAGACGGACGCTGGGAGAACGGCGGTGGGAGGCGTCCTCTTGATCGAGTGTAAGCAGAGCAGAAATCCTTACCTCGGCTTTGAGGCAGTTCGGATCAATCCGCTTGTTCGACGACTTCCTGTTGCTGGTTTGCCTCACGCTGAGATCGCGCTGCATTGGGAGGAGGAAGTCGAAGGTGCGATGGCCGTGTCGGTCCCTGTGCTGCACGCGCTCGGCCTTACGGAACACCCGTTCTTCACGGACCCGCCGGTTGCGACGAACCTGAGCAAGGCACATCCCAAGGGCAAGCGTGTCGAGCTTTCGGGAGACGAGCCGTACAACGCGCTTTCGCAGCCGCTGATCAAAGCGATGCTTCGCTACATCGAGCACTGGACCTTCAGCCCTGGCGATCGGCCGGAAGGGCAATACTCGATCCATCTGCCGATGCCCATAGCTGTGGTTGACGCGCCTCTCCTCCTGGTCCGTGGGCGGAAGGGCAGCAGCGAGATTTGCCCCACGGAGTGGATGCGTGTCATCACGCATGAGGCGGCCAGCAGATCTCCCGAGCCGTGGCGGCCACTCGGTTTCGATGTCATCAATGTGGTTCATGCGGACTTCTTTCCCACCTTCGTGGAGCGCCATCTGTTGCCTTTCTTCGACGAGTTCGCGCGGCGGCTACGCCTCGTCCAGGACGCGCTCCTGACAGGTGAAGCGCGCGTGCCTGACGCCGGGCTTGGCCTTGCTCGGCGAGGCGACTACTTCGAGTGGCTCACCACTCGCGCCTGATAGTCCAGAGACCGCTCTACGGCATATATCCCGTAGAGCTTTGAGTCGTCAGCGGGCAGCGTGCCGGCGCGGTGCGGGCGCGTTCTTCCAGGCATCTCGCGTTGGGCGAGGCGATGCGGCGGCGGCGCGTGGAGCTGGCGCGCTCGCAAGAGCAGGTCGCACTTGATGCCGGCATCGACCGGGCCTACTACAGCGGGATCGAACGGGGCGAGCAGAACGCGTCGTACGCGACGCTGTTGAGCATCGCGGATGTGCTCGATGTGCGGCTCTCGGATTTGCAGCGGCAGGCTGAGAAGTAAAGAGCGCCCGGCAGGGGGATGTGCCGGGCGCTCGCATCGCACGCCTCCGAAAGCTCGTCTGGTCGGGCGCAGGCTGAAGCGGAGAGGGGACGGCTCTCGTCGCTCCCTGCCTGGGCTCGCTCTCCGTTCCGACGAGCGAGGGATAGGCGATGTGCGCGGCATCCTACATATGCGGGATATATCCCGCAAGTAGTCAGCGGCGTTCGTGCAAAGCGCGCCGCTGCGTAGCGCCGCAGGCGCTACTCGGGCACGTCGTTGCTGATCGCCTCGACGGCGTTCTGGAGCTGGGCGAGGCTGATGCGCAGCGCCTCGGCGATCGCGAGCAGGGAGCCGTAGGCGGGGTTGCCTTCGCCGCGCTCGATCGCGCCCAGGTGGGAGCGATCCATGCCGGCCTCGTGCGCGAGGTCTTCCTGACTGATCCCGAGCGCTTCGCGGCGAACGCGGATGAGTTGGCCGAGCGCGCGGTGTTGTGCGGAGCGGGGGTCGGCCATGAGGGCGGCAACCTGCCGGAACCGGCCTGATGCCGCCACGGGATATATCCCACAGATAGAGACGTTGGCTTACCTGGAAGGACATGCCCGAACCCGTGGTCACCAGGTGTCACACATGTACACCGTGCATCTAGTCTGCGCTGACTTTGCGGTCACATATTGAGGTTCGGCTCGGGGCTTGCGTCGTCGTTCGGGGCGACGGTCGGAGCGGGCCGAGGGATGGGGGAGGCGGCTGGGTTGGCGGGCGCTCAGGCGGCGATGCCGTGCGTCTGTTCAGGCGCGGGGAGTGCTTCGAGCAGGTTCGCCGGGAGGCGCGTGCTGGCGTCCCACACCTCGATCGCGACGAGCTGGTGCGACGCGCGGTCGTAGTCGCGCAGACCACCAGGGACGCGCTCGCTCACGACATCGTCGGAATCGCCCGTGGGGAACCAAGCGATGTCGGCGGCTGGGTCGTAGTAGGCGAATGTCATGGACCGAGAATACCTCGCTCGTCAGCGGTTCCCTATGGGAGGCGCCACACGGACACGATGCGGACCGTTTCGACATCTCCGCCATGCGGGTGGTCGTAGATCGCCTCGAAGGTCGTCCCGTCGGCCGTCGTGCCCCTCACGAGCCACTGCGCGCGACCGTCGTTGACCTCACGGGCGTCGTGGCCTTCGCTGATCGCGTGCTCGATCTCGAGGCGATCAAGATGTCGCTGCCCGAGGCGCAACTGCGCGTGGTCCGTCCAGACGTAGTGCTCGATCGCCATGGGGCGGAGCCTATGGCGCGGAGTGGACGGGCACCAGCCCGAATCACGGAATACACCGCCGTGGTACTCCAGAGCGGTACTCCTTCACGGCTGCGATCACCCCGAGCCGCCGAAAGCCGGCGGGGAAGATGTCGCCTTGCAGGAAGAAACCGCTATGCCGGAGGAGGGACTCGAACCCCCGACACGCGGATTATGATTCCGCTGCTCTAACCGACTGAGCTACTCCGGCGGGGGAGGGAAGTGTAGCGATGCAGTGCGGATGGAGGCCGTCGCGCTGGGCGGCAGCCGCACGCCGTGCCTGCGGGGTCGCGGACCCGGGCTGCGCTTGACACACTCAGTTCAGGCCTTTAGATTTGCTTTAGCTCGTGGGGGCTCGGGGGCCGAGCAGGCGGGCGCGGCATCGCTTATGCGCACCGCCGGGGGTGAAGGCCTACGCGTGTCCTGTTGCGAGTAACGGCGCCGTCCGTAAAGGCTACGCCACGACACCGGGGGTCATGCAACGACGCCATGCTCTTTCACACCACCCGTGACGACGCGTGCGGGCCTGCCAGAGAGCGATCCGCATGCACAGCGCTCACCCATCGTCCTGGGTGGATCGGTCACCTCATGCAAAGGAGAAATCGTCATGCCCACCAGGAGGAAGCTCGCGCTCATCGCGGTCGCGGCCGTGATCGTGCTCGCAGTGCTCACGGCTCAGGCCGGCGCTCTAAGATCGCTCAACTTCAGCCCCGGCGGCGAAATAATGGCGACTGGTAGATGGGTCATAACGGGTGGAGCGGCGGAATTCACCGCCAACATCACGCTCAGAGGCACGATCGCGAGAGCCATAGCCAAGAGAGCGGGCGCACACATAGGCACGATCACAGGCGGGGCGGCCAGAGAATGCGCAGTGAGAAGACCCGCAGGCTGGACGTGCGTCTACACGACAGGGCCGCTAGTGGGAGAAACCTGGGACATCGCCTATAGCTCGTTCCTAGGCACGCTACCGACCATAACGGGCGTGCTATTGACAATTAACGAAGAGACATTCCTAACGTCCGAGAGAGAACCCCTTGGAAGAACCATCGAATGCCTATACAAGGGCCGCACGGCGGTGCTAGGCAGAGTGAACGGAGAAAGACTGCTGAACGAAATCACGTACCTAACAGGCGACAGCATGCCGTTGTTCAGAATCCTAGAAGGAGCTTGCCCTGAATCGATAGGGATAAGCGGCGGTTGGACGTTCACCACCGAGAGAGTCACCCTAATCTAAGGCTCGTGCTTCCCGGGCGTGGGGCCGTATGCGAGGTCCCACGCCCGCGGGCACGCGATCCGGGCGCCAGGTAGCGTTCCGCCTCGTGCCCGCCGCTCCCGACCTCGACCGCGCGCTGAACACGATCGTCGAGCGCTGCCTCGACGTGCGCTCCGGAGAGAACGTGCTGGTGATCGGCGATCCGGCGAGCCGCGAGCTGGCGCAGGCGCTGCGCGACGCGGCCGCCAACCACGGCGCCGACGCGGTGCTCGCGCTGATGGACGAGCGCGCGACGGACGGGACCGAGCCGCCGCCGCCAATCGCCGCGGCGCTCGCGGCCTGCGACGTCTTCCTGGCGCCCACCACGCGCTCCCTCTCGCACACGCGCGCGCGGAAGGCCGCCTCCGACGCCGGTGCGCGCGGCGCGACGCTGCCTGGCGTCACGGCCGACATGCTCGCGCGCGTCATGGCCGTCGACTTCGACGCGCTGAAGGCGCGCACGCAGGCGATCACGCGCTTGCTGGACGAGGCCGACAGCGCGCACGTGAGCTGCCCGCACGGCTCCGACATGACCTTCGACCTCAGCGGGCGTCGCGGCCTGCCGGACTACGGCGACATCACCGCCAGGCACGCCTTCGGCAACCTCCCCGCCGGGGAGGGCTTCATCGCGCCGGCGGGCGGCGGCGGCCACCTCGCCGCCACGAGCCTGGCGCCGCTCGGGATCTCGCCGGAGCCCGTCCTGCTCACCGTCGAGGACGGAAACCTGGTCGGCGCGAACGGCCCGTTCGGGCCGCAGTTCATCGAGCTGCTCCAGCGCCACGGCCCGCTCGGGACGAACCTCGCCGAGCTCGGCGTCGGCACCAACGACGCCGCGACGCTGACCGGCAACGTCCTGGAGGACGAGAAGCTGCTCGGCACGATCCACGTCGCGTTCGGCGCGAGCGCGGGGATCGGGGGCACCGTCTCCGTCCCGATCCACCTCGACGTCGTCGTGCTCGACCCGACGCTCGACGTCGGCTCCACGCGCGTGCTCGACGCCGGGCGCTGGGTGCTGTGAGCGCCGCGCCGACGCTGCTCGCGGTCCCGAACGTCTCCGAGGGACGCGACGACGGCACGATCGACGCGATCGCCGACGCGCTCGGGGGCGCCACCGCGGGGGCGCGGCTGCTCGACGTGCACCGCGACCGCGACCACAACCGCTCCGTCTTCACGCTCGCGGGCGAGCCGGGCACGCTGGCGCCGACGCTGCTCGCGGGCGCGCGCGTCGCGGTCGAGCGGATCGACCTGCGCAGGCACGCCGGCGTCCATCCGCACGTCGGCGCGCTCGACGTCGCGCCGATCGTGCATCTCGACGCCGCGGCGCGTGGCGTCGCCTGCGCGGAGGCGCTGCTGCTCGGCGACCTGCTCGCACGCGAGCTCGACGTGCCGGTGCTGCTCTACGGCGCGCTCGCGCAGGGACGCTCGCGCGCCGAGCTGCGTCGCGGCGGCCCGTCCGAGCTGGCGCGGCGGATCGAGGCCGGCGAGCTGACACCAGACTTCGGCCCGCGCGCAGCGCACCCGACCGCCGGTGCCACGCTGCTCGCGGCGCGCCCGCCGCTGGTGGCGTTCAACGTCACGCTCGCGCCGCCCGCGACGCTCGAGCAGGCGCGCGCGATCGCCGCGCGCATCCGCGACGGCGGTGAGGAGGGGTTGCCGGGGCTGCGCGCGATCGGGCTGCAACTCGAGCACGCGAACGCGATCCAGCTCTCGATGAACGTCGAGCGACCGCGCGAGGTTCCGCTGCGCGACGTCGTCGGCGCGATCCGCCGGCACGCTCCGCTGGCCGCCGCCGAGCTCGTCGGGCTCGTCCCCGAGGCAGCCCTCGAGGACTTCCCGGCCGACCTGCCGCTGCCCGGCTTCGATCCCGACCGGCACGTGATCGAGCGCGCCCTCGACCAACTAACCTCTTAGCCAGCCCATGGCTCCCACGAAGAAGAAGCGCCGGACCAAGCACCGCGGCAACGCGGCCGGCATGGTCGAGGCGCGCGGGCGCACGGGCAAGTCGACGACGGGCACGGCGAGCAAGGGCGACGCGCGCGCCCAGCGGCTCGCGCGGCTCGACCAGCCGCCGACGTGGCGCAGCGCGATCAACCGCGCGCTGGTCGCGACGGTCCTGTTCCTGCTGCTGCTGATCCTCTTCTTCCGCCACCAGCAGCTCGGCCCCAAGATCGGGATCGCCGCGTTCATGCTCGCCGTCTACGTCCCGATGGGCTACTACACCGACCTCGTCATCTACCGCCGCCGGCAGGCGAGGAAGCTGCAAGACCAGCACGCCAAGCGGGAGGACCGATGATCGACGCACGCCTCTTCACCGTCGGTCCGGTGCAGGAGAACTGCTTCGTCGTACGGCAGGCCGACGGCGATCGCGCG
The DNA here is from genome assembly GCA_035637995.1 of Conexibacter sp. GTDB lineage: Bacteria > Actinomycetota > Thermoleophilia > Solirubrobacterales > Solirubrobacteraceae > Conexibacter. The sequence continues at coordinate 191,175 of DASRAV010000016.1, read as the reverse complement.
GTCGTGATCGACCCGGGGGAGGAGGCGCCGCGCCTGCTCGCCGCGGTCGACGACCTCGGCGTCGCGGTCGAGGCGATCCTGCTCACGCACACGCACTTCGACCACGTCGGCGCGGTGGCGCCCGTCGCGAAGGCGACCGGCGCGCCCGTCTACTGCCCCAAGCTCGAGCGCGGCGTGCTCGCGGACATCATGCGCTTCGTGCCGTGGCCCGGCTTCGGCCCGTTCGAGAGCTACGAGGCGGACGAGCTGCTCGCCGGCGGCGAGCGCCTCGAGCTCGCCGGCCTGACGTTCGACGTCGTCTTCACGCCCGGGCACAGCCCCGGTCACGTCACCTACGCGCTCGCCGGCGAGGAGCCGCCGGCGCTGTTCTCCGGCGACGTCCTCTTCCAGGGCTCGATCGGCCGCACCGACCTGCCCGGCGGGGACCACCAGACGCTGCTCGCCTCGATCGCCGGCCTGCTCGACGCCTACCCGGACGAGACGGTCGTGCACCCCGGTCACATGGGCCTCACCACGCTTGGCGCCGAGCGGGCGACGAACCCGTTCCTCGAAGCGCTCGCCCGGTAGCCTGCCGGCTCCGGTGAGCAGTCCCAAGCTTCAGGCCCCCCGCGGCACGCACGACGTGCTGCCCGACGACGCCGCGCGCCGCGACGCGCTGGAAGCCGCCGCGCGCCGGATCCTCGGCGCCGCCGGCTATCGCCGGATCGAGACGCCGGCGTTCGAGGCGACCGAGCTGTTCGCGCGCGGGGTCGGGGCCTCGACCGACATCGTGCAGAAGGAGATGTACAGCTTCGAGGACGGCGGCGGGCGCTCGCTGACGCTGCGCCCCGAGGGCACGGCGCCGGTCTGCCGCGCCTACCTGGAGCATGGGATGCAGCGGCTGCCGCAGCCGGTGAAGCTGTGGTACCTGTCGAGCTTCTTCCGCTACGAGCGCGCGCAGGCCGGCCGCCAGCGGCAGTTCTGGCAGGTCGGCACCGAGGCGATCGGCTCCGCGGACCCGGCGCTCGACGCCGAGTCGATCCTGCTGCTCGCCGAGCTGCTCGAGGCGCTCGGCGTGCGCGACGTGCGGCTGCGGCTCTCCAGCCTCGGCACCCCGGAGACACGCGCCGCCTACCGCGCGGAGCTGCAGGCCTACCTGCGTGCGCACGCGGACCAGCTCTCCGAGGAGGTGCGCGGCCGCATCGACGTCAACCCGCTGCGCGCGTTCGACGCCGACCACGAGGGGACGCGCGCGGCGATGGCCGGTGCGCCGCTGCTCGTCGACCGCCTTGACGGCGAGGACGCCGAGCACTTCGCCGCGGTGCGCGAGCTGCTCGACGGCGCCGACCTCGCCTACGAGGTCGACCCGACGCTCGTGCGCGGGCTCGACTACTACACGCGCACCGTCTTCGAGTTCACCAGCGACGCGCTCGGCGCCCAGAGCGGCGTCGGCGGCGGCGGGCGCTACGACGGCCTGATCGAGCAGCTCGGCGGCCCGGCGACGCCGGCCGTCGGCTGGGCGGCGGGGGTCGAGCGGATGCTGCTGGCCGCAGCCGAGCAGCCGGTCGGCGAGCCGGTCGTCGACCTGTACCTGCTCCGCGGCAGCGGCACGGCGACGGCCGCGGTCGCCTTCCAGCTCGCGCACGAGGCGCGTCGCGCCGGCCTCGCCGCGCAGCTCGAGCTGGCGGGGCGCTCGCTGAAGGGCCAGCTCAAGCAGGCGGATCGCCTCGGCGCGCGCTTCGTCGCAATCATCGAGGAGGAGCACGTGACGCTGCGCGACCGCCAGTCGGGCTCAGAGGAGACGGTGACGCCCGACGGCGTGATCGCGGGCGTCCTGCGCGGACGGCAGCTCTCGTGAAGACGCCGCGCGCCAACGACTACCGCGACGCCTGGTGCGCCGAGCTGACCGCCGCGCGCGCCGACAGCCGCGCCCGCGTCGCCGGCTGGGTGCACCGTCGCCGCGACCACGGCGGGCTGATCTTCATCGACCTGCGCGACCGCACCGGGATCGTGCAGCTCGTCTTCCACCCGGACCGCGCGCCGCAGGCGCACGCCGCCGCGCACGCGCTGCGCTCCGAGCACGTGCTGAGCGCCGTCGGCACGGTCGTGCGCCGCGAGGCGGCGAACGTCAACCCGAACCTGCCGACGGGCGAGATCGAGCTGACGGTCGAGGACGTGGTCGTCCACGCCGAGGCCGAGACGCCGCCCTTCCCGATCGACGAGGACGGCCCCGTCGACGAGCTGATCCGCCTGCGCCACCGTGCGCTGGACCTGCGCCGCACACCGCTGCGCGAGGCGCTCGCGCTGCGCCACACGGTGATCGCGACGATGCGCGAGGTGCTGAACGCACGCGACTTCCTCGAGGTCGAGACGCCCGTCTTGACCCGTTCGACGCCGGAGGGCGCGCGCGACTACCTCGTGCCCGCGCGGATCGAGCCGGGCGCGTTCTACGCGCTGCCGCAGTCGCCGCAGCTGTTCAAGCAGCTCCTGATGATCGGCGGCCTGGAGCGCTACTACCAGATCGCCCGCTGCTTCCGTGACGAGGACACGCGTGCCGATCGCCAGCCCGAGTTCACCCAGCTCGACATGGAGCTGAGCTTCGTCTCCGAGGACGACGTGATCGAGGCGATGGAGGCCGTGATGGGCGCCGTCTTCGCGGCGACCGGCTTCGACGTCGCACCGGCGCCGTGGCGGCGGATGGCCTACGACGAGGCGGTCCTGCGCTTCGGCGTCGACCGGCCCGACACGCGCTTCGGCCTCGAGATCCAGGAGCTGGGGGAGGCGCTTGCGGCGACGGAGTTCAAGGTCTTCGCCGGCGCGCTCTCAGGCGGGGGCGTCGTGCGCGGAATCAACGCCGGCGCGCGCGAGCTGGCGCGCAAGGACCTCGACGAGCTGACCGAGCTGGCCAAGCGCCACGGCGCGAAGGGCCTCGTGTGGGCGTTCGTGCAGGAGGACGGCACGTGGCGCTCGCCGATCGCGAAGTTCCTGTCCGAGGATGAGCTGGCGGCGGTGACCGCGCGGCTCGCGGGTCAGCCCGGCGACCTGCTGCTGGTCGTCGCCGACACCGCGAAGGTCGCGGCGGCATCGCTCGGCGCGCTGCGGCTCGCGCTGGCCGAGCGCTTCGGCCTCGTCCCGGACGGCGCGCACGACATCCTCTGGATCGTCGACTTCCCGATGTTCGAGCCGGGCGAGGACGGCGCCTGGAACGCGCTGCACCACCCGTTCACCGCACCCGCGGGCGACCTCGACGGCGACCCGGGCGCGCTGCGCTCGCGCGCGTACGACCTCGTGCTCGACGGCAGCGAGATCGGCGGCGGCTCGATCCGCATCAACCGCGCCGACGTGCAGCGGCGCGTGCTCGAGCTGCTCGGCATGAGCGCGAAGGAGGCGCAGGCGCGCTTCGGCTTCCTGCTCGACGCGCTGCGCTACGGCGCCCCGCCGCACGGCGGGATCGCGATGGGGATCGACCGCATCGTCATGCTGCTCGCCGGTCGCGAGTCGATCCGCGACGCGATCGCGTTCCCGAAGTCCGCGACAGGGGCAGACCCGCTGACCGGGGCTCCCGCCGCCGTGGACGCGGGTCAGTTGCGCGACCTCGGGCTGCGGCTCGATCCGCGCGCGCCATCGCAGGGCTAACGCCGCAGGAGGTTCCTGCCGACAACAGGGCTTGATGTCGCAAGTCTCCCGGCCCGTGCAGGTTCTGCTGCTGGTCACCGCGCTGTTCGGCGCGGTGTGGTTCGTCGCGCTGCGCCCCAAGAGCGCGAGCTCCGGTGGCACGGCTGCGCCGCCTGCCCAGCAGCCGGATGCGCCCGGCGCGCAGGGGCTGAAGAGCGCCGTCGACAAGGCGCATGACGCGGCGGGCACGGCCCAGGCCGACGCCAACCGTGCCGGCGCGACCAGCGCCGACGGCACGGCGTCGAAGTCCGGGGGTGCTACGACAGCCACGCCCACGAAGGCTGCGACGACGACGCACGCGACCGCGCACAAGCACACGACCGCGCACAAGCACGCGCACAAGGGCCACCAGGCCGCGCATGCGGTGCGCTTCACGCATGCCGACGCCGCCCGCCTGCGGGCAGTGCGCTCCGCGGTGCGCCATCACAAGGCCGTCGCGATCGGGTTCGTCGATCCCGCCACCGCCGACGGGCGCGGCGTCGCCGTCGAGTTGCGCCACGTCAGCGAGTTCGGGGGGCGCGCGCTCGCGGTCTCGGTTCCGATCGCGCAGCTCTCGCGCTACGACTTCATCACGCACGACGTCCAGGTGACGGTCGCGCCCACGACCGTGATCGTCGCCCGCAACGGCGAGGCGACGACGATCGTCGGCTTCGCCGACCGCGGCGAGATCCAGCAGGACCTCGCCGACGCGCTCGCCGTCAAGCGCTGACCGGCTGCGCGCAGCGCTCTAGACTCGCTGCGTGGACTCCGAGCGGTTCGAGCACCATCTGACCTCGCCGCGCGGTCGGGGGCGGCTGCCGCAGGGCGGCGCGAGCGGGGTGGCGGGGACGAAGGCGTGCGGCGACGTCGCGCGCTTCGGCCTGACGCTGTCCGCCGACGGCACGCACGTCGCCGACGCCGGCTTCGAGGCGGAGGGCTGCGGCGCGACGATCGCCGCCGGCAGCGCCGCGGTGGAGCTGGCCGCCGGCCGGCCGCTGCTCGAGGTCGCGCGCGTCGGCGCGCAGGAGATCTCCGCGGAGCTGGGTGGCCTCAGCCCCGCCAAGCATCACGCCGCCGAGCTCGTCGCCGACGCGCTCGCGCGGGCGCTCGGCACCGCCGCCCATGCGAGCGCCCGACTGCCGCTCGCCGACGGCGCGGGGCGGACGCTCGTCGCGATGTCCGGCGGCGTCGACAGCGCCGTCGCCGCGCTGCTGTCCGCGCGCGGCGGGCGCGACACGGTCGCGGTCACCGTCGAGCTGTGGGCGGACGAGGCGAACGACGGCGAGCGCTCGTGCTGCTCGGCCTCCGCCGTGCGCGGCGCGCGTGCGCTCGCGCAGCGGATGGGGATGCCGCACTTCACGCTCGACCTGCGCGACCCGTTCCGCGCGGGCGTCGTCGACCCGTTCATCGCCGAGTACGACGCGGGCCTGACGCCGAACCCGTGCATCCGCTGCAACGGGCACGTCCGCCTGGACGCGATGCTCGCGCTCGCCGACGGCCTCGGCGCGCAGACGCTCGCGACCGGTCACTACGCACGCGTCGTCGAGCACGATCATCCCGCCGGCCCGCTGCTGCGCACCGCCGCCGACCCGGCGAAGGATCAGACGTACATGCTCGCCGCGCTGGCGCCGGCCTCGCTCGCGCGCATGCGCTTCCCGCTCGCGGAGCTGACGAAGCCGGAGGTGCGGGCGCTCGCCGCCGAGGCCGGGCTGTCGGTCGCGAGCAAGGCCGACTCGCAGGACCTCTGCTTCCTCGCCGGCACGAGCCGCGCCGCGTTCCTCGAGCGCCACGGCGGGATCCGCGAGCGCCCCGGGGAGATCGTCGACCGCGCCGGGCGCGTGCTCGGCCGCCATCGCGGCCATCACGGCTTCACCGTCGGGCAGCGCAGAGGGCTCGGCGTCGCGGGCGACGAGCCGCTCTACGTGCTCGCGACGGACGCGCGCCGCAACCGCGTGATAGCCGGGACGCGCGCGGAGCTGGCGACGACGCGTGTGCCGGTGCGCGGCGCGCGGCTGCTGCGCGACGGCGCGCGCGTGGACCGCGTGAAGCTGCGCTACCGGGCGAAGCCGCTGCCTGCGCGGCTGCTCGGCGACGCGAGCGCCGGCTCGCACCGCAGCCTCGAGCTCCAGCTCGCCGAGCCGGTCGACGGCGCCGCGCCCGGCCAGCTCGCATGCCTGATGGACGGCGAGGTGATCGTGGGCTGGGCGACGATCGCGGCGCCTGCGACGGCCGCCGTCGAAGCACCGGTCGGCGCCTCCGCCGCCTAGACTCAGCAGGCCCATGTCGATGACCTCGGACGAGATCCGCGCCACGTTCCTGTCGTTCTACGAGCAGCGCGACCACCGGCGGCTGGCCTCGGCCTCGCTCGTGCCGGCGACGTTCGACGCCTCGGTGCTGCTCACGACGGCGGGCATGCATCCGTTGAAGCCGTACTTCTCCGGCCAGGAGCAGCCGCCGCACCCGCGTCTGACGAGCTGCCAGAAGTGCTTCCGCACGGTCGACATCGACATCATCGGCACGACGCACCGGCATCTGACGTTCTTCGAGATGCTCGGCAACTTCTCGATCGGCGACTACTTCAAGCAGGACGCGATCGCGTTCGCCTGGGAGCTCTCGACGCAGGGCTTCGGCTTCGACGCCGACGACATCTGGGTGACCGTCTTCGGCGGCGACGAGGCGCTCGGGCTCGGCCCCGACGAGGAGGCGATCGCGCTGTGGGAGGCGATCGGGCTGCCGCGCGAGCGGATCGTCGAGTGCCCGCGCTCGGAGAACTTCTGGCAGGCGGGGCCGATCGGGCCGTGCGGGCCGTGCAGCGAGCTCTACCTCGACCGCGGCCTCGCGTTCGGCGAGGCGGACGACCTGCCGGGCGGCGAGAACGAGCGCTTCCTCGAGTTCTGGAACCTCGTCTTCATGACGTTCGACCAGAACCCGCCGGACACGCTGGCGCCGCTGCCGGCGCGCAACATCGACACGGGCCTGGGGCTCAACCGCATGGCGGCGATCCTGCAGGGCAAGGAGTCGGTCTTCGAGACCGACCAGTTCGCGCCGCTGATCGCGCTCGGCGAGGAGCTCTCGGGCCGCCGCTACGGCTCCGACGAGCCGACGACGCGCGCGCTGCGGATCCTCGCCGACCACACGCGCGCGATGACGTTCCTCGTCGCCGACGGCGTCGTGCCCTCCAACGAGGAGCGCGGCTACATCCTGCGGCGGGTGATGCGCCGCGCGATCCAGCAGGGGCGCCAGCTCGGCTTCGCGCCCGGCTTCCTGCCGCGCTTCGCGGCGGTCGTCGAGGAGACGATGGGCGGCGCCTACCCGGAGCTCGTCGAGCACCGCGACGCGATCCACAAGTGGCTCGCCGCCGAGGAGGAGGGCTTCGGACGGACGCTGGAGCAGGGGACGAAGCTGCTCGACGACCTGATCGCGCGGGCGCAGGAGCAGGGCGAGGAGGGCCTCGGCGCCGAGGACGTCTTCCAGCTGCACGACACGTTCGGCTTCCCGATCGACCTGACGCGCGAGATCGCCGCCGAGCACGGCGTCGGCGTCGACGAGCCAGGCTTCGAGCGGCTGATGGAGGGCCAGCGGGCGCGGGCGCGGGCGGGCGCGGGCCGCGGAGGCGGCACGGACGAGCTCCGGGAGCGGGCGCAGGCGTTGGCCGGTCGGGCCGAGGCCACGCGGTTCACGGGCTACGAGGAGATCGAGCAGGAGACGCAGGTCGCGGCGCTTGAGGTTGGGGACGGACGTGTGCTGGTCAAGCTGCGCGAGTCGCCCTTCTACGCCGCGGGCGGCGGGCAGGTCTCCGACGCGGGCTACGTCGAGTGCGCCGACGGCGACTGCCGTGCGCGCGTGGCGGACGTGCTGCGGCTCGCCGGCGGGGAGGATCAGGTGCTGGTGCTGGAGCCCGAGGTCGGCGAGTTGCACGAGGGCGAGCAGGTCCATGCGGTCGTTGACCACCGCGCGCGCCACGCGACGCAGTGCAACCACACCGCCACGCATCTGCTGCACGCGGCGTTGCGCCGCCGGCTCGGCACGCACGTGCGCCAGGCGGGCTCCGCGGTGCAGCCGGACAAGCTGCGCTTCGACTTCACGCACGGCGCCGCGCTGAGCGCCGAGGAGCTGCGCGCCGTCGAGGACGACGTCAACGGCTGGATCCTCGAGAACCATCCGGTGAGCGCGACGACGCGCACGCTGGAGGAGGCGAAGGCGGCAGGGGCGATGGCGCTGTTCGGCGAGAAGTACGGCGACGTCGTGCGGATGGTCGAGGTTGGCGACGGCTCGTTCTCGCGCGAGCTGTGCGGCGGCACGCACGTGCGCTCGACGGCGGAGATCGGCCTCTTCCGGATCGTCTCGGAGACCTCGAGCGCCGCGAACGTGCGGCGGATCGAGGCGCTGACGGGGCCGGCTGCGGTGGAGCTGGCGCGCGAGCACGACCGCACCTTGACTGCCGTGGCGACGGAGCTGCGGGCGGTGCCGGAGCAGGTGCCGGCCGCGGTGAGCGAATTGCGTGCGCGTGTGAAGGACCTGGAGAAGGCAGCGAGGAAGGGGGGAGGGGCGAACGGCGCCTTGGATCTCGACGCCCTGCTCGCGTCGGCGGGCGACGTCGGCGGTGCTCCCATCCTCGTTGCCGCCGTTGACGTTGCGGACCCCAAGTCGCTTCCGGACGTGGCCGATCGGCTGAAAGCGAAGCTCGGCGACTCCGCGATCGTGCTCGGTGCGGTCGCGGGCGGATCGGTCCACCTCGTCGCGACCGTCGCGCCGGCGCTCGTGGAGCGCGGCGTGAAGGCGGGCGCCGTGGTGAAGGTCGCCGCGGAGGTCGCGGGCGGCGGCGGCGGCGGGCGCGACACGATGGCGCGCGCCGGCGGACGCGACCCGGACAAGCTTCCCGCCGCGCTGGACGCCGCGCGCGCGGCGATCGAGGCCGCGCTCGCGGGTTGATGCGCGTGCTTGCGCTCGACTACGGCAGCGCCAGGTGCGGGTGCGCTTTGAGCGATCCGACCGGGACGTTGGCGACGCCCGTGGCGGCGATCGAACGGCCCTCCTCGAGGAAGGGGATGGCGCGGATCGCCTCGCTCGTCCGCGAGCGCGAGGTCAGCGCCGTCGTCGTCGGCCTCCCGTTGGGACTGTCCGGGGAGGACACCGAGCAGACGCGGGAGACCAGGGCGTTCGCTCTGCGGCTGGGCGCCGCGGTCGACGTCCCCGTCTCGCTCTACGACGAGCGTTTCACCACGCGCATCGCCGAGCGCACCGGTACGCACCGGACATCGGAGGACTCCCGCGCCGCCGCGGTCCTGCTCGAAGACTGGCTCGCCCGCCATGGCTGACCGCACCCCCGCCGAACGCGAGGCCGCCCGCTTCGAACGCGAGCGACGCCGGGCCGAGCGCGAGGGTCGGACCCCGCCGCCCGCGCCTGCGCCGTCGCCACCCGATGCGCGCCGAGTTCAGGTCCCAGGAGGACCTATTCCCTCCACGCATCCCCCCGATCCCCAGCCGACGCAGCAGTTCGACGTGACCGCGGAGTGGACGGAGGAGCATGCGACGATCGCGGTCGAGGACCCGGCGCCCGACCCCGAGCCGGACCCCGATCCGGAGGTCCCGCTCGGCACGCGCCGCGTGACCGCCAAGGAGCACCCGCGCTTCGGCGGGCGCACACGCAGGCCGGCCAAGCCGGCGGACACAACGAGGAGCCCCCGACGCATGCCCCGACGCACCCTTCTCCTCGTCGCGATCGTGCTGATAGCCGGCGCCGCCTGGTTCCTCTCCAACCTCTATCAACCCTTCAAGGGCGATCCCGGCGCGCGCGTCGCGGTCAAGGTCCCAAACGGCGCCACCGTCGGCCAGATCGGCGACCTCCTCCAGCGCGACGGCGTCATCGACTCGAGCTTCTACTTCGGCCTGCGCGCAGCGATCGCGGGCCAGCGCGGCGACCTCAAGTCCGGGACGTTCACGTTGCGCAAGGACATGAGCTACGGCGACGCGCTCACCGCGCTCACCCACAACCCGCCGCCACCGCCCGTCGTCAGGGTCACGATCCCGGAGGGACTCAGCCGTCGTGAGGCGGCGCCGATCGTCAAGCAGGACGGCATCGCCGGGGACTACCTGGCCGCCACGCGCACCTCGAAGGCGCTCAACCCCCACCGCTACGGTGCGCCCAAGGGCACCGGCCTCGAGGGCTTCCTGTTCCCGGCCACCTACGAGCTGCGCCGCCACGCCACCGCGCAGCAGCTGGTGGCCGAGCAGCTCGCGGCGTTCAAGCAGAACCTCGCCGGCGTCAACCTCCGCTACGCCCGCAGTAAGAACCTCACCGCGTACGACGTCGTCGTGATCGCCTCGATGGTCGAGCGCGAGGTCGCCGTCGCGAAGGAGCGGCCGCTCGTCGCGGCGGTCATCTACAACCGCCTGCACCAGGGGATCCCGCTGGGGATCGACGCGACGCTGCGCTTCGCGCTGCACGACTGGACGCACCCGCTGACGGTCTCCGAGCTGGCGAGCACGACCCCCTACAACACGCGCAACCACCAGGGGCTGCCGCCCGGCCCGATCGGCAACCCGGGGCTCGCCTCGATCGAGGCCGCCGCCCATCCCGCCCACGTCGGCTACCTCTTCTACGTCGTCAAGCCGGGGACGTGCGGCCGGCACGCGTTCTCCTCCACCGACGCGCAGTTCCAGCGCGACGTCGCCCGCTACAACGCGGCGCGCGACGCCGCGGGTGGCAAGTCGCCGACGAAGTGCTGATGGGGCTCTGCGGGGTCCTCGGCTGGCCGGTGGGCCACAGCCGCTCGCCCGCGATGCACGAGGCCGGCTATGCCGCGCTCGGCCTCGACGGGTGGCGCTATCAGCTGCTGCCCGTGCCGCCCGAGCTGTTCGAGGAGACGGTCCGCGCGCTGCCGGGCGTCGGCTTCGTCGGCGCGAACGTGACGATCCCGCACAAGGAGGCGGCGCTGGCGCTCGCCGACGAGGCGACCGACAGCGCGTGCGCGATCGGGGCGGCGAACACGCTGACGTTCGCGGCGGACGGACGCATCCACGCCGACAACACCGACGCGCCCGGCCTGATCGACGCGCTGGGGCGCGATCCGGCCGGCGCGAGCGTGCTCGTGCTCGGCGCGGGCGGCAGCGCGCGGGCCGCGGTGTGGGCGCTGCGCGACGCGGGCGCGGCCGACGTGATGGTGTGGAACCGGACCCGCTCCCGGGCCGAGCGGCTGTGCGCGGAGCTCGGCGGACGCGTCGTCGAGGCGCCCGTCGCGGCCGACATCCTGGTCCATACGACATCCGTTGGTCTGCACGGGGAGGATCCGTTCAAGCAGCTGCCACTCGGAGTCGATGGCCTTCGCGGGTACCCATGCGTCATCGACCTCGTATACGGAACGGCCCCGACGGGCCTCGTGATCGCCGCTCGCGCCGCCGGCGCCGAGGTGGTGGACGGCCTTGACGTCCTCGTCCGACAAGGAGCCCGGAGCTTCGAGCGGTGGACCGGGCGGCCGGCGCCCATCGGAGTCCTCCGCGCCGCCGCCCGGGGCGACGCGGCCTGACGCGCCCACGGCGGCGTTCGACCCGTTTGCGCTGCACTCCGACGGCGGCGAGGTGCCGCCCGAATGGTCGGCGCTGGGCACCGGTGAAAGCGCCGAGGAGCCGGTCGAGCAGCACGCGCCCGAGGCGCCCGAGGCGAGGCCCGATCCGCCACCGCGGGTGCGCTCCGCGGCGTCGGCGCCGACTCGCTCATCCGGCGGCGGCCGGTCGCACCTGCACGCCGTCGGCGCCGACGGGCCGCTCACGGACGGTGCGCTCGCGCGCGCGCCGCAGCACGAGGCGTTCAGCGGGATCACGCCGCCGAGCCGCCGCGGGGGCTCCGGCCGCTTCCTCACCGACGTGCTCGTCGACCTCGGCTTCGTCGAGCCGGAGCTGGTCGAGACCGCGGTCGAGGCGGCGCGTTCGGCAGGACGTCCACCGGAGAAGGTGCTGCTGGAGCAGGGCGCGATCACCGAGGACCAGCTCGCGCGCGCGATCGGCGAGCGCTACGGCCTCGACCACCTCGACCTGACGGTCTTCAAGGTAGACATGGCGGCCGCGAACCTGATCGACTCCTCCGCCGCCAAGCGCTACGACGCCGTTCCGGTCGCGTTCGTCGACCAGCGCACGCTGCTGGTCGCGATGGCGGACCCGGCGAACGTGCTCGCCGTCGACGACATCGCGATGCTGACGCGCTTGGACGTGCGTCCGGCGGTCGCCTCGCGCGAGGACGTCGCGGCGCTCGTCGCGCGCCTGGACCGCTTCGGCGACTCGGTGCGCGAGGCCGTCGACGAGGAGATCGAGGAGCAGGGGGACGACGGCGAGGTCGTCGACCTGCGCGAGACGGCGGAGCAGGCGCCCGTCGTCAAGCTGCTGAACTCGATCATCGCCCAGGCCGCGGAGCGCGGCGCCTCCGACATCCACTTCGAGCCCGACGGCCGCGAGCTGCGTGTGCGCTTCCGCATCGACGGCGTGCTGTCGATCTCCACGACGATCCCGCAGCGGATGGTCGCCGGGATCGTCTCGCGCACGAAGATCATGGCCGAGCTGGACATCGCCGAGAAGCGCATCCCGCAGGACGGCCGCGTCGGCCTGACCGTCGACGGGCGCCAGGTCGACGTGCGCGTCGTGACGCTGCCGAGCGTGCACGGCGAGTCGATCGTGATGCGCATCCTCGACAAGGAGCAGTCGCAGCTCAACCTCGACACGCTCGGCATGCGCGACGAGGAGCACAGCCGCTTCGAGCAGGCGATCTCGCAGTCCTACGGCGCGGTGCTCGCGACCGGCCCGACCGGCTCGGGCAAGTCGACGACGATGTACGCGGCGCTTGGCCAGCTCAACACGACCGACAAGAACATCATCACGATCGAGGACCCGGTCGAGTATCAGATCGGCGGGATCACGCAGGTGCAGGTGAACCCGCGCGCGGGCCTGAGCTTCGCCAACGGCCTGCGCTCGATGATGCGCGCGGACCCCGACATCATCATGGTCGGCGAGATCCGCGACGGCGAGACGGCGCAGATCGCGATCGAGTCGGCGCTGACCGGCCACCTCGTCCTCTCCACGCTGCACACGAACGACGCGCCGTCGGCGATCACGCGCCTGATCGAGATGGGGATCGAGCCCTTCCTCGTCGCCTCCGCGCTCGACTGCGTCGTCGCCCAGCGGCTCGCCCGCACGCTCTGCTCCACCTGCAAGAAGCGCACGATCGTGCCGGCCGAGGTGCTGCGCCGCAGCGGCTTCAAGGTCAAGCTCGACCTCGAGGTCTACGAGCCGGTCGGCTGCGGGCGCTGCGGCGGGATGGGCTACAAGGGCCGCGTCGGCCTGTACGAGGTGATGACGCTGAACGAGGAGATCCGCGCGCTCGTGCTGGCGCGCGCCGCGGCCGACGAGATCGCCGCCGTCGCCCAGCGCGGGGGCATGCGCACGCTGCGCGACGACGGCCTCGCGAAGGTCCAGGCGGGGCTCACCTCGCTCGCGGAGGTCGCGCGCGTGACCGGCACGTCGTAGCCGGTTGTAAGCGCGCAAACACGCAACAATCGCAAGCTTGCGAATATCGCGCAAAGCGATATAGTCGCATCTGTGCAAACGACTTCCGTCTCCGTCGATCGGCTCGCCGATCACCTCATGCACTTCTTCCTGAACGTCATCAAGGGCGAGCAGGACACGCTCCTGCAGGTGATCGCCGACCTCGAGCTGACGATCCCGCAGATGCGCGGCATGTTCATCCTCGGCGGCTCCGAGGAGGGCCTGACGCTCACCGAGCTCGCACCGCGGATGGGGCTCTCGATCGCCGCCGGCGGCCGCGCGATCGACGGGCTCGCGCGGCTCGACCTCGTCTCCCGCCACGAGGACTCCCACGACCGCCGCGTCAAGCGGCTCGCCGTCACCGAGGCCGGACGCGACGCGCTCGCGCGCATCGCCCAGGCGCGCCGCGAGGACATGCGCCGCTACGCCGCGACGCTGGGCGAGCGCGAGCGCGCGGTGCTCGCCGACGCGCTGGAGACGGTCTTCGCCGCTGCCGGCGATCAGGAGGCACCGCGATGAGCGAGGAGAACGGCGCCCTGGACCGCGCGGTGCTCGCGATCGCCTCGGTCGTCGTGCTCGGCACGATCATGTCGATCCTCGACACGACGATCGTGAACATCGCGATCGACCACCTCGCAACCGACTTCCACGCCCCGCTGCCGACGATCCAGTGGGTCTCGACCGGCTACCTGCTGGCGCTCGCGACCGTGATCCCGCTGACGGGCTGGGCGGCCGACCGCTTCGGCACCAAGCGCCTCTACATGACCTCGCTCGTGCTGTTCCTCGCCGGCTCGGCGCTGTCCGGGATGGCGTGGTCGGCGCATTCGCTGATCGCCTTCCGCGTGCTGCAGGGCCTCGGCGGCGGCATGATCATGCCGGCCGGGATGACGATCCTCACGCACGCCGCCGGACCGCGGCGGATCGGCCGCCTGATGGGCATCGTCGGCGTCCCGATGCTGATCGGCCCGATCGCCGGCCCGGTGCTCGGCGGCTGGCTCGTCGACGACGTCTCGTGGCGCTGGATCTTCTACGTCAACCTGCCGATAGGCGCGCTCGCGCTGACGCTCGCGGCGCGGATCCTGCCGCGCGATCGTCCGCAGCCGGTGCACCGGCTCGACTGGCGGGGCCTCGTGCTGCTGTCGCCGGGGCTCGCGGCGCTCGTCTACGGCCTCGCCGAGACCGCCAGCCACGGCGGGATCGGGTCGCCGCGCGCGTTCGTGCCGGTGCTCGTCGGCGTGAGCCTGATGGCGGCGTTCGCGCGCCACGCGCTGCGCACCGCCGACCCGCTCGTCGACCTGCGCGTGTTCGCTCGCCGCACGACCGGCGCCGCCGCGGCGACGATGCTGCTGCTCGCCTGCGCGTTCTTCGGCGCGATGCTGCTGCTGCCGCTCTACTACCAGGTCGTGCGCGGCCAGTCCGCGCTGCACGCCGGCCTGCTGCTGATCCCGCAGGGCGTCGGCGCCGCGCTGATGATGCCGGTCGGCGGGCGCGTCACCGACCGCACCGGCGCGGCCCGGATCGTGCTGCCCGGGCTCGTGCTGACCGTGCTCGGCATGGGGATCTTCACGCAGGTCGGCGCGACGACGTCCTACTGGCTGCTCGGGCTCGCCTCGTTCCTGACCGGCGTCGGCATGGGCGCGACGATGATGCCGACGATGTCGGCCGCCTACCAGACGCTCGCGCGCGCACAGATCGCGCGCGCCACGACCGCCGTCAACATCATCCAGCGCGGCGGCGGCGCGCTGGGCGTGGCGCTGCTCTCGGTCGTGCTCGCCACGCAGCTGACGGCGCGCCTGCCCGGCGTCGGGGCGGGGGAGGGGCTCGCCGCCGCGCAGCACATCCCGCCCGGCGCACGCGAGGCGGTCGCGGGCGCGTTCGGCCACACGTTCACGTGGGCGCTCGTGCTGCTCGCGCTCGCGCTCGTGCCGGCGGCCTTCCTGCCGCGCCGCAAGCCCGCGGCCGCAGCGCAGGACGCGGTCGGCGTGCCCGCCGCCGCCGAGGCCGGGCAGGTGCCCGAGCCCGTGCACGCGTAGCGCTCACGCTCCGAACTTCTCCTGCCGATAGAGGCAGGGATGAACATCGACTTCGCAGAGCTGTTGATGGAGGTCGTCGATCGACGCGCCTCCGACCTCCACCTGACCGCCGGCGCACCGCCGATGGTGCGCGTGCGCGGGCGTCTGCACGCGGTCGACGGCTATCCGACGCTGACGCCGACGGACACGCGGGAGATCATCTACTCGATCCTCTCCAACGACCAGCGCCAGCGCTTGGAGACGAACTGGCAGCTCGACTTCGCCTACCAGATCCCCGGCCGCGCCCGCTTCCGCGTCAACGCCTACTTCCAGCGCGCCGCGCTCGGCGCCGCCTTCCGCCTGATCCCGTTCGAGATCGCGCCGCTCGAGTCGCTCGGGCTGCCGCCGTCGGTCGCGGAGATGGCCACCCGCCCGCGCGGGCTCGTGCTCGTGACCGGCCCGACCGGCTCCGGCAAGTCGACGACGCTCGCATCGCTGATCGACGTCATCAACGAGTCGCGCGAAGAGCACATCATGACGATCGAGGACCCGATCGAGTTCCTCCATCGCCACAAGAAGTGCATCGTCAACCAGCGCGAGCTGGGCTCTGACGCGACCACGTTCGCGGAGGCCCTGAAGGCCGCCCTGCGTCAGGACCCGGACGTGATCCTCGTCGGCGAGATGCGCGACATGGAGACGATCTCGACCGCGATCACCGCGGCGGAGACCGGCCACCTCGTCTTCGCGACCCTGCACACGCAGGACACGCCGCAGACGATCGACCGCATCGTCGACGTGTTCGCGGGCGATCAACAGGGCCAGATCCGCACGCAGCTCGCCGTCGGCCTGCAGGGGATCGTCACCCAGCAGCTGCTGCCGACCGCGGACGGCTCGGCGCGCTGCGTCGCCGCCGAGGTGCTCGTGCCGACGCCGGCCGTGCGCAACCTGATCCGCGAGGGCAAGACGCACCAGATCTACTCCGTGCTGCAGACCGGCGGCGCGCAGGGCATGCAGACGATGGACGCCTCGCTCGCCGGGCTCGTGCGCAGCGGCAAGATCACGCGCCAGCTCGCCGAGGCGCGCTCGAGCACGCCGGAGGAGCTGCGCCGCCTGATGGGCTTCGGCGGCGGCATGATCTCCGACGGCGCGATGGCGACGGTCTAGGCGGCCGCGATGAGCACCTACGTCTTTCGCGCTGTCGACCTCACCGGCCTCGCCGCCAAGGGCGAGGTCGAGGCCAGCTCCAAGCAGGCGGTCGCCGACCAGCTGAAGGCACGCGGGCTCGTCGTCGTCGATATCTCCGACAAGCACAGCTCCAAGGAGATCAACATCGCGCTCTTCGCGAGCGTGAAGGCCGCGGACCTGACGATCATGACGCGCCAGCTCGCGACGATGGTCGCCTCCGGCATGACGCTGCTGCGCGCGCTCTACGTGCTCGAGGAGCAGACCGACTCCAAGCCGCTGCTCGAGGCGATCGTGGCGGTGCGCAAGGACGTCGAGGCCGGCCTGCTGTTCTCCGCCGCGCTCGCGCGCCACCCGAAGATCTTCACCCCGCTCTACGTCGCGATGGTCGAGTCCGGCGAGACCGGCGGCCGGCTCGACGAGGCGCTGCTGCGCGTCTCCGACCAGCTCGAGAAGGACGACGCGCTGCGGCGTCAGGTCAAGTCGGCGATGATCTACCCGGCGGTGATCTTCTCGTTCGCCGCGATCGTGCTCGTCGCGCTGATCACGTTCCTCGTACCGGTCTTCGCAAAGGTCTTCGCCGACTTCGGCGGCAAGCTGCCGCCGATCACCCAGTTCACGGTGAACCTTTCGAACCTGTTCACGCACCAGTGGTATCTGATGCTCGGCGGCGTGGTGGCGTTCGTCGTCAGCTTCCGCCTGTGGAAGAAGTCGTCGTGGGGGCGGCCGCAATGGGATGCGCTGCGTCTGAAGACGCCGTTCAAGATCGGCAGCGTCGTGCAGAAGGTCGCGCTCGCGCGCTGGTCGCGCACACTGTCCTCGCTCGTCGCCTCCGGCGTGCCCATCCTGCAGGCGCTCGAGATCACCGGCAAGACGGCCGGCAACACGATCGTCGAGCGCGCGATGGCCGACGTGATCGACTCCGTGAAGTCCGGCGGGACGATCGCGGCCCCGCTGCGCGAGGCGCCCGTCTTCTCCTCGATGGTCGCCCAGATGGTCGGCGTCGGCGAGGAGACCGGTGCGCTCGACACGATGCTGACGAAGGTCGCCGACTTCTACGAGGACGAGGTCGAGACGGCCGTCAAGGGCCTCACGTCCCTGCTCGAGCCGCTGATGATCATCGTCGTCGGCGGCATCGTCGGCTTCATCGTCATCTCGATGTACATGCCGCTGTTCAAGGTCTACGACGCGATCAAGTAGGCGCCGCGGCCGGCTGCGCGCCCCGGGGGCGGCGGCGGTCCCAGTCTCGAGCCGCCGCCCCCGGGCCATCCCCTCACTGAACTGTGAGCGTGCCCTTCATGCCGTACTTCTCGTGCTCGGGCACGGGGCAGTAGAAGGTGTAGGTGCCGGGCTTGAGCTTGACGGTGACCGTCGAGGTGCCGCCGGGCTGGGCGATGTTGCCGTCCTTGTCGACGCCGTTGCCCTCGATCGCGATCCCGTGCGGGTACTCGTTGGAGCTGGGATTGGCGACGTTGATCGTCACGGTCCCGGCCTTCGCGGTCAGCGTCTTCTTCGTGAAGGTGAAGTTGTCCTCGCCCTTCTCGACCGGGGCGAGCGCGAGCGCGCCGCTCGATGCGCCGGCGTCGTTCGTCGTGCTGGTTCCCGAGGAGCCGTAGCCGCCGCTCGAGCTCGCGGGCTTCGACGAGGAGCTGTCGTTCGAGTTGCTGCTGCCGCACGCGGCCAGCGTTCCTGCCGCAAGCACCAGCGCGAGCGCTGAAACACTCAGACGACGGACAGTCGGGACGTTCACGGCCATTGCGCGCTCCTCCGGTCGGGTTCATCCATCCAGATGCCTGTCCGGGCGGATCCTTCCCAGATAAGTGGTGTAGACCGGCCGTTGGCTCGTGCGTACGGTCCCTGGCATGGAGCAGATTGAGGTCGTTGAAACGCACATCGAGCCGGAGACTCCCAACTATGAGCGGGCGCTGGCGGACATCAAGTCGCGTGTACGGCTCGCTCGAGCGCGCGCGGTACATGCGGCAAACACCGAGTTGATCGGCGCGTACTGGTACATCGGCAAGGAGATCCTGCGTCGGCAGGAGGAGGAGGGGAACCGGCGCGGGCGTGGCGGGCCGAAGATCGTCCAGCGGTTGTCGGCGGACCTGCGTGGGGCGTTCCCGGACATGGGCGGGTTCTCGGTCCAGAACCTCGCTCGAATGCGTCGTTTCGCTGCTTCGTGGCCGGCCGAAGAAATGCTCTCACACGGTGTGGGAACATTGCCTTGGGGTCATATCTCCGTTCTCCTGGATCGGCTCGACGACCGCACGACGCGCGACTGGTATGCCGCGCGCGCAGGGCAATGGACCCGCGCGCTGCTCGAGCATCACATCGCCAACCGGCTGCACGAGCGCGAGGGCGCAGCTCTGTCGAACTTCGACGAGACACTGCGCGGTGACGAGGACAGCGCACCGTTGTTGCTGCGCGATCCGGTCGTCATGGACTTCGTCGCGTCGAGCGACCTCCGTCGCGAGCGAGATCTCGAAGACGCCCTCGTCGCTGACATCACGCGCTTCATGCAGGCGCTTGGCGAGGGCTTCCTCTATGCCGGACGGCAGCGCGTGATCGACATCGGCGACGGTGTCGAGTACCGGCTCGACTTGCTCTTCTACCACCATCCCACCGCGCGCTGGGTCGTGATCGACCTGAAGCTCGGCCCGTTCAAGCCAGAGTACGCGGGCAAGATGAACGCCTATGTCAACGCGGTCGACGCGCTCGTCGCGCGCGAGGGTGACAAGGCGACGGTCGGCTTCATCCTCTGCGCGCAGCGGCGCGAGGCCGAGGCGAGGTTGACGCTACGAGGGATGGCGAACCCCCTGGCCATTGGGCGCTTCCTTGTGGGCCGTGAGGGGGTCGAGCCCGCCGAGGACGTGGACGTCAGCGACGGCCTGGAGGAGGAGCTCGCCTCGCTCGCGCGTGTGGAGCAGCAGGTGGCGCGCTTCACTGCGAGGCGAGCCTCTGAGCTGGAGGACGGCTCGGACGCTCCACTCGATCCCGCCGCGTGAGCGCGAGCAACCCCACGAACACGACCGTCGCCAGCGCGTTGAGCGCGGCCTTGTAATTCAGCTCGATCGTGCCGAAGACATCGGTCGTGCTCGGGCGCGTGGAGGGGATCAGGCCGAGCGCGCTAAAGAGCAGGTCGACGACGAGCGCGGCGAGGATCATCGTCACGAGCATCAGCGCGGTGATGCGCAGCGCGAACGCCGTGCCGTAGTACTTGCGGTAGGCGAGCACGATCGGCAGCACGATCAGGTCCGCGAAGATGAACGCCATCACGCCGGCGAAGGGGATCCCGCCGGCCCACAGGACCGCCGTCAACGGCACGTTGCCGATCGAGCAGACGAAGCTCGCGACCGCGATCAGCGGGCCGATGAACGCGCCCCACACGACCTGGACGGCGCTCGGCGCGTCATGCAGGAAGAGGCCGTTGAAGAAGTCGTCGCCCAGCAGCGCGATGAAGCCGGCGAGCACGAAGCCGGTGACGATCTCCTTCCACAGCATCAGCCAGTCGGTGCGGAAGTTGCGTGCGACGTCCGACCAGGCGTCGAGCGAGCTGACGCGCATACGCAGGGTCGGCGCCGCCGACGCGGGTGAGTGGTCGTGATGCTCGTGGCAGTGCCCTGCCTCGCCGTCCGTCAACGCGGCCGCGTGCTCGCGCGCGCGGCGCTCCGTCTCGCGGCTCACGAACAGCCGCAGCAGCGCCCACATCAGCCCGATCATCACGAGCCCGCCGAGATACTCGCCGAGCGTGAACTGCCAGCCGATCAGCACCCACAGCACGACGCCGAGCTCCCACACGAGGTTCGTCGAGGCGAACTGGAACGCGAGCGCGCTGACCGCCGAGGCGCCCTTCGCGAACAGGCTGCGCGCGATCGCGATCGCGGCGTAGGAGCAGGAGGAGGAGGCCGCGCCGAAGCCGGTCGCGCGCGCCACCGGCCGCAGGCCGTCGCCGGCGAGTGCGGCCTCGATCCGCTCGCGCGGGACCCACGCCTGCACGACCGCTGAGATCGCGAAGCCGAGCACGAGCGCCCACCACACCTCCCACGCCATCCGGAGCGCGTTCCAGAGGCCGTCGCCGACTGTCGAGAGCAGTGCGTGCACGGCTCGAACGTAGCGACGAGCGCCGACGGGCGCGCTGAGCGTCCGACGCGCCGTGGCTGAGCGGGCGGCAAAGCCGCTACGCTGCGCGCCGACGATGGCCGCCCGCGAGGACACACGCGACGAGACGACCTGCCGCCCCTGCCGCGGCACGGGCGTCGTGATCTCCGGGCTCGGCGGCGAGCAGAGCAAGCAGCCGTGTCCCTGGTGCGACGGCACGGGCGTGCGCCAGCCCGGCCGCGACGCCCAGGAGGCCGCGATCGCCGCGCGCGCAGGCGGCTGATCCCAGACGCCGCCCCGTATGGCGGCGTGCAAGCGATCATCCAAACGTCCAAGCCTCTCAACCTGCCATGGCGGGATGCCGATAGCTGGAGTGCCAGAGCCGAGAGGTCCGAAACGGCCGACCGTCCAGGGATCTGGCGGACATCAGTGACCACCGGTTCCCAGGAGGATCCATGCTGCAAGCAATGCGCCAGCGCGCCAAGGACGAGGGCGGCTTTACGCTCATCGAGCTCCTCGTCGTCATCCTGATCATCGGCATCCTCGCCGCGATCGCCATCCCCTCGTTCCTCTCGCAGAAGGACAAGGCGAACGACGCGGCTGCAAAGAGCTACGTCCGCAACATGCAGACGGCTGAGGAGACGTACTTCACCGACAACAACGCGTACGCGCCGAACCCGGCCGCGCTCGTGACGATCGAGCCGACGCTCGCCCAGTACCCGACGGGCAACGCCGCCGACGTGACCGCCACGACGACCGGCGCCGGCGACTTCGTCATCTCCGCGAAGTCCAAGGGCGTCAACGCTGTCGTCTACACGATCACTCGTGTGACGGCCGGCACCGTGACGCGCACCTGTGCGCCGGTGAGCAAGGGCGGCTGCAACGCGGCCGGCACCTGGTAGCACGCAGAGCGCTTAAGCAAGCACACCAACCAGTATGCGAAACGGGGCGGGCCGCAAGGTCCGCCCCGTTTCGCGTTCTCGAGCCTCACAGCGAAGCGAGTGCCACAGCGCCGAGTCCCGCGCCAACGGACGCCCCAGCGATCACGATCCATGGCCGACGTGCGGCGTACGCTGCTCCGATGCTCGCGAGGATCAGTGCCGCGCCCAACAACGGAGCGTGGATGCGCGCTTCGGGATGACCTTGGTTGCAGAGCTCTGCCCATGGCCCCTGCTGGTTCTCGCCGACGCCGCATGCAAGCATCGAATAGGTCCACAGGACAACGTCGCCTGCTGCGATCGCGATCGCGGTGAGCAGCAGGCCGATCCTTCGCGGTCCGCGCATCGTCCCGCTACGTGGAGGCTTGCCTGTGTCGAACAACGTCATCTCGAAGGACCCTCGGCTGAGTCCTGAGTCTGCGCAGAAGCGCCCGGAACGCTACTTCTCAAACTGGACGTGACCGCAGAGCGCCCTGGAGCCACCGTCCGGCCGCAGCAGGTCTGAGCCGGACGCGCGGCCCCCGGCTCGGCGCGCCGCGGAAGCTCTGCTCACCCGCGCAGCAGCACCACTCGCGCCGCGCTTGCGTGCGCGGTGCCGGCGGTGAGGGTGGCGCTGATCGTGACGCGCAGGAGGCGCGGATGGGCGTGCTTGAGCGCGCGCTTGGCCTTGCGGGTGAGCTTGACGGAGCGCTTCACGGGCTTGCCGGCGCTCAGGGTCGTGCGCAGGGTGCCGATCTTGACCGGCTTGCGGCCGCGGCGGATGAGATGCAGCCTGCGGGCGTCGCGTGCGCTGAGCGTGAGCTTGAGCGTGCCGGCGGCGGGGCGGTTCGTCGCCGCCTGCAGGCCGACGCCGCGGCGCAGCACGGTGCGGAGCCGCTGGATCGCGCTGCCGCCGAAGCCGATCGCGAACGCGGAGCCGGTGATGCGACCGAGTCCGCCGCCGCCGGCGCCCGTGTGCGATCCGCCGGACTTCTTCGTGCCGCCCGTACCGCCGCCCCCGGTGCTCGCGCCGCCCCCGGTCCCGTCGGAGCCGGTGACGGTCACCGCGGCCGTCCGCACGGTCGCCTGACCGCTGTCGTCGATCGCCTTCACGCGCAGCTGCACGATGCCGGCGTTCGGGAAGGGGCCGGCCGACGCGGTCGGCGTCAGGCCGGTCGAGGTCTCGAACGAGCCGTTCGCGTCGAGGTCCCAGCGGTACTCGACGATCGCGCCATCGGGGTCGCTCGAGCCGGCCGCGCTCAGCGCGACATGCTGGCCGATCGCGATCGTCGCCGGGGTGGCGCTCAACTGCACGATCGGGAGCTGGTTCTGCACAACGAGCGCGTGTGTCACGGGGGCGCTCTTGAGCGCGACGTCGTTGACGACGGTCAGCGTGACGCCCGTCGAGGCGCCGTTGGCGGCGAAGACGTGGTGCGCGATCGGGTCGGCGGGCAGCGTCTGGGAGGTGGTCCCGTCGCCCCAATCCCACTGGTAGTGGTCGATCGAGCCGCCGGGGGCCGTCGAGCCCGTCGGATCGAAGGCGTAGGAGACGCCCGGACGCAGCGTCGCGCCCGGCAGCGTGAACGCGGCGACCGGCATCAGGCTGACGTAGACGTCGACGCTCGCGGGCGCCGCGATCGGGTTGTCGCCGGCGTCCCTGATGTAGAGGGTCGCGACGTAATGGCCGCGGGCGGCGTAGGTGTGCGGCTCGACCGCGTTCGTCGTCTCGTACGCGGCGCCGTCGCCGAAGTCCCAGTCGTAGTGGGCGATGTCGGATGCGCTGACGCCGTCGGCGCCGACGGAGGCGCTGCCGTCGAACGTCACCGTCGCAGCCGCCGGATCGACCGGGTTCGGCGTCGCCGTCACGACCGTCACCGCGCAGGCCGCGTTCGGCGCATCAGCGGGCCGGTCGCCGCGGATCGCGGCCGTCGTGCACGAGCCGTCGCCGCTGGCGGTCGCCGGCAGCAGCGCAAGCGCCGCCACGGCGGCGAGCACGACGAGACGGCGGGCGAGCGACACGCCGCCAATATCGGCATCGCGGCCGTCACGGTGAGCATCTGCCCAGGCCACCCATCCGAACGTCCAGTTTGCTCACGCCCGCGTGAACGGGCGCCGATGAAGCTGAGGTGAGCGTCCGGACCCCGAACCCGCCCCGCCTCTCCGCGCTGCGCCGCGAGGACGGCATCACCATCATCGAGGTGATCGTCTCGGCCGTGCTGGTCGTGCTCGTCTCGCTCGGCGTCTATGCCGGCATCGACGGCGCCTCCGCCACGTCGGGGATCAACAAGCACCGTTCGGTCGCCACCGAGATCGCCCAGCAGGACCAGGACCGCATGCGCTCGATGACGGTGACGGAGCTCTCGAACTACCGCGACTCGCAGCCGACCACGATCGGCGGCCTCACCTACACCGTCGTCTCGCGCGCCGACTGGGTCACCGACAGCACCGGCAGCGCGACCTGCACGAGCGGCACCGCGCAGGCGAACTACCTGCGCATCTCCTCGTCGGTCACCTGGCCCAACATGCGCATCAAGCCGATCACCGTGGAGAGCGTCACGGCGCCGCCGAACGGCTCCTTCGGCAGCAACCAGGGCTCGCTCGCGGTCCAGGTGCGCGACCGCAACGGAAACCCCGTGCAGGGCGCGACCGTCACGCTCACCGGTCCGCAGGGCTACACCGACGTCACGAACGCGAGCGGCTGCGTGCTGTGGGGCTACCTGCCGGCCGGCAACGGCTACACGGTCTCCGTCGCCAAGTCCGGCTACGTCGACCCGAGCGGGGCCACGACGCCGACCAAGGCGGCGGGGGTGGTCGGGGAGTCGACGAGCACGATCGCGTTCGACTACGACGTCGGCGGGCGGATCCAGGGCAACTACGAGACGTGGAACGGCAGCGCCGCGGTCGCGGCGAACGGGCTCAGCTACACCGCCTCGAACCCCAACCTGACCGTCCCGCTCGCGCCCTTCGGCGACGGGTCGCCGCACACGAGCTTCACGACCGGGCTGATCTACCCCTTCACCGTCGCCTACTCGGTGTGGGCGGGGAGCTGCGCGGGCGCCTCGCCGACCGTCTACTCGCAGACCGCGCAGACCGCGCTCGTGACGCCCGGCGCGATCACGGCGGTCCAGCTGCGCGAGCCGCCGATCAACATGAAGGTCATCGACAGCAGCCTCTCGCCGCAGCCGCTCAACAACGTCGCGGTCAAGTTCACGCCGACGGCGTCGGGGTGCAGCGTGCCGGTGACGCGCTCGACGACCAACACCGGCACGGGGCTGCTCACGGACCCGGCCTTCCCGTACGGCACGTACACCTTCTGCGTCGCGGTCGGCGGCAAGATCAGGACGACGACGACGACCGCCGCGGCGACGCTGTCCAACTCGACGCCGACCGGCATCACGACGGCGAACGCGACCGTCGACATGAAGAGCGCCCCGTCGGGGACCTGTCCATGAGCGCCCTGCGTCGCATCCGCGCCCGCCTGGGCGACGAGCGCGGCTTCACGCTCGTGGAGCTGCTGATGGCGACCGTGATCGGCGTCGGTGTGCTGATGACCGCGTACACGATGTCGACCGCGCTGCTGCACGCGCAGACGCGCATCTCCGACCGCACCGAGTCGATCGCGCGCGGGCGCACGGCGCTGGAGCAGATCACCCAGCAGCTGCGCTCGGAGGTCTGCCTCGGACCCGGCTCGCCGGCGATCGCCTATGGCGACGCGAGCCACATCACCTTCTACGCGGACCTCGCGAACACGACTTTCACGCCGACCAAGCGCGACCTGCAGTTCACCGCCGGCACGCTCACCCAGCGCGACTACACGGGCTCTCCCGCCGTCGGCTCGCCGCCGTTCACGTTCTCGGCCTCGCCGTCGCGCACGCGCGTGATCGCCGACAAGCTGCTGTTGCAGCCCTCGATTCCGTTCTTCACCTACTACTCGTTCGACAACGGCAACCCGATCCGGCCCGCGAACCAGCTTCCGGTGCCGCTGAGCGCGGCCGACGCCGCGCGCGTCGTGCAGATCCGCGTGAGCTTCTCGGCGCTGCCCTCGCGCGGCGGCTCCTCGGCGAGCACCGCCGGCGAGCCGTTCAGCGCGAACGTCTACATCCGCACCGCCGACCCGACCGATCCCGACCACAGCCCCTTGTGCATCTGATGATCAAATTCCTTCACAAGCACCTCCGTGCATTCCTCGCCGGTGAAGAGGGCTTCACGATGATCGCCGTCATGGGCATCCTCGCCGCGGGGATGGCGCTGTCCGTCGCCGCCTTCGCGGCCGCCGGCGGCGACGTCCGCCTCAGCCGCAACGACGAGGACCAGAAGCGCGCGTACGCTGCGGCCGAGGCCGGCGTGCAGGACTACTTCTTCCACCTCAACCAGGACAACTCGTACTGGGCGAAGTGCACGACGGTGACACCCGCGCATCCGGCGCTGAACCAGAAGGGCGCGAGCCCGCTCAAGACGCGCCTGGTCCCCGGCTCGACGGCCAGCTACGCGATCGAGCTGCTGCCCGCCAACGGCGCGACCGCGTGTGATCCGTCGAACGCCGAGGCGACGATGATCACCGCCACCGGCCAGCAGTCGGGCACCTTCTCGATCCGCTCGACCGGCTTCTCCAACAACGTCAAGCGCAAGATCATCGCGACCTTCCGCCGCCGCAGCTTCCTCGACTTCCTGTACTTCACCGACATGGAGACGACGGACCCGGCGTGGTACGCGCTCAGCACGAAGGGCAACCCGACGCGCAGCGGCAAGGTGAACAGCAACGGCAGCTTCACCCCGTCGGCGAACCCCGACCTGCTCTCGTGGGCGGCCGCGAACTGCACCCGCTACTGGCGCAACGGCCGCGGCAGCCAAAGCTATCCCGTCTCGCCCGACACCGCCTGGCAGCAGCAGGCCGCCAACGGCACCTGGGGGAGCACGTCCACGAACGACGTCAACTGCACCGAGATCCAGTTCGTCGGGGGCGACACGATCCAGGGGCCGCTGCACACCAACGACGACATCCTCGTCTGCGGCGCGCCGACGTTCGGCCGCGGGCCCCAGGACGACATCGAGGTCTCCGGCAGCGGCTGGCGCCAGGGCTGCGGCTCGGGCGGACCGAACATCGTCGGCACCTGGCAGCCGAACTCGCCGGTGCTGACGCCGCCGCCGTCGGATACGTCGCTCAAGCAGGTCGCCGACCCCAATTACGTCTTCAAGGGTCAGACGACGATCGTGCTCAACAACGGCTCGATGACGGTGACGAACAACAATTTGAGCCCGACGACGAAGACGCTCACGCTGCCCTCCAACGGCGTCGTCTACGTCGACTACGACAACACGGCCGGCTGCTCGCAGACCGCCTACCAGCCGCTCAACCCCTATGGCGACGACGCCGGCTGCGCCGACGCCTACGTCAAGGGCACCTACTCGCAGGACCTCACGATCGGCAGCGCGAAGGACATCGTCGTCAACGGCAACATCGCGCGCAGCGGCGACCGCATGCTCGGGCTGATCGCGAACAACTTCGTGCGCGTCTACCACCCGGTCAACCGCGACGCCACCGACCCGACGAGCTGCACCAACAGCAACAGCACGCCGACGAACATCTCGATCGACGCGGCGATCCTCGCGCTCAACCACTCCTTCACCGTCGACAACTACTACTGCGGCAACCCGCTCGGGACGCTGACGGTCAACGGCACGATCGCGCAGAAGTTCCGCGGCCCGGTGGGGCGCGGCAGCGGCTCGAACATCGCCAACGGGTATCTCAAGGACTACGAGTACGACGATCGCCTGCGTCTGCGCGAGCCGCCGTACTTCATCGACCCGGTGCAGGCGGCCTGGCGCATCCAGCGCTACGCCGAGCAGGTCGGCTGACGCAGCCGGCGAACACCGCAGCGTCATGCTCGTTGCGTTCGCTGCGCTCGGCGGCCTGCTCGCCGGCTCGTTCCTGAACGTCGTCGCGTGGCGGCTGCCGCGCGGGGAGTCGCTCGTCGCGCCCGGCTCGCGCTGCCCCGGCTGCGGGCACGCGGTGCGCGGCTACGACAACGTGCCGGTGCTCTCGTGGCTGGCGCTGCGCGGCCGCTGCCGCGACTGCCGCGAGCCGATCTCCGCGCGCTATCCGCTCGTCGAGGGCACGAGCGCCGCGCTCGCCGTCGCGGTCGTGCTCACCGCCGACGGGCTGCACGACCTGCTGCTCGGCCTCGTGCTGATCGCCCTGCTCGTGCCGATCGCGCTGATCGATCTCGACACGCGCCGGATCCCCAACGTGCTCACCGGCCTCGGCGCGCTGGCGGCGGTCGCGATCGGCCTGGCGACCGACCCCGGCGGCGTGCCCGAGCAGCTGATCGCGGGCGCGGGCGCGGGCGGCTTCCTGCTGCTCGCAGCGCTCGCGCGGCCCGGCGGGATGGGGATGGGGGACGTGAAGCTCGCCGGCATGCTCGGGCTCTTCCTCGGGCGCGAGGTCGCGATCGCGCTGCTCGTCGCGCTCGTCGCGGGCACGCTCGTCGGCGTCGCGGTGATGGCGCGCAAGGGTGTGGCGGAGGGCCGCAAGACGGCGCTGCCGTTCGGTCCGTTCCTCGCGCTCGGCGGCGTCGTGGCGCTGCTGGTCGGAGCGGACGTGGTCGACTGGTACCTGCGCAGCTTCTGAGACGCAGGCGCCCCCGGATCCACGTGGGAACCGGGGGCGCTGGAGAGAGAGACACGCCGCCTCGCGGCGGCGCGCTGCTAGTGGTGGTGGGAGTGGTGGTGCGGCGCCACGAGCTCGAACGTGTGGTTCTCGCCGTGCTGCTCGGTGAAGAAGATCCGCACGCCGTGCTGGTGGCCCGGGTCCTCGCTACCGAGCAGGTCGCCGCTCGACGTCGCGCCGTCGCCGACGAAGATGCCGGTCGGCTCGTTGTCCTCGCCCGTCGGGCCGCTTGCCTCGGGGTCGCGGCCGAGCGCCACGAGCCGCTTGCCGGCGCCCGTGATCTGGGCGTAGCTGCGCGAGAGGTCGAAGGACCAGATCGAGTCGAGCGCGCCCTCCTGGTCATGCAGCGTGTCGCCGCGATCCTCGGTCGTGAAGAGCGTCTTCGCGTCCAGGAACGCGACGTTGTCGAACGAGTTGTGCGTCTCGTCGCCGAGCACGACCGTCTTCGCGGTCGCGTCGTCGGCGCCCGCCGAGCCCATGTCGACGCGGATCGCCGCGCCCCAGGCGCCGCGCTCGGCCGCACCGGGATAGAGGCCGGCGGTCTTGTCGGTGTCGCCCGTCTCGACGAACACGAACGACTTGAAGCCGCTGCCGGGAACGAACTTGCCGTTCTCCGGGCGCTTGAGGGGCGTCGCGCCCTTGCTCTTCGCGAGCGCGTTGGCGTCGAAGGCAGTCGTGCCGTCGACCGCCGTGTCGTGGACCGTGATCCACTTCGCCTTCAGCGTCTCGCCCGAGTGCAGGCGGCGGATCGGCTCGCCGAGCGCGTCGGCCACGGCGCCGGCGGGGTCGACCGCGCGGTCGTGGAACGTGATCGGGGTGCCCTCGACGGAGATCTGCAGCGCCTGCAGGCGGCCCTGCGAGAGGTCGTCCCTGGAGGTCGGCTTGAAGCGGTAGATGAAGGAGTTCGGTTGCTTGACCTTCGTCGGCGTGCCGTTGTCGATGACGGTCGCGCCGCCGCTGTCCTCGGCGAAGTACACCTCGCCGAGCTTGTCGACGGCGACGCCCTCGTAGCCGGCCCTGCCGACCGAGCCGTCGAGGCGGACGACCGGCGGCGGCGTCGTGCCGCCCCAGCGCAGCTTCTGCGCGACGACGAAGCCCGCAGCGCCGTTCTCGCTCGTGAACAGGACCTCGCCGCTGAACGGGTCGTACGCCGAGCCGTCCATGCTGGAGAGGCTCGTCGTGCCGTCGGCGGCCGGCGGGGTGAGCAGGGTGATGCGGTGGCTCGGCTCGAGCACGTCGAGGTTGATCCGCGTGAGGTACGCCTTGCCGGATCCGTTCTCATGGCCCTGGATCAGGAAGTGGCGGCCGTAGTCGTAGCCGGCCGTCGGGCCGCCGAGGTGGTCGGCGACGACGTAGGTGTTCTCGTCCGGCTCGGTGCGCGTGCGCGCGAGCGGGTCGGCGTTGTCGTCGAGGTAGCCGTACGACGTGTAGATGCCAGCCGGGTTCTCGAGCGGGTCGAGGCCCTCGGCGACGACCTTCGTGCCGAAGCCGGGCGCGATCAGGTTCGGGGTGCTGCCGACCGTCGGGTTGGTGCCGGGCACGCCCGTGGCGATCTGCCCGATCGCGACGCCCGTGGCGGCAAGGCCGGTGACCGCGATGGCGGCCCCGGTGACGAGCTTGCGCAAGGTGATCCTCCGTTGTGGATCGAGGGGGAGTGAACGGGAGCACCGTAGGCCGGAGGGAGCCGCGATCTGGTGATCCTTTCGTCACGGAGTGGTTGTCGCTCGGACACGTTTCGATGACCGCGGGTTCACAGGCACTTGATCTGGGCGCATAGCCGCAAGCGTTCGTGCAGTCCGGGCTCAACTGTCGTGGGGGAACCGCCGATGTAGTCGTGTGGGCGCCCCCTCGGGCATCCGTCCACTCCCTCCTTATGCCACGAGCACGCACATCCGGCCGCACCGTCGTCGGCCTCGACATCGAGCCGGGCTTCATCGCCGCCGCGCAGGTGCGCGTCGGCCCCGACGGGCTCGCTGTCGAGCGCGCCGCCGGCGCCACGCTCGCGCCGGGAATCGTGCGCGACGGCGAGGTCGCCGACGCCGACGCGCTCGCCGAGGCGCTGAAGGACCTCTTCCAGGCGAGCAAGCTGAACCGCCGTGTGCGGATCGGCGTCGCCAACCAGCGGATCGTCGTGCGCACGGTCGACCTGCCGCCGATGCAGGACGGCAAGGAGCTCGCCGCCGCGGTGCGCTTCCACGCGCAGGACCACATCCCGATGCCGCTCGAGCAGGCGGTGCTCGAGCACCAGTCGCTCGGCCTCGTCGACACGCCCGAGGGCCAGCGCACCCGCGTCGTGCTCGTCGCCGCGCGCCGCGAGATGGTCGAGCGCCTCCACGCCGCCGCGCGCCAGGCCGGCCTGCGTCCCGAGGGCATCGACCTCTCGGCCTTCGCGATGATCCGCGCGCTGAACCTCGGCGCCACCGGCGCGACGCTCTACGTCAGCGTCGGCGGGATGACGAACCTCGCGCTCGCCGAGGGCGCCACCTGCGTCTTCACGCGCGTCGTGCCGGGGGGCACCGAGGCGCTCGCCGCCGAGCTCTCCGAGCGCCGCGGCCTGACGCTCGAGCACTCGCGCCAGTGGCTGACGCACGTCGGCCTGCTCGCTCCGATCGAGTCGCTCAGCGGCGAGCCGGAGATCGTCGAGGAGGCCCGCAGCGTGCTGACCGAGGGCGTGCGCCGGATCGCCGACGAGGTGCGCAACTCGCTCGACTACTACCGCGCCCAGGCGGGCGCGCTCGCCGCCGAGCAGGCGATCCTCACGGGTCCCGCGGTCGCGATCCCCGGCTTCGCCGACCAACTCGGCGCGGCGATCGGCCTCAGCGTCGCCTCCGGCACGGTCGGCGAGACGCGCCCCGGCGCGCACGGCGGCATCGAGGCCGGCCGGCTCGCGATCGCCGCCGGACTGGCGATCGCGGAGGCGCAGGTCATCGCCGCCGTCCCGGATCCCGACCCCGCTCCGGCACCGCAGAGCACCGGCGAGGGGCTGGCGGCGTGAAGGCCGTCAACCTGATCCCGGCGGAGTCCGGTCGCACCGGCGGTCGCTCCGGCGTGGGCGTCTACGTCCTGCTCGGCGTGCTCGGCGTGCTGCTCGTCGGCGTCGCCGCCTACGTGCTGACGAACAACACGGTCGCCAGCCGTCGCGCGGAGCTTGCGGACCTGCAGACGCAGGTCGCAGCCGTCCAGGCGCAGGCCGACGCCGCGCGCCCCTACCGCGACTTCGCGTCGCTGGCGCAGGCGCGCGTCGACACCGTGCGTCAGCTCGGCGAGTCGCGCTTCGACTGGCAGCGCGCGCTCGGAGACCTCTCGAAGGTGATTCCCGACAACGTCTGGCTGACCTCGCTGCTCGGCACCGTCACGACGGGCGTCACGGTCGAGGGCGCGGCCTCCGGCACCACCAGCACGCTGCGCACCGCGCTGCCGAACCCGGCGATCGAGCTGACCGGCTGCACGACGAGCCACGACGGCGTCGTGCGGCTGATCTCGCGCATGCGCCTGATCGACAGCGTCCAGCGCGTCTCGCTCGCCGACTCCGTCAAGGGCGACGGCACCGGCGGCGGCTCCGGCTCGAGCGACTGCCGCTACGGCCACACGAACTTCCCGCAGTTCGATCTCGTCATCTTCTTCAAGCCGCTGCCCGCGCTTCCCGCCGCGACGCAGTCGACGGCGACGGGGGCGGTGGCGACCGCCGCCGGCGCGACGTCCGCGACCCCGACGCCGGCCGCCAGCACCACGCCGGCGCCGACCGGCACCCCCTCGACCGGGAGCGATGCGCGATGACCGGCCGCGACCGTCTGATGATCATCGTCGTGCTGATCGCCGTGGTCGTCGCCGGCGGCTGGTTCCTCGTGCTCGCGCCCCAGCGCGACGAGGCGAGCGGGCTCGCGGGGCAGATCGCCTCGCAGCGCAAGGACCGCGACAGCGCGCTCGCCGATCTCGCGAGCGGGCTGGCGGCCAAGCGCAGCTACGCGCACGACTACGCGACCGTGGCCCGTCTGGGCACGGCCGTCCCCGACGACGACAACGTCGCCTCGCTGCTCTACCAGGTCCAGAGCGCGGCGAACGCCTCGCACGTCGACTTCCGCTCGCTCAAGGTCGGCCAGTCCTCCGGCGCCCCGGCACCGCCGCCGCCGGCTCCGGTGACGACCGACGCCACCGGCGCGCCCGCCACCCAGCTCGTCACCGCGACGCTGCCGCCCGGCGCCGCGGTCGGCACCGCCGGCTTCCCGACGATGCCGTTCAGCTTCGAGTTCGACGGCTCCTTCTTCCGCCTGTCGGACTTCATGGGCCGGCTGCAGCGCTTCCTCGTGGTGCGCAACCGCAAGCTGGCGGTCTCCGGTCGCTTCATGACGCTCGACGGCATCGCCTTCAACGCGGCGCCGAAGGGCTTCCCGAAGATCAAGGCCTCCGTCGCGGCGACGACGTACCTCGTGCCGGCCTCGCAGGGCCTGACGAACGGCGCGACCGCGAGCGGTCCCGCGACCGCCGCCGCGGCGCCCGCCACGACCAGCACCGGCGGGACCTCCGCCGCCCCGGCAACCGCGATCACACCTGTGCGATGACACCGATCCGAGAGCTTCTGTCCGACCTCGTCGAGCGGCGCCTGTGGCCGGTCGCGGCGCTGCTCGTCGCCGGGCTCGTCGCGGTGCCGCTGCTGCTCGCGAAGCCCGCCGCGCATGCGCCCGCCTCCAACGACGGGCTCGCAGCGCTCCCCACCGCGCCGCCCGCCGCCCACGGCACCGCCGGCCCGGTCGTGAGCGTCGCCGCGCAGGCGCCGCATGGCGCCAAGCTGCACGGCAGGGCCAAGAACCCCTTCAAGCAGCAGCACGTCCCGCCGAAGCCGAAGGCCGACCAGGCCACCTCGCCCGCGAGCGGCACGCCGAGCTCCGGCGGCGCCACGCCGGGCACCGGCGACGGCGCCACCGGCGGCAACCCGGGCCACCCGACCGGCAAGACCTTCACGCAGTCCGCGATCGACGTGCGCTTCGGCAAGGCCGGGCACAAGCTGCGCTCGATCACCGACGTGCCGCGGCTCACGCCGCTGCCGAACGCCGCCAACCCGGTCGTGATCTTCCTCGGCATGCGCAAGGACCACCAGACCGCCGTCTTCCTGATCTCCTCCGACGTGCGCGTGCAGGGCGACGGCAAGTGCGTCCCGTCCAAGGACGACTGCGAGGCGATCGAGCTCAAGCAGGACCAGGTCGCGTTCCTCGACGTCAAGCGCGCCAACGGCGTCGTCGACCAGTACGAGCTCGACCTCGTCAAGGTCACGATCACCCAGACGACGTCGAAGGCGGCCGCGCAGGCCTCCTACGCGCGCGCCTCGCGCGCCGGGCGCCGTCTGCTGCGCCACCCCGCCGCGACGTCCGCCGAGTCGGGCATCGCGCCCGCCGGCCCGCTCTTCCGTTACGCGCCGCAGCGCGGCATCCTGCACATCGGACCCCGCCTCACCGCGCGCTACCTCCGGCATCACCGGCATCACGCCGCGCGCGCCCGAACGCGCCCGTAACCTGTAGGGCGCTCATGGCGCTCCGTCTCATCACGGCCGGCGAGTCGCACGGCCCCGGTCTCACGTGCATCGTCGAGGGCCTGCCCGCAGGCCTCCAGCTCGACCGCGCGGCGATCGACGCCGACATGGCGAGGCGCCAGCTCGGCCACGGCCGCGGCGGGCGCATGAAGATCGAGACCGACCGCGCCGAGGTGACCGCCGGCGTGCGCCACGGCCGCACGCTCGGCGGGCCGATCGCGCTGCAGGTCCCCAACCGCGACTTCGCCAACTGGGAGGAGCGGATGAACCCGTGGCCGGTGGAGGCGGACGTCGCCCCGGTCCATCTGCCGCGCCCCGGTCATGCCGACCTCGTCGGGACGTGGAAGTACGGGCTCGACGACGTGCGCGACATCCTCGAGCGCGCCAGCGCGCGCGAGACCGCGGCGCGCGTCGCCGGCGGCGCGGTCTGCAAGGCGTTCCTGCGGGCGCTCGGCGTCGAGGTGCGCTCCCACGTCACCCAGATCACGAGCGTCGTGGCGCCGCGCCGCGCGCAGCTCGCGCTCGCCGACTTCGACGACGTCGACGCCTCGCCGGTGCGCTGCCTCGACCCCGAGGCGAGCCGCGCGATGGTGGCCGAGATCAACGCGCTGCGCAAGGCGAACGAGTCGCTCGGCGGCACCTTCGAGGTCGTCGTCTTCGGGCTCGTCCCGGGCCTCGGCTCGCACGTCTCCTGGGAGGAGCGCCTCGACGGGCGCCTCGCGCTCGCGCTCTGCTCGATCCAGGCGATCAAGGGCGTCGGGATCGGCGACGGCTTCGACCTCGCGGGCGTGCCCGGCTCGCGGGCCCACGACGAGATCTTCTTCGACGAGGCGCGCGGCTGGCATCGCGAGACGAACCGCTCCGGCGGCGTCGAGGGCGGCATGACGACCGGCGAGACGCTCGTCGTGCGCGCCGCGATGAAGCCGCTGCCGACGCTGACGAAGCCGCTGCGCTCGGTCGACACCGCCACGCACGAGCCGGCCGAGGCGCTGCGCGAGCGCACGGACTCCTGCACCGTCCCGGCGGCCGGCGTCGTCGGGGAGGCGATGGTCGCGTTCGTGCTCGCCGACGCCTATCGCGCGAAGTTCGGCGGCGATCACATCGACGACGTGCGCAGCGCCGTCCGCGCCTACGAGGAGCGGATCGGATGGCGCCCCCGCTGAGCGCGGAGCGGCCGACGCGGCCGCCGGCGGGCCGTGCCGTCGTCTTCACCGGCTTCATGGGGGCGGGCAAGACGACCGCCGCACGCCGCCTCGCGCAGACGTTCGGGGTCGACTTCACCGACGCCGACGCGGTCATCGCCGAGCACATCGGGATGCCGATCGACCGCTGCTTCGCCGAGCAGGGGGAGGCGGCGTTCCGCGCGATCGAGGCCGAGCTCGTCGGCGCGCTGCTCGAGCGCGCGCAGGGCGGCGTCGTCTCGCTCGGCGGCGGGGCCCTGCACTCAGAGCGGATCCGCGCCGCGCTCACGCGCCACATCGTCGTGCTGCTCGACGTGGACGTGAACGTCGCGTGGGAGCGCGCCGCGGGCCGTGGGCGCCCGCTCGCGCGCGACCCGCAGGAGTTCCGCGACCTCTACCTCGTGCGCCGTCCGCTCTACATGGCGGCCGCCGACGTCGTGCTGCCGGCCGACCGCCGCGGACGCATCGACGACGCGCTGCCGTCGATCCTCGCGCTCGCCGACGCGCGCGCGGACGGGGCCGACATCCGCCTGCTGTGGGCGACGAGCGCCTCCGGCGACTACCCCGTCTTCGTCGGCAGCGGGCTGCTCGGCACGCCGCTCTCGCCGGTGCCGGGCGAAGGCTTCTGCATCACCGACGAGCAGGTCGGCCCGCGCTACGGCGAGCGCCTCGGCGGGCTTGCCACGACGATCACGATCGGGGCGGGCGAGCAGCACAAGTCGCTCGCGACGGCCGAGCGCGTGTGGATCGCGCTCGGCGAGCACGGGATGACGCAGAGCGACCACATCGTCGCGCTCGGCGGCGGCGTCGTCGGCGACCTCGCCGGCTTCTGCGCCGCGACCTACCAGCGCGGCGTGCCGATCGTGCAGATCCCCACGACGCTCGTGGCGCAGGTCGACTCCGCCTACGGCGGCAAGACCGGCGTCGACCTGCCGCAGGCGAAGAACTACGTCGGCGCCTACCACCAGCCGTCGTCGGTCGTCGCCGACGTCGAGACGCTCGCGACGCTGCCGCCTGAGGAGCTCGCCGCCGGCTACGCGGAGGTCGTCAAGACGGCGCTGATCGCCGGCGGGGACCTGTGGCAGCGCGTGCGCACCGGCGCAGACCCGGACGCGCATGTGATCTTCGAGTGCGCGCGCACGAAGCTCGCGGTCGTCGCGATGGACGAGCGCGACGCCGGCCTGCGCCAGGTGCTCAACCTCGGCCACACCGTCGGCCACGCGATCGAGACCGTGACCGGGTACTCGCTGTACCGCCACGGCGAGGCGGTCGGGATCGGGCTGCTCGCCGCGCTGCGGCTCTCCGGCCAGGAGGCGCTGCGCACCGAAGTCGCGACGCTGCTCGCCGCGCACGGCCTGCCGACGCGGCTCGACGACGGCGTCGACCCCGACGCGGTGCTCGTCGCCACCGCCCGCGACAAGAAGCGCCGCAGCGGCGGGGCGGTGCCGTTCGTGCTGCTCGACGCCCCCGGCGAGGCGCGGCCCGGCTGCATGGTCGACGACGACGAGCTGCGCGCGGCGGTGCGGGAGCTGGCGGCGTGAGGTCGGGCTCGACCAACCCGCGCAACCGCGTCGCCGTGCTGCACGGCGTCAACCTCGACCAGCTCGGCCGCCGCCCCGCCGCCCACTACGGCACGCTCACGCTCGACCAGCTCGAGCAGCAGATCACCGGCTTCGCGGACGAGCTCGGGCTGAAGGTCCAGTTCTTCCAGAGCAACCACGAGGGGCAGTTCGTCGAGCAGCTGCACCGCGTCGACGAGCTGGCCGACGGCCTGATCCTCAACCCGGGGGCGTGGACGCACTACGCGTGGGCGATCCGCGACGCGCTCGAGATCGCCGGGCTGCCGGCGGTCGAGGTCCACCTCTCCGACGTCGGCGCGCGCGAGCCGTGGCGGCAGGTGTCGGTGATCGGCGACCTGTGCGTCGCGACGATCGCCGGCCGCGGGCCCGCCGGCTACCGCGACGCGCTCGCGACGCTGCGCGAGGCGCTGGCGTGAGCCGCGCCGATCGTGCCGCCGCCGCGCTCGAGGAGCGCGAGCTCGACGCGCTGCTCGTCACCGACCTCGTCAACGTCCGCTACCTCACCGGCTATACCGGCTCGCACGGGATCGCGCTGATCGGCCCGGGGGAGAAGCGCTGCTTCCTGACCGACTTCCGCTACGTCACCCAGGCGGAGCAGGAGGTCGTCGGCTTCGAGCGCACGATCGGCGAGAACGACCTGCTCGAGGAGGTCGTGGCGGCGGTGCCGGAGGGCGACGTGCGGCTGGGCTACGAAGAGGACCACGTGTCCGTGCGGACCTACGACCGCCTGCGCGAGCTGCTGCCGCTGAGCGTCGAGCTGGTCGGCGCCGGTCCGGTGCTCGAGCGGTTGCGCGTCGTGAAGGAGCCGGGCGAGGTCGCGCGGATCCGCGCCGCCGCCGAGCTGGCCGACGTGGCGCTGTCGACGACCGTCGCGGCGGGCCTCGCGGGGCGCACCGAGCGGGCCGTCGCGCTCGCGCTGGAGGATGAGATGCGCCGCCTCGGCGCGCAGCGCCCGAGCTTCGACACGATCGTCGCGCACGCCGAGCACGGCGCGCTGCCGCACGCCACGCCGCGCGACGTCGAGATCGCCTCCGGCACGCTCGTCACGATCGACTGGGGCGCCGAGCTCGACGGCTACTGCTCGGACTGCACGCGCACGTTCGCGGTCGGCGAGCCGGGCGAGCGCGCGCGGGAGCTGTACGCGCTCGTGGCGCGGGCCCAGCTCGCGGGCCTGGAGGCAGTCGGGCCGGGCGTGCCGGGCAAGGACGCCGACGCGGCCGCACGCGACGTGATCGAGGCCGCCGGCTACGGTGAGCAGTTCGGCCACGGGCTCGGCCACGGCGTCGGGATGGAGATCCACGAGTCGCCACGCCTCTCGCGCGCCTCGACCGCGACGCTCGCCGCCGGCCACGTCGTCACCGTCGAGCCCGGCGTCTACCTCCCCGGCGAGCTCGGCATCCGCATCGAGGACCTCGTCCTCGTCACCGAAAGCGGCCACGAGCTGCTGACGGGGCTGTCGAAGGAGCTGACGGTCGTCGACTGACCGGCTCCGGCACCCTAGGGCAGCACGTCGCCCGACGTCCCCGGCGTGAGGCCGGAGTGCAGCGGCTGGGCGGGGCCCTCGGGCAGCTGGGTGAGAGCGCGGGTCTCGCGCGGGAGCAGCGCGAGCAGCACGAGCACCATCGCGAGGCCCCCGCCGACCGCCATCACGTCGGTCGCCCCGAGCTGGTCGGCGAGCACGCCGACGAGGATCAGGCCGGGTGGCAGCAGCGCGTAGGAGCCCATCCAGTCATAGGAGGCCACGCGCGAGAGCGCGGCGGGCGGGATCCGCTGGGCGAGCGCCGTCTCCCACCAGACGCTGAACAGCGACAGCCCGATCCCCGACAGGACGGCGAGCACGCACACGAGCCCCAGCGGGACCCCGAGCGCGAACGTCAGCAGCAGCCCGCCGAACGGCACCGTCGCGACGATGCCGGTGAGGACCGGCAGGCGCGGGCGCCAGCGCAGCGCGACGAGCGCGCCGCTCGCCGTGCCGAGCCCCACGCTCGCCGCAACCCATCCCCACAGCGCGGGGTTGCCGTAGCGATCGCCGGCGACGGCCGGTCCCAGCACGACGTAGGGCGCGAACCCGACGACAAGGTGCAGCGAGAAGACCGCGATCGTCGCCCACACCCACGGCCGCACGCGCACCTCTCGGTAGCCCTCGCGCACCGAGGCGAGCATCGACGTGCGCGGCGCCGGCTCCCCGCGCAGGCGCGGGCGGACGAGCCCGAGCAGCCCGGCGCTGATCAGGAACGTGCCGGCGTCGACGGCGAACGCGGTGCCCGTCCCGAGTGTCAGCACGAGCCCGGTCGCGATCGCCGGCCCGGCGAACTCGGCGACGGTCTGCGTGAAGCCGTTGACGGCGTTCGCCTCCTGGATCAGCTCCTCGGGCACCGTCTGCGGCACGAGCCCGCTGTAGGCGGGCCGGAAGAACGCGCTCGCGACGCCGAACAGCACCTCGATCGCGATCAGCTGCCCGAGCGTGAGCGCGTCGGTGAAGATCAATACGGCGAGCAGCGCGTGCAGCGCGCCGCGCACGAGATCGGTCGAGAGCATGATGCGGTGGCGCGGGAGCCGGTCCGCCCACACCCCGCCGATCAGCAGGAACGTCACGAGCGCCGCGGTCTGCGCCGCGATCACGAATCCGAGGTCCGCGGTCGAGCCGGTGCGCTCGGTGACGAGCAGCGCCAGCGCGACGAGCACGATGCGATCGCCGGTCGTCGAGATCGACTGGCTGAGGAACAGCCAGCGGAAATCCTTGTG
The DNA here is from genome assembly GCA_035637995.1 of Conexibacter sp. Lineage (GTDB taxonomy): Bacteria > Actinomycetota > Thermoleophilia > Solirubrobacterales > Solirubrobacteraceae > Conexibacter. The sequence continues at coordinate 152,108 of DASRAV010000016.1, read as the reverse complement.
GCGCCATAGCTGGGGGAGGCGGTGCACGGAGCGCAGGCTACGCGTCCGCCGTCCTCATCGGATGCGGCAGAAATTCGGTAAGGCGAAGATCGACGCACATTCAGCCGCATGCTGAGCGCTTCGAGCGCTCAGCGTGCGTCTGGCAGCGCGCGCCGCAGCGCGATCAGCAGCGCGACCGTGGTGAGCGCCGCGAGCGCCACGAGCGCGACGCAGGCGGACAGGAACGTCCCGCCCGGGAGCGTCCAGTCGATCGCTCCGCCATGTCGCGCGAGCACCGCGACGAGCGCCGCGACGTAGCCGGCGGCGAGCGCGACGCCCACGATCGCGAGGTGGCTGCTCTGCAGCAGCGGACGCTCCGACGGCGCTTCGGCGGCGAACGCGCGCGGGAAGCGCCGCGCGGTCGCGAACGCGACGAGCGCGCCCCAGCCGACGACGACGAGATAGGCCCCGGCGACGTCGCTCGGGCGGTGCCAGCCGGCGGCGACGACGGCGATCCCGACCGCGGCGCCGTAGGCGATCGCGCCGAGCGCGACGATGCCGCGCAGGCGCGACGGGACGACGAGCAGCGCGGCGATCCCGACGCTGAACGCGACGGTCGTGTGGCCGCTGGGGAACGTGTTGCCCTCGGGGTCGCTGAAGAAGTACAGGTCGGGTCGCGTGAGCCCGTGCTTGAGCAGCTCGGTGCAGAGCGCGGCGCCGGCGATCGTCGCGACGGCGACGAGCGCGAGCGCCGGGCGGCGGCGCACGAGCGCCTGGCCGACGAGCACGGCGATCACGACGACGAGCATCCCGGCGCTGATCGTCGTGAGCAGGTCGTGGATCGCATAGCGCGCCGGGCGCGTCGCGAGCGCGCGATGGTCCATCGCCCGCTGGTCGATCCGCTGCCCGGTGCTCGTCTGCACGAACGCGAGGTAGAGGACGGCGATCAGCGCGCCGCAGGCCGCGATCAGCGCGAGGAGCGGGCGCGGGCTCAGGCTGTCGCGCTCGCGCGGGAGCGTCTGTGCGACGTGGCGCGAGGCGTCGAGGCCATCCGTGGACATCGCGTCAGGGTATCGAGCGGGATGTGGCGGACATAAGCGCGTCGGGGACCGCCGCTAGGGTGGCGCGCATGAACGGTCAGATGGAGCCCCCGCTGGACCTCAAGACGCCGCGCGGCATCGGCGAGCTGCTCACGACGGCGATCGTGCTGTTCCTCAGGCATTCCGGGCTGTTCCTGTCGGTGACGCTGCTCGTCGTCGCGCCCGTCGTCGTGCTCGTGGATGGCGCCTGGGGCGGGGCGCTGCACGACGGGCCAAATGCGCATCCGAGCTCCGCGGCATCGCTGGTCTCGGCGATGTTCGTGGCCTTCGTGGTCCCGGCGCTCGTGACCGGGCTGCATGCGGTGATCGTGCGGGAGATGGGGGAGGGCCACGTGCCCGGCGTGGGCGAGGCGCTGCGACGGGTCGGCCCGCGCATCCCAGCGGCGATGGGCGCCGTGGTGCTCTACAGCATCGGCGTGGGCATCGGCTTCATTCTGCTCGTCGTGCCGGGCATCTGGCTCCTGGTCCGCTGGTACTTCGCCGCACAGTCCGCCGTGCTGAACGGCACCGGCCCGCAGCAGTCGCTCGAGGCGAGCGCGGAGCTCGTGAAGGGCCGCTGGTGGACGACGCTGCTTGCCCTGATCGCCGCAGGCGTCACCTTCGGCGTCGTCGGCGCACTCTGCCGCCTCGCAGCCGGGACCGTGGACGACGGCGTCCTCTACGTCACTCTGCTCACCGTCATCCAGGCGGTCACGCTCTCGCTGTCGGCGCTGTTCGGCACGCTGCTGTTCTTCACGATGCGGGCGGAGCGGGGGGCGTTGGATCTGCTTGCGCGGTCGGGGTGAGCCTCAGGCACACCGCTGCGCAGGCTCGAGACGACGCGGCAGACGCCAGCGCGACGAGCACGGCGCTTGGAACGTCGCGCGCGCGACCCGGAGGAGGCACGATCAACCCATGGGCGCGGGATCGGCCGGAGTGGCGGAGGCCGTAAGCATTTGGCGAGCGCGCCGGCGGTGTGCGGCGCGCCCATATCGGTCCACGGTGGTCAACTGACGCTGTGGAAGCTTATCGTGTGTGCGGGCTTTGTGGTCACCTCAGCCACCTCGGCCCGTCATTGGACAGTCGACGGAGCTCGCCGCGCTCTCTGACCCGGATGCCATAGTGATTCAAAGTAGCCTGAGTTCAGTTCTCGTGACCGTTAACATTGTAGAGAATCTGTAGCTCGTTACGCAGGGCTTAATGGTTTGTTCTAGGGCCACGACCAGTTCGATGGTGTTTCTTACGGGCTGCAACGTAAGAGTCGTGATCGGTGGTACGCTCGAGTCGAAGCCCAGGTTGCCTTGGTATAGGCATTCATCGACTCTCATTCTTCCTACTTCGCTTTCGAATAGGAGCGAAACTCTTTCGAACGCCACTAGAACGCTAGTTATTCTTGGTAGCGTGCCTCTTATGCTATCGTACGTAATTGGCCACGGCAGATTTAGTTCACATCTTATGAGTATCGTAAAGCCAAAGGCCCCTTCTCTAGCGTTATTGGCCGCGCATCTTTCAATTTGCCCGAATCTGGCGCCGACTCTCTTTCCTATTCTCGTTCCGAGTCTTCCCGAGAGTGTCAGGTCAAACGAAAGTACGAGGCCACCTGGTTCGGAAAATGATACCGATCTTCCGGTCGCCGCTATCGGACCTCCGGGTCTGGCTTCGAGGGATCTTAGGCCGGTTGCCGTGCTGGCTCCGAGTGAAAGAGCGATCACGGTAGCAAGCGCCGCGAGTATGAGCTTGTGGTGTGTCCTCATCGAGTGGGCTCCTATTGCTGCCGTTGAAAGGACAATGCGAGCGACTGTTGCTCGGGTTGGGCATGCAGGCTGAAAAATCTGTTTGCGCCGATTGGTCGCGGCATCGCGTGGTGTCCAGCGCACCGGTCGTGCCGGGGCGCCCATGTAGGGTGTGTGCGCCGTAAGCTTGTGCGAATAACTATCTGCCTTGCGGGAGGGTCGTCTCGCGCGGCGTGCTCTCCCCGCGCGTGCGGTTAGAGTAGTGAGCGGCGAAGTAAGGCAGCGAAGTAGGTCTGTGCTCGCTCGTCAACGCCGAATCGGATCTCGAGTATGCAGCCATGCGTTTCTAGCTACACACCTTGAAGCCCATAGTCTGCGCGAGTTTCGCACCGTCGCGATCCACCTTTGCGCGTCGCTCGCTCAGCCGACCGAGACTCGCACGATTCTTTGATCTCCAAGGGACGAGCACGATTCGTTCTCGTCGCACATTAAGGTAGCGTCGGTAGGCGTTTTGGAGCGCATGCGGCGGCGTTAACGCAGCGAGCTTTCGAATGCTCATTCGCTGCAACCCTGCTTCGCCGGTACGTTGCCTTACCAACGCTTGTTGACCCGAGAGCGAACGGTTGGTCGACAGCCTAACCTCCTCGTGCAACAATGCGGCTAGCCCGTTTTTCGTCTTTGCGCAGATGGTCTCTGCTTCTGCGATGAACCTCGACTGAGGCTTTGGTTGGTGAGAAGAGTCCTCAATGGTAGTCCCGTCCGGCGAGGCCCGGATATTTGAACTCGTTTTCCCACCACATGCAATAGCTCCCAGCATGGCGGCGATGGCGAAGATCCCAACGGCAGTCTGTCTCATTGTCGAACCCCCTGTTTGGAGCGCATCGCTCGGTTTGCGATGGCCAGTACGGCGCGTGGGACCGCCCATTGGACGATCCCACGCCGGCTTGCTGGCAATTAGAGTAGAGCCAATGTCTGTCTGGCGGTAAGCGTGAAGGTACCGCTCAGTCTGCCGTTTTCAGCACACGGTTGGTTCACTTGTTCTAGGATCACTTCGAGTCTAGCGGTGCTTCTTTCTCTCTGAACTGTAAGGGAGGTGAGCGGGAGCGGCGTGTTTGAGTCAGCCCCGATGTCGCCTCTGTATAGACATTCGTTCAGTCTTACGACGACTGATCTTATCAGGGACAGTAGGAATTGAGCTCTTTCAACAGTAATTAGAACGCCAGTTATATTGGGTAGCGTTCCTCTTATGCTGTTGTAGAGGACCGGCCATGGTCTGCCTCTTTCGGGTCTTATTGGTAGTTCGCATCTTATGTTTGCTGTGATTTCGCTTCCAGCCGGACCTCTTCCGTTGTTCGCTCTGCAGTCTTCGATCTGTCCAAATACGGCGCCGACTCTCTTGGCTATTCTTCTTTCGAATCTACCGGTGAGGGTCACATCGGATGTGATCGTAAGTCCGCCTGGTTCGGTGAAGCCGAGTCCAGCTGCGTTTGCGGTTATCGCTCCGCCCGGTCTGGCTTCAAGCGATCTTAGGGCGGCCGCGGTACCAGCTCCGAGACAGAGCACAAGCGTTGCGGCAAGTGCTATAGGGATAAGCTTCCTGAGTATTCGCATGTAGCAGGTTCCTGTCTTTTGGTTCTGATCTTTAAGGTTCGCGAGCTTGTGGTCCGGTGCGTTGTGGCGACAAGCGACTGCTGGCCCCTTTCTTTGCGTTCAGCTGTAGATCCCGTGCACGGCTCGCCTGTCTAAGACGGCACGGTTACAGACGTTGTACGACGGCGGACAGCGCTGAGGCGTAAGTTCACGCAAAGCGCTGTGCCCGCGATCCCCCGACGACCCCACCATATACAAGAACCTGGATGGGTCGGCGTAAGTCTTAAGAAAAAAAAGAAGTGTTGCAATCGACCGAAAAGGGGATAGAGTGCCGCTCAACCGTAGGGTCAGCAGTATTAGCAGTGGAGGAGTCACGTGCTCGGAAGGCGGGTCGCGGTCATGATGTGCTTGGTGGCGTGGGGTGGGTGGGCGTTGAATGCCTCTGCTCGCGGCGCGGCAGGAGAGCGCGCATACGAGATGGTCTCGCCGCTGGACAAGAACGGCGGAGATGTGATGGGCGATCCGTCGAAGGTCACTGCGGCAAAGGACGGCAGCGCTGTGACGTTCGTGTCGGTTGTTGGATTCGCTGGAGCGGTTGGCAGCTCGCTCGCACCCGACTACGTCAGCGTGCGGGATGGCAAGCACGGGACGAATGGTTGGTCGACGCACTCGATCGTGCCGCCTCATCAGGAGCCTTTGCCCTTCTTCTATTCGCAGGGGACGCAGGCCACGACTTACCGTCTGTTCTCGTCCGATCTTTCGAAAGGCATCGTGCGCGCGTTCACGCCGGTGACGGACGACCCAAATGTCGCATTGACGCGGAACCTGTACCTGCGCAGCGATCTCCGCACGGGGGGGGGCGGCGCCTATCAGTTAGTGAGCGCGTCGGCAGCTCCGGTCCCGCTTGGGCCGCCGGGAGGCGTTCGAGACTACGCGCCCGGAGTTGCGGGCGCTTCAGCGGACTTCAGCCACGTCATCTTCGAGTCCAAGCTCTCGCTCACCGCGGATGCGCCGCCATGTAGCAACGTCAACTATTCGACCTGTTCCGTGAAGCTGTACCAATGGACTCCTGGCGCGGTGCGTTTGGTTGGCATCCTTCCCGGCGGCGGCGCGGCTGCAAGTTCGGCCGCCGGATCTGGAGTCACGCTCGGGTTGGCGTATGTGCCGCATGTGATCTCCAACGATGGGTCCCGTGTTTTCTTCACCTCTCCGGCGAACTTCTCAGGCGCTGGCGATCTGTATGCACGTCTCAATGACACCACGACAGTGCAGATCAACGCGAGCGAGCGGACTCCATCGGACGCTGCGGAGCCTGCGACCTATCTCGACGCAACTCCAGATGGGTCGATGGTGTTCTTCAAGAGTGATGAGCAGCTTACCAACACGGATGGCTCGGGTCTCTATCGCTATGACTTCAACGCTCCCGTCGGTGCTCGTCTCACACTCCTCGCGCAAGACCCGCGAGGCTTGATCGGCACCAGCGACGACGGAAGCTCCGTTTATATCGTCAGCAGCACCAATCGCATTGGTCTCTGGCGTGACGGAGTGCTGCGCGATCTTGGCGGTTTCGTTGACGCGGACGATAGCGTTGCGAACACCGGAGACGCACCGTTCAGCCTCGTCTTGAAGACGGGGAGGGTGTCGCCGAGCGGGCGCTTTTTGCTGTTCTCAGCGCGCCAGGGAACGGACTTGACTGGCTATAATCACGGCACAGCGTGTGGCGGAGGCCCATGCTCGCAACTGTACGTGTACGACGCAGCGGGGAACGCCGGAGCGGGGCGGCTCGCGTGCGCGTCGTGCAACCTCAGCGCTCCTGCGGCCACGGGCGATGCCAGCAGCGAGTTCCATTTCGGAACCGGTGTCACCTCGACGCGACCGTATCTCAACCGCGCGCTTTCAGATGACGGACAGGTGTTCTTCAGCACGAGCCAGCGCCTCGTGAAGCACGACACGAACGGAAAAGTTCGTGATGTCTATGAGTACGACATCCCGACAGGCGTACTGAAGCTGATCTCGAGCGGCACGAGTCCGTTCGACTCCGTCTTCATGGATGCAAGCGCTGATGGGTCGAACGTGTTCTTCGTGACCCGAGATCGCCTTGTGGGCTGGGATCGGGACGACGCGTACGACCTGTACGACGCACGGGTCGCAGGTGGGTTCCCGGAGCCGCCAGCAGTTCCCTCGCCGTGCTCTGGCGACGCGTGTCATCGCTCGCAGCAGACGCCGTCGAGTGCTGCATCGCCGGGTAGCGCGACGTTCCAGGGCAGCGGCGATGCGATTGGTCCCGCCTCCACAGGAGCATTGCATGCATTTGTTCTGAGTCGGCGCCAGGTCGCTGCCTGGGCGAAGACGGGAGCCGTGTGGTTGCGGGTTCGGGTATCCGAGCCCGGACGCTTGCTGGTGCGAGTCAGGGGCCGAGTGGGGCGGCGCATGAGCGTGCTCAGCTCGGTCACCCGCAATGCCGGGCATCGCGGGATCGTCGTCGTGAGGTTGAGACTCCCGCTAGCGGTGCGCGCACGACTGCATCGAACGGGACGACTGCGGATCTCGCTTGTCATCTCCTATTCCGATGGTGCAGATCCCCAGCATGCTTCCGTCACGCTCGTGGACAGGGGTCGATGATGTGCGTCGACGTGCGCAGAGGACTTGTGTGCTTGGTTGCCTCGCTGGTGCTGCTCGTGCTCGCGGTGCCGGCTCAGGCGGAGTTCGGCGCGGAAGCGTTCGACGGACAGGTGACCGCTGACGCTGCCGGCCATCCTTTCACGCAGGCCGGTGGGCATCCGTTTGCGGCGTCGACGACGGTCACGTTCAACACGTTCACGCATCCAGTGTTTGGCCCGGGGTGGCCGGTCGCGCCAACGAAGGACCTCTTCGTCGATCTCCCGCCGGGCTTCGTCGGCAATCCCACGATCGGCGAGAAGTGCAGCCTGCCGGACCTCGCACTCGCTCCACCAACGTGCCCGGTCGCGAGTCAGGTTGGGATTGCCACGGTCCGCTGGAGCCCAGGTAGTGCTGGCGACACGATCGGGCCGATCGGGGTCTATCTGATGGTGCCGCCGCCGGACGTCCCGGCTCGCTTTGGCTTCAATGTCTCTGGAACGGTCGTGATGCTCGACGCGGACCTGCGTAGCGGGTCGGACTACGGGCTTTCGGTCGACGCGAAGGACATCTCCGAGGGCCTGGCGGTCAACGGAACGAGCCTGACGCTTTGGGGCGTTCCGGCTGATACGAGTCACGACTCGCAACGAGCATGTCCGGGACTGCCATTTCCGAGCAACACGTGTGGCTCACAGGCCGCCCTCAAGCCTTTCCTGCGTAACCCAACCTCATGCACCCCTGATGGGACGGGCTTGCCGACCACGCTCCACCTCGACTCGTGGTTCAACCCAGGTGACTTCAAGAACGCGACGTTCGTATCTCACAAGCCGCCGGGCTTCTCGCAGCCGGGCACTCCGTTCCCGCTGAATCCACTCCCACCGGATCAATGGGGGGCTCCGATCGGCACGACGAACTGCGACCGGGTACCGTTCGATCCGAGCCTGACCGTGACGCCGGGGGCGATCGACAGCCCGGCACAGGCGGGTAAGCCATCGTCGTTCACGTTCGATCTCACGCTTCCGCAGAGCGAGTTGCCCGACGCGGTTGCGACGAGCGATTTGAAGAAGGCCGTCGTACGCTTGCCGGAGGGCGTGCGCGTCTCTCCTTCGGCGGCCGACGGCCTTGACGCCTGTTCTCCCCCTGAGATCGCGTTGAAGAGCACAGCCGGTCCAACGTGCCCGAACGGGTCGAAGGTCGGGGCGCTCACGATCGAGACGCCGCTGCTCGACGACCCCCTCACCGGGTCGATTTATCTCGCCACACCGCACGCCAATCCCTCCGGATCACTGGTCGCGCTCTACCTCGTCGCGAAGGGACCCGGGGTGATCGTGAAGCTGCCGGGCAAGGTTGCGATGGATCCGGTCAGCGGACAGCTGACGGCGACATTCGACAACAACCCGCAGTTGCCGTTCTCACGGCTGCACCTCGAGTTCGACGGTGGTCCGAGGGCGTCGCTCGTGTTGCCGTCACGCTGTGGCATCTACACCACCCACGCGGTGATGACCTCGTGGAGCGGGGCGACCGTCTTCGCCAACAGCAGCTTCACGCTCAGTCGCGATGGGAAGGGCGCGCCGTGTCCGTCTCAGGGCTTCGCGCCAGCCTTCGAGGCTGGGACCGTGAACCCGGTAGCGGGGGCAAGCACGCCGTTTGTGCTGTCGCTCACACGCAGCGATGCAGACCAGGAGCTGCGCTCACTGAGCGTCGACATGCCGCAGGGGCTGGTCGCGAAGATCAAAGGCGTCCCCCTCTGCCCGGCGGCCCCGGCTGCGGCCGGTACCTGCGGTGAGGAGTCACGCGTCGGGTCAGTCACGACAGCTGCGGGGGCGGGACCCAACCCGTTCTACCTGCCAGGGCATGCCTACCTCGCTGGCCCGTACAAGGGTGCGCCGTTCAGCCTCTCGATCGTGGTGCCGGCAGTCGCGGGGCCGTTCGATCTCGGAACAGTCGTCGTTCGTGCGGCGATCGTGGTCGATCGTCACACCGCGGCACTGCATGTCGTCTCCGATCCGTTCCCGACGATCCTGGACGGCTTCCCGTTGCAGGTGCGCGTCGTTCGGGTCGCCGTCGATCGCAGGACGTTCATCCGCAACCCGACGAGTTGCGCCGAGAAGCATGTGCGCGCCGCGGTCGGCTCGGTCACGGGCACGGTGGCACAGGTCAGCTCGCGCTTCCAGGTCGGTAACTGCAATGCGCTGGCGCTCAAGCCCCGCATGCAGCTGACCGTCGGTGCGAAGGGACATACGCGTGCGCACAGCTCCACGCCGCTGACGGCGACACTCACGCAGACACCGGGGCAGACGAACCTCAAGTCGGTAGGCGTGACACTGCCGTTGCTGTTCAACGCGCGCCTCGATGTTGTCAACAACGCTTGCACGCGAGCTGCGTTCGAGGCGGGCCACTGTGAGGCGGCGAAGGCGGGGAGTGCCGTGGCGGTAACGCCGCTGCTGCCGCACGCACTGCGCGGCGGGGCGTACTTCGTCAAGGACCCGCACGCCCCAATCGGCAGCCTGCCAAACCTGATCGTTGCACTGCGCGGCCAAGTCGACTTCGATCTTGTCGGCACGATCACGATTCCGGGAGGCACGCTGCTCTCAACGACGTTCGACTCCGTGCCCGACGTGCCGATCACGAAGTTCATCCTGCGCCTGCGCGCGGGCCAGCATGGGCCCGTCGGAACGGTGGCAAACCTCTGCACCGGGAGCGCACGACGTGCCACAGCCCATCTGAAGTTCGAAGCGCAGAACGGCAAGTCCACCAGCACCGATCAGCGGCTTCGCATTGCTGGCTGTCGCACCCACCAGCACCACAGACGAGGGAACCGATGAGGAAACGAGGAGAGCGGATGCGAGTGCTGACGAGGCTCCGGGCGAAGCTGTCGCCATCGATGGTCGTCGCGGTCGTCGCGGTGGTGTTCGCCACGACAGGCTCGGCGTTCGCGGCGAAGTCGCTGTTGACGGGCGCAGACATCAAGGACGGGACGATTACGCGGGCCGACCTCTCCAAGAGCGCGGTCGCGTCCCTGAACAGACACAGCCATGACGTGCGTGGACCGCGTGGCCGGCGCGGACCGAAGGGGAGTCCGGGCGATGACGGACCGGCCGGCCTGATCGGACCGGCCGGTGAGCGCGGCCCGGTTGGCGCCGCGGGACCGGATGGCCCGGTCGGACCTCCGGGGAGCACCGGCCCGGTCGGGCCACAGGGCGATGTCGGCCCACCAGGCCCGCAAGGACCTGCTGGGCAGGACCTTGTGAGCGACCTCGTGAGCGGCCCGGTCGATGTCGGCGCGCCGCTCGCTCTGAGCAGCAGCGGTCCGGCCGTGGGCGAGGGCACCGACCTGCTCGGGAACATCGACTTGACGGCGGGCACCTACCGCGTCGACGTAACCGTCCAGTTCACTGATGCGAACACACCGGATGCCGCGCTCGAGTACGGCGTCGCACGACTGTTCCTGGATGGGGCGGCGCTCGACAACGTTGAGGGCTCGCCGGACACGACGATCTTCACCTCCGACGTACCTGACGACGGCAACAATGCGGCACAGGCCTCCGCCGCGTTCATCATCGGCATCGGCGACAACGGCTCTGGCGGCCAGACGCTCACGCTGCGGGGCGCGGTGCGCAGCGCGGAGTCCGACGGCGCGATCGTCAACGCGCACGTAGTGGTGAGCACCATCGGCTAGCGCTTCGACCGGCGCGTGCCCGCCATGCGGCAGGCACGCGCCGCCTACTCGCCAAGCGCCAGCGGCGCATACGAGTGCACTTCTGAACCGCCCGCGCGCGCCAGGTGGGTGAGGCCGAAGAGGTCCTCGAGCGTGCGCAGGAGCGCGTAGGGGTCGCCGGCGGTCGTGGCGGTGCTGCCGGGCTTCGTCCACTGCGAGACGAGCAGTGCGCCGACGTGGCGCGTGCCGGGGTCGGGTGGGGGCGTGGTCGTCGTCGCGCCCGCCGGCGGCGTCGGTGCGGGTCGCACGCCGCCGAACGCGATCACGAGCAGCCCGTCCTGCTTGTACGCGGGTGAGGCGAGCAGCTTCGGCACCCACGCGGCGAGGAACGCGTCGGCGGCGGCCGCGCCGCCGGGCTGGCCGGGCGCGCAGGCGTCGGCGGAGCCGTCGTGGCAGCGGTCGGGGACGATGAAGCTGACGTTGGGCGTGGCGGTCGCCTTGGCCAGGTCGGCGTCGAGCACGTCGAGGTCGACGTCGTTCGTCGCGCAGTCGCCGAGGTCGAGCAGCGAGTGGAAGTAGACGAACGGGTTGTCGTGGGTCGCGTACGGATCGGCCGGGTTCAACGCGACCGTGGGATCGGCCGCGCCGGCGGCGGGACGGCGGCACGTCTTGCCGCTGCCGGTCCCTTGTACATACGCGCGCCAGGTATGCCCGGCACTGCCGAGCTGATCGGCGAGCGTGAGCGTGTTGACCGGGTAGACGCAGCCGGGGTCGACGATCGATCCGTCGGCGGCGGGTCTCGCGCTCGCCGGCACGTCGCTGTACGTCGGGCAGTCCTGCTGCGTCTGCGCGTTCGGCGGCTGGCCGCTGACGAGCGCGATCGCGTTCGGCAGCGAGGCGTCGTCGAGCGTCGCGTAGCCGCTGAGGAGCACGCCCCGCGGGACGAGGTCGTGCACCAGGTAGGAGGACGCGGCGCCGGCGCCGAACGTCGCGTCGTAGCCGGCGCTCGTGAGCGAGATCACGAAGACGTGCTTGACCTTCGTGCCCTTCGGCGGACCCGTGCTCGGCGGCGTGGCCGGAGGGACCGTGGGCGTCGTGTCGGTCGGACCTTCGCTGCCTGCGTCGCCTTCGCCTTCGCCGCCGCTGTCGCTCGACGCGGTCGGGTCGCTGTGGGCCGGCGCGTGTGTCGGCGTGCTTGCCCTGGGCGTCGGATCGGCGGCGGGCTCCGAAAAGTCCGGCGCAGCGGCAGCCTGCCGGTGCACGACGACGCCCTGCTGCGCGAGCGCCGCCAGCACCGAGCTCGGCGGTCCGCTCGCGAGCGCGCCGACGACGACGAGCCCGGTGCTCGTCAGCGACAGCGTCGCGAGGATCGCGAGCTGCGTGCCCGCGACGCGCACCGCGGCGAGCCGCGCCAAGCGTACGCGCCAGCCGCTCACGACTCCGCCGCGATCGGGTCGACGGCGACGAGCGGACGCCCGCACTGCCAACAGAAGACGGCGCCGCGCGCGTGCAGCGCGTCGCAGCTCGGGCAGCTGCCGGCCGCGCCGGAGGTCTCGCTGCGCAGCAGCCGCTCGACCTGGCCGAGCTCCGCGTCGACGCGCTGCAGCTCCGCGGCGCGGCGCGTGAGCACGTCCATCCGCACGTGGTCGCGGATCGCCATCTCGTAGAAAAGCCCGCCGAGGTCGGCCTGCATGACCGTGAAGCGCTCGATCAGCCGTTCGCGCTTGGCGAGCAGCTCCGGGTCGACGCCCGGCGGCTGCGCGGACGGCGCCGGCGGCGCAGCCGTGGCCGCACGGCCCGGCAGGATGCGCGCGATCCGGCTCAATCTCCCGCCCCCGTCGGTGCCGGGGCGCCCGCGCCCGGGTCGCTCTGCACGTCGATCACGTCCGGCAGGTCGCGCTGGGCCTTCACGTAGCTCTTGCCGATCTGCTGGCTGACGCGGCGCACGACCTGCTTGTCGCGCGCACGCGTGGCGGCAGTCGACGTGTGGTGCAGGACGCTGTGGGCGACGCCGCCGATCCCGGTCGCCACGACGGCTCCCGTTCCAGCCGCACCGCCGTCGCCCGCTCCGCGCCCGGCACCGCTGCCGCCCGCCGTGCTCGTGCCGGTGCCGCCACCCGAGCCGCCACCGACGTTCACGACCGTCGGCTTCTGGCTGCGCAGCGCCTGCAGCAGCGCGTCGTCGCCGTGGCCTGCGCGACCGACGAGCACGCCGCCGCCGACCGCGAGCGGCAGCACCGCGAGCAGCGTCGCGATGCCGATTCCCACGCCGCGGCGTGGCGGTCGCGGCGCCGGCGTGCGGCGGCGCGCGGCCAGCGCGCCGAAGTAGCGCGCGGCGGGATTGTCGGCGCCCGTGTGGCGCGCGCCGCAGCTGACGCAATAGCGCTGCGTTGCGTCCAGCGGCGCCTGGCACTCGGCGCAGGCGAGCCAGGCCGCGGTCGTGTCGTTGTGGCTGGCCTGCGTCATCACTGGAAGAGGGTCGGGGGCGCGGCGACGTGCACGTCGGCGCCGTGCGCGTCGCCGACCAGCGGGATCGCGAGCGTCCGCCGCGCGTGCGTGCCGAGGTGGGGGACCCGCACGCGCCCGGCCGCGACGACGCGGTGCCCGCGGGCCGCCCAGGCGTAGACGTCGAGGTCGTACTGCGGCACGTCGGAGTCGTTGACGAGCGTCGCGGCGACCGAGGCGCGCTCCCGTCGGTGCGCCACGCTCACGTCGAGCTGCGGCAGCGCCCGCACGCGCGTGGGCGGGTGCGGGACCGGGCGCCCGACGCGCGCGAACGGCCGTGCGCCGGAGGGGATCGGCCGCCGCGCGAGGAAGACCCACGTGACCGTCGCGCGCGCGGGCAGCACCGGCGCGTGCGTCTGGAAGTACGGCAGCCCGCCGCGGCGGTTCAGCACGGCGAGGCGTCCGCCGGGCAGCCGCACGCCGACGCTCAACGGCAGGTCGCTCACCGCCGCCCCGCGGCGGTTGCGCAGGCGCACCACGACGGCGGCGCGGCCGTGGCGGCCATGCACGAGCGTCGCAGCGAGCACCGCGACGTCGCGGTTGACGTGCGTGACGAACAGCGCCCGGCGGCTCGCGAGCGTGCGCTGCGCGCGCACCCCGGCGCGCGCGCTGAGCTGCTGCGTCGTGGCGCAGCCGGCGAGCGCGGCGGCCCCGAGCAGCGTCAGCGCGATGGCGCTAGCCGAACGCACCGCTCACGTAGTCCTGGGTACGCTGCTCGCGCGGGGCGCGGAACAGCTGGCTGGCAGGCCCGTACTCGACGAGCTCGCCGAGGTACATGAAGGCGACGTGGTCGGCGATCCGGAACGCCTGCTGGAGGTTGTGCGTGACGATCACGACCGCGACCTCCTCGCGCAGCTTCACGATCAGCTCCTCGATCGTCTCGGTCGAGCGCGGGTCGAGCGCCGAGCACGGCTCGTCGAGCAGCAGCACCTCCGGCTGGGCGGCGAGCGCACGCGCGATGCAGAGGCGCTGCTGCTGGCCGCCGGAGAGCCGCAGCGCGGGATGGTCGAGGTCGTCCTTGACCTCCTCCCACAGCCCGGCGCGCTGCAGCGCGTCCTGCACCGCGCGCCGCAGCGCCTGCCTGCGCGGGCGCCGCGAGCCCTGCTCGCGCAGCACGTAGGCGACGTTGTCGAAGACGCTCATCGGGAACGGGTTCGGCTGCTGGAAGACCATCGTCACGCGCCGGCGCAGCGCGGTCGGCTCGAGCGCCCGGATGTCGCTGCCGTCGAGCGTGATGCGGCCGGTCAGGGTCGTGGCGCGCCCCAGCTCGGTGAGGCGGTTGAGCGAGCGCAGCAGCGTCGTCTTGCCGCAGCCGGAGGGGCCGATCAGCGCGAGCACCTCGCCCTGGCGGATCGGCAGCGAGACCTCCCGCACCGCCGGCTTGCCGGCATAGGCGATCGAGACGTGCTCGACGGCCATGCGGTCGATCGCGAACGTCGAGGGCGCAACGCGTCGCCGTGGGGCGCTCACGAACGACGGTGCGGCCTCCTCGACACGCTCCGGGACGGCCGCGAGCACGCTCGCCGCCTCCTGGTCGAGCGAGAGGCGGCGGACGGGCGGTGGGCTCAGGTACTCCATGCGTGCCTCCTCGCGCGGCGCTTGACGACGTCGACGGCGACGTTGAGCGCCAGCACGATCGCCAGCAGCACGAACGCCGCCGCGTAGGCCTTCTGCGGCTGGTTGCCCTCGCCCGTCGGCGAGTTGCGGTAGACGTAGCTCGTGAGCGTGCCGCCGGTGCCGCGCAGCGTGCTGAGGCCGGGCACCCCGCCGGCGCCGTTGAGCGTCAGCGTCGCGCCGAGCAGCACGACGACGATCGCCGTGTCGCCGATGATGCGCCCGATCCCGAGCATCGTCCCGGTGACGACGTTCGGCCGTGCGGCCGGCAGCAGGATGCGGCGGATCGTCGCCGCCTTCGTCTTGCCGACGGCGTAGGAGGCCTCGCGCACGTGCGCGGGGATCGCCTGCAGCCCCTCGCGCGTCGAACCGACGACGAGCGGCAGCGCCACGAGCGAGAGCATCGCGCCGGCGGCGAAGAACGAGCGCCCGAAGACGACGCCGCCGGAGCTGCGCGAGAGGAAGCCGAGGGCGGGCGTCGAGAAGACGAGCGTGCCGAACAGCGCGAGCACGATCGCGGGCGTGCCGGCGACCATCTCGATCGCCGACTCGGCCGCGCGCGCGAGCCCGAACGGGCGCCCGAACTCGCTCAGCCACACCGCCGTCGCGATGCCGAGCGGCAGCGCGATCGCGATCCCGATGCAGGCGACGAGCACCGTCCCGATCAGCGGGTCGAGGAAGCCGCCGCTGTCCTGCTCACCGAAGCCGGCGGTCGGGTGCGTGACGAGCAGCGCAGGCCGCACGTAGCGGATCCCCTGCACGAGCATGAAGATCACGATCGCCGCGGCGATCGCGCAGAACAGCAGCCCGAGCGCCCAGCACAGCAGCAGGCCGGCGCGGTCGCTCAGCGCCCTCATGCCTGGATCCCGTAGCGCTTCAGCGGCTGCTTCGCCGCGTAGCCGGCGAGCGAGAGCAGCGCGGCGGAGACGAGCAGCACGGCGGCCAGCGCGAACAGCGTCGCGCGCATCGGCGGCGCGCTGAGGCCGTCGGAGTTCGAGAGGATCGTCGCCGCCAGCGGACGCGAGGGCTCGAACAGGAACACGAGGCCGTCGGCCGGGTTGGGGGAGAAGCCGACTGAGCCGGCGACCATCGCGAGCATCACCGCCTCGCCGAGCGCCCGCGCGGTCGCGAGCACCGTGCCGGCGACGAACGCCGGACGCGCGGTCCGCACTGCGATCTTCCAGAACGTGCGCCAGCGGTTGACGCCGAGCGCCAGCGAGCCCTCGAGCCAGCCGGAGGGGACGGTGCGCAGGCCGTCGGAGAAGATCGCGACCATCAGCGGCGCGATCATCACCGTCAGCACGAGCACGGCCGCGATCAGCCCGTAGCCGCTCAGGGAGACGATGTACGCGACCGAGGCCTTCTGCTGCTCGCTGATGACGTGGTTGCCGAGGAACGGCACGAGCACGAGCACGCCGAGCAGCCCGTAGATCACCGACGGGACGCTCGCGAGCAGGCGGATCGTCGGGTCCAGCAGCGCGCGCATCCACGGCGGCGCGAACTCGACCGCGAAGACCGCGACGAACAGGGAGGAGACGAACGCGAGCACGACCGCGCCGCCGGTGATCAGGAACGTGCTCCACAGCAGCGGCCAGGCGTGCAGCGTGTAGACGGGCGTGCCGCCGACGTCGCCGGAGAGGAAGATCGCCTGCAGCTCGTGGTCGACGTTGCCGCCGGCGCCGAACCACCCGAGGCCGTTGTGCGCGAACGACGGCCACGCGCGCGCCAGCACGACGACGAGCAGCGTGGCCACGAGCGCGAGCAGCGCGCCGACCAGCGCGCCGAGCAACCGCTCGACACGCCGGTCGGGCCAGCGCGGCGATGCCTCCTCGTATGGGAGTGCGTCCGCGCTCACTACCGCCGCTTCTTCGCCTTCTTCTTCTTGACGCACTTCACCTTGCCGTGCGACTTCTTCTTCTTGAAGCCCTTCTTGCACTTCACCGGCGCCGCCTTGTTGAACGCGGGCACGCCGCCGGTCTTGGCGATGATCGCCCCGGCCTCCGGGCTCGTGCGCACCCAGTCGATGAACTTCTCGACGTCGGCGTTCGGGTTGCTCTGCGGCAGGACGAAGAAGATGTACCGCGAGAGCGGGTACTCCAACGTCTTGACGTTCGCCGGCGCGCACGGCACGCCGTCGAGGCTGAGCGCCTTCAGCGTGCTGTTGCCCTGCACGTAGGCGAGGCCGTTGTAGCCGATCGCGTTCGGGTTCGTCTGGACCGCGTTGGCCACGAGCCCGTCGGACAGCAGCGCGTTGACCGTCGAGGCCGGCGGCGCGTTGTTGAGCACCGACTGGAGGAAGAAGTTGTACGTCCCACCGTTGGAGTCGCGCCCGACGGGCGCGATCGTCGTGTGGAGCCTCGACTTCGGGAAGGAGCTCCAGTTCGTCGTGACGCCCGTGTAGATGTCGCGCGTCTGCGCCGTCGTGATGTTCGTCAGCTTGTTGGCGGGGTTCACGACGATGCAGAGGCCGTCGAGGAAGCCCTTGACGTAGGTCGTGCCGGCGTCGCTGGGCAGCGGCGGGCGGGCGTTGCCGGCGAACTGGCTCTTGCCCTGCTGCACGTCCTTGACGCCGGCGTTGCCGCCGTCCGCCGTGTAGACGAACTTCACGTCGGGCCGGACCTTCTTGTAGCCCTTGAAGAGCGCGAGGTAGAACGGCTCAGCCGCCGTCGAGCCCGAGCCGATCAACGTGACCGCGCCGGCCGTGGCCGGCACCAGCAACAGTGCCGCGACCGCAAGCGCGATCAGGTTCCGTGCCTTCATTTCGGTGCTGCTCCTTTCGTAATCCCGATAAAGCTGGTCGTTTTTGACGGGATGGCGTGGGCAGCATAATACATTTCCGATCGTTTTGGTGAGGTTAATGACCGCCGACGGGTACGAGCACCGTGGGGCGGAGGCGTGAGCGGCCGCGTCAGCCCGCGCGCTTGCGGCCGCGGAAGACCGCGAAGCCGCGGTCGGGCGAGACGGTCGGAGCGTCGATGCCGGCGTCCTGCAGCCAGCGCAGCAGGTCCTGCGTCGGCGGGCACGGGCCGTTGACGCCGCTGTCGTGCCCGCGTCCGAGCAGGAAGCGCTGCCGGCGCGTGCCGGCGGCGAGGAACGTCGTCCCGATCAGCTCGCCGCCCGGCTTCAGGCAGCGCACGACCTCGGCGATCGCGGCGGCCGGGTCGGAGATCATGTGCAGGCCGCTGTAGCTGAGGCAGAGATCGGCGCAGGCGTCCGGCAGCGGCAGCGCGCGCATGTCGCCGAGCAGCGGCTCGACCTGATGCAGCGAGCGCTCGCGGGCGCGGCGCTGGAAGCGGTCGATCATCTTCTGCTCGATGTCGATCGCGACGTAGCGCACGCGCTGCTCGGGGCGCAGCGCTCGCAGCGCGACCCCGCCGCCGCAGGGGACGTCGAGGATCGTCGCGCCGTCCTGCATCCGGCCGACCGCCTCCATGCTCGCGTACAACGCCGCGAGGCCGACGCCCCAGACCATGTGGCCGATCGCCTGCGCCAGCCGCGGGCGCTCGATGTAGAAGTCATAGAACGCGCCGAACGGTCCGGCGCAGACGTTCGACGAGCCCGCCATCGTCGTCGGATCTTGACGCGTGCTAGCGCGCGGCGAGCCGCTCGACGATCGCCACCGCGCCGTCGTCGCGCTACGGCAGCAGCGTGAGGGCCTTGGCGTGCCGTGGCCGCACGACGCTGAAGTGCCGGCGGTCGACGGTCGCGATCGCGTCGACCTCCAGCCGCTCGGCGGCGGCGATGACGGAGGCGTCGACGGCGCCGAGCGGGAGGTCGTGGTAGCGGGCGACGAGCTCGACCATCCGCAGCGGGTCGGCGGCGTGCACGGGCTCCAGCGTGAAGGCGCCGCTCGCAAGGTCGCCGAGGAAGCGCGCCTCCGCCTCCCAGCCGAGGCGCGTGGCGAGCAGATAGGCGACCTCGGTCACGACGAGCGTGGGTACGACGAGCGGGCCGGGATGCGTCTCGAGCAGCTCCAGGCAGGCCGCATGGTGCGCGTCGTCGGCGTCGACGTACGCGTACAACGGGCCGGCGTCGACGATCAGTGCGATGGCGCGGTCTCCGAGCGGATGATGTCCTCGATGCGCTCGGAGACGTCGCTGCGACCGCTGCGCCCAGCGGCGGCGGCACCCAGCCGGCGCCGCGACCCGGTGGCGCCGAGGTGGGCCTCGAGCGCCGTGCGGGTGATCTCGGCGATCGTCGTCCCGCGCAGCTTCGCCTCATGGCGCAGACGGGCGTCGAGATCGTCGGGGAGTTTCACGGTCGTACGCTGCATGGGTATGCCAGCATACTCCTTTGTTCCGAGCATGACGCGATGACGCGGCGGACGGGTGCTCTTCGCCCCCCAGGGTCGAGCTGGGAGGTCAGGTTCCCGTGGGCGCCGCGTCCGCGATCGTCTGCTCGACGAACGTCAGGGCGGCGGCGGCCATCGTGCGGCGCCAGCGGTTGAGCAGCGCGGTCGGCTGGTCCTCGACGTCGCTCGCGGCGAGCTCGGCGAGCGTGCGTGCGAGCAGGTTCCGCTGCGCCTCGAGCAGCGGGAGCGGCGAGCGGCCGCGGCGCCGGAGCAGGTGGAGCTTGAGCAGGAGGCCGGGGCGCAGGTCGCGGATGTGGCGCTCGGGGGTGCGGAGCCAGCGCGAGACCATGCGCTTCGCCTCCGGCGTCGCCGTCAGCTCCGTGCGGCGCGGTGCGCCGGCCCCCGGCGTGACCGCGCTGACCTCGAGATGACCGAGCGCCTGCAGGGTGCTCAGCGTGCGGTAGGTGTGCTGCTGGCTGAGCGACCAGATCTCGCCGACGTCCCCGTCGGGCGCCATCGCGGACGCGATCGCGTAACCGTGAGCGGGGCGCTCGCACAGCAGGGCGAGCACCGCCCACTCGCCGGGGAGGAGGTCCTTCTTCGTCCGCACGCGCGCAGCATACGTACCCACTGGAGCGTCGGAGCGTCAGCCGTTTGGCGCGTAGTCGCGGGCGTACGCGGCGATCGACCGCGGCGCGGCGCTGCCGAGCGCGCGCGCCGGCACCCGGACGTCGTGCGCGGGACGGCCGTGCAGGAGCGCGTAGGGCAGCTCGACGAGCGCGTCGGCGAGGTCGCCCAGCCGCGGCGCGACGAGGCAGCGCAAAATCCCGTCACGACCCAGCGCTCGCAGCGTCGCACGCGTCGAGATCCCCGCCGCTGCGACGCCGCCGGAATAGAGGCGGGGATGCTCGCGCGGGGGGAAGTGCTCGCCGAGCGCGGCGGCGGCGCCGGTCGCGGTGGCGTCGTTCCAGCACAGCACGATGCGCGTGCTCGGGTAGTCGCGCAGGGCGCGCGCGACCGCGGCCTGCGCGTCGGCAGCGCCCTGCGCCGCGGTCGCCGCGACCGGCTCGACGCCCGGCGCGCGGCGGCCGAGCTCGTCGAGCAGCGCCCGCTCGCTGCGCGCCGCGAGCGGCGCGAACGGATCGGGCACGGCCGCACGGGTGGGAGGGCGCACGAGCAGCGCGCTGCCGTGCCCGCCGAGCACCCGCCGCCCCCAGGCGGCGACGTCGGCGGCCAGCAGCCGCCCGCAGCGCTGCGGGTCGACGACGATGCCGGCGGTCTGCTGCGGCAGCGGCGTCAGGTAGGAGACGACGTCGATGCCGCGCGCGAGCACGGCGCGCGCGACCGGAGCGACCGCCGCGACGTCGAACGGGGCCACGACGACGACGCGGAAGCCGCCGCGGGGGCCGCTCCAGCGGCTGAGCGTGGCGAGCTGCGCCGCCACACCGGCCGCGTCGTCGCTGAACGTGACGGCCGCTGCGCGTGCGTGCGCGCGCTGCTCGACGAGCCGCCGCAGGTCGGCGACCGGCGGGTAGTAGGACGCGTAGTCGATCGCGATACTGCGCCGCGCGACCGCCTCGTCGTGCGGGCCCAGCGTGCCCGTCGCATCGCCGCAGGCCGCCAGCGCGCTCGTCATGCCGGCGCCGAGCAGCGCGACCGCGCCGTTGCGCAGCAGCGTGCGGCGGTCGATCGGCGGGTCGCTCATCGAGCGACGCTCCGCCGTGCGCGCGCGCCCCGCTGCTGGACGAGCGTCAGCGCCAGCCCGAGCGCGAGCACGACCGCGAGCAGCACCAGCACGTCGGCCGTCGCACCGGCCGGGTCGCCGGCGGCGAGGTCGAGCAGCACGGTCGAGGCGAGCGTGCTCGTCTGGCCGCGGATGTTGCCGCCGACGATCACGACCGCGCCGACCTCCGCGACGGCCGAGCCGAGCGCGGCGATCACGGCCGCCAGCACGCCGACGCGCGCCTCGCGCAGGGCGAGCAGCGCCAGTCGCGCGCGCGGCGCGCCGAACGCGCGCGCCTGGTCGAGCAGGCCGTCGGGCAGCGCGTGCACGGCGGCGGCGGTCAGCGCGGCGACGAGCGGCAGCGCGAGCAGCGTCTGCGCGAGCACGATCGCCGCGAGCGTGTACGTCCAGTGCAACCCGCCGAGCGGCGCGCCCGGCAGCAGCGCCAGCGCGAGGTAGATGCCGAGCACGACCGGCGGCAGGCCGAGACCGGCGTTCGCGACGACGAGCCCCGCGCGGCGCCCACGTGTCCGCGCATCAGCGAGCAGCAGCCCGAGCGGCAGGCCGAGCGCGAGCGCGATCGCGGTCGAGGCGAACGCGAGCGCGAGCGTGCGCCAGGTCGTCGCCAGCAGCGCCGCGTCGCTGCTGAAGATCCGGTCCAGCGCCTGGGAGAGCAGCTCGAGCAAGAAGTGCACGAGCTCAGCGCTCCCGCGCGAAGCGCATGCCGGGCTCGGCCCGCAGGCGCACCGTCTCGCCCTCGCGCGGCCCGGGATGCGCTGCGCGCACCTGCACGTGCCCGCCGTCGACCGCGACCTCGCACAGCACGCCGTCCTCCTCCGGGATGCGGCGCCGAACGGTCCCGGCGAGCTCTCCGTCGGGGTGCAGCGCGACCTGCGCCGGGCGCAGGCAGCGCACGCTCCCGTCGCGTTCCTGGATGCGGCCGCTGAAGCCGAGGAAGGCGGCGACCGCGATGCTCGGCGGCTGCTCGAGCACCTGCGCCGGCGGTCCCTCGGCGGCGAGCCGGCCGTCGAGCAGGATCAGCAGCCGGTCGGCGAGCGCCCACGCCTCGGCGCGATCGTGCAGCACGAGCAGCGTCGCACGGCGCGGATCGCGCAGGACCGCGGCGGCGTCGTGCAGCAGGTCCGCACGCGTCGGCGCGTCGAGGCCGGCGAACGGCTCGTCGAGCAGCAGCGCGTCGGCGTCCAGCGCGAGCGCGCGGGCGAGGTGCACGCGGCGCGCCTCGCCGCCTGAGAGCTCGCCGGCCGGGCGTTCCGCGAGGCGCTCGGCGCCCAGGCGCGCGAGCGCGGCGTCCGCGCGTGCGCGGCGCTCGGTGCGCGGGACGCCCCACCACGCGAGCGCGGCCTCGACGTTGGCGCGCACGCTGCGGCGCGCGAGCGCGGGCGCCTGCAGCGCCGCCGCGACGCGGCCGTGGCGCTCCAGACGCCCGCCGGCCGCGGGCAGCAGACCGGCGAGCACCGCCAGCAGCGTCGACTTGCCGACGCCGTTGGGGCCGAGCACCGCGACGACCTCGCCGCGGCGCAGCTCGAGGTCGAGCGCGTCGATCAGCACCCGGTCGCCGCGACCGACGACGAGCGCCGCAGCGCTCAGGACGCGCGGCCCGGGATCCATCCGCTGCGCCTGTGTTGGAGCGAGGTCAGCACGGCGGCCAGCACGAGGAACAGGCCGAGCAGGACGCTGCCGTAGGCGACCGCGCGCCCGTCCTGTCCGCCGCTGCTCCAGCGTGTCAGCGCGCCGGTCGCGAGCGTCGCGTTGCCGAGCGAGGAGCCGACGACGAGGATCGCGCCGACGGAGGCGATCGCCGTGCCGAGCGCGGCGATCAGCGCGGCCAGCACGCCGACGCGCGCCTCGCGCAGGGCGAGCAACGCCAGCCGCGCGCGCGGCGCGCCGAACGCGCGCGCCTGGTCGAGCAGGCCGTCCGGCACGCGCTGCACCGCCGCCGCCGTCAGCGCGACGACGATCGGCAGCACCAGCAGCGTCTGGGCCAGGATCACCGCGTTGAGCGTGTAGATCCAGCCGAGCCCCGACAGCAGGCCGCCGCCCCAGCGCGAGTCGGGCCACAGCAGCAGCCACAGCAGCACGCCGAGCGCGACCGGCGGGGTGCGGATGCCCGCGTTGAACGTGCCGAGCAGGACGCCGCGGCCGCGGAAGCGCGCGAGCCCGAGCACGCAGCCGACGGGCAGCCCGGCGAGCGTCGCGAGCGCGGTCGACTCCAGCCCGAGGCGCAGCGTGCGCAGGGTCGTCGCGACGAGCTCCGGGTCGCCCATCGGTCAGGGCCTGCGGACGTAGACGAGGCGGCCGTCGGGCAGGCGGTAGACCGAGCCGACCCGCGCGCCGACCCCGGCCGCGTGCTGCCGGCTGAGCGTGAGCGTCTTGAGCTGGTCGCCGCGCTTGACGATGATCGCCTGGCCCGCGGCCGTCTGGCGCACGAGCGTGACGCTGCGCTTGGTGAGCAGGTCGGTCAGGTGCACCGACTGCAGCGTCGCCAGCAGGAACGCGACCGCGAGCACGATCCCGAGGTCGAACATGTTCACGAGCCCGTCGAGCGGGTCGCCCGCACGGTCGCTGCGGCGCTGCGCGCGCGGCGTGACGCGGATCATGCGACCGCCGTCGCTGTCGTCGTCGCCGTCGGAGCCTCGACGCTGGCGGCGAGGAACTCCAGGTCGGAGAGGTCCTGCGCGTAGAGGCGGTCGCGCACGAGCGAGATCCCGAAGGCGATCGCCCCGACCATCAGCCCGAGCACGGTGACGCTGAACGCGACGCGCAGGTTGTCGGTCAGCTGCGTCACGTTGCCGCTCGCAAGCCCCGCCAGCGCGGGGGAGAGCGGGATCAGCGTGCCCATCAACCCGAGCGCCGGGCCGGCGCGCACGAGCAGCCGCGTGCGCTCCAGCCGCCGCAGCGACTCGAGGTCGTAGTCGGCGAGTGCCTTCGCGAGCGGGTTCGCGGCGCCGGGCGTGTCGGCGTGGCGCAGCACGCGGGCGATCGCGCGCTCCATCCGCTCGCCGGAGACGACGCGGCCCAGCGCCGTCGCCGCGCCGGCGCGGTCGCCGTCGCGCAGCGCCGCGGCGGCGTCGAGCGCGGCCTGCTCCAATGCGGCGGGATCGTGGCGCCGGCGCCGCAGCAGCTCGACCGCCAGCGCGCCGAGCTCGACCAGCACGACGGCGAGCGCAGCCAACGCCAGCAGCAGCACGGGGATCCGCAACGCGCTGGCGACGTCGAAGACGACGTCCTCGATCGCGGCCGCGACGATCATGCGACCCGCAGCCGCCGCGTCAGGCGCAGCCCCGACTCGCGCGCCACGCCGAGGCCGAGCAGGGCGGCAAGCCCGAGGCCGCCGAGCAGCCACCAGCCGAGCGACCGCGCGGCGGGCGCCGCGGCGCGGGCCGCCGCGTCGCGGCGCTCGAGCGACACATGCGCCAACGTGGGTGCGAGGGCGCTCCCGGTCGAGGTCAGCAGGACGCCGGAGACGGTCGCGCGTGCGCTGCCGGTGGATCCAGTGTGCGAGCGCTGCACGCCGTCCCCGTCGCGTCGCGCGGCGTGCCGGGCGGTGCTGGGCGGCGTGGCCGCCTGGCTCGTCGTCTGCGTCGATGCGGAGGGCGTGGCTGCCGGTGCGCTTGGCTGGTCCTGCACGCGCGCGACCTTACGTCCGCGCGCCCCGCGGTGCGCCGTGGCCTGCACCGCGCCGCCGCGCGCGGCGCCCGTGGAGGAGGCCTGCGGGCTGCCGTGGCCGCCGCCGGCGCGCCCGGTCGTGCCGCCGCTTGGCGCGCCGATGCGCACGTGCACGAGCGCGGTGCCGCTGCCGCCGTCGCGTGTGAACGCCGTGACGGCGGCGTCGTAGCTGCCGTCGGTCGTGTAGACGTGCTCGACGGCGTCGCTCGCGGTCGTGGCGTCGCCGTCGCCGAAGTCCCAGGCGAACGTCGTGCCGAGGCTCGCCGGTGCGACCGCTGCGCTGAAGCTGACCGGCGTTCCGGCCGCCGCCTGAGCCGGGTCGGCGTGGGCGCTGACCGTCAGCACGGGCCCGTCGGTCGTGAGGTCGACGAGCAGGTCGGTGTTGCGCGGCGGGTCGAGCGCGTCGGGCTCGTTGACGTCCAGCCCGGTGGCCAGCATGCGCAGCGGCCGGAAGAAGCGGACCTCGCTCCCGTCGTTGTAGGCGGGATCGAACGTCGCCTCACGCACCCCGAGCGGGTCGCCGCCGAAGCCGCCGACGATCTCCGCGTTCGTGAGCACGACCGATCCGCGTGTGCCCGGCCGCTCGACCGCCAGCGTGACGACATGCGCCGGGTCGAGCCCGGCCAGCGTCGCGAGCAGCGCCGCCGAGGTCCCGCCGTGGCCGTCGCGCGTCTCCCGCAGGTCTGCCGTGCGCGTCGTGGATGGGGTGTCGCGCCGCACGTCGACGTTGTCCTCGAGCAGCGTGGGCGGCAGGCGCGGGCCGGGGTGGCCGTTGACGGTGACGCGCACCCCGCCCGCCGCGCTCGCCGGTGAAGGCGTCGCGGCGGCGAGCGCCGCCGCCGCGGCGCCCAGCACGAGCGTCCGCCGCGCGCCGCCGGTCATCGACGCAGATGGTCCCGCTGCTTGACGCGGAACACGGCTCGGTGGACGCGGACGTTGCCCACGGCGTCGGTCGCCCGCAGCGTGATGCGGTACGTGCCGGGCGGCAGCGGTCGCTTCCAGCGCAGCGTGACGAGGCCCTTGTGCGTGACGGTCAGCGTCACCGTTCGGGCGGTGCGCAACGTCACGCGCGTGTGCACGTGGCCATGGCGCCGCACGCGCCGGACGATGCGCTTGGCGATCGTCGCCTCGAGCGTGCCCGGCTCGGTGATCCGCAGCGTCAGCAGCGTGCGCTTCAGCGCGAGCCGGCTGAGGTTCGGCGCGACGCGGTCGAGCTTGGTGGGGGGAGGCGCTGCGGCGACGCTGACGACGCCGAGCTCCTGCGTGCTGGGGCTGAACGCGTTCCAGCTGGTCGTCTGAAAGCGCGGGAGGCTCACGCGGTAGGCGGTCGTGCGCGCGATCGTCGGCGTGAGCGTCACCTCGCCGGAGGCGTCCGTCAGCCGCGAGGGGCCCGTATCGGTCCAGGTCGTGCCGCCGTTGGTCGACTGCTGGAGCTGCACCGGCATCCCGGCGACGGGCGGCGCGCCCGGCTGGCGGTTCGCGAGCACGAGGCTCAGCGTCAGCTTCGCGCCGGCCGTCGCGGTCGGCGCCAGCGGCGAGGTGCGGGTAACGAGGGGGAACGCGTCGGCGTGGAACGCGGGGTCCGTCGTCGTCGGGAACGTGTCGACCGCGTCCTGGAAGCGGCGGGAGGTGAGGAACGCGACGAAGCGCTGCGCGGCCGCGACGTTCACGGCCGGTGCCAGCGGGTCGACGGCGGCGATCTTCTCCGGGTTCACGATGTAGACGCTGAACGGGTTGACGAGCAGGTCCTTGCCGCCGCGTGCAGCGGCGGTGTTGCGCTGGCTGACGATCGCGAGGTGCGTCACGGTGCCGGTGTCGACGGCCTTGTTGAACGTCCCGCGGTCGACCATCGTGTAGCAGCCGCCGTTGGGATAGGTGCCGGCGCTGCACGCGTCGGCGTCCAGCAGGTTGGCCGCCTGGCCCTTGTTCGTCTTCCCGTACCACGTGGGGTACGTGCCGCCGCTGCCCGGCTCGTAGCGGTTCGTCGCGCTGCCCGCGTTCGACGCGATCTGCTTCGTGACGGTGCTCGTCAGCCCCCACATGATCTGCTCCTGCACGTTCGTGCCGGAGTTGTCGCCGCGCGAGACGAACGTCGCCGTGCCGCCCGCGCCCGCGGCGGCGATCGCCTCGAGCGCCGAGATCGCGTCGTGCGGCGCCGTCGCCTTGACGCCCGCCGGGTCGCCGGTCGGGCCGACGATCACGTAGTCGGAGTAGAAGATCGCGCGCCCGGACGGCTCGAGCGAGAACCCGTCGGCGACGAACTGCTGCTCGAGCGACGGCGCGTGCGTGATCACGACGTCGGCGAGGCCGTCGCGCGCATGCTGGAGCGCCGCGCCCGTGCCGACGGGCGTGTACTGCAGCGAATCCCCCGGCTGCACCTGCGCGTAGAGCGGCTGCAGCAGCCCGTCCACGAGCCCGGCGTCGACGGTGTCCGTCGTGCTCTGCACCCGAATCGTGTCGGCCGACGCCGACGCGGCCGCGAGGCCGATCAGCAGCACCAGAACGGTCGCGGTGCGCAGCAGTCTCGCGGTCATGGCGCTCCCAGGGTCGGCGACGGCAGGCCGTCGAGGCTACCAACGTTTTGAGTAGCGGGCAGGGAGGCGCGCGGCGGCGTCCCGTCTCAGGGTCGAGTCCAGGGTGGTCACCCGGTGGCGGTCACCGATGCCGACGCAGATACTCGTCCCACATGAGAGGAGCGTGCCATGAAGCGGCTCGTTGAAACACTGGTTGTCGGGGCGATGTTCGTCGTCATCGTTGCGATGGCGCTGCTCGGCGCGGGGATTGCGCAAGCCGAGCCCGTGCAGCAGTTCAGCTTTCAGGTGACGGGCTCGCACCCAGAGGACCTCACCGTGCGCCTGCACCTGCGGCGGTTCGACACGACCGGGGCGGTGCCGCCGACGCCGACCGCGTTCGAGCTGCGGCTGCCGGCCGGCGTGCGCTTGAACCCGGCGTTCCTGACCGCGCGCTACCGGTGCGACGGTGGCGCGCTGCGCTCCGCGCTCGACGCGCGTCCCACGGGCGTGCCGTTCGACGTGCGCCTCGCGCATCTCGGCGTGTTCGCGCGCGAGCTGGCGCGCAGCCACGCGAAGCGGGACCACGTCGCGCTCGTCAACGTGCGTACGTGCATGCGCGCCCGTCTCGGCAGCGGCACCGGGCTGGTCGACGCGCGCGCAGCGGTGAGCGTCCTGACCGACCCGGTCCCGTTCCGCTTCTCGCTCTTCCTGAGCGCCGGCACGATACCCGGCGCGGTTGCAGGCCTTGCAGCACTCGGCGCGGCGGACCCGCGATCGGCGATCGTCCACAGATACCCCGTCGTCGCAGGCGTCCACGCCCTCGAGCGGGAGAACTTCCTCTCCGACCCCTCCCCCGACGGGCTCTATGGCCTCAAGCTCGCGATCTACACCGGCCCCATCAACGGCTTCCACGTGTCCCGCGCGCAGGTCGACGCGACGGTGCACACGCTCACGATCCGCAGGGGTACGTGCCTGGCGCGCGGTCGCGGCGGTCGCTGCGTCCGGCGCCAGCGCGCGGACGCGTCGCTGTTCACGCTGCCGAGCTGCTCGGCGTCCAAGCACTACAGCGTGCAGCTGTTCGCCGCATATCCGCGGCCGACGCCGAGCGCGACGACGACGTCGGAGGTACCGTGCCCCGGCTACATGCGGTGAGTGTCACCGTGAGGCGCCCCCCGTTCCCGCAGCGCTTCCGGCAGCTGCTGGCGCGAGCGGATCCCGAGCTTGTCGTAGGCCGCCGCGAGGTGCGTCTCGACGGTCTTGACGGTCACGAACAGCGACTGCGCGATCTGGCGGTTCGTCATCCCGCTCGCCGCCAGCTCCGCCACCCGTCGCTGGCTCGGGGTGAGCGACTCGACGCCGATCGGGGTGTAGGCACGCACCTTCTCGCCCGTCGCGCTCAGCTCCTCGTAGACGCGCTTCGCAAGCAGCGCGGCGCCGCAGCGGCGCGCCAGCTCGAGCGCCTCGCGCAGCAGCGGGCGCGCGTCGGCGCGGCGGCCGGCGCGGCGCAGCGCGCCGCCGAGATCGGCGAGCGCCTCCGCGCGCGCGAGCCGCGCCGGCGAGGCGTCGACCACGGCAACCGCCTCCTCGAGCGTTGCGAGCCGCTCGCTGCCATCGACGGTCATCGCGAGCGCGCACAGCGCGTACGAGAGCAGCGTCGGGGCGCCCCAGCGTCGCGCGTGCGCGAGCGCCGCCTCCGCCTTCGGGCGCGCGCGCTCGCGATCCCCGAGCGCCGCGAGCACGCGCGCCGCGAGGATGCGCGCGGGCGGGGCCGGTGACCCGATCACGCCCCAGCCCTTCGAGAGGCGATCGAGCTCGAGCAGGTCGGTGGCGGCCTCGTCCAGCCGTCCCTGCTCGTAGCGCAGGTGGCCACGCGCGGCCAGCGCGAGCGCGAATGCGAAGCCGTCCCGGACTTGCCCGGTCAGACTGCCCGCCGCGATCTCGGCATCGGCGGCCTCGAGCTCCCCGCGCAGGACGAGCACGCCGGCGAGCACCGTCCGTACGACCACTTCGGCGCTCCGCAGCCGGCCGAGGCGTGCGATGTCGAGCGCCTGACGGATGTCCGCCTCGGCCGCGGCGAGGTCGCCGCGCGTCACTGCCGCCCCGCCCATCATCCACAGGGCCGCGATCAGCTCGGGCGTCGCGCTGCGCTGCCGCGCGTAGGCGAGTGCCTGCTCGGCGGCGCGCTGCGCCTCGTCCGGTCGGTCCGCGTGGCGCAACGCGAGCACGGGACGGCCCGGCGAGAAGAACTCCGGCTGCTCGAGGAAGATGGCGCCGTCGTGCGCGAGCGCTCGCCGGGCCGCTGCGATCGCGTCTTCGGCGGTGCCGTCGAACGCGTGCCACTCCGCCTCGAGGGCGGCGGCGAGACGTCCGCTCGCGCTGTCGGGCGGGATCCGGTCGAGGTACGGCAGCAGGCGCGCACGCGCGGCGGGGAGCGATCGGCGCGCGAGCAGGTTCAGTCGCGCCTCCATGCGAAACGCGGCCTCGACGTCGCCTTGGTCGTTGGCGACCGCGATCGCGCGTTCGAGCAGCGGCAGCGCATCCGCGGAGCGGCCGTTGAGGATCATCCAGGTGCTCACCTTGCCGCCCCAGCGCAGGTACAGCGCGGGATCCTGCTCCAACGCTCCCAGCACGTCGGGCAGGACGGCCGCGAACAGTGCCGGGTCGGGCGCGCGGATGCCACCGGTCACGAGCGAGCTGAGGATCCTGGGGCGCAGGTCGTCCGGCGGCGGCTCCCGCAGCGCACGCTGCAGGTAGGCGAGCGCCGAGCGCGGCGCTCCGGTCGCGAGCGCCGTCCGGGCCGCCTCGAGCAGCGTCTCGACCGTCGCGCGCTGCCCGCGGGCCGCGGTCGCGACCAGATGCGTCGCAAGCTGCTGTGCGCTCGCGCCGCGTCCGCGCAGCAGCTCCACCGTGCGGGCCTGCATCGCCGCACGCTCGCCGGCCGCCAGCTCGGCGTCGAGCGCGGCCCGGACGAGCGGGTGGACGAAGCGGAGCTGCACCTCTGCGTCGAGGATCGCGGCGGCGCGCAGCTCGTCGGCGCCGCGCGCGGCCACCTCCTCGTCGAGCTCGGCCAGCTCCGCCACGAGCGCGTCGTCGGCGTCGTCGCCGAGCACGACGACCGCGCGCGCGACGCGCTGCGCCTCGGGGGAGAGCCGCGCCAGGCGCACCAGCACCGTGCGCGTCACCCGCTCGGGGACGAGCTCCCGCACGCGCGAGACCTGCTCGGCGACGGGGGAGACGTGCTCGGCCGCCAGCGTCCGCGCCAGCTCGCGCAGCAGGAACGGGTTGCCGCCGCTGACGTCGTGGCAGGCGGCGGCGAACGCTGCCTCCGGCTCCTGCTGCGCAAGCTCC
This sequence comes from Conexibacter sp., assembly GCA_035637995.1. GTDB lineage: Bacteria > Actinomycetota > Thermoleophilia > Solirubrobacterales > Solirubrobacteraceae > Conexibacter. Next base: position 121,790 of record DASRAV010000016.1, on the reverse strand, counting down.
TCGGCGAGCAGCACGGCGGTGGCGCCGGAGCTGAGCGTGCCGGGCGTGAGCCGCTGCGCCAGCGCGTCGGTCGCGATCCGCGCGAGGCTCGTCTCGGCACCGGCCTCGTGGGGGCGGCAGGCGAGCGCGAGCAGCACCGGCAGCTCGTCCAACCGGGGGACGAGGAAGCGCACGAAGTCCAGGGATGCGGCGTCGGACCAGTGCGCGTCGTCGAGCGCCAGCAGCAGCGGCTGCTGCTCGGCGAGCGCGGCCGTCAGCCAGTAGAGGCCGTGGAGAACCGCGAACGCGTCGGCCGACGGCTGGGCGTGCCCTTCGCGGCGGCCGAAGCCGAGCGCGCCGCGTGCCGCACCCGCTGCCCCGTCGAACAGCGCCTCCCGCGCCGGCTCCTCGAGCGCCGCGAGCGTCGGCTCGAACAGCTGGCGCAGGAGCGCGAACGGGAAGTCGCGCTCCAGCTCGGTGGCGCGCCCGACCAGCACCCGCATTCCGGCCGCGCGACCGCGCTCACGCGCAGCCTGCAGCAGTCGCGTCTTGCCGAGGCCCGCAGCCGCCTCGACGACGACGAGCCGGCCGGTGCCGGCCCGCGCCTCGGCGGCCATCGCGTCAAGCTCGGCCAGCTCTCGCTCCCGCTCCAGCAGCCTGCTCATCCTCGCTGGCAGAGTGCCACGAGCCGGGCTGCGAGGCGCTGGTCGGTGCGGCCGCCGCCCGGCTATCCTGAAAACGGCGCGCTTGGGCGCCAGAGAACGAGGGGGAACGACATGATGGGACGGGTCCTGCGCGTCGTGGCAATCACGACCGTCGCACTGGCGACGCTGGCGGCGTGCGCATCCGCATGGACGTCGCTTGAAATCACCGGCGCCAGAAGAGAAGAAATACGTCAGATATCGTCGGGGAGAGTCACCTTCCGGGAACCGAGAGGCGGCTTGTTCGCTGAATGCAACATGACACTCAGCGGTGACTTGACCGGCGGGAGACTCAACAACGCGCTTCCGAGAGTCATCGGCCACATCACCAGAGTGGAATCGGCCGCCTGCGGGCTGACCGCCGGCGGACTGCCCTGGAACATCGAGATGGACATGGTCCTACCGGCCGCCGGCAGAGAACCCGGGGAAGGCGTCGCGCCCGGATCGATTAACGGCGCGCTATTGAGCTTCCCCGAAGCGGCAGGCAGAAACGAAGCCGGGTTCATACAGGAAGCGCTGTGCGGATACAAGGGGATCGTCAAAACGCTATTCGTCATCAACAGAGGCACATGGGAACCGCTAGAAGTCCGACCGAGAACTGAATTCGCACCCAGCGGCCTGTGCAGAGTGGGAACGCTCACGCTCGTGGGCAGCTTCGGCGCACCGGAACAAACGCAGACGCTGAACTTCAGATAGCGACCGCGCGGCGGCCGGGCTACCGATGTGCGCCCGGCCCGCTCGGCCACTCGGCCCTTCGTCCGTCCTCGGGCGGCTTCGATTGCTACCCACATCGCTTTTCGCCTGCAAAAGGGACTGATTCGCATTATCAGCAGGACGACCTTGTAGGACACAGGACATCACAGACGCGTGTGGCGTAGCGCGCCGACGCGTCCTGGCGGTCTCCTACATTCCAGCGATGCCCTGGGGCGTCGTCTACTACAGAGCCGCTGACGGCCGGGTTCCGGCCGACGACTTCCCGACCCGATGCCCCGACAAAGTGGAGGCGACGATTTTCGCCGTGCTCGAGGCCATGCGCCGCGCTCCACCACCACCGAAAGAGCTTGCGGAGCGCGGCTTCGCAGGGCCGCAGATCGTCGTCATCAACGGGATGGACAAGCCTTCCGGACAGGTCTTCTCCGACGCCGACTACCGGCGGCACGTCCGCAAGCCAACCGGGGGCTACCTGAGCACCCTCCCACGACGGATCGCAACGTAGCAGGCGGGCAGCGTGGCCAAGTCGATCAGCAATACGGAGAGCGGCGAGCGTGCGGTGCAGTTCGTGCTGGCGGAGATCAGGTGCCCCTACTGCGAGAAAGCGCTGATCGATCTGCCCCGAGCTACGCCGGTCTATGACGTCGCGTGCTCGCGGTGCGAGTTCAGGGCACAGGTCAAGAGCGTCGAAACCCCCAAACGCTCACGCATCCGCGGAGCGAGCGCGCGGCCGCTTGCGGGCCTGCGGCTTGCCGGCAAGCTCTCGCCGCCGCTGATCATCGTCTGGAGATGGGATGGCGAGAGTCGTACGGCCGATGAAGTCTCGCTGTTTCCGCTCGTGCCATGGAGTCATGTGCGTGAGCGCGTGCTTCCGCTGAATCACGCCACGATGGCGGGACGTCTGATGGTCGACTACCACGATCTCGTCAGACTTCCCCATTTCACGCTCTACACAGCACCTGTGGTGTGACGGGCGTGGCACGCGCTCGCGCGGCGACGGGAAGTACACTTCCAGCCCACCAGTTTCGCTACCGACACCACGTTTTGCCTGCAAAAGGGATTGATTGATCTGATTTCCACCAACCAATTCTGTTTGTGGGAGAACTGATCATTGGCTAGTCCGTAGCATCAGTGCAACGGCGCTGATGCATTGGTGATACGCTGGAACGCATGGTCCAGCCATTGGACACCGGGCATCACGATCGCCGACTGCAGCGCCGGCTTCAGGAAAGCCCTGAGTTTCGCGCTGAGTTTGAGCGCCAGCAGCGCGAGATCGCTGCGATCGACGCGGTGATCAACACGCTGGACGCGTTGCGCACCGAACGTAACCTGTCGAAGGCCGCGCTCGCTCGTGAGATCGGCAAGAACGAGGCCAGTATCCGTCGGCTTCTGACAGCGCCGGTGAATCCCGAACTGCGGACGGTCGTGGCGATGGCCGATGCGCTCGATGCCGACATTCGAATTGTTCCGCGCAAGCGGTCGGCGGCAAAGCGCCCGAAACAGCTGGCGTAGCGGGGAAAGCTGTCCGCTTCACGCCTACGCTTTGGTGCGTGGCCTGGGGCATCGTCTATTACAAGACCGCGGATGATCGGGTACCAGCTGACGAGTTTCTGGACTCGTGCCCGGACAAAGTTGAGGCGACAATCCTTGCCGTCCTCGAGGCTGTTCGGCGCGCGCCACCGCCTACTTTCAGTGGTGGCGGGAAATGGGAAGCGATGCATGGCTCGATGGGCGGCTACTACGAGATCCGCGTCACCGGACCTGGACGGAGGCAGTACCGGCTGTTTTGCATGCTGGAGAACGGCACGGCGGACGATCTCGTCAAGCGCGGCTTCGTGGGCCCGCAGATCGTCGTGATAGCCGGCATGGTAAAGCCGTCAGGTCAGGTCTTCTCCGACGCCGACTATCGACGCCAGATCCGCAAACTGGGTGACGATCACCTTCGCACGCTCCCACGACGCATCGCGACGTGACGGTGGTCTCCGCTCGTGAGTCGCGGGGACTACAGGGCTAGCCTCCTCGATTAGCTCTGGGGAGCTGTGCGGATGACTCGTTGGGCGCGGTGTCCGTCTGGGGCGGGATGATGGTCGGCGTGGGAGTTGCGGATATCATATGGTCTGGCTCACGCTGCGTAGGCACTGTGGGGGCGCCCATTCGAAGACCGAAGCGCACGAGTGGTGTCTTGAACCACATCTCGAAGTCGCGTGCCTGATGTGATGCGAAGTACGTCAGCCACACGACCACGCCGAGCGTTACCAGGACAACTGCTCCTGCGGCAATGAGGAGAACGGGAGGGACCTGGAGCAGGTCTCCCATGAAGGCGAGCACCATGGCGATCGCCTCCTAGAACGGAATGTCGGGTTGGATGCGCTCGCCGGAGACTGACCGCCAGACGGTGTGACGGCCGAGGTAGCCGTCGATCTGCACGAACTCGCCGTCCTCCCAGTCGACGTCCTGGCCGGTTTGAACGTAGACGAGACGGACCCGGTCGTCCGAGATGTCGAGTGCCTCGGCGCGCGCGAGCGCCTGCGCCTCGAGCTCGAGCGCGTGTTCCGACGGATTCACGAGCTCTCGGACTGTCGGCTTGCGTCCTACCGAGCCAACGAAGTCGGGAAGCTCAACATGCAAGCGCTCGTCGCGGTAGATGCCGTCGTGGCGGTATCCGCGAGCAGCAGCGCGCTTGAGTCGCTGCGAGCCGTGCTTGTCGATCCACTGGGCTCGGCGCTGCTCGTAGTCCTCGTCCGCCTGCCGCTTGGCCTGTGCCCCACGGAAGTCGCTGAGGGCGTTCACGACGGCTATGTGCAACAAGTCGTCGACCTTGCGCGCGTCCGACTCTTCTGCATAAGGGCTCGACCACCAGTGGCAGCAGACGCGGTCGAGCTTCTCGATAACAGTCACCTGCGGCACGGAGTCAAGCTGGGCGAGCAGCCGTCGAGCTTGGTCGTATGCCTGAGGGTTGGCGTGCGCGAGGATCGCGGCAGGCCGGTTGGGCGGCCGCTGGCCGAGATCGGGGTAAAGGAAGACGGCGTCTTCGGTGATCTTGTAGCCCTCGTGGAAGTAGCTCTTGTCACGGATCCCAGCGTCGACAAGTTCGATCAGTCGCTGCGTGATACCCAGCGCGCGCTCGTAGGCGGCAAGGACATGAGCGACACCGAGGTCGTTGTCTTCGCCAAGGTCGTCGACGAGTGGCGCGCCGGCGAGCATGGCGTCCAACGCTTCGGATTGCGACTGGTCGAGCGTCGCGCGCAGGTGCTCGAACGCGTTAACCGTACGGCCGGGGGTGGGATAGAAGACCGCGTCGACGTCGATGGAGTCCCCGTCGGTGTCCGGCAAGTAACGCGTCCAGCGCTCGTCCGCGTCGCGCTGCAGCCACAGGTAGCCGTCGTTGCGCGCGCCCGTGATGTCCGTCAGTGACTGCCCACCCACGACGGCTATCTCCGTCTCGTCCACGTGGATGTTGACCTTTTCCCAGACGTCGATCATCCGCGTTCGCAGTGCAGGCTCCAGATCGGTGAGGTCCTTGACCACGAAAATCTGCCCTGCCGTTGGCTGAACACCGGTACGCAGCAGAACGTCGCGACGCGCGCGGTGTGACAGCGTGACGGGCAGCACAAGGGAGAGATGTCGGCCGTTGAGCTTGCGCGAGACGCTCATGGGGTCTTCTCCCGGAGCGCGACGGTGCCCGGCTGCTGGCCGGGCAGCCAGCGGAGACGGTGGTCCGGCTTGCCGACACGACGTGCAGTCATGACGGTAACCGCAGCCGCAGAGTGCGACATGACGGTGCTCCTTAGTTCGACGCTTCGCTTCGCGCGAAGCTATGAAAGCCGGCCTCCTCTGGAGATCCGACGCCGTCCTTAGGGACGACGATCACAATTCTGCCACACGCACAGGACACGATGCGAACGGTCTACCAGGTCGAACCGCTCGAATCCCACCTTGTGCAGCTCTGCTGCCCTGCCACCAAACGCCTGGTGGCGTATGTGCCGTATGCATTGGAGTGGCCACGCGGCTTCGGACCAGGGGCCCGGGCAGCCAGCGACCCTCGGTCGGCGGCGCGAAGTACACTCTCGCCCGGAGGCTTTCGACAACCACATCGAGCAAGCACATTGCTTTTTCCCTGCAAAAGGGGCTGATTCCCACGATCTCCACCAACCAGTTCAAGAACGGCAACCACATCGACGTCGAGGGGACGATCTTCAAGATCCTCGAGTTCCAGCACGTGAAGCCCGGCAAGGGCGGGGCGTTCGTGCGCACGAAGCTGCGGCGCTCCAGCGACGGGGCGGTGATCGACCGCACGTTCCGCGCTGGCGAGAAGTTCCGCGCGGTGCGGACCGAGGTGCGCAAGATGCAGTTCCTCTACGGCGACGGCACGGACGCGCACTTCATGGACAGCGAGAGCTTCGAGCAGATCGCGATCCCCGAGGCGACGCTCGCCGAGGCGCTGAAATGGACGCGGCCCAACGACGACGTCGAGCTGCTGGTGATCGACAACGAGCCCGCCGACCTGCAGCTCCCCAGCGCGGTCGACCTCGAGGTCGCGCAGACCGAGCCGGGCCTGCGCGGCGACACCGCCTCCGGCGGCGGCGGGACGAAGCCGGCGACGCTCGAGACGGGCGCCCAGATCCAGGTTCCGCTGTTCGTCAACATCGGCGACAAGGTGCGCGTCGACACGCGCTCCGGCGACTACGTCTCGCGCGCGTAGCGCGCGGGCGGGGCAGGCTTCGTGTCACGGCGCAGCGACCAGCGACGCGGGGCGGTCTTCGCGCTCTACCAGCACGACCTCACCGGGCGCCCGCTCGACGAGACGCTGCCGCGCGAGGCCGCCCCGTTCACGCGCGCGCTCGCGCAGGCGGCACTCGAGCGTCAGGCCGAGCTCGACGAGCTGATCGGCCGTCACGCGGAGGGTTGGACGCTCGAACGGATCGCGCCGCTGGAGCGCTCGATCATGCGCGTCGCGCTGCTGGAGCTGCTGCATCCGGACGTCGTCCCGGCCGAGCAGCCGATCCCGCCCGAGGGTGCGATCGACGAGGCGGTCGAGACGGCGAAGTCCTTCTGCGGCGCCGAGGCGCCCGGGTTCGTCAACGGGATCCTCGCGGCGGTGCTGCGGGCGGAGCAAGCGAAGGAGCCGATGCGATGAGCGAGACGGACGTCCTTGGAGACCTGATCGGCCGCCTCGAGCAGACGGCCGCGCGCCTGCGCGACGGCGAGCTGGAGCCGACCGAGGCGGCCGGCCTCGTCGAGGAGTGCGCGCGCCTGGCCGGCGACGCGGCGACGGAGCTGGATCGCCGCGTGCGGGCCGCCGCGGACACGCCTGTTCAGCGCCATGGGCAGGGCGAGCTGCTCGCGTGAGCGACTACCCCGAGGACCTGCGCCAGCAGGTCGAGGACTACCTCGGCGCGCTGCGCTTCGCCGACGCCGGGACGCACGGCGCCGACGGCTTGCAGGAGGCGATGCGCTACTCGCTGCTAGCCGGCGGCAAGCGGATCCGCCCGGTGCTCGTGCTCGCGACCGCGCGCGCGCTCGAGGAGGAGCCGGCGAGCATGCTGCCGCTCGCGGCCGCCGTCGAGCTGATCCACACCTACTCGCTGATCCACGACGACCTGCCGGCGATGGACGACGACGACCTGCGCCGCGGGCGCCCGACCTGCCATCGCGCCTTCGGCGAGGACGTCGCGATCCTCGCCGGCGACGGTCTCTACGCCGAGGCGTTCCGCCATCTACTGACCGCCCAACGAGGCGATCCGCAGGGGATCCTCGCCGCCGCCGGCGAGCTCGCCGGCGCGACGGGCGTCAACGGGATGGTCGGCGGGCAGTATCTCGACGTGACCGATCGAGCTCCCGCCGGCGCAGCCGGGCTGCGCCACCTGCACGAGCTGAAGACCGGTCGGCTCGTGGCGGCGTCGATCCTGTGTCCGCTCCTCCTCGCACGCACCGGTGAACCTGCGAGAATCGATGCCTTCCGTGACTTCGCAAGCGAGCTTGGCGTGCTGTTCCAGATCGTCGACGACATCCTCGACGTGACCGGCACCGACGACGCGCTCGGCAAGACCCACGGCAGCGACGAGCGGCTCGGCAAGCGCACGTTCGTCAGCGAGTTCGGGCTGGCGCAGGCACGCGAGCTGGCAGCCGACTCGCATCGCAGCGCGCGCGCCGCGCTCGTGCGGGCCGCCCCCGACGGGGCCGCGGAGCTCGAGCAGATCACCGACTTCATCTCCACCCGCAGCTCATGAGCGACACGGCCCCGATCCTGCCGCGCATCGACCGTCCGCAGGACCTCCACGGGCTCACCGAGCCCGAGCTGGCGCAGGTCGCCCAGGAGGTGCGCGAGCACATCATCGACACGGTCGGGGAGATCGGCGGCCACTTCGGCGCGAACCTCGGCACCTGCGAGCTGGCGGTCGCGCTGCACTCGCTGCTGGACTCCCCGCGCGACAAGATCCTCTGGGACGTCGGTCATCAGGCCTACCCGCACAAGGTCCTCACCGGCCGCCGCGACCAGCTGGCGACGATCCGCAAGTACAACGGCCTGACGCCGTTCTGCGCGATCGAGGAGTCCGAGCACGACGTCATGGGCGCCGGTCATGCGTCCACGTCGATCGGCTACGCGGTCGGGCTCAAGGAGGGGATGCGCCACGGCATCGGCGTCGACGGCAAGGTCGTCGCGGTGATCGGCGACGGCGCGATGACCGGCGGCGTCGCGTTCGAGGCGGTCCACCAGGCGGGCGGCCTCGGCACGCCGATCGTCGTCGTGCTCAACGACAACGGCATGTCGATCGCGCCGAACGTCGGCGCGCTGTCGCGCTACTTCAACCGCGTGCGGCTGAATCCGCGCTGGTGGAAGGCGCGCGAGGGGGTGGAGGGCGGCCTGACGAAGCTGCCGGCCGGCCTCGGCGCGCGCTTCGAGCGCCTCGGCCCGCAGTTGAAGGAGTCGATCAAGGCGTTCTGGGCGCCCGGCCTCTTCTGGGAGGAGCTCGACTGGGCCTACATGGGCGTCGTCGACGGCCACGACGTGCCGCTGCTGCGCGAGGCGCTGCGCGAGGCGCTTGCCGCCGAGCGGCCCGTCGTCGTGCACATCGCGACCGTGAAGGGCAAGGGCTTCGCGCCCGCCGAGGAAGGCGGCCTGGAAGGGATGGAGCGCTGGCACGCGGCGAAGCCGAAGTCGATCGCCAACGGCGCGCCGGCGCCTTCGCAGCCGAAGCCGGCGAACGGCGTCGAGGTCGCGCCGAAGCCGCCGCAGTACACGAAGGTCTTCGGCGACGCGCTCGTGGCCGAGTGCGCGCGCGACGAACGGATCGTCGGCATCACCGCCGCGATGAACACCGGCACCGGCCTCGACATCCTCCAGAAGGCGCTGCCGGAGCGCTACTTCGACGTCGGCATCGCCGAGCAGCAGGCGCTCCTGTTCGCCGCGGGGCTCGCGCTGCAGGGCTGCAAGCCGGTCGCGGCGATCTACTCGACCTTCCTGCAGCGCGCGTTCGACCAGATCGTCCACGACGTCTGCCTGCAGAAGCTGAACGTGGTGCTCGCGATGGACCGCGCCGGCCTCGTCGGCGACGACGGCCCGACCCACCACGGCGCGTTCGACATCGCCTACCTGCGCCCGCTGCCGAACATCGTGCTGATGGCGCCGCGCGACGAGGCGATGCTCGTGCACATGCTGCGCACCGCGCTGCTGCACGACGACGGCCCGGTCGCGCTGCGCTACCCGCGCGGAGAGGCGGTCGGCGTCCCGCTGCCCGTCGAGCCGTGCGCGATCCCGATCGGCACCGGCGAGCTGCTGCGCGAGGGCACCGGCAAGGTCGCGCTGCTCGGCTACGGCTCCGGCGTCGGCAAGGCGCTGGCCGCGGCGGACCTGCTGGCCGAACACGGGCTCCACGCGACCGTCGCCGACGCGCGCTTCGCCAAGCCGATCGACGCCGGTCTCGTCGCCCAGCTGATGGCCGAGCACGAGCTGCTGGTCACCGTCGAGGAGGGCGTGCTCGCCGGCGGCTTCGGCTCCGCGGTGTGGGAGACCTTGTCTGACGCCGGCCTGCCGTCACGCATCCTGCGCGTCGGACTGCCGGACCGGTATGTGACGCATGGGGCGCCGGGGTTGCTGCATGAGGAGGTCGGGTTCACGGCGGAGCGGATCGCCGAGCGGATCCTCGGCGCCGTGCGCGACCCGCGCCACATCGCCACGGCTTAGCGGACCCTGAAGTCGGCGTTCCTCACCAGCGCCACCGCGTAGCCGACCCAGAACGTCCCCGCGGGCGGCGGGTTGGGCGTGGCGCTGCACGCGCCCGCTGAGCGCCCCGGGTTGCCGACCCAGACGAAGGCGTCGAGGTGGCGGTAGCGGGGCGGCACGGCCGCGGTGGGCTTCGGGCCCAGGCCGCGGCCGGGCGGGTTGCAGTGGATCGTGTTGCCGTGCGCGACGCGGTCGTGCGGGCGCAGCGGGCCGCGGCCGTTCGTCGCGGTGTTGACGACGTAGCGCAGGCCGCCGACCCGTCGTGCGAGCTTCTCGCCGTAGGCGATCTCGCGCCTGGTCCAGTCCTGGTGGGTGCCGTTGGTGAAGACGCCCTCGATCCGCCCGACGCCGATGCGGCGCAGCATGCGGGCGAAGAAGCGCGTGTTGCCGACGTCGGCGGCGCCGCCGTCCACGTAGGTGAGCGCGTTCGGCGCGCCGGCGAGCGATCCGATCGCCGAGCGCAGCTCCGCGACGCGCACGTCGAGCCCGTGCCTGGAGAGGCAGCGCGCGGTCATCAGCGCGTCGATCTCGAGGAAGACGACGACGCGGCGCGAGCCGATCCCGGCGGCGAAGCGCCGATACCAGTCCTCGTAGCGCGCGACTTCGTCCGGCGAGTCGCTTGCGCCCCCGCAGGAGACGTGCTGCAGCCGGTAGGTGCCGACGAGCGGGATCGCGCCGGGCTCCTGCGAGGCGGCGCGCGCGAGGTACTGCGCGACGGCGGCGCCGGGGTCGTCGTCGAAGGCGCCGAAGCGCTTCGTCTCCGGCTCGTCGGCGATCGTCTGCAGCAGCCGCGCCGCCGTCGGGCGGCGGTGGCGGATCTGCGCGATCACGGTGCCGGCGAGGTTCTGACCGGGGTCGGTGAAGAAGCGCGCGCCGGCGAGCGGGTCCGGCGCAGCGGCCCCCTGGGCTACCGCGGGGACAAGTGTCAGCAGGGCAAGTGCGAGCAGCAGCGATCGGCGCATCGGACGGACGGCCTCCTTCGTTCGTCCCTCCCTCGAACACGAGACCTACCCGCTTGACGCGGCGTCTATCGCTCGCGCAGCTTTCGTGCAGGTTCGCGTGCGCCTGCGCTACGTGATGTTGAAGTTCGCGTGATCGATCAGCTCGAGCGCGTAGTCGAGCCAGAACGATCCCGTCGGCGGGGCGTTCGCGATGTGGCTGCACGCGCCGGCCGAGCGGCCGGGGTTGCCGATCCAGAAGAAGCCGTCGAGGTGGCGGTACCGGGAGGGCACGTCGCCCGTCGGCTTGGGACCGAGGCCGCGGCCCGGGGCGTTGCAGCGCACCGAGTTGCCGTGCTTGACGCGGCTGTGCGGGATCAGCGGGCCCTGCCCGTTGGCGGCCGTGTTGATCACGAAGTGCGGCGTGCCGCCGAGGCGGCGCACGAGCCAGCGGCCGTACTTGATCTCGCGGTGCGTCCAGTCCTGGTGGGTGGAGTTCGTGAAGAAGCCCTGGATGCGGTCGACGCCGACCCAGCGCAGCATCCGCGCCATGAAGCCGTGGCTGTGCGCGTCGGCGGCGCCGGCGTCGACGTAGACGACGGCGTGCGGGAGCGCGGCGAGCGAGGCGATCGCCGAGCGCATCTCGTCGATGCGGATCTTCAGGCCGCTGTGCGAGAGGCACGGCGCGGTGATCAGCGCGTCGATCTCGTAGAAGACGACGACGGGGTGGTTGCCGATCCCGGCGGCGAACTCCTGGTACCAGTGCTTGTAGGCGGCGACTTCGGCCGGCGAGTCGCTGAAGTGCCCGCACGCGAGGTGCTGCAGGCGGTAGGTCGAGACGAGCGGGATCGCGCCGGGCGTGGTGTGGGCGGCGCGCTGCAGGAACGTCGCGAGCTCATGGCGCGGGTTGGCGGTCCAGGTGCCGTAGCGCTTCGTCTCGGGCTGGTCGGCGATCACCCGCAGCTTGGCCGCGATCGCCGGCTGGCGGTGGCGCAGCGAGTGCGCGACGCGGTTGGCGAGGCCCCACTCCTCGTCGACGAAGAAGCGCGCGCCGGAGAGCGGGTCGCCGTTCGTCGGGGCGGTGCGGAGCCCGAGCGGGTTGAGCGGGTCGCGCGTCGTGGAGACGGTGTCGTTGTCGAGGATCGTGAGCCGCCCACGGCTCGGCTCGGCGATCCGCATCGGGTAGGACCCGTAGATCCCGAGCTTGACCGTCTCGGGGCTCTCGACGTCCTGGTCGTCGGGGATCGGGATCTGGAAGCTGGCGGTGGACTGCCCGTCGGCGAAGTCGACGCGCCCGCTGACGGGCGTGTAGTCCTGATAGGGCGTCGCGCTCTGGTCATACCAGACGCCGTAGCGCACCTCGCCCGTGCCGTTGACGTCGCTGCGCGTCACGGTGATAGTCGCGGGCCCGCTGCCCTCGGTGACGGTGTAGGTGGGGGAGGCGAGGCGGACGATGCCACCGGACGCCGTCGCGCTCGCGGGCAGCGCGATGAGCGCGAGGAGCGCGAGCAGGAGCGGGCGGAGATGGCGCGGCGGCATGCACCGGTGGCATCGACCGCCGGCGGTGCCCCTGTGAGCGGCGGCAACGGTGGTCGGACAGGTGTCCAGGCCGTTAAATGGAGACGGCCCACCGAGGTGAGCCGTCTCCGGGAGGAGAGATGTGTCTATGTGGTGATGCTGTTCTTGATCGGTGGGGGAAGCTTTATGAGGCCCGCGCGCTGTAGCGGGTGCTCGCGTTGAGCGCGAGCTGGATGAGGCCGAGCGCGGCGAGCACGAGCGCCGCGGCCGCGTCGCCGGCGAGCGCCAGCGGGAGCGCGACGAGCACGGCGCCGAGCGCGAGGCCGTAGTCGAAGGCGTGGTGGGCGGAGATTGCGTGCGGCGCCGGCTGCGTCGCGTCGAGCGCAAGCCCGATCGCGCAGACCCCGATGAGCACCGCGACGACCGTCCCGGCCGGGGTGAAGCCGAGCGCGAACGGTGTCACGAGCGCGAGCAGGCCGAGCAGCAGCTCGAGCGCGCCGTGGAGTGGGAGGGAGATTGGCCGGAGTGCAGTCATCGCCTGATCCATGGTGGGCGCTTGTGCGGACTTTGTGTGTGAGGTCCCGCACACATTCGTCATGCCGGTAGCGTTTCGCCCCGTGAGCACGAAGATGCGACTCGACGCGCTCCTCGCCGAGCGCGGGGTCTTCGCCTCGCGCTCGCGGGCGGCGGCGTCCGTGATCGCCGGGGAGGTGCTGCTCGGGGTGGGGCGCGAGCGGGCGCGCAAGCCGGGGCAGATGGTGCCCGACGACGTCGAGCTGGCGGTCGACCAGGCCGACGACTTCGTCTCCCGCGGCGGGCGTAAGCTCGCCAACGCGCTCGACGCCTTTCCCGCCATCGACCCGACCGGCCGCCACGCGCTCGACGTCGGCGCCTCGACGGGCGGCTTCACCGACTGCCTGCTGCAGCGCGGCGCCGCGCACGTCGTCGCCCTCGACGTCGCCTACGGCGAGTTGCACTGGCGGCTGCGCACCGATCCCCGCGTGACCGTCGTCGAGCGCAGCAACGCGCGTGCGCTCGATCCGGCCGCGCTGCCCTACGCTCCCGACCTGATCGTGATCGACGTCTCCTTCATCTCGCTGGCGAAGGTGCTGCCCGCCGTGCTCGCTGCGGCGGCGCCGCGCTACGACTGCCTCGCGCTCGTCAAGCCGCAGTTCGAGGTCGGCCGCGAGCGCGTCGGCAGAGGCGGCGTCGTGCGCGAGCCGGCCGAGCGCCGCGCCGCGCTCGTCGCCGCCGGCGAGGCCGCGCGCGCGCTGGGGGCCGCGGTCCTCGGCTTCGTCTCCTCCGGCCTGCCGGGCCCGAAGGGCAACAGGGAGAGCTTCCTGTGGCTGGCGGAAACCGGTCGCGCCGGTGCGATCGACGACATCGAGGCCGCCGCGCTCCCGGTGGAGCCGGCATGAAGGCCGCGACCGTCTTCACCCACCGGCGCCCGGACGAGACCCACGCCGCGCTCGTGCAACTGCGCGAGGCGGCCGCGCAGGCCGGCTGGGCGCTGCGCTTCACGCCCGGGGAGACGAGCAAGCACGGCCTCGAGGCGGCGCCGGGCATCGTGCTCGACGCCGAAGTCGAGCGCGACGTCGACCTCTGCGTCGTACTCGGCGGCGACGGGACGATCCTGCACGCGCTGCGCGCCTACGCGACGACCGGCGTCCCCGTCTTCGGCGTGAACTTCGGCGAGGTCGGCTTCCTCGCGACGGTCGACCCCGACGGGCTGGCGGCCGACTTCGCGCGCGCGTTCGCGGGCGACTTCGAGACGCTGGCGCTGCCGGGGATCGAGGTCACCTCCGGCGGCGAGACGTGGCTGGCGATGAACGACGTCTCCTTCCACCGCAGACAGGGCCTGCGCGTCGCGGACCTCGCGTTCGGCGTCGCCGGCGAGGAGGTCGGCCGCGTGCGCTGCGACGGGCTCGTGATCGCCACGCCGGCCGGCTCGACCGGCTACAACCTCGCCAACGGCGGGCCGGTGATGGCCTGGGGCGTGAAGGGGCTCGCGGTCTCGTTCATCGCGCCGCACTCGCTCACCGCGCGCGCGCTCGTCGTCGCGCCCCAGGACGCGATCCACGTGCGCAGCCGCTCTGAGGAGGAGGCGGTCGACGTCAGCGTCGACGGACGGCCGGTCTGCGAGCTCGGCTCCGACGGCGTCGTCTCGGCCCGCTTCCGCGACGGGCTCGGCACGCTCGCCCAGACCCATGACGCAAGCTTCTACCACCGTTTGCGCGAGAAGTTCGGACGCCTTGCAACGGGCGGGTGACAAAGCGCGCCGCGGCGGCCGGGTCCGTCGGCGGCGGTTGGGACACTGGCGCGCATGCTCCATGAGCTGCGCGTCGAGAACCTGCTGCTGATCGAGCGGGCCGAGCTGCGCCTCGGACCGGGCCTCAACGTGCTCACCGGCGAGACCGGCGCCGGCAAGACGATGCTCGCGCACGCGCTCGACCTGCTGCTCGGCGGCAAGGCGCGCAGCGGGATCGTGCGCCCGGGCGCGGCGGAGGCGTATGTCGAGGGGGTCTTCGACCTCGAGCCGCGCGCGGTCGAGCTGCTGGAGGAACGGCTGCCCGAGGACGCGCGGGAGCTCGTGCTCGCGCGGCGCGTGTGGGCGGACGGCCGCACGCGCGCGTATGTGAACGGCCGCTCGGCGACGGTCGCCGACCTGCGCGACGTCGGCGGTGCGCTGCTCGCCTTCTACGGCCAGCACGAGCACCGCCGCCTCACGCTCGCCTCCGCCCAGCTGGAGATCCTCGACGGCTTCTGCGGGCCTCAGCAGCGCGAGCGCCGTGCGCGCGCCGCCGCCGCGCACGCCGACGTGCGGACGCAGACGCGCCGCGCGCAGGAGCTCGGCGCGCTCGACGGCGCGCGCGAGCGCGAGCTCGACCTGCTCGAGTTCGAGCTGCGCGAGATCGAGGAGCTCGACCCGAGCGAGGTCGAGCAGGCCGAGCTGACCGCCGAGCGCGAGCGACTGCGCCATCTGGAGGGACTGCGGGCGGCTGCGCTCGGCGGGGCGGAGGCGCTTGCGCCGGAAAGCGGCGAGCCGGGCGCCGCGAGCATGGTCGCTGCGGCCGGTCCGGCGCTCGAGGCGCTCGCCGGCGTCGACGCGGACCTGGACGCGCTCGCCGCGCGCCAGCGCGCGCTCGCGCTCGAGGCGGAGGACCTCGCGCTCGAGCTGCGCCGCTATGGCGAGGGGATCGAAGGCGAGGGCGGGCGGGACCGACTCGAGCAGGTCGAGGAGCGCCTCGCCGCCTTCGCGCGGCTGGAGCGCAAGCACGGCGGCACGCTCGCGGCGGTGCTTGCGCACGCCGAGTCCTGCCGGGCGCGCCGCGACGAGCTGACCGGTGCGGAGGCTGCGCTGGAGGAGGCCCGCGCTGCACTGGAGGCCGCGCGCGAGCGCCTCGACGCCGAGTCCGCCGAGCTGCGCGCAGCGCGCGCGGCAGCGGCGCCGGGGCTCGCGGACGCGGTCTGCGAGCGGCTCGCCGAGCTGGCGATGCCCGGCGCGAGCTTCGAGGTCTCACTCGGCGAGCGCGAGGAGCCCGGACCCGCGGGCGCCGACACGGTCGAGCTGCTGATCGCCGCGAACCCGGGCGTGCCGGCCGGGCCGCTGCGCGAGATCGCCTCCGGAGGCGAGCTCTCACGCGTCATGCTCGCGCTGCTCGGCGTCGCGAACACCGGCACCGAGGCGAGCGCGCGGCTGCTCGTCTTCGACGAGGTCGACGCCGGCATCGGCGGGCACACCGCCAACGCCGTCGGCGCGCAGCTGCACGCGCTGGCGGCCGCGCGCCAGGTGCTCTGCATCACCCATCTGCCGCAGGTCGCCGCGCACGCCGACCGCCACTTCCGCATCGCCAAGGACGGCAGCGGCGAGACGGCCGTCACGACCGTCGCGGGCCTCGACGGCGACGCGGTCCTCGGCGAGCTCGTGCGGATGCTGGGGGCGGACGAGGGCGATCGCGCCGCCACGCAGCACGCCAAGGAACTGCTCAAAGCAGCGTAGACTCAAGCGCTGCCGTGGCAGTAACTCCTACGACAGCCACGCAGCGCCCGCGCGCGGACGTCCGCGAGGTTGCCGGCATCGCGCGGCTCGGCAAGCGCACGAAGCACCTCGTCAAGCGGCTGCGGCCCGGCGACATCGCGATCATCGACCATCGCGACCTCGACCGCGTCTCCGGCGAGGACCTCGTCGCGTGCGGCGTGGCGGGCGTCGTCAACTGCTCGCCGTCCTCGGCCGGCGGCTACCCGAACATGGGGCCGCTGCTCGTCGTGCAGGCGGGGATCCAGCTCGTGGACGTCGACGGCGCCGCGCTGTTCGAGCAGCTGCAGGACGGGGACCCGATCGTGTTGCGCGACGGCGAGGTCTGGCGCCGCGACGAGCTGCTGACCGTCGGGCGCCTGCAGGAGCCCGAGCAGGTCCAGGCCGAGACCGACCGGCGCCGCGGCGAGATCGGCGAGGCGCTCGAGGCGTTCGCCGTCAACACGGTCCAGTACATGGTCGAGGAGCGCGACCTGCTGGCCGGGCGGATCGAGCTGCCGCGCTTCGCGACCGACTTCCGCGACCGTCATGTCCTGATCGTCGTGCGCGGCGTCGACCACAAGCGCGACATCAAGGCGCTGCGGCCCTACATCCGCGACATGCGCCCGGTGCTCGTCGGCGTCGACGGCGGCGCCGACGCGCTGCTGCAGGAAGGCCTCCAGCCCGACATGATCGTCGGCGACATGGACTCGGCCGCCGAGGCGACGCTGCGCTGCGGGGCCGAGCTCGTCGTCCACGCCTACGCGGACGGCCGGGCGCCCGGCCGCGACCAGCTCGAGCGGCTCGGGCTCGAGCACCTGATCCTGCCCGCGCCGGGCACCAGCCAGGACGTCGCGATGCTGATCGCCGCGGAGAAGGGCGCCCAGTTGATCGTCACCGTCGGCTCGCACTTCAACCTCGTCGAGTTCCTCGACAAGGCCCGCCGGGGGATGGCCTCGACGTTCCTGACGCGGCTGCGCGTGGGGGAGATCCTCGTCGACGCGAAGGGCGTGAGCCGGCTCTACCGCCCGCGGCCGGGGCTGCGACCGGTGCTGGCGCTCGCGCTCACCGGCCTCGTCGTGCTCGTCGCGATCGTGCTCGCGACGCCCGGCCTGCACGACGTCGCCGACCTGCTGTGGCTCAAGCTGCAGGTGCTGCTCGGCATCGCCTGACGTGCGCAGCGCTCCGCTCCGATGCTGAACTTCCGCTACCACGCCCTTTCGCTCGTCGCCGTCTTCCTCGCGCTCGTGGTCGGGCTGCTGCTCGGCGTCGCGATCGGCGACAAGGGGCTCGTCTCCAGCGCGGAGAAGGACGTGCGCGCCTCGCTGCGCGACGACGTCCGCAAGGCGCAGGACGAGCGCGACGCCGCGCGCGAACAGCTGCGCCAGCGCGACCGCTTCGAGCAGCTCGCCTACCCCGCGCTCGTCGCCGGGCGCATCGAAGGGCTGCGCGTCGCGCTGATCGAGCTCGGCGGCGGCTCAGACCGCATGTGGGACCTGACGCGCGACACGCTCCAGGGCTCCGGCGCCAAGCTCGTCTCGGTCTCGGTGCTGCGCGAGCCGCTCAACCTCCCCGAGGTCGCCGACGCCGCGCGGGGGACGCGCTACGCGAAGCTCGCCGAGAACGGCGATCTGCTGCACGCGTTCGGCACGCGCATCGGGATCCAGTTCGCGCGCGGCGGACGGCTGCTGAACGACGTGCGCCGCGCACTGCTCGCACAGGGCAGCGGCCCGCTCGCCGGCGCCGACGGTGTCGTCCTCGTGCGCGATCCCGGCCAGCTCGGCGACGCCGACGCGCAGGCGGCGAGCACGTTCGAGGACGGCCTCATCCACGGGCTGCACGCGCTCAACGTGCCGGTCGTCGGCGTGGAGACGACCGACGCCGAAAGCTCGCAGGTCGGCTGGTTCCAGCAGCACGAGCTCTCGAGCGTCGACGACCTCGACGACCCGATCGGCCGCGCCGCGCTCGTCTTCGCGCTCGCCGGCCAGCGCGGCAGCTTCGGCGTCAAGTCGACGGCCGATGGAGGGCTGCTCCCGCCGATCCTGCAGTAGCCGCTGCGTCCGCTTCGGCCGGTACCTTCTGTCCACGTGCATTGGCTTCCCTCCCTCGTCGCGCTGGCGGCGGCGATCGTCCTGACGCCGCCGATCCTGCGCCACCTGAGGGAGGAGGGCTTCGTGCGCGAGAACTACCGCGGCGTCTCGGTGCCGTTCCCGGCGGGGATCGCGATCGTGGCGGCGGGCGTGCTGGCGCTCGGGCTGTGCGAGGCGCTCCAACAGATCGCGCACCTCGACATCTTCGACTTCGGTTCCGTGTCGCTCGGCTACCTGCTCGGCGTCGCACTTCTCGGGCTGATCGACGACCTGATGTCCGGCTCCGCGCGCGGCTGGCGCGGGCATGGACGGGCGGTGCTCGGCGGCACGTTCAGCACCGGCGCGCTGAAGGCGGTAGGTGCACTGGCGCTGGCCCTGTACGAGCTGGGCGGCGTGAGCGTGGGCGACTACCTGCTCGCGGTCGCGCTGCTGGTGCTGACGACGAACCTCTTCAACCTGCTCGACCTGCGACCGGGCCGGTCGGTCAAGGCGTTCGCCCTGCTCGGGGCGGGCCTCGCGGTCGGTGCTTGGAGTGACGCGTACGGAGTCGTCCCGTTGTGGGCCGTCGGCCCGTTCGCGGCGCCCATCCTCGTCGTCGGCTACTACGACCTGGGCGAGCGAGCGATGCTCGGCGACACGGGCGCGAACCTGATCGGCGGGCTCGCCGGCCTGTGGCTGTTGTTCGCGCTCACGAGCACCACCGGCCGCCTGATCGCGCTCGCGATCGTGCTTGGAATCACCGTCTACGCGGAGTTCCGCTCGCTCTCTGCGCTCATCGAACGAACTCCGCTGCTGCGGTATATAGACTCGGCTGGAAGGAATGACGCAGATGCCTGACGCCCCATCGAACGGCTCGACCCGCTTCATCTTCGTGACGGGGGGCGTCGTGTCCTCGCTGGGGAAGGGGATCGCGGCGGCGTCGATCGGGCGCCTGCTCGTCGCGCGCGGGCTGACGGTCCAGCTGCAGAAGCTCGACCCGTACATCAACGTCGACCCCGGCACGATGTCGCCCTATCAGCACGGCGAGGT
Source organism: Conexibacter sp. (assembly GCA_035637995.1). GTDB lineage: Bacteria > Actinomycetota > Thermoleophilia > Solirubrobacterales > Solirubrobacteraceae > Conexibacter. Next base: position 102,585 of record DASRAV010000016.1, on the reverse strand, counting down.
GTTCGTGACCGAGGACGGCGCCGAGACCGACCTCGACCTCGGCCACTACGAGCGCTTCACCGACGCGAACACGCGCCGGGGCTCCAACGTGACCGCCGGCGGCATCTACAACAGCGTCATCAGACGCGAGCGCCGCGGCGACTACCTCGGCGCCACGGTCCAGGTCGTCCCGCACATCACCGACGAGATCAAGCACCGCATCAAGCTGGTGGCGGACGCGAGCGACGTCGACGTCGTGATCACGGAGATCGGCGGCACCGTCGGCGACATCGAGTCGCTGCCCTTTCTGGAGGCGATCCGCCAGTTCCCGGTCGACGTCGGCCGGCGCAACTGCATGTTCATCCACCTCACGCTCGTGCCGTACATCGGGCATGCCGGCGAGCTGAAGACGAAGCCGACGCAGCACTCGGTCAACGAGCTGCGCCGCATCGGCATCGCGCCGGACATGGTGATGTGCCGCTCGGAGGAGCGGCTCTCGCAGGACATCCGCAAGAAGATCGCGCTGTTCGCGAGCCTGCCGATCGAGGCGATCGTCTCCGCCTACGACGTCGACAACATCTACAAGGTGCCGCTCGGCTTCAACGCCGAGGGCGTCGACGACTTCGTGCTCGACCACTTCCGCGTCGAGGCGCCCGCGCCCGACCTGAGCGAATGGGAGCGGCTGACCCAGCGCGCCGCCGAGGCGACGCAGACGGTGCGGATCGCGCTCGTCGGCAAGTACGTGCGGCTCGAGGACGCCTACCTGTCGGTCGCCGAGGCGCTGCGCCACGCCGGCACCGAGCACGGCGTGCGCGTCGAGGTCGACTGGATCGACTCCGAGCAGCTTGACGTCGCCGACGCCGCGGGTCGGCTCGCCGGCGCCCACGGCGTGCTCGTCCCGGGTGGGTTCGGCGGACGCGGGGTGGAGGGCAAGATCGCCGCCGTCCAGGTCGCCCGCGAGCAGGGGATCCCCTACCTGGGGATCTGCCTCGGGATGCAGGTCGCGGTCGCCGAGTTCGCGCGCAACGTCGCCGAGATGCCGGGCGCCAACTCGACCGAGTTCGACCCCGAGACGCCGTGGCCGGTGATCGACCTGCTGCCCGAGCAGAAGGAGATCTCCGACCTCGGCGGGACGATGCGCCTCGGCGCCGACCCGGTGAAGCTGCACGACGACACGCTCGTGCGCGAGCTCTACGGCGAGGCGGTCATCTACGAACGCCACCGCCACCGCTACGAGGTCAACAACCACCTGCGGCGCAGGCTCGAGGCGGCCGGGCTGATCTGCTCGGGCACCTCTCCCGACGACCAGCTCGTCGAGGCGGTCGAGCTGCCGCTTGCGACGCACCCGTTCTTCGTCGCCTCGCAGTACCACCCCGAGTTCAAGTCGCGCCTCGAGCGCCCCGCGCCGCTGTTCCGCGGCTTCGTCGGCGCCGCGATCGAGCATGCGCATGCGAACGCGGCGCGGTCGGGCGACGACGGCGAGGTCGCCGTCGCGCGCGGCGCCGGCGCGGCGTGAGCGCGGCCGACGCGACTGACCGAGCGCGGCTCGGCGAGCTGTTCGCGGAGCTGTGCGCGATCGAGAGCCCGTCGGGGCGCGAGCGCGCGTGCGCGGACCGCGTCGCGGGGGAGCTGGGGGCGCTGGGGCTCGCGTGCGAGGGAGACGCCGCCGGGAACCTGCTCGCCCGCCTGCCCTCGGCGAGCGGCGGCGGCGAGGGCGGCGTCCTGCTGTGCGCGCATCTCGACACGGTGCCGTTGACCGGCCCGGTCGAGCCGGTCTGCGAGGACGGCTTCTGGCTCAACCGCCATGACGCGATCCTCGGCGCGGACAACAAGGCGGCGGTCGCGGTGATGCTGCTCGCGGCGCGGCGCTGGGTCGCCGAGCCGCCGCCGGTCCCGTTCGAGCTGCTCTTCACCGTCGGCGAGGAGCGTGCGCTCGAGGGGGCCAAGGCGTTCGACGTCACGCGCCTGCGCAGCCGCTTCGGCTACGTCTTCGATCACGCCACGCCGATCGGCGACGTGATCCTCGGCTCGCCCTACTACCACCGCATCGTCGCCGAGCTGCGCGGCGTCGCGGCGCACGCGGGGATCCAGCCCGAGCTGGGCCGCAGCGCGATCGCCGCCGCCGCGCGCGCGATCGCCGTGATGCCGCTCGGCCGCCTCGACGAGGAGACGACCGCCAACGTCGGCACGATCTCCGGCGGGGCGGGGATCAACGTAGTCCCCGAGCGCTGCCGCGTCGAGGCGGAGGCGCGCAGCCTCGACGAGGTGAAGGTCGAGGCCCTGGTGACCGAGTTGGTCGACCACCTCCAGGACGGCGCCAACGCCGCCGAATGCGACCTCGACGTCATCGTCGAGCGCCTCTTCCACGGCTACCGGATCAAGCCCTCGGCGCCCGAGGTCCAGGCCGCCGAGGCCGCACTGCGCGCTTGCGGCTACGAGCCGCGCCACATCGTCACCGGCGGCGGATCGGACGCCAACGCCCTGATCGCCGCAGGCTTCCCCTGCCTCAACCTCGCCAACGGCACCGAGCGCCCCCACCAGCCCGACGAGCGCGTCGCGGTGAGCGCCCTCGAGGGGATGCTCGACGTCGCCCTCGCGCTCCCCGACGCATGCTGAAGCTGCGCCGCGGGGTGGTCACGCAGGCCGAGGCCCCGACCGCCTGGCAGCACATCGAGGTCGACGTCGACGGCGAGACCCGCCCCGCTTGCGCCGACATCCACCTCGTCGGCCCATGCCGCGCGGGCGACGAGGTCGTCGTCAACGTCGAGGCCCGCGACCTGGGCCTCGGCTCCGGCGGCTTCGACGTCGTCCACGTCAACCTCACGCGCGGTCTCGACGGCCGCGGGCTGCCCGGCGCGCACGTGATGAAGCTGAACTACAGCTCGCTGCAGCACGCGGTGCTGCCGGTCGAGGCGCGCACGCTGAGCCTGCCGCTCGCCCGCCCGGTGGCCGTCTTCCAGCTCCACGGCCAGCTCGCGCCGCTCGCGTGGGCGCTCGCGCAGACGCGGGGTGGGCCGGGGCAGCTCAAGGTCGGCTACGTACAGACGGCCGGCGGCGCGCTCCCGGGCGGGATGTCGGACACCGTCCGCCAGCTGCTGCACCGCGAGCTGCTCGCCGGCCACACGACCGCCGGCCCCGCCTACGGCGGGCGCCAGGAGGCGATCACGACGGCGGGCGCGATCCACGACGGCCTCGTCGCGGAGGCGTGGGACGTCGCGCTGGTCGGCCCGGGGCCGGGGATCCTTGGCTCGGAGTCCGCGCTCGGCCACGGCGGGCTCGTCGCGCTCGACTCCGCGCACGCCGCGCTGGCGCTCGGCTGCCCGACGATCCTGACGGCGCGCATGTCCTCCGGCGACCCGCGCGAGCGCCACCGCGGCCTCTCCCACCACACGCGCACGGTGTTGGAGCTGCTGCTCGGGTCCGTGACGCTGCCGGTCCCGCCGGGCATGTCGCTGTTCGCCGACCTCGACGGGATCGGCGCGGACCTCGACGCGGCGCGCGCGCGCGGGCACACGGTGGTGGAGCTTCCGATCGACGTCGACGGCTACCGCGCCGCCGGCCTGCCGACGCGCACGATGGGCCGCACGCTCGACGAGGACCGCCTCTTCTTCGCCGCGGCGCTCGCCGCGGGCACTGCGACCGCGGAGCTGATCCGATGAGCACGTTCGAGCAGACAGGGTCGGAGATCGTCTGGAGCGGCCACATCGGCACGGTCCGCATCGAGCGCTACCGCCATGCCGACGGCGAGGAGGTCACGCGCGAGAACGTCGCACACCCCGGCGCGGTCGCGATCGTCGCGCACGACGGCGAGCACGTCTGGCTCGTGCGCCAGCCGCGCGAGATCGTCGGCGAGCGCGCCCTGCTCGAGGTCCCCGCCGGCAAGCTCGACGAGGACGGCGAGGAGCCGCTGCAGGCCGCGCAGCGCGAGCTGGCCGAGGAGGTCGGCAAGGCGGCCGCGAGCTGGGAGCACGTCAAGGCGATCTACACGAGCCCCGGCTTCACCGACGAGCGCATCCACATCTACCTCGCGACCGACCTGAGCGACGTCGAGCGCCCCGCGGTCGATGAGGACGAGCGCATCGAGATCGTCGCCTGGCCGCTGGCTCGCCTCGACGACGCGATCGCCGCCTGCGAGGACGCCAAGTCGCTGGCCGGGCTGCAGCTGCTGCACGCGCGCCGGCCCTGACCGGCGGCTTGCGCCCGGCAGGACCGGGCCGCGCCAGCCCGAACCAAGCGCAGAGATGTCAACGACCGTCGCCTCCCCGCAGACGGGTGCGTTCAACGCGCTCGTGCTCGACTTCATCGCCTATCTCGAGCTGGAACGGGGCCTGAGTCGCAACACGCTCGAGGCGTATCGCTCCGACCTGCTCCAGTACGGCGCCTATCTGCAGCAGACCGGCCGCGACGCGCTGAGCGTCGACCATGCCGCGCTCGCGGCCTTCGTCGGCGGGCTCGCGAGCCCGGCCGACGGACGCGCCGCGGCCGCCGCGACGACGATCCAGCGCAAGGTCGCGTGCCTGCGCTCGTTCTACCGCCACCTGCGTCGCGAGGAGCTGCTCGATCGCGATCCGACCGCGGAGCTGAAGGGCCCGCCGAAGGGCAAGCGGCTGCCGAAGGTGCTCTCGCGCGACGAGATCTCCCAGCTGCTCGCCCAGCCGCAGGGGGCCGGTCCGGCGGCGCTGCGCGACCGTGCGCTGCTGGAGCTGATGTACGCCTGCGGGCTGCGCGCCTCGGAGGCGGTCGGGATCGAGTTGGACCAGCTCGACCTCGAGGCCGGCGTCCTGCGCGTGACGGGCAAGGGCTCGAAGGAGCGGATCGTGCCGATCGGCAGCAAGGCCGTCGCGGCGCTGATGGCGTATCTGACGGTCGGCCGTCCGCTGCTCGTCGGCATCGGCGAGAGCCGCCGCGCGTTCGTCAACCAGCGCGGTCAGGGCTTGACGCGGCAGGGCCTGTACAAGATCGTCCAACGCCACGCCCGCAGTGCGGGCCTCGCCGAGAAGATGAGCCCGCACACGCTCCGTCACACGTTCGCCACCCACCTGCTGGCCGGTGGCTGCGACCTGCGCTCGCTGCAGGAGATGCTCGGCCATGCCGACATCGCGACGACGCAGATGTACACGCACCTCTCCGCCGAGCGCCTGCGCGACGTCTACTTCGCCGCCCATCCACGCGCGACCGCGCCGGGATGAGCCGCCGCGCACTGGTCGTCGTGCTCGACGCGTGCGGCGCCGGGGCGCTGCCGGACGCGGACGACTACGGCGACGCGAACACGAACACGCTCGGCCACCTCGCCCAGGCGGTGGGCGGGCTGGACCTGCCGAACCTGGAGCGGCTCGGGCTCGGGTCGATCCTTCCGCTCGAGGGCGTCCGGGTGGGTGGGCCCGACATCACGCCGGTCCTGCACGGCCGCCTGCACCCGCTCGGCGCCGGCAAGGACTCGACGAGCGGCCACTGGGAGCTGATGGGCGTCGTCACGCCGGTCGCGCCGCCGACGTTCCCGGACGGCTTCCCGCCCGAGGTCGTCGCGGCGATCGAGCGGATCGCCGGCCGCGCGGTGATCGCGAACGAGCCGAGCGACGGGCTCGCGGCGATCGAGCGCTTCGGCGAGCGCCAGCTCGCCGGCGGCGGCCTGATCGTCTACACCTCGCAGGACTCGGTGCTGCAGCTCGCCGCGCACGAGGACGCGGTGCCCGTGCAGGAGCTGCACGCGATCTGCGCCGCGGTGCGGCGCGAGCTGGCGAGCGGCCCGTGTGCCGTGGGGCGGGTGATCGCGCGGCCGTTCGCGGGTGCGGCGGGGGCGTTCGAGCGCACCGCCGGTCGGCGCGACTTCGCGCTGGCGCCGCCGAGCCGCAGCTACCTGCAGGAGCTGCAGGACGCCGGGGTCCCGGTCCACGGGGTCGGAAAGGTCTCCCAGCTGTTCGACGGCGTCGGCTTCGACGCGGCGCACCCGGGCGCGACGAACGCCGAGGCGATCGCGACGACGGGCGAGCTGCTCGCACGGCTCGACGGCGGGCTCGTCTTCACGAACCTGATCGAGACCGACCAGGTCTACGGCCACCGCAAGGACGTCAAGGGCTTCCACACGGCGCTGCGCGAGATCGACGCGGCCGTCGCGCGCTGGCGCGAGCAGCTCGGGCCGCAGGACCTGCTCGTCCTCACCGCCGACCACGGCTGCGACCCGCTGCACCCCGGCACCGACCACACGCGCGAGCACGCGCCGCTGCTCGCCGCCTTCCCCGGTCACGGCGGGCGACGCCACGACGGGCCGCTCGCCGACGTCGGCGCGAGCGTCCTGCGCTGGCTCGCCGGGCGCGAGGCGCCGGCGCTGCCGGGCACATCGTTCGTTTAGGCGAACGCGTAGCCTGATCCCGTGCCCGAGCTGCCCGAGGTCGAGACGGTCCGGCGCCAGCTGGCGCCGCGCCTGCAGCGCCGCACGCTCGTCGGCGCGACGGTCGAGGACCCGCGCTGGACCGCTCCGCGCCATCCCGACGAGGTCGTCGGGCCGCTGATCGGCCGCAAGGTCGTCGCGCTGCACCGGCGCGGGAAGTACCTGATCTGGGAGTTCGAGGACGAGCTGTTCCTGCTCGTGCACCTGCGCATGACCGGCACGCTGCTCTACGACCCGGAGCTGCCGGCGCCCTACGCGCGCGCCCACTTCGCCTTCGACGACGGCCACGTGCTCGTGTTCGCCGACCCGCGCCGCTTCGGCACCGGCTGGCTGCTGGCCGGGCAGGAGCAGCTCGACGCCTATCTCAGCGCGCGGCTCGGCGTCGAGCCGTTCTCCGACGCCTTCACCGCCGAGCACCTGCACGCCCTGGCGCGCGGCTCGCGCGCGCCGGTCAAGGCGTTCCTGCTGGATCAGAAGCGGATCGCCGGCGTCGGCAACATCTACGCCGACGAGGCGCTCTTCCGCGCGAAGGTGCACCCGCTGCGCCCGGCCGGCAAGCTCACCGTCGGGCAGTGGCGGCTGCTGCGCGACGCGGTCTGCGACGCGCTGCAGGCGGGCATCGACGCGCGCGGCGCGACGATCGACGACTTCCGCGACCTCGACGGCGCGCGCGGCGCCTTCCAGGATCGCTTCCTCGTGCACCGCCGCGCCGACGAGGCATGCCCGGAGTGCGGCGGCCCGGTGCGCAAGCTGCTCGCAGCCGGGCGCGGCACCTACGTCTGCGAGCGCTGCCAGCCGCGCCCGCGCGGCGTGCGCATCCGTCCGATGGCGCGCTGAGCGCCGCCGGCGTCAGGCCGCCGTCGCGCGCCGCTCGTCGGTGAGCTCCAGCGCGGTCGCGAGCGCCGCCTCCCACTGCTTTATGTTCACCGGCATCGTCAGCTCGCGCGCCCACTTCGTGCCGCGCTTGGCGAGCTTCTTGCGCGCGCGCTTGTCGCGGATCAGATCGTCGAGCTCCTCGTACCATTCGTCGTCCTCGACGAGCCGACCGCCCTGCTCTTCGCCAAGGTCCTCGTAGGGGCCGACGGGCGAGGCCAGCCAGGGGACGCCCGCGAGCGCGTATTCCATGACCTTGATCGGCGAGCGCGAGCGGTTGCCGGGTATGTCCATCAGCGGAGCGATCGCGATGTCGAAGCGGTTGATGAAGAGCGGGATCTCTTCGAACTGCGCTATCTCCCGGCGGTGATAGCGGTCGCTCGGCAGGTCGAACTCGAGCGGGCCGAGCACCTCGACGCGCAGCTCCGGGTGCTCGTCGAGCAGCCGCCGCACCGCGTCGACGACGCCGAGCTGCTCCCAGTCGTGCTGATGGTCGACCCAGCCTATGTAGCCGAGCACGAAGCCCTCGTGCGCCTGCGGAAGCGTTTCGACGGCATTGCGCGTGAGGTAGTTCGGGACCGGGATGACGTGCTCGGCGCCCTCCTCGCGATAGCGCTCGGCCACGCGCTCGTTGGTCGTCGTGACGACGTCCGCGATCTCGATCATGCGGTAGATGTCGTCGACTTCTCTTTTCTCCTGCGGATCGGTGCTGTGCTTGCGTCTGGCTATGTAGTCGTCGTCGTGGTCCCAGACGACAGCGATGCCGGCGTCCTTCAGTCGCTGCGCGAGCCGCTGCACGTCCGGGTCGGCATGGCGCGCGAAGTAGGCGACGTCGGCGGTGTCGACGATCGTGGCGAACTCCTCGTCGCTGGGACGCAGGTCTTCCGGGTTGGCGTAGACCGAGACGTAGTGGCGGCGGCGCGCCAGCTCCATCATCGGCTCGAACAGCCGGTAGGGCGAGCTCGGATGCTCACCCCACGCGAACGCCACGACACGCATCATCTTGGGCCCCCAACGTCGTCTGAAGATCGCTGCGCGCACACGTCGCGCGCCTCCCCCGAGGGGTAACGCTAACCGCTGGCGATCGGGCCTGCAAGCAGCTCGCGCAGGCGGCCGTCGGCCTCTGCGGCGGCGAGCGCCTCGAAGCCCCCGAGCGTGACGTCGCCGACGAGGATCTGCGGGAACGTCATCAGGCCCGTGCGCTCGGCGAGCTCGACGCGTCCGTCGGGGTCGCGTGAGAGATTGATCTCATCGAAGGGGAGCCCGCGCTGGTCCAGGAAGGCCTTGGCGCGTCGGCACGAGGAGCAGGCGTCGGTGGTGTACAACGTGATCTTGGCCATTACTTCACTTAGTATAGCGAGGCGATGATGTCCCGATCGCTGCGTACCGACGCGATCGTGCTGCGCTCGATCCGCTACGGCGAGGCCGATCGCATCCTGCATCTCTACACCCCCGGCCACGGGCGCATCAGCGCGATCGCGAAGGGCGCGCGACGCACCCGCAGCCGCTTCGGCGCGCGGCTGGAGCCGTTCTTCCACCTGCGCATGCAACTGCACGAAGGCAGAAGCGACCTGCGCACCGTCACGAGCGCCGAGACGCTCGACGCGCACGGGCCACTGCGCGACCACGCCGCCACGCTCGACGCCGCCGCGCGCGCGTGCGACGCGGTCACGCGGCTGTTCGAGTCCGGGGACCCGAGCGCGCCCGTCTTCCACCTGCTGCAGAACGAGCTCGCGCTGCTCGACGCCGACGCGCGCCATGCCGGCACCGCCCACCAGCTCGCGTTCCGGCTCAAGCTGCTCGTCGCCGGCGGCTTCACGCCGCAGCTCGCGGCGTGCGCGACCTGCGGGGAGGCGGACCACCTCAGCGGCTTCTCCGGCGCCGCCGGCGGCGTCGTCTGCAGTGCGTGCGAGGCGTCCTCGTTCCCGCTCGCGCAGGAGGCGCACGCGTTCCTCGTCGCCGCGCTCGGGCATCCGCTCGCGGAGGCGCCGCAGGCGAGCGCGCGGGCGCTGCGCCAGGCCGAGCGGGCGATCGGGGAGCTGGCTGAGCACCATGCGCAGGTGCGCCTGCGGCCGCTGCCGCGGCTCGCGGTCTGACACCACGCACGCGCGCTGACATCTATGCGTTTGGGAGTGGCGACGCACCGGGAAGTCGCCGAACAATGTCGAAAGCTCCTCATCGCTCATGAAAGCTTGCAAACGCTCCGCCGTCGCACGGGGAGGGCTGGCGGCCGTGCTGGCCATGCTCCTCCTGGCATGCACGTGCTCGGAGGCCCTCGCCGCCTTGGTGCCCCTCGGCGCCGGGAGCGGCACCGGCGACGGTGCGACGCAGGCGGTGCGGAGCATCGCGTCGAGCGCCACGCAGGCGGGCGCCGCGCCGGTCCGGCAGGCGGTGAGCGCAGCGACGCAGCCGGCCTCCGACGTGGCGAGCACCGCCACGCAGACCGTCGCCGCCACGACGCAGGCCGCGAGCACGGCCGTCGACGCGACGATCGCCGACGCTCAGGCTGACGTCGAGGGTGCCGCGAGCTCCGCCACGTCGATCGCTCAGCGGACGACGGCCGTCGCCGAACAGACCGTCGCCCAGACGACGCAGGTCGTCGAGCGAAGGACGACCGCGGCGGCGACAACCGTGAACGCCGCACTCGACACGGTCACGCAAACGGCGGCCCCCGCGACGAGCACCGTGACGCGGGTCGTCGCGCGGGTCGCGCAGGCGGTCGCGCCGGTGACGCGGATCGTCGCGCCGGTCGCACAGGCGGCTGCGCCGGTGACGCGGGTCGTCGCGCCGCTCACGCAGGCGATCGCGCCCGTGACGCGGATCGTCGCGCCGCAGACAAGCTCTGCTCTCGCGGTTCCGCCCGCCGGGCCAGCCGCAGCGCCCACCCCGGCGTACACGCCAGTCACGCCGCCCGCGACGACAACGGTCGTGCAGGGCGCCGCCGCGACCGGCTCGACGGCTCGCGTCGCGTCCGTCGCAGCCGGGAACCCCGTCGCGACGCTCGCAGCCCCTGTGCGGCACGGCGCGGTCGCGGCAAGCTCCACTCCGGCGGCGCCGGCGGCGCTCCACCTCCTCGACGCCGCGGCGACGGCGCGTCCGTACGGCGGCGCCGCGCCGGCGCCCTCGCCGGTCCAGCCTTCCCCCGCCGGCGGAGCCCCCGCGGCGAGCGCCCCGGCGGGCGTCGTCCTCATCTTCCTCATCGTCCTCGCGATCGTGGCGCTCATGTCCGGGCCACGCCGCGGTGGACGGATCCGGGCCGCGGTGCGCTCGCTGCGCCCGTCGCCCTACGTGCTCCTTCCCGAGCGCCCCGGCTAGCTCAGCCGGCGCAGCTTCACGGCTCGCGCCTGCCCGCATGCAGGGCCGGCGCGCTCGGAAACCACTCTCAGAAGGAGACACGAACCATGATGCGCAAGCCAATGGCCGTCTGCGCGAGCGTGCTCGCGCTCGGACTGGCCCCAGCCGCCGCGCTCGCCTCTGACGGCGGCGTCGGTGGGGCGCTGGACCAGGCCCAGCAGGCCACCAACAGCAACAGCACGAGCCAGAGCGCGGACTCGTCGGCGACGACGAAGCAGGCCAACGTGAACGTGCCGATCAGCGTGCTGAGCAAGGGCTCGAACAACGGTGACGTCTCGCAGTCCAACGACGCGACGACGGTCTCGAAGTCCGAGAACGAGAACCAGACGGATCAGTCGAACGCCCAACAGCAGCAGGGCTCGACCGAGCAGGGCGGCTGCAACTGCGACGGCGCCTCGAAGGACGGCGGCTCCTCGCAGGACCAGCAGGCGAGCAACTCCAACAGCACGAGCCAGAGCGCGAGCTCGAGCGCGGAGACGAAGCAGGTCAACGTCAACGCGCCGATCAGCGTGCTGAGCAAGGGCTCGAACAACGGTGACGTCTCGCAGTCCAACGACGCGACGACGGTGTCGAAGTCCGAGAACGAGAACCAGACGGATCAGTCCAACGCGCAGAGCCAGAGCGGCTCCGTGAAGGGCTCCGGCTGGAGCGGCGGCGGACTGTCGCAGTCGCAGGACGCGTCGAACGACAACTCGACCTCGCAGAGCGCGAGCTCGAGCGCGGAGACGAAGCAGGTCAACGTCAATGCGCCGATCAGCGTGCTGAGCAAGGGCTCGAACAACGGTGACGTCTCGCAGTCCAACGACGCGACGACGGTCTCCAAGTCCGAGAACGAGAACCAGACCGACCAGAGCAACACGCAGCGCCAGGAGGGCAAGGTCTACGGTCGTGACCGCGGCCACAAGGACGACCGCGGCGACTGCGGCCACAAGGATCGCGGCAAGGACCGCCCCAAGCGCGAGCACAAGCCGTGCGGCGGCGAGCCTCCGAAGCGCCCGTGCCACGAGGATCGTCAGTCGAACCCGTGCCCGCCGAAGCCGTGCCCGCCGAAGCCCTGCGCGCCCAAGCCGTGCCTGCCGAAGCCGTGCCTGCCGAGCCCCTGTGGCGCGACGGCCGGCCTTCTGCAGCTCTGCGGCCTGAGCGGCTGAGCGACTGACCGAGCGAGGGCGCCCGCGACCGGACACGCGGGCGCCCGGCCCGGCAGAAATGGAATGGTCCTTCCATGGGAGACGCGCTTAGACTCCCCGGATGAGCGAGACGGACGCCCCCTCCCGCACCCGCTACGTCTACGACTTCGCGGAGGGATCGCGCGAGCTGCGCGACCTGCTGGGGGGCAAGGGCGCGAACGTCGCCGAGATGACGCGCATCCTCGGCGCCGAGCGCGTGCCGGGCGGCTTCACGATCACGACGGAGGCCTGCGTCGCCTACATGAACGCCGGGCGCCGGGAGCCCGACGGCCTCGCCGAGCTCGTCGCCGAAGCGCTCGCGCGCCTGGAGGAGGCGGCCGGCAAGCGGCTCGGCGACCCGCAGGACCCGCTGCTCGTCTCGGTCCGCTCGGGCGCGCGCGAGTCGATGCCGGGGATGCTGGACACGGTCCTCAACCTCGGCCTCAACGACGCGTCCGTCGAGGGGCTCTCGGCCAAGACCGGCAATCCCCGCTTCGCGTGGGACTCCTACCGGCGCTTCGTGCAGATGTTCGGCAACGTCGTGCGCGGCGTGCCGGGCGAGGAGCTGGAGGAGGAGATCAAGCAGGTGAAGGCCGCGCGCGGGGTCGCGCTCGACACCGAGCTCGACGTCGATGCGCTGCGCGAGCTGACCGAGCGCTTCAAGGAGCGCTTCCACGTGCGCACCGGCGAGGACTTCCCGCAGGATCCCCACGAGCAGCTGCGCCAGTCGATCCGCGCGGTGTTCGACTCGTGGATGGGCGAGCGCGCGATCCAGTACCGCCGCATCAACCGCATCCCCGACGACTGGGGCACGGCGGTGAACGTGCAGCAGATGGTCTTCGGCAACAAGGGGGAGAGCTCGGGCTCCGGCGTCGCGTTCAGCCGCGACGAGGTGACCGGCGCGCCCGAGCCCTCGGGCGACTTCCTGCAGAACGCGCAGGGCGAGGACGTCGTCTCCGGCGTGCGCAACACGCGCGAGCTCGCCGAGCTGGCCGACGTGATGCCGCAGGCGCATGCCGAGCTGATGGAGATCCTGCGCACGCTCGAGCGCCACTACGGCGACATGCAGGACACGGAGTTCACGATCGAGGAGGGGCGCCTCTACATGCTCCAGACGCGCAACGCGAAGCGGCCCGCGCAGGCGGCCGTGCGCTTCGCGGTCGACGCGGTGGGCGAGGGGCTGCTGAGCCGCGAGCGCGCGCTGATGACGATCGACGCCGACGGCCTCGACGCGCTGCTGCATCCGACGTTCGACCCGCACGCCGAGGTCGACGTGCTCGCGCGCGGCGTGCCCGCCTCGCCGGGCGCGGCGAAGGGCGCCGTCGTCTTCACCGCGCAGGAGGCGGTGCAAGAGGCGGCGGCCGGGCGCGACGTCGTGCTCGTGCGGCCCTTCACCGAGGCCGACGACGTCGCCGGCTTCCACGCCGCACGCGGGATCCTCACCAGCGAGGGCGGCAAGGCCTCGCACGCCGCGCTCGTCGCGCGCGGGATGGGACGGCCGTGCGTCTGCGGCGCCTCCGAGCTCGAGATCGACCTCGCGGCTGAGACGGTCAGGGTGGGGGACACGGTCGTCAAGCGCGGCGATCGGATCGCGATCGACGGCTCGGCCGGGACGGTCACGCTCGACGACGTGCCACTCGTGGAGGCCTCCTGGAGCGACGAGTTCGAGACGGTGCTCGCGTGGTGCGACGAGCTGCGACGCCTCGGCGTGCGAGCGAACGCCGACACGCCCGCGGACGCGCGGCGGGCGCGCGACTACGGCGCCGAGGGGATCGGCCTCTGCCGCACCGAGCACATGTTCATGGCGGCCGATCGCCAGCCGAAGATGCGCGCGATGATCATGGCCGGCGAGGAGGCGGCGCGCCGGGCCGCGCTCGCCGAGCTGCTGCCGTTGCAGCAGGGCGACTTCGAGGGGCTCTTCGAGGCGATGGAGGGGCAGCCGGTCACGATCCGCCTGCTGGACCCGCCGTTGCACGAGTTCCTGCCCCACCGCTTCGAGGTCGAGCGCCAGCTCGAGCACGCGCGCGGCGAGGCGAGTCCCGACGCGGCCGCGGTCGCGGAGCTCGAGCGCACGCTGGAGCGCGTGCAGGCGCTGGAGGAGACGAACCCGATGCTCGGCACGCGCGGCTGCCGGCTCGGGATCCTGCATCCGGAGATCTACGAGATGCAGGCGGAAGCGATCTTCCGCGCGGCTGTCGCGGTGCGCGAGCGCACCGGCAGGGCGCCGCTGCTGGAGGTGATGATCCCGCTCGTCGACTACGAGACGGAGCTGGAGCTGATGCGCGCGCTCGTGCTCGCCGCCGCCGCGCCGCACGGCCTGGTCGTCGGTGAGGACTTCCTCGTCGGCACGATGATCGAGCTGCCGCGCGCGTGCTTCCAGGCCGACCGCATCGCCGACCACGCCGACTTCTTCTCCTTCGGCACCAACGACCTCACCCAGACCGCGCTCGGCTTCTCGCGCGACGACGTCGAGTCGAAGTTCCTGAGCGTCTACGTCGAGCGCAAGCTGCTCGACCGCTCCCCGTTCGAGACGATCGACGCGCCCGGCGTCGGTCAGCTGCTGCGGATGGGCGCCTGGCTCGGACGCAAGGCCAAGCAGCAGCTGAAGCTCGGCGTCTGCGGCGAGCACGGCGGCGACCCCGACTCGATCGACTTCTTCCACCACTCCGGCATCGACTACGTCTCCTGCTCGCCCTTCCGCATCCCGATCGCCCGCGTGGCGGCGGCGCAGGCGGCGGTGGCGGACTTGCAGCGGGCCTAGCGGCGGACTGCGCCGCGCATGGTCGCCGCTCCCGTACGATCGGCCGGCGATGCCGGTCCCGTCCGACTGCCAGCCGCTCGCCGACCAGGTCGCCGCGCTCGAGCAGCAGTACAGCGCGCTGAGTGCGCAGGCCTCAGGCGCGACGGGCGCGCCGGCGTGGGCGGCGCTCGGACAGCTCGGGGCGATCCACGAGCAGCTGCTCGGCGCACGTACGGCGCTCGCCCAGTGCGTCGCGACCCACAGCGCCGCGCTCACCGGCACGATTGCGCTGATCGACGCCCCCGCCGGAGCCGCGACCGAGCAGCAGACGGTGACGTTGTGGGAGCTGGGCGCGGCAGGCCCGGTGGCGCGCGAGCTCGCCGAGGTCACAGCAGGAGCCTTCGGCTTCCAGGGTCCGTTGCCGGCACAGGCCGCGATCACCCTGCAGACGGCCGTGACGGCTGGCAACGCGATCACCGGCGTTGACTTCCGCTCCGGCGCGCTGCCGGGCCCGCTGGCGGGGCAGACGCCGCGCGTGGAGCTCGTCGTCGCGCCGCAGGTTACGGTCAGCGCGGAGCATGTGCAGACGTGGCAGTCGGCCGCGATGCCGATCGTGCAGCAGGTCATCATCGCGCCGCTGCAGGGAGTGTTGGACATCAACATCTCCTCGCTGGACATCGCGCTCGGCGACGGCGCGCTCGCGCTGACGGCGACCGGATCGGTGTCCGGCGGGCTGCTCGCCGGGCTGCTCAAGCTGGCGCCGACGCCGCTGCTCGTCAGTGGCGGGCTCGCGGTGCTGGCGTCGGGCTCGCCGCAGGCCGACGAGATCGTCCACGTCGGAGTCATGCCGGCCAACCCGATCTCGCTCTCCGTCAGCTCGGCGCTCCAGCCGGTGCTCCAGGCGATGACGTTCGCGCAGCCGTACGTCGAGCAGCTGCTGCGCGATTCGCTCCATGCCGGCGCGAACGCGGCCCTCGGGCCGGCGATCGCGTCGAGCCTCGCGCTCGCCGACCTGCCGGCCGGCGCGAGCCTGTCCCTGCGCACGCTGACGGTCGACCAGACCGGCATAACCCTCCAGCCGGTGATCGGTGCGATCGGGCAGACGCTCTCGACGTTCAAGCCGAGCCCGCTGCCGCTCCCGTAAAGGGCGTTCGACGCGGATGCCGCTCAGCCGCGGGCCCAGACGCCGCCCCCGTTGGTGCGAGAATCGGTGGCGTGTCCCCCCGCACGCTCGCCCACCCCTCCGGCCCCGTCGCCGACGCGTTCGCCGCGCGCGTGCGCGAGCAGGAGGCTGCGGCGCTCTCGCCGCGTGCGACGCCGTCCTATCCGGCGGTGCGCGAGCGCGAGGAGGAGGAGTGCGGGCTGCGCACGCCGTTCCAGCGCGATCGCGACCGGATCGTGCACAGCAAGGCGTTCCGGCGGCTGAAGCACAAGACGCAGGTGTTCGTCGCGCCCGAAGGCGACCATTACCGAACCCGTCTGACCCACACGCTGGAGGTGACGCAGGTCAGCCGCACCGTCGCCCGCGCGCTGCGGCTCAACGAGGATCTCGTCGAGGCGATCGGGCTCGGGCACGACCTCGGCCATCCGCCGTTCGGACACATCGGCGAGGCCGCGCTCGACGACTGCCTGCGCGCGCGGTTCGGCCGCGCCTTCCGCCATCACGAGCACTCCCTGCGGGTCGTCGAGCAGCTCGAGCGCGACGGCGCGGGGCTCAACCTGACCGCGCCGGTGCGCGACGGGATCCTCGGCCACTCCGGCCGCGCGCCGCTGCCGCGCACGCTCGAGGGCCGGATCGTGCGCCTGCTCGACCGCGTCGCCTACGTCAACCACGACATCGACGACGCGCTGCGCGCCGGCGTGCTCGACGAGGCCGACCTGCCGGCCGAGCCGATCGCCGTGCTCGGCGCCACCGGCGCGCAGCGGATCGACACGCTCGTGCACGACGTCGTCGAGCAGTCCGAGCGTGCCGGCGACATCGTGCAGGGCGAGGCGGCCGGCGCGGCGATGGGTGCGCTGCGCGACTTCATGTTCGAGCACGTCTACCTCGGCCCGGCTGCGCGGCGCGAGCATGTGAAGATCGCCTACACGGTCCGGACGCTCTTCGAGCACTACTGCGAGCATCCCGACGAGATCCCGGCATCCGCCCCCGACGCCGCCGACGACCTGCCCACCCGCGTGACCGACTACCTCGCCGGCATGACCGACCGCTTCTGCATCCGCCGCTACGAGGCGCTCACCGTGCCGCGCGCGTACCCCTCCGACTAGATGCCCCGCTACACGCCCGATTCGAAGGAGCGCGTCCGCGACGCGATCGACATGATCGCGCTCGTCTCCGCGCGCACCGAGCTGCGCCGCGCCGGGGTCAACAGCTACTTCGGGCGCTGCCCGTTCCACGACGAGCGCACCGGCTCCTTCCACGTGCGCCCGGCGGAGAAGCACTACCACTGCTTCGGCTGCCAGGCCTCGGGCGACCCGTTCACGTTCGTGATGGAGACGGAGGGGCTCGACTTCCCCGGCGCGCTGGAATCGCTCGCCGACCGCTTCGGCGTGACGCTCGAGGTCGAGGACGAGGACCCGGCGGCCGCGGCGGTCCGGCAGCGCCGCGAGCGGTTGCACGCGCTGCTCGACCGCGCGGCCGGCTACTACGCGCGCGTGCTGTGGGAGTCGGCCGAGGCGGCGCCGGCGCGCGAGTACCTCGCCGCCCGCGGGCTGAGCGAGGAGACGCTCCGGGCCTTCCGCGTCGGCTATGCGCCGAGCGCCTGGGACCGCATGCTGCTCGCCTCACGCCAGGCCGGCTTCAGCGAGGACGAACTGCTGGCGGCGGGGCTCGCACAGCGCAGTCAGAAGCAGCGCTCCTCGCTGTACGACCGCTTCCGCGAGCGGATCATGTTCCCGCTCGCCGACGCGCGCGGGCGGGTGGTCGGCTTCGGCGCGCGCGCGATGCGCGAGAACCAGCCGCCGAAGTACCTCAACACGAGCGAGGGCGAGGTCTTCCACAAGGGCAGCCAGCTGTTCGGGATCGACCGCGCGCGCAAGCACGCCGCCCGCGCCGGGGCGATCGTCCTCGTCGAGGGCTATACCGACGTGCTCGCGCTGCACCAGGCGGGCCTCGAGAACGCGGTCGGGATCATGGGCACGTCGTTGACCGACGAGCAGGCGGCCGAGCTGGAGCGCACCGCGCGCACGCTCGTGCTCGCGCTCGACGCCGACGGCGCCGGGCAGGAGGCGATGCTGCGCGCCGCACGGATCGCCGACGGGCGTTCGCTGGAGCTGCGCGTCGTGGCGCTGCCGCCGGGCGCGGACCCCGCCGACCTGATCGCCTCCGAGGGCGCCGACGCGGTGCGCGAGCGGATGGCGGGCTCGGTGCCGTTCGTGAGCTTCCACGTCGGGCGGATTCTCGACCGCGCCCAGGTCGGCGACGCGGAGGGCAAGGACCGTGCGCTGGCGGAGCTGCGGCCGGTGCTCGGCCCGCTGCCGGCGAGCGTGCTGCGCGACGAGTTGGTGCGCAAGGTGGCGGGGCGCCTCGACCTCTCCGACCAGCTCGCGGCGTCGCTGATCGGCTCCCAGCCGGCGGTGGCCGCTGCGGTCGGGCGCTCGGCGGGAGCGCGCATCGCACCGAGCACGCCCGCGGCGACGCTCGTGCTCGACCGCCGCGAGCGCGGCGAGCGCACGTTCCTCGCGCTCTGCATCGCGTTCCCGCGCGAGGGCGCGGAGGCGCTCGCGCGGCTGGACCCCGCGCTGCACCTCACGAGCGAGCTGTCACGGCGGGCGGCCGCGCATCTCGCCACGCCCGGCCACCTGGAGAAGCCGTTGGAGGGCCTCTCCGACGACGATCCCGAGCTCGCGACGCTCGTCTCCGAGCTCGACTCGCGCGCGGCGCGCAGCGGCGAGGGGGGAGTGAGCGCCGAGAGTCTGGAGCACGCCTGGCTCGTGCTCGAGCTGGCGCGCCTGGAGCGCGCGATCGACAGCGCCCGCCTCGCCCAGAGCCTCGACGTCGGCACCCTCAGCCGCGAGCGCGAGACGGTGCGCATGCGCCTGCGGGCGCTGAGCGGGCGGTTGCAGGACGAGGGGTGAGGGGATGCGCGAGATCCCGATCCGTGGTGAGATGATCCGCCTCGGCCAGCTGCTCAAGCTGGCCGGCGTCGCCGACTCCGGAGCGGACGCGAAGGTGCTGCTGGCCGACGGGGCGGTCCGCGTCAACGGCGAGGTCGAGCAGCGGCGGGGACGTCAGCTGCACCCCGGAGATGTCGTCGAGCTGGACGAAGCTCCCCGGGTTGGACTCGAACCAACAACCCTTCGGTTAACAGCCGAATGCTCTGCCAATTGAGCTACCGGGGAAGGCGGAGGGCATGGTAGCGGCTGGCGGGCCTGAAACGTGCGTCCAGATTGGGCTGGACGCACCGTAACGCGAGTCGCGCAACCCGCTCTCAAGGTCGATGCACCTGCTGTGGACCCGACCGAGAGGACGCGACGCATGAGGATCCCCCGAACGCGAGCGGTGGCAGCCGTCACCGCCATGGCCGCGCTGGGCGTGGCCGCACCGGCCGGAGCGCAGGCGCTGCGCGGCACGGTCGTCCACCACAACCGCCATGGCCACAGCTTCGCCGTCGCCGCGCACGACGGCTCGCTGCATGCCGTCCACGCCCGCAGGCTCCCGGCCGTCGGGCGCGTCGTGCGCGTTGACGCGCGCCGGCTCGGCAACGGCACCTTCGCCGCCAGCCACGTCCACGGGCGCGGTCGTCGCGGCCACACGCACCTCCTGGGCACGATCACCTACGTCGACCCGTCCGGCAAGCGTCTCGTGCTGTCCTCCAACGGCGTCTCGCTGCTGATGCGCACCAGCCGCCGCGGCGGCGTGCATGCTGCGAGCCACGAGGGCCTGCCGGCCATGGGCACCGTCGTCGATGTGAGCGCCGTGCTGCCCGCCGGCGGAATGCCGATCGCACAGGACATCACGCCGGTCGGGACCGACTTCACGGTCAAGGTCGAGGGCAACGTCGTCGCGGTCGACGCGACCGCGCGCACGATCACGATCACGGCGGACGACGACGACCAGTCGGGCGCCCAGCTCACGATCGCGGTCCCGGACCCGGCGATCGACCTCACGCAGATCGCCCCCGGCGACGAGGTCGAGCTGCTCGTCGCGCTGCACTCCGACGGCACGTACGTGCTGCTCGGGCTGGCCGGCGACGACGACGGCGAGCACGCCGACGATCCGGGCGACCAGCAGGGCCGGTCCTGCGGTGGCGACGACAACGGCGGCGACCATCGCGGCCACGGCGATCACGGCGAACAGGGCGACACCGGCGGTGACGACGGCGGTGGAGATGGCCAGGGCGATCGATAGCTTCCGAGTTGCATGACCCCTCGGCTCCGGCTGTCGGATCCGCTGCTGCGAGTGCAGTCAGACGAGCGCCTCGCCGCACTGGCGGGGGCGGGTGGTGAGCGTGCGTTCGCAATCCTGGTCGAACGCCATCGCGTCGCGCTGCTCGCCTTCGCCCGGCGCCTCGGCGCGGGCGCCGGAGCCGAGGACGTCGTGCAACAGACGTTGCTGCAGGCCTGGTCGGCGCTGCAACGCGGAGCGCGGGTCGAGCACGTGAGCGCATGGATGCACCAGATCGTCCGCAACGCGGCGATCCGCACGGCTGCGGCCTCGCTCGACAGCGCCGAGCTGCCCGCGACGCTCGTCGCGCCTTCGCGGACCGCAGACGAGGTCGAGCTGCGCCACGAGACGCGGCGCCTGCTCGCCGAGATAGAGCGCCTGCCCGTCCGCCAGCGGGAGGCGCTCGTCCGGCTCGCCGTCGTCGGCAGCAGCGGCGACGAAGCCGGGGCGGCCATGGATCTGGAGGCGAACGCCGTCCGCCAGCTCGCATTCCGCGCGCGCACGCAATTGCGGGCTGCCATGGGCGCCTGCGTCCCATGGCCGTTGGCGCTGTGGGCGGCCCGCGGCGGCGCAATCGCCGGCGGCGTGCCTGAGCTCGTCGGCGGAGCGGGCGGCGCGGGAGCGGCGGCCGGGCTGCTGAAGGTCGGGGCGATCGCCACGACGACCGTCGCGGTGGCGGTCGGGGCAGGCGGAATCGTCCGCGCCCACCACCTGCGGGCGGTCGGCGCGGTGGGGCTGCACGTCGCAACCGCGGCCCCGGCGACGGGGAACGCGTCGGCTGCGGTGGCCGGCAGCGGGCCGTCGATCACCGTCCCGATCTCGTCGGGAGCCCACGCCGGGCGATCCCGAGGCGAGCACCGCTTCGACCGCTCCGGCTCCGACTCGTCCGGTTCCAGTCACCGCGGCAGCTCGCCGGGAAGCGGAACGGTCGGCGAGCCGTCGTCAGGGCCCGACGGGTCCGACCGGAGCGGCGGCCGCCATGATGGCCGCGACGACAGTGCAGCCCACGAGCACGGCGGCGGTCGCGGCGACCGCGTCCCCGCGAGCAGGTCGACCGAGACCGAGCATGGCGGCAGCTCGGCTCCCTCGCACGATGGCGACGACAGTCCCTCGCCGAGCGGAGACGACGGCGGAGCTGGCGGCGGTGGCAACGGGAGCGGGAGCTCCGACGGTGGATCCGGATCGTCCGGCCGTGGATCCAGCGGCACCGCCCCGTTGGATGGAGGCGGCGACGCGCCTGCTGCAGACGGCGGTTCGCGCGGCGACGGCTGACCGTACCCGTTGGACGCCCGCACCGCGGCGCGCAAGACTCCCCGATGACCATTCGCCGACGGGAGGATCGAATGAAGCTGTATGTCTGCTGGGGCACGTTCCCCTTACCGCGACCGGGCGGGGGGCATCCGTGCAAGGCCGCCTACGACGCGCTGCGCGACGCCGGGCACGACCCGGAGGTCGTGAAGTCCTACGGCTTGGCGCCGCTGCCCGATCTGACGAGCGGGCGCAAGGAGGTCAAGCGCCTGACCGGCAAGTCGTGGGTGCCGGTGCTCGTGACCGACGACGGCGAGGTCGTCCAGGACTCCAAGAACATCGCCGCCTGGGCGCGCGAGCACCCGGCGAAGCGGGCCGCCGCGTAGCGCCGTACCCAGTTCACCCCTCCCGCGCCATCGCCTCCACCAGGTCCGCCGCCCGCTCGGCGCCGTCGTGCGCGCGGGCCCAGGCCGCCAGCTCGGCCGTGCGGGCTGCGATCGCCGTGTCGGCGAGCGCGCGGCGCACCGCGAGTCGCACCCCGCGCGGGGTCGTGAAGCGCCAGGGCAGCCGCACGCCCGCGCCGGCCCATGCCAGCCGCGCGGCGTTCTCGCCCATGTCGCCCGCGACCGGGCAGGCGACGACGGTCGCGCCGGAGGCGAGCGCGCGGACCATCGTGCCGTGCCCGACGTGGCACAGCACGACCGCGCAGCGGCCCATCGTGCGCGCGTAGGAGACCCACTCGACGAGCCGCATGTTCGGCGCCACCGCGACCGGGCTCGGCAACGGCCGGCGGTTCCAGGTCGCCAGCACGCGCACCGGCTCCTCGGCGAGGCCGGCGAGGGCGGCGCGCAGCAGGCGGTGCTCCTCGTCCTGCGCGGTCGAGGGCGCCACGAGCACGAGCGGCGCGTCGCCGGGCGGCGGCTCGACGTCCTCGTACGGGGGCTCCCACAGCAGCGGCCCGACGACGTGCGTGCTCGCCGGCCACGCGCGCGGGTATTCGAGCTGCGGGAAGGTCCCCACGAGGCACAGGCGCTCGCTGATCCCGCCATGGACGCGGTCCTGCGGGCCCAGGCCGAGCTGCCGCCGCGCGCCGTTGAGGTCGCGCCGACCGTGCTCGAGGCCCCGCAGCACGAGCGGGTCCAGCTTGGACCACAGCCGCCGGCCAACAGCGGTGCGCGGCATCTGGGCGCCCATCGAGTACGGCGGCGCACCCGCGGGCACCTGCGGATGCACATGCGGGATCAACGTCGCGACGGGCACGCCCTCCAGCTCGCCCGCGAGCGACGGCGCGAGCGTGAGGATGTCGGCGACGATCGCGTGCGGGCGCAGCGCCGCGACGCGCTCGCGCGTCTCGCGCGCGGCGTCGACGGCCGCCTCGTACGGTCCGACCGGACGCCCCGGCGTCGGGAACACCTGATACTCGAACGCGGGCGCGAAGCGCATCCCGGCCGCCTCGACGTGCTCGCGCCAGCGGCTCCACGTCTCGAGCGTGACGTCATGGCCGCGGCGCGCGAGCGCGCGCCCGAGCGCCACCATCGGGAACGTGTGGCCGGGATCGCCGAAGGCGCCGAGGAACAGGCGCAGCGGGGCTCCTGGACGGGTGTTGTCGGCCGGCATTAGGTCTTTGTAGCTTTGATGAGCTTTAATCAGGGTCGGCAAGGACGACCGACAGCATGCGAAACCGGAAGCGGACTGACGACGCAAGGATGAGCGAGCGGCCGCGAGGATACGGCGAGAGCGCCTCAGCGGGCGCCGCCGACGAGCGCCCACGCATCAGCACGACCCTGATCGTGCTGACCGCGGGCGTGCTGGTGTGCGCGCTCGGCGGGCTCGTCGCGCTCGTCGTGCTGGACGTCGGTGGAGACGCCGCGATCGCCGGCGGCGCCGCGGCCGGCGCCGTCGGGCTGTTCGCGGCCGGGCTGCTCACGCGGGCGCTGGCGCGGATGCGCCGCGCGCAGTCCCAGCTCGCACGCCGCGAGGCCGACGCGCTGCGGATGGCCGAGCTCGACGACCTCACCGGCCTCGGCAACTACCGCATGTTCACGCGCCAGCTCGCGGCCGAGGTCGCGCGCTCGCGCCGTCACGACGACCCCTTCTCGCTCGTGCTGCTCGACCTCGACGGCTTCAAGGAGGTCAACGACGAGCTCGGCCACCTCGCCGGCGACGACGCGCTGCGGCTCGTCGCGGCCGCGCTGCGCGGAGCGCTGCGCGAGGAGGACCTCTGCTGCCGCCAGGGCGGCGACGAGTTCGCGGTGATCGCGGTGCGCGCCGCCGAGGAGGAGGCGCGCGACCTCGGCGAGCGGCTCGTGCGCGCGATCGAGGGGATCGAGTTCGGCTCCGGCGAGCGGCGCCTGAGCGCGTCGGTCGGCTGGGCGACCTTCGGCTACCCCGCGCGCTCCGTCGACGAGCTGGTGCTGCGCGCCGACTCGGCGCTGCGCCAGTCCAAGCGCGCCAACGGCGGCGCGATGCACGCGAGCGCGGGGGCGGCTGCGCCGACACGGCGCGAGCGCGGCGGGCGCCTCGGGCGCCCGGAGACGACACGGCTCGCGTTGCTGTCCGGCCTGGCGCGCGCGCTCGCCGGCGCGCGCGACGAGCGCACGCTCGCCGAGACGACGGTCGCGTTCCTCGCCGGCGGCTTCGACACGGTCGGCGCGGCGGTCGTGGCAAGCGGCTCCGGCGCCGAGGTGCGGCTCGCCGCGCTCAGCTCGGGCGCGCCGGAGGCGACGGAGGCCGAGACGGCCGCCGCGCTCGCGCAACGCCCGATCGCGATGCGCGCGCTGGCGGCCGGCGGAGTCGCGGTCGTCGAAGACGACGTCGAGCGCCGCTGGGTCGACGGCTCGGAGGTGCACAGCGAGCTGGCGGTCGCGGTGATGGAGGACGGCCTGGCGTGGGGCTGGATCTCGCTCGCGTGCGAGCGCTCGCGCGCCTACGACCTCGGCGAACGCGCGCTGGCGGAGGCGATCGCCGCGCAGCTCGGCCGCGCGCTCACCTGCCGCAGACTGCTCGACCGGCTGCGCGACGCCGGCTTCGGCGAGCTGTACCGCGTCGCGGTCGGCAGCGCCGCCGCCTCCGAGACGGAGGCGTGGCGGATCGCCGAGCTGTCATGGCAGGTCGGCCGCGCGCTCGGGCTCGGCGACGCGGACCTGCGCGCGCTCTACCTCGCCGCGCTCTTCCACGACGTCGGCACCGTCGGCGTGCCGGCCGTGCTGCTCTCCCATCCCGGCGACCTGCACGAGGAGGAGCGGGCCGTCGTGCGCGAGCACGCGACGATCGGCGAGCGGCTGCTGCGCACGCTGCCGCTGCTGTGCGAGGCGGCGCCGATCGTCCGCCACGAGCACGAGCACTACGACGGCCTCGGCTATCCCGACGGGCTCGTCGGCGAGGAGATCCCGCTGCCCGCGCGCGTGCTGCTGGCGTGCGACACGCTCGTCTCGATGACCTCGCCGCGCCCGTGGCGTCCGGCGCGCTCACTCGACGCCGCCCGCGCGGAGCTCGAGCGCGTCGCCGGCTCCCAGCTCGACCCGCGCGTCGTCGCGGCGCTGCTGGAGGCGCTCGACGCCGGCGTGCCGAGCGGCGGGAACGGCGAGCGCCCGCCGAGCCCGGCCCAGGTCTAGGCCGCCAGCTCGGCGATCAGCCGCAGCTGCGTCAGGCGGTCCTCGGCGGTCCACGCCATCGGCGTGATCATGAGCGTGCCGACGCCCGCGTCGCGGTAGACGCCGAGCCGCTCGCGCACGTGCTCCTTCGGGCCGCAGAGCGTGACGAGGTCGATCAGCTCGTCCGGCAGCGCGGCACCGGCCTCCTCGCGCTTGCCGTCGAGGTAGAGGTCCTGCACCTTCGCGGCGGCGTCGGCGAAGCCGTAGCGCTGCGCGAGGCGGTTGTAGAAGTTCTGCTCGCGCGAGCCCATCCCGCCGATGTAGAGCGCCAGATAGGGGCGCATCGCGTCGCGCCCGGAGGCGAGGTCGTCGGTGATCAGCACGTTGACCGTCGGGGCGATGTCGAAGCCGTCGAGGCTGCGGCCGGCGCGCGCGGCGCCCTCCTCCAGATGCGTGCGGAACTCCGCGACGTGCTCAGGCGCGAACAGCGTCGGGATCCAGCCGTCGGCGATCTCGCCCGCCAGCGCGGTGTTCTTCGGCCCGATCGCCGCCAGGTAGATCGGGATCCGCTCCTGCACCGGGGCGATCGTCAGCTTCAGCGCCTTGCCGGGACCGTCGGGCAGCGGCAGCTCGAGCGTCTCGCCGTGGAACTCGACGCGCTCGCGCGCGAGCGCCATCCGCATCACCGCGACGTACTCGCGCGTGCGCTGGAGCATCTTCCCGTAGCGCTGGCCGTGCCAGCCCTCGGCGACCTGGGGGCCGGAGGCGCCGATGCCGCAGCGCATGCGCCCGCCCGAGAGCTGGTCGATCGTCGCCGCGGTCATCGCCGTCATCGCGGCGCTGCGCGCGGGGATCTGGAAGATCGCCGACCCGAGCCCGATCGTGGTCGTGCCGGCGGCGAGCCAGGCGAGCACGGTCGCGGTGTCCGAGCCGTAGGCCTCGGCGGCCCACACCGAGTCGTAGCCGAGCCGCTCGGCCTCCTGCACGATCTCGAGCTGCTGGGAGGCGGTGAGGCCGAGGCCCCAGTAGCCGATGTGGACGCCGAGCTTCACAGCGCATCACCCGGCCGCTCGAAGATGATCTCCGGGATCAGGCAGGCGGAGGAGACCTTCAGCAGCAGCCGCACCGACTCGGCGATGTCCTCGGGGCGGATCATCGCCTCCGCGGCCACGCCGCCGGCCTTCGCGAAGTCCGTCATCGGCGTGTCGACGAACGCCGGGCAGAGCGCGCACGACTTGATCCCCTCCGGGGAGAGCTCCTTGTTCATCGCCTCCGTCCAGCCGACGACGGCGGCCTTCGTCGCCGAGTAGACCGACAGCCACGCCTGCCCGCGCTTGCCGGAGATCGAGGAGGTGTTGACGACCTGGGCGGTGCCGTGCTCGGCCGCGGCGGCGCGCAGCAGCTCGATCGACTCGCGGTAGAAGAGCACGATCGTGCGCAGGTTCACGTCGAGCTGCATGTCGAGGCGCTTCGTCTCGATCTCGGCGACGAGCGCGCCGATCCCGACACCGGCGTTGTTGACGAGCACGTCGAGGCGGCCGTAGCGCTCGCGGTGGGCGGCGACGACGGCCTTGACCTGCTCCTCCTCCGACAGCGGTCCGGCGACGTCGCTGACGTCGTAGCCGGCGTCGCGCAGCCCCTGCGCCGCGGCGGCGAGCTTCTCCGGCCGGCGCGCGGCGACGGTCAGCGCGTAGCCCTCCTGGCCGAGCATGTGCGCGATCGCCAAGCCGATCCCGCTCGATGCCCCCGTCACGATCGCCGCTCGTTGCGCCATGCTGTCGCGTCCCTTCGTTCGTCGTCTGAGTGTGAGTATCCAATCACGCAGCCACCGCCCGACTCGCCGGTATCTCCCGGCTGACGCCGCGCATGGGTGACCGCACGCCGGAGCTTATGGTGCTCGCGATCGCCGTCGTGCTGGCACTCGGCGCGGCGCTGCTGGGCACGCACGACAGCGGCGCCGGCCCGCCGGCGCGCCCGGTCGTCGCGGCGGCCCGGATCGCGAAGATCGAGCGGCGGGTGGAGCGGCTGCGGGGGCTGCGCTTCCTGCACCCGGTCCCGGTCGCCGTCGTCTCGCCCGCGGTCGCGCGGCGCCAGGGCCTCGCCGACTTCGAGCGCTCCTTCAGACCGGGCCGCCAGGCGGCGCTCGAGGAGGCGTTCAAGCTGCTCGGCTTCCTGGGGCCGCGCGACGACCTGCGGCAGATCACCTCGGCGATCTACGGCGAGCAGGTCGCCGGCTACTACGACCCGCGCCGCGGCCGGCTCACGCTCGTGCAGGGCGCGGGCGTCGACGACCTGACGCTCGCGCACGAGCTGACGCATGCGCTCGAGGATCAGCACTTCGACCTCGAGCACGTCGGCGACGACCCCGACGAGGACGTCTCGAGCGCGCAGCAGGCGCTCGCGGAGGGGACGGCGACCGCCGTGCAGGTGCTCTACCTCCGGCGCTATCCCGGCTCGCTCGACACCGGACAGATGCTCTCGGCGCTCGGCAGCCCGACGACCCCGTTGCCGCCCTACATGATGCGCTCGCTGCTGTTCCCGTATGAGCGGGGCCTCGGCTTCGTCATGGCGCTGCGCCGTCGCGGGGGCTGGCGGCTCGTGAACGAGGCGCTGCGCTCGCGCCGGCCGGTCTCGACCGCGCAGGTGATCGCCCCGCGGCGCTGGCTGCGACGCGTGCGGCCCGTGCGGGTGCGTCTGGGCGTCGATGCGGTGCTCGGGGCGAGCTGGCGCCGGATCGAGGGCTCGACGCTCGGGCAGGCCGACATGCAGGAGCTGCTGCGCGAGCCGGCCGGCGCCGAGGCGGCCGCCGTGCTGGGACCGGCGTGGCGCGGCGGGCGCTTCGAGCTGTGGCGGCGCGGCCCGTTGCCCGCGGCCGGATGCTTCGTGCCGTGCCGCGCGCTGGACGTGCTCGTGCTCGAGCTGCGCACGGGGAACCCGGAGGCGGCGCGGGCGATCGCGGCGACGCTCGGGGCCTGGCTGCGCGGGCCGCTGCGGGCGCGAGCGGTCGGCCCTGCGGGCGGGTGGCAGCTGCCGGGCGGCTCGGCGGCCGTGCTGCGCGCGGAGGGCCGCCGGGTGCGGGTCGCGTTCGCGCCGTCGGCTGCGCTGGCGCGGCAGCTCAGCTGAACGCCGCGGTGGCGGCGTCCTGCGGGCTCGGCGGTGGGGGAGCGGCCGCCTGCGGCAGATGCGTGTCGACGAAGCGGCCGATCTCGAGCAGGGCCGTGCGCGCGGCGGGCGTTCCGGTCCACAGCGGCGGGACGTGCGGCTGGCGTTCGAAGACGTGCAGCTCGGCGGGCACCCCGGCTGTGGTGAGGCGATCTGCGACACGCACGCCGTCGTCGTGGAGGATCTCGGTCGAGCCGACCTGGATCAGCGTCGGCGGCAGCTGCGGCCACAGCTCGTCGGGCGCGAACAGCGGGGAGGCGATGCGCCAGTCGGCGGCGTCGGCGCCGCCGAGGGCCGTGCGTGCGGCGCGGCGCAGCGCGATCGGCGGCAGGAAGGGGTCCAGCAGGGCGTTGGCGGTGAACGACGCGCCGCTGTGCGTGAGGTCGGCCCAGGGCGAGAGCAGGATCAGCGCGGCGGGCCGGGGGAGGTCCTGCTCGGCGGCGTGCAGCGCGAGCGCGAGCGCGAGGTTCCCGCCGGCCGAGTCGCCCGCGACGACGATGCGGCTCGCCGCGTGGCCGGCGTCGAGCAGGTGGCGGTAGGCGCCGAGCGCATCCTCGATCGGCGCGGGCAGCGTCGCGACGGGCGGCAGGCGGTAGTCGAGCGAGAGCGCGGGCAGCCCGGTGACGTGCGAGATGCGCGAGACGAGGTTGCGGTGCGTGCGCGGCGAGCCGAAGACGTAGCCGCCGCCGTGGAGGTAGAGGATCGCGGCGGCGTCGGTGGGCGCGGCGCTCTGCGGGCGCTGCGCGCGCGGGCCGCGGACCCACTCGGCCCGGCAGCCGGCGACATGCGTCCGCCCCACCAGCGTGCCCCCCAGCATCGGCACGCGCCGGCCCGGCTCCGTGACCTGCTGCAGGAGGCGCACGCCGCGCGGGGTCATCCGCCACGCGCGCGCGACGGGCAGCCAGGAGCGCCGCAAGGTCGCCTCCAGCACACGCGTCTGGCGACTGGCGGGGGCATGGTTGCGCTCGATCGCGACGGCACCCATCGCCGGGACGCTAGACCGCTCGCGCGCCCCCCGTCGCGGTTCCCCGTTGCCCCTGTCGCCCGGCGGCCGCTCTGGTAGCGTCGCTCCCGCATCGGCGCAGTAGCTCAGTTGGTTAGAGCAGCGGACTCATAATCCGTTGGTCCTAGGTTCGAGTCCTAGCTGCGCCACTCCACCGGAGCGCCATCCGAGCGCTCAGGCGACCCGCCGGATCGTCGCCCGTGCGCGGCGCCCGACGAGACCGCCCCAGTCCTCGTCGTCGATCCGGGCGGGCGTGGTCGTGGCGACGAAGTCGGCCAGCACGTCGGCCAGGCCGAGCGGGTCTTCGAGGTTCGGGAAGTGCGCGGCGCGTGGCAGCAGCTCGAAACGGCAGCCGGGGATCGCGTCGCGCGCAGCGAGGCCGTGTGCGGGCGGGATCGTGCGATCGCGCTCGCCCCACACGATCATCGTCGGCATCTCGCTCAGCAGGTGGAGGCGATCGCGGGCGCTGACGCGCTGCCCCTGGCGGTCGATCACCGCGCGCAGCGTCTCGAGGAATGCGCGCCGCGCGCCTGCTTCCTGCAGCGGTCGCAGCGCGCGCGCCACCGCTTGCAAGTGGACGCCGTTGGCGGCGCCGCGTGCACGCAGCCGCGTCCCGGCGCCGGCGATCGCGTCGACCAGCCGCGGGTGCGCGGCGAGCCGCAGCAACAGCGCTGAACCGGGCATCGCGGCGCCGCGCAGCAGCGGGCTGACCTCGGGCCCGAGCCCGCCGCTGGAGATGAGCACGAGTCGTTCGGTGCGCTGGGGGAACTGGTAGAAGAACTGCATCGCGACACCGCCGCCGAGCGAGTGCCCGACGATCGTCGCGCGCTCGACGCCGAGCGTCGCCAGCAGGTCGCGGATGCTTGCTGCGTGCGCCCCGAGCGAGTAGTCGCCGCGCGGCGTCGCGGAGCCACCGTGGCCGATCAGATCAGGGGCGATCACCTGATGGGAGCGCGCCAGGCGCATGGCGACCGCCTCCCAGTGGCGAGAGGAATTGATCATCCCGTGGATCAGCACGATCGGCGGACCGCTGCCGGCTATGCGGTACACCGCCCGGCGACCATGGAGGTCGACCTCGTGGGCCGCGAACGGAGCGGGGGCGTCCATCGCCAAGACCGTAGGCGATCGTGCGGCGGTCCCGCAAGCGTCCCCCAGGCATTGCCGACATGCGATTGTCTGTCGGTGCTCTGCGGTCTTCCGGCGTGGCGCCTGCTTCTCGTGGTGGTACTCCGGTGGTACACTATGCTCGTGCCGACACGTCACCACCGCATCCAGGTCACTGAGGATCCTGAGCTCGCGAGTGCGCTGCGCAGTGCTGCGCCGCATCTCCCGGCGGGCCTGCCCCGCTCGCGACAGGTGCGCGAACTGGCGATTGCCGGGGCTCGCCATCTCTCGGCCGTGCAGCCGACGGGCCGCGAGCGTCACGAGCTGCTGGAGCGGTTGGCAGAGCGCTTCGATGAGCCCACGACGACGGGTCTCGATTGGGACGCGTTGCGCGAGAGCAAGCATCGTGCCTGGCCGGCACGCTAGCGCCCTGTGGGGCGATCTTCCGCTCCTGATCGACACGTCGGCGTTCGCGCGCGCTCATCATGCGGACGTCCGCAAACCCTGGCAGACGGCTCTGCTCGACGATCGCCTTCGCATGTCGCCGGCCATGCGGTTGGAGATCCTCTACAGCGCACGCAACGGTGAGGAGTTCGACGTGCTCGCCGGACAGCTTGCTGCTGTACGACCAGCTCCGCTCACGGCTGCTGTGATCCGTGCTGCCGAAGATGCCATGCGCAGGCTCGCCCATCGCTCAGCGGGCGCCCAGCGGATACCGATCATCAACTACCTGCTCGCTGCCGCGGCACAGGAGATGGGCGCCGCGGTCATCCATTACGACCACGACTACGACACGCTGGCGGACGTCATGGAGTTCGAAGCGGTCTGGCTTGCGCCCGCCGGTTCGCTTCCGTAAGTCACGAATTCAGCTCGCGGATTGGAGAAGGCACATGCGGAAGCACATTAGTCCGGCCCTGGTTATCTCTTGTGTTGCCCTGTTCGTCTCGCTCGGTGGGGGTGCCTACGCGCTGAAGGTGACGGGCAAGTCGATCAAGGATGGTTCGATCACGTCCGCCGACATCGCGAACAAGAGCCTGCGCGCCGAGGACTTCCGGCCAGGCGTACTTCCGGCCTTCCATTTCACCCTGGACCACAAGACGGTCGCGGTCGGCGGCTCGTCCATCGTCGGCGCACAGAAGGGCTTCTCGTTTCGGCTCGAGTGCTCACGCGAGCAGGGCGACTCGTGGGAGGGCAACGGCTTGGAGGTCGTTCTGAAGCTTTACGGCACTGGGGCCACCGGAGAGAAGCAGCTTGTGTTCATGCCAGCGTATCCGTCGAATGACGTCAATCGGGCGAACAACCTCTCTCCTCAGCGGACACGATTGACCTTCACACAGGACTTCAAGGTCGTCGGCGAGGAAGCTGATGCACAAGGGGAGGCGAGCCTGAGCGTTGATGCCGACGCGGCGACCTGCACTCTGAACAGTGGGGTCGTGAAGATCCGGTAGCTGCCGCCCCAACTTCGCGCCTCGAATTCACGCTGATAGCGCGCGTCCTCACGCAGTGACCAGATTCGACGTCATCGTTCCGCGCGCTGTTCCCGGTGATCGAGTCGGCTCGCCAGGGCGGCCCTTCGTGGCCTGTGCGCTCAGGTCACGCCGGTGAAGTGGACGGCGGCGATCGCGGTGTCGTCGCGCTCCGGCCCGTGGCGGAACGTCTCGAGCGCGTCGGCCAGCGCGGTCACGAGCGCCCCCGGCTCGGCCGTGGCGGTCGCCTCGAGCGCGGCGCGCAGCCGCCGGTCGCCGAAGCGGTCCTCGGCGCCGACCGTGTCGAGCACGCCGTCGGTGTAGAGCACGAGCGTGTCGCCGATCTGCAGCACCACCTCGGTGCACTCCCAGGTGCCGTCGTCGAAGGCGCCGGCCATCGGCCCGACGCAGCCGAGTTCCTCCGCCCGGCCGTCGCGCACGAGCAGCGGGCGCGGGTGGCCGCAGTTCGCGAGCGTCACGCGCGCCTCGCGCGTGCGCTCGCCGGTGCGCACGTGCACGCAGACGCTCGTGCAGAGTGAGAGCTGCGGCAGGTCGCGCAGCGTCGCGTTGAGCTGATGCATCGCCCGCGCCGGATCGCGCGTGAGCTGGCCGGCGCTGCGCAGGGTGTAGCGCGCGAGCGCCGTCAGCGCGGCCGCCTCGGCGCCGTGCCCGGCGACGTCGCCGATCACGAGCATCCAGCCGTCGGCTGTCGTGAAGGCGTCGTAGAAGTCGCCGCCGACCTCGTTGAAGGCGCCGGCGGCGTGGTAGTGCGTCGCGACCGCGAAGCCCGGCGGTGCGAGCAGCTCGGGCGGGCGCAGGCCGCGCTGCAGCGTCGCCGCGATGGCGGCGCGCTCGGTGTACGTGCGCGCGTTCAGCACGGCGGTGCCGGCGCGGCGGCCGAGCTCCTCGGCGAGCGCGACGTCGGCCGCATCGAACGCGCGGCCGGACTTCCCGCGCGAGAGGATCAGCGTGCCGAGCTTCCGCCCGCCCGCCGCGAGCGGCACGACGACGACCGACGCCATGCCGAGCTCGCGCAGCATTTCGAAATGCTGCTCGTCCTGTGCGTAGGCGCGCAGTTCGTCATCGCCGATCTCGGCGCGCACGAAGGAGGGATCCCCGCGCATCACCGCCGCGATTCCCTCCCGGCGCTGCAGCGAGACGGGGTAGCGGGCACGCAGCCGCCGCGCGAGCGCGACCTTCGCCGGGTCCCCGTGCGCTATTGCGACGAGCTGGGCGAACCCGCCGGGGCCGGGGACGTCGACGCCGCACCAGTCCGCGAAGCCGGGCACGGCGACCTCGGCGATTCGCTGCAGCGTGCGCTCGTAGTCGAGCGAGGAGGCGAGCGCGTCGCTCGCCTCGGCGAGCAACCGCTGCGCCAGCTCGGCGCGCTTCGCCTGCGTGACGTCCTCGATCACGTTCACGACGCCGGTGACCGTCCCGTCGGCGTCGCGGATCGCCGTCGTCTTGTTCAACAGCCAGCGCTCCTCGCGGGTCGCCTTCACGACGTTGCGCACCAGCATCGGCGCGGGGTTCAGCTCGCCGGCGCGCACGCGCGAGCCGGGCAGATGGTGCAGCGCGACAGGGACGCCGTGCTCGTCGTAGACCTCGAAGCGGTCCATGAGCTCGGTCCCCGTGGCGCCGCTCGCCTGCTCGGCGGGCGTCAGCCCCAGCAGCTGCGCGGCGGCGTCGTTCGCGTAGACGGTGCGGCCGTGCTCGTCGGAGACGGTCACCGCCTCGGCGAGGCCGTCGAGGATGGTGGCGAGCTGTGCGGGGACGGCGTCGGTGATCGTGGGGCGCGGGGCCGCGCGCGGCGCGCGATCGAGCTCGAACCACACGCCCGCCTCGGAATCGGCGCCCCACCGCGTTGCGAGCGTGGCCACGAGGTTGAGCCCGTAGCCGCCCTCGGCGCCGTGCGGCTCGCGCCGTGCCGGCTGCCGCCCGCCCGCGTCGTGGACCTCGAAGCGCGCGCGGGCGTCGTCCACCTGCAGGGTGAGGATCACTTCCTCGCCGGCGCCGTGGCGCACCGCGTTCGTCACCAGCTCGGAGACGAGCAGCCGCGCGACGTCGAGCTGCGCGGCGCTCAGCTCCGACGCGTCCGCCTCCACGACACGACGCGCCAGCGCGACGCCGCTCGGGTCGCGCGGCAGCTTGCGGCGGTGCACGGGCACGTCCGGCGTCATCCTGCCTTCGCGAACAGCTCGCCGACCGTGAAGCTCAGCAGCTCGCTCATTCCCTTCGTGACCTCCCTCGTCGCTGGCCGCATGAGCGTACTCCGCCGGCGGACGGGCTGAGCGTGACGAGCGTCGCGTTCCCCTCGCGTGAACGCCTGCCCGGTGGTCACAAACCGGGCCGCTCGCGCGAATAGGTTTTCGACATGCATTCGCTGACCGATGCAACGAGCGACGTCGAGCTGCGCGTGGCTGATCGGGATCGCGCGCAACAAGCTTCGCTCAAGCCTTCGCCGCCGCCGGCTCGAAGACCGCGCGCGGCAGCAGCTGGGCGTAGAGCGCCCAACGCTGGACGATGACGCGCTTGCGCGTGTCGAGGCCTGCGATGGGACATTGCTCACGTGGCTGGCGGAGTTGCCGGCCGAGCAACAAGAGGCATTGCGTGCTCACATCGTGGATGACGAGAGCTACAACGACTTGGCTGCTCGTCTCCGTACCTCTCCCGCCGTGGTGCGCAAGCGCGTGAGCCGTGGGCTTTCAATCCTGCGGCGGCGGCTCGACCAGGCGGCGAGCAACCCATGACTGTCCTTCCCCAGCTCGAGGAGCGTTTGACCGACGCCGTCCGCAGGTCGCATGTACAGACCGGTCGCATGCCGCGCCGCCGCCGCGGACGACGAGTGGTGCTCGCGTTTGCGGCCATGCTCGTCGTATCTGCGACTGCGCTGGCGGCGACGCAGCCGTGGACGAGCCTCGACGACGCAGTCGACCACGGTCAGCGACCGCCCGCGCCGGATCGCAGTCTGCCCGTGCTCGGAGCACCCGGAACCGAGTCCCTGGCACAGTTCCGCGGCAAGGTCGTGGTGCTCAGCTTCTTCGCGTCATGGTGCGAGCCGTGCCAGCGTCAGGCGCCGCTGCTCGACCAGACGGGTAGGCAGCTGACGCAGGACGGCGTGGGGGCGGCGCTGCTGGTCAACTGGCGTGACACGCCCGAGGCAGCGACCGCGTTCGTCGCGAGCCGCGGGCTGACGATGCCGGTCCTTACCGACGACGACGGCCTGCTCGCGCATCACTACGCCGTTCAAGGCCTGCCGGAGACGTTCGTCATCGACACCGAGGGTCGCGTGGTCGCCATCAGTCGCCAGCTTGCGACTCGGCAGTTCCTCGACGCCGCGATCGCCAAGGCGCGACAGCAGCCGGCCCCGGATCAGAATTGAGGATGAGCCGCGGTCGCCCACGCTCGTAGGAGCCGGTGTGGATACCGCCGATTTTGCGGCAAGCGATCGCCGGCTCCTGCACGGGACCTGCACATGCTCCCGACCCAATCCGCATGCGCGGGCGCATAGCATCCCCGCCGATGCCGGCGCAGACGACGATCGTGGTGGTCGAGGACGAAGAACGGATCGCGGGCGCGGTGGCGGCGCGGCTGCGGGCCGAGGGCTTCCGGGTCGAGCTCGCCGACACCGGTCCGGAGGGCGTCGAGCTGTGCCGCCGGGTCGCTCCGGACCTGGTCGTGCTGGACTGGATGCTGCCCGGCCTCGACGGGATCGAGGTCTGTCGGCGCATCCAGCAGGACCGCTCCGTGCCGGTGCTGTTCCTGACCGCGCGGGATGCAGAGACCGACGTGCTCGTCGGGCTCGGCATCGGCGCGGACGACTACATGACGAAGCCGTTCAGTCCGCGAGAGCTGCTGGCGCGGGTGCACGCGATCCTGCGCCGCACCGCGCGCGCCGGCGAGCCGAGCGAGCCGGCGCGGGTCGTCCTCGGCCCGCTGACGCTCGACCTGGAGGGGCGTCGGCTGCTGCGCGACCAGCAGGACGTCCGCTTGACGCCGACGGAGTTCGACCTGCTGGCCGTGCTCGCGAGCCGCCCTGAGCGCGCCTTCTCGCGCGAGGAGCTACTGGATCGGGTGTGGGACTGGCGCTCGGGCGGCGCGACGCGGACGGTCGACTCGCACGTGGCCGGCGTCCGTCGCAAGGCGGGAGCGGGGATCGTGCGAACCGTTCCCGGCCATGGCTACGCGCTCGGGGACGGCGCATGAGCCCGTTGGCGCGCCTGCCCTCGCTGAAGCTGAAGCTCGGGATCGTCATCGTGCTGGCGATCCTGGTGACGCTCGCAACGGTGCTGATCGCCGCGAACTCCGGGCTGCGGACGCGCTGGGGCGCCGTGATCGCGCTGATCGTCTCGCTCGCCTCGGTCCAGGTCGTGGCGCGCGGGATGACCTCCCCGCTGCGAGCGATGGCGGCGGCCGCCGAGGCGATGGCCCGCGGCGAGCACGGCCATCGCGTGCCGGCCACGTCGCGCGACGAGGTCGGTCAGCTCGCGGTCGCCTTCAACACGATGGCCGCGCAGCTCGAGACGCTCGACCGGGCGCGTCGCGACCTCGTCGCCGATGCGGCGCACGAGCTGCGCACGCCGATCGCCGCGTTGCGCGCATCGCTTGAGAACACCGTCGACGGCGTCGAGGAGCCGAACCTCCCTGAGCTGCTCGTGCAGGTCGAGCGGCTCGGACATCTCGCCGACCAGCTGCTCGACCTGTCCGCCCTGGAGGCGGGCGCGGCCGGCCTGAAGCGGCGCTCGTTCGCGGTCGCGGAACTGGCGCGGGACTGCGACGCGGACGTGCGGATCCCCGGGGACCTGCGGCTCGACGGCGATTTCGACCGGCTGCGCCAAGTCGTGACGAACCTGGTCGAGAACGCGCACCGCCATGCGCCGGGGACCGCCGTCGTCCTGCGCGCAGCCTCCACGACGGGCGGCGGCATCCGCCTCGAGGTCGAGGACCGCGGTCCGGGACTCGCCCCGCAGGAGGCCGCCCGCGCCTTCGATCGCTTCGCCCGCGCGGACCGCTCCCGCTCGACGCCTGGCTCGGGCCTCGGACTGGCGATCGCGCGCTCGATCGTCGAGCTGCACGGCGGCGCGATCCGCGTCGAATCCGCGATTCCCCACGGCTGTCGCGTGGTCATCGACCTGCCGTAGTCCGCGCGGCCTCGCCGCCGCCTGTCCTCAACGTCCCCGATCCCGGGAGGTCCTCCCATGTCCATGTCAAGACCCGCGCTCGCGTGCGCGATCGGCTCCGGCGCCCTCGCCGCGAGCGCCGTGGCACAGCAGCGCGTCGGCCTGGCGCTGGCGCTCGCGCTCGTGCTCGCGATCGCGGCGGGGACGCTCGGCTCACCGCGTCGCGCGTCGCGCGGTCTCATCGCGCTCGCGCTGGCGCTTACCGTCCAGCCGCTCCTGCTCGACGCCGGCTGGGTCGTCGCGGTCGACGTCTGTGCGGCGCTCGTGGCAGCAGCGGCGGCGGTCGGCGCGCTCGACGAATGGCCGCGCGTGGGGCATGCGCTGCTCGCGCCGCTGCGGCTCGTCGGCGGAACGGCCCTCGTGGGCCGGGCGCTGCATGCGCTGTGGCCGGCGATCCCGCAGGGTCATGTGCGGCCGATCGTGCGCGGACTTGGATGTGCCGCGGTGCTCACGTTCGCCTTCGGCGGCCTGTTCGTGACGGCCGACAGCGCGTTCGCCGAGCTGCTCGGTCGCACGTTCAGCTTCCGGCTCGACACCGGCCAGCTCGTGTGGCGCTTGGCGCTGGGTGTCGCGTTCGTCGGGATCGCCGGCGCGGTCGCCCGCAACGGCATGCAGCGCGAGGCGAGCGTCGATCCGGGGCCGCGCTGGGTGCCCGGCCGCGTCGAGCTGACGATCGCGCTGAGCGCGGTCGTCGTGCTGTTCGCCGCGTTCGTCGCGGTGCAGGTGCGCGTGCTGTTCGGCGGCGCTGGGTACGTGCAGGCGACGACGGGCCTCGGGTACGGCGACTACGCGCGCCAGGGCTTCGTGGAGCTGCTGCTCGTCGCCGGCCTCGCGCTCGCCGTCATCGCGGTGGCGGCGCGGCGCGCGGATCGAAGCGTGCGCGGGCTGCTCGCAGCGCTGTGCATCCTCACGTTCGTCGTGCTGTGGAGCGCCCACCACCGGCTCGACCTCGTTGAGGACGCGTACGGCTTCACGCGCGTTCGCTATGCCGGCCACGCCGTCGTGGCGTGGCTCGCCGCACTCTTCGGGCTCGTGCTCGCGGCCGGCTGCCACCCTGCGATCGGACGCCGCGTCCCGCGCATCGCGACGACGATGACGCTCGCGGGGGTGCTGGCGTTCTCGCTGTCGAATCCGGATGCCCGCATCGCGCAGCGCGCCGTCGATCGCGCAGCCGCCGGCGGACCGCTCGACAGCGGCTACCTCGCAGGTCTCAGCGCAGATGCGCTGCCGGCGCTCGAGCACTTGCCGCCCCCCGAGCGCACCGCCGTGCTGCCCGCGCTGCGCGCGCGACTGGCGCGGACGGACGGGATCGCCGGGCTGAACCTGTCGCGAGCCCGCGCCCGGTGAAGACGGCGCCTGCCCGGGTACCGCGAGGCGCGGGCAGGCGCAGCCGGCTCAGCTCGGCTGGGGGACGATCCGGATGTAGGGCTTCGGCTCCTCCCAGCTTCCGAACAGCTCCTTCGCCTGCTCGTTGTTCACCGAGCCGGCGATGATCACGTCCTCGCCCTGGCGCCAGTTCACGGGCGTGGAGACCTTGTGCTCGGCGGTGAGCTGCAGTGAGTCGATCACCCGCAGCACCTCGTCGAAGTTGCGGCCGGTCGTCATCGGGTAGACGAGCACGAGCTTGATCTTCTTGTCGGGGCCGATCACGAAGACGTTGCGCACGGTCTGGTTGTCGGCCGGGGTGCGGTCGGCGGGATCGCCGCTGACGTCGGCTCCCAGCATCCCGTAGAGCTTGGAGACGTTGAAGTCCGCGTCGCCGATGATCGGATAGTTCGGTGCCGCGCCCTGCGTCTCGGCGATGTCCCGCGCCCAGTCGGCGTGCTTCTCGACCGGATCGACGGAGAGTCCGATCACCTTGACGCCGCGGCGGTCGAACTCCGGCTTGATCTTCGCCATGTAGCCGAGCTCGGTCGTGCAGACGGGCGTGAAGTTCTTCGGGTGCGAGAACAGCACCGCCCACGAGTCGCCGATCCAGTCGTGGAAGTGGATCGGACCCTCCGTGGTCTCCGCCGCGAAATCCGGGGCGGTTGCTCCAAGCTGCAAGGTCATCGTTCTTTCCTTTCGCTGCGAACGCGGTCGGCGGGCACGGGCACGGTTATCCTGACGCACGCGACGGCCGGGCGGTGGCCGACCCCCGACGGGCGGCAACCGTCGCGCGCCCGCGCGCCCCGCACTAGGGTCTGGCCCAATGCGCGCCGTCGTCATCACCAAGCACGGGGACCCGAGCGTCCTGCGGGTCGAGGAGCGTCCCGATCCGCCGCTCGGGCCCGGGCAGGTGCGCATCGAGGTGGCGGCCGCGGGCGTGAACTTCGCCGACACGATGGCGCGCACCGGGCTCTATGCGGACGCGCCGAAGCCGCCGATGGTCGTCGGCTACGAGGTCGCGGGCACGGTCGCCGAGGTCGCGCCCGACGTGGAGGGCGTCAGCCTCGGCGCCCGCGTGATGGCGGGCACGCGCTTCGGCGGCTACGCCTCCCAGGTCGTGGTGCCCGCCGGCGCCGTGGTGGCGCTCGACGACCGCCTCAGCTTCGAGCAGGGCGCCGCGATCCCGGTCAACTACTCGACCGCGTGGGCCGGCCTGCTCGGCTACGGCAGCCTGCAGCCGGGCGAGCGCGTCCTGATCCACGCGGCGGCCGGCGGCGTCGGGATCGCCGCGACGCAGATCGCCAAGCGCCACGGGGCGGAGGTGCACGGCACCGCCTCGCCCGCCAAGCACGACAAGATCCGCGGCTTCGGCGTCGACGTCGCGCACGACTACACGCGCGACGGCTGGGAGCGCGGCCTCGACGGCACGTTCGACATCGTCCTCGACGCGCTCGGCGGCGCGTCGTTCAGGCGCTCCTACAAGCTGCTGCGCGCCGGCGGTCGGCTCGTCGCGTTCGGCGCCTCGAGCGTGCAGCAGGGGGAGAAGCGCAACCTGCTGCAGGCCGCTCCGCAGGCGCTGCGGATGCTGCGCGGCTTCGACCTGATCAAGCAGATGTCGGAGTCCAAGGCGGTCATCGGCCTCAACATGCTGCGCCTGTGGGACGACCGCGGCTCGCTCGAGCCATGGCTCGCGCCGCTGCAGGCGCTCACCGACGACGGCACCGTGCAGCCCGTCGTCTCCGACGCGGTCCCGTTCGACGACGCGCCCGAGGCGCACCGCATCATCGCCGCGCGGCGCAACGTCGGGAAGGTCGTCCTCGTTCCCTAGTCTGGCCTTGGCCGGCGGGATAGGATCGCCGACCATGCTCCGCTCCATCGTGCTTGCGGTTGCGCTTGCGTCGGTGCCGGCGGGTGCACACGCCGCGAGCGTGCGGACGGTCGGGCGCTTGCCGCTCGTCGCGCCCGCCGGCGGCCAGTTCGAGCTGACGCTGAAGGGCCTCGCCGCACCGGCGAAGACGCACCTCGTGCTCTCCCGCTCGGCCACGTCGGCCAAGCACGGCACCAGGCTCCGCGGCAAGGC
The DNA here is from genome assembly GCA_035637995.1 of Conexibacter sp. GTDB lineage: Bacteria > Actinomycetota > Thermoleophilia > Solirubrobacterales > Solirubrobacteraceae > Conexibacter. The sequence goes on along the minus strand of DASRAV010000016.1, from coordinate 62,495 downwards.
GAAGCGGATCGGCGCCGGCCGCTTCCGGATGCGCGCCACCGTCCCGAGCTCGATCGCGCAGGGCAGGACGCTCACGCTGCTCGCCTGCGCAGGCAGGAGCTGTCGCAGGCTCGGCAAGCTCCCGACGTCGGGACCGTCGCTCCAGCAGCGCCTCGACGCGGCGGTCGGCGCGCATCGGCTGAGCCGGGGGCAGGCGGTGCTGTACGGCCTCTACGCGATGAACGCCGACCCGCGCCTGCCACTCGAGCTGCGCGCGAAGAGCGCCGGCGCCGCTGGCAGCGAGGGGCTGATCCGCCAAGCGTCGATCGACGGCGCCTCGCTCTCGAGCGCCGTCAAGCGGCGGCTGATCTGGTACTTCGTCCCGCCCGCCGGCACCGGCAGCGCGTGGCGCGGGCCCAACGCACGCGGGCGCACGTCGCTCGCACACGCCGCCGCGCGCTCGCGGGGCGCGAGCTGCCAGGGCTACGAGTCGCTCTCGGACTCGCCCTACACGGGCGTGTGGAGAGCGCCGTGGGTCGGCGTGCCGACGAGCGACGGGCACGCGATCGTCTGGTACCAGGAGGGAGAGGACCGCGCGCAGGCCGCCGCGCGCGCGTACGCCCGCTACATGCCGGAGATCTGGAGGAAGCTCACGGCGGAGTTCCACCCGCCCAAGAGCGACGCGAACGAGCGCTGCTTCCATGGTCCCGACGGTCGCTTCGACATCTACGTCAACGGCACCGTCACGTGGCTTGCCGCCGGCGGCCTCGGGTCGGGCAGCGCGAACGCCACGCGCGCGATCACGATGCCCTACCCGCTCGCGCACAGCCAGTGGTGCACCGACCGACCGGCCTGGATCTCGATCGACCCCGGCCAGTCGCGCTTCGTGCTCGCGCACGAGTTCATGCACGCGATCGAGTTCTCCTACCGCTACGCGACGTGCGAGGACGTCGCCTGGTGGGACGAGGGCGTCGCCAACTGGGCAGGGGACTTCGTCTACCCGGACGACAACTACGAGCGCGAGCGCTGGCCCGAGTGGGTGACGGATCCGCTCGCCCAGACCGACATCAGCAAGGGCGACTACCAGACGTGGCCGTTCTGGATGATGCTCCAGCGCACGCTCGGCACCGGCGTGCTGCGCCAGATCTTCGCGAAGCTCGGCAGCGCCAAGAGCGTGGCGGCGGTGAACGCGGCGATCCCGGGCGGCTACGCGCGCCAGTGGCCGCGCTTCGCCGCGCACGTCTACAACCAGGCGCCCGTCGGCACGCTCGGCTTCGAGCTGAGCCAGTCGTTCAAGGCCTGGGACCACTGGGACGCGACGCCGACGCTGCCGGGCGGCGTCACGCTCCAACTGAGCGCCGCCGGCGGCGAGAGCACGCTCCAGCTGCCCGGCCAGAATCCGCAGCCGGGCCCGCTGACGATCGACGCCTACCACCGCGTGAAGGTCTCCGACGCCCGCATCCACGAGATCCGCTTCAAGAACGGCGCCGGCAAGGCCGGGGTGCTGGCGATGCTCAAGCTCGCCGACGGCTCGTGGAAGCTGAGGGACTGGAGCGGCAAGTCGGAGGTGACGCTGTGCCGCGACAAGCCCGAGGAGGACGTGCGCGAGCTCGTGATCGTGACGGCGAACACGAGCCAGTCGGCGCCGCTGCCGGCCTTCCACCACGAGCTGCGCGCGCGGGCGAAGTGCCAGATCAAGCCGTACACGGGCACGTTCTCGGCGACGGCCAGCTACGACCAGCAGGACATCGGCGGAACCGCCACGGCGACGTGGAACGGCACGGTCAAGTTCCAGCCCGCGACCGAGCAGGAGCTGACGTTCTACCCCGGCGTGATCCCGTACCGGATCGTCTCCGGTCACGTCACGTACGCGATGCACGGCCACTTCGACGACGACTGCGACGCGAGCGCCTCCACGAGCTTCAACCTGCCGACGCAGGACACGTCCTACCTCGGCTCGCTGCAGATCTATCCGAGCGCGCCGCAGGACAAGTACGTGCTGCTCGTCGGCATGCCGCTCACGCAGACGACGACGGCGACGCTCACGAACTGCGCCGATCCGCAGAGCGACCGCGACATCCAGTGGATCCTCGCGCTCGGCGTGCCCGCCCTGCTCGCGAACGGCCAGCTCGGGACGCACACCACCCCCGGCGGAGCGCCCTACAGCGGCCCGCCGCTCGGGCTCGTCGCGACGAACGGCGCCATCGCCGGCAGCGCCAGCGGCGGCGGCACGCCGAGCGCGCCGATCGACGTCACCTGGCACTGGAGCCTGAGCCCGCAGTAGCGCCGGCCGAGCTCAGGCCGCGAGGCCCAGCTCCTCCAAGCGCCTGAACGCCATCGCCGCCGCCATCGCGCCGTCGCCGACGGCGCCGGCGACGCGCTTGGCGGAGCCGTGGCGGACGTCGCCGGCGGCGAAGACCCCGGGGACGCTCGTCTCCAGCGCGAGCGGGTCGCGATCGAGCGGCCAGCCCTGCGGGCGGGCGCCGTCGCTCAGCAGGTCGGTTCCGGTCAGCACGTAGCCGGCGGGGGAGAGCAGCACGTTCGCCTCCGCCGCCCAGCCGGTGTGGGGGCGCCCGCCGATGCAGAGGAACAGCGCGCGCGCCGGCAGCGTCGCGGGCGCGCCGGCGGCGGCTGCGACCGTCACCGCCGTAAGCACGCCCGCGTCGGAGGCGTGCAGCGCGGTCACCTGCGTGCGCAGGCGCACGGTGATGAACGGATGCGCTTCGATGCGGTCGACGAGGTAGGCCGACATCGTCTTGCCGAGGCGCTCACCGCGCACGAGCATCTGCACGCGCGCGCCGGCGTTGCCGAGGTTCAGCACCGCCTGCCCGGCCGAGTTGCCGGCGCCCACGACGACGACGTCGTCCCCGCCGCACTGCGTCGCCTCGCTGCGCCCCGCGCCGTAGTAGACCCCGCGGCCGAGCAGCTCCTGCACGCCGTCGACCTCGAGCTGGCGCCAGTCCATCCCCGGCGCGACGAGCGCGGTCGAGGCGCTCACCTCGACGTCGCCGTCGAGCGCCAGCGTCAGCCCGCCCTCGGGGAGCATGCGGCTGCTGCGCACGCCGCGCAGCAGCACGAGCTCGGCGCCGAACTTCTCCGCCTGGCGCCCGGCGCGGCGCGCCAGCTCGGCGCCGCCGATGCCGTCGGGGAAGCCGAAGAAGTTCTCGACCATCGACGTGTGCGAGGCCTGCCCGCCCGGCACCTCGCGCTCGACGACGAGTGTCTTGAGCCCGTCGGAGGCGGCGTAGACGGCGGCCGCGAGGCCGGCCGGGCCCGCGCCGACGACGGCGAGGTCGTAGTGCGCGAGCGCCGGCGGCGCGACGAGCCCCCAGCGCTCGGCGAGGCGCTCCACCGTCGCGTCGATCACGACGTCGGCGCCGTCGATCACGACCGGCAGCGGCGGATCGCTCAGGTCGCGCTCGCGCAGCAGCTGCTCGGCCTCGGGCGAGCCGACGTCGAACCACTCGTGCGGCTGTGCGGCGCGCGTGAGGAAGTCGCGCAGGCGGTGGTCTGTCGGATCGAGCCGGCGGCCCACCACCTGGAGCGTCGGGCGGACCGGGCTCATGCGCGGAAGCCTACGCCCCCGCGGGCTCCCGGCGCCTGCGGCAGTACCCTGAGCGCGTGCGTCGCAGCGTCGATCCGATCCTGCTGCGCGGCCGGCGGCCGGGCACGCCGCTCGGCATCCTGGCGGCGATCCTGTCGGTGCTCGCGGTCACGGCGCTGCTGTACCCGCTCAAGCAGATCGCGCCGGTCGTCTCGCTCGGCGTCGTCTACCTCGTGCCGGTGCTGGTGATCTCCACCTACTGGGGGCTGTGGCTCGGCGCCGCGACGGCGCTGGCGAGCGCGCTGGCGTTCAACTCCTTCCATCTGCCGCCGGTCGGGCGCCTGACGCTCGCCGACAGCCGCAACTGGGTGGCGCTGCTCGCGTTCCTCGTCGTCGCGCTCGTCGTCAGCTCGGTCGCCGAGGCCGCGCGCTCGCGCGCCGCAGAGGCGCAGGAGCGCCAGCGCGAGGCCGACCAGCGCCTGGAGGAGTACCTGGCCGCCGAGGCCGAGGGCACCGAGCTGCGGCGCGAGCTCGTCGAGGCGCAGGCGGTGCGCCGCAGCGACGAGCTCAAGACGGCGCTGCTGCGCTCGGTCTCGCACGATCTGCGCACGCCGCTGACGGCGATCCTCACGGCAGCCACGGCACTGCGCTCGCGCGGCCTCGACGCGCGCGAGCGCGAGGAGGTGCAGGAGGGGATCGTCGCCGACGCGACGCGCCTCTCGCGCCTGATCGACAAGCTGCTGGACCTCTCGCGCCTGCAGGCCGGCAGCGCGGAGCCGCAGCCGACGTGGTGCGCGATCGACGAGGTGCTGCGCGAGGCGGTCGAGCACGTCGCCGCCGACCGGGCCGCGTTCTCGTTCGCGCTCGACGCCGGCCTGCCGCTCGTGCGCGCCGACGCGACCCAGCTCGAGCGCGCGTTCGCGAACCTGCTCGAGAACGCGGTCCGCTACGGCGCCGGCAAGCCGGTCTCGCTGCGCGCGCGCGTCGTCGGCAGCCGCCTGATCGTGCGCGTCGTCGACCAGGGCCCGGGCATCCCGTCGAAGGAGCACGAGCGCATCTTCAGCCCCTTCTACCGTGCGCCCGCCGCCGTCGCGGACGGCGGTCCGCACGGCTCGGGCCTCGGCCTCGCGATCGCCAGGGGCTTCGTCGAGGCCAACGGCGGGCGCCTCACGGTCGAGTCGCTGCCGGGGCAGGGGACGAGCTTCGTCGTCGCCTTCGGCGCGGAGCGGCTCGCCGCGCCGGCGTCGTTCCAGGACGCGCCGGCGGGTGTGCGCCGATGAGCACGACTGCGGCCGCCCGGATCCTCGTCTGCGACGACGACCCCCAGATCGTGCGCGCGCTGCGCGTGATCCTGCGCGAGGCGGGCTATGAGGTGATCGCGAGCGAGAGCGGGGAGGAGGCGCTGGACCGCGCCGCGGTGCGCCCGCCGCAGGCGGCGATCCTCGACCTGATGCTGCCGGGGATCGACGGCGTCGAGGTCTGCCGGCGGCTGCGCGAATGGAGCGACATGCCGATCCTCGTGCTCTCGGCCGCCGACGAGGAGGCGGAGAAGGTCCGCGCGCTGGGACTCGGCGCCGACGACTACGTCGTCAAGCCGTTCGCGCCCGGCGAGCTGCTCGCCCGTGTGCAGGCGGCGCTGCGCCGCGCCGGTCCCGCGGGCGAGGAGCCGGTGCTGCGCGCCGGCGAGCTGGCGCTCGACCTCGCGGCGCATCGGCTGACCGTCGGCGGAGCGGAGGTTCACTTGACCCCGATCGAGTTCGACCTGCTGCGCGCGCTGATGCGCAACCGCGGCCGGCTGCTGACGCACCGCAAGCTGCTGGGCGAGGTGTGGGGTCCGGAGTACGGCGACGCGACCGGGCTGCTGCGCACGCACATCGCGAACCTGCGCGCGAAGATCGAGGGACCCGGTCGTGCGCACAGCCTGATCCGCACCGACTCGGGGATCGGCTACCGCTTCACCGGGTGAGAACCCACATGTACGTAGATTCAGAGCATGTCGTAACCGTTAATTGTTGTTGAGTCGCCCACGGCGCGCGACGACGATGACCGCATGCCGCATCAAGGCCCAGACGCCCCGGCTCGGGGGAGTAAGCCGGGACGTCTGCTGGCCCGCATATGGGAGGGGCGACCACGCACGCGTCCGCGGGGGACCTGGGGCGGGTGCGCTGGCCGCCGTATGCGGGCATTTGCGCCGCGCACGCTAGCCGCGGTCGGCGCCGACCACCACGATCGGCGAGGTCGGTGGCGGATGCGGTTGCGGATGCGCCACCGCTCTGTCAATTCGAGCGTTCCGGGCCCTCGCCGGGTCTAACGTCGGCCGCCGTGCACGAGACGACGGTTCGCTTCACCGACGAGCTGTGGGCGAGCGTCCGCCGGGCGAGCGAGCGCGACGGAACCTCGGCCGCCCAGTTCGTGCGCGACGCGACGGTCGCCCGGCTCGCGATCGATCAGCATGTCGGGCTGCTACGCAGCGAGCTCGACCGGTCGCTGGAGGCGCTCGACCTGCGCGTGCGGCGCATCGAGCAGGCGCTGCTTCGACATGGCTTGAGATGACGCACGGCGGTCCGCGGCCGTCTTGACGAAATCTTGATGGCGCGGCACTGAATTCAGACGTCCGCTTGACGAAGGCGGATCTACGGTGATCGCATGGACATCCTCGCCATCGCGATCGGAGCGCTCACCTTCGTCGCGCTCCTCGCCACGATCGGCCTGCTGGACCGCATCTGATGTTGCAGGGCTGGCTTCAGATCGCGTTCTTCTGCGCCGTGCTCGTCGCGTGCGTGCCGCTGCTGGGCGGCTACATGGCGCGCGTCTTTCGCAACGAGACCGTGTTCCTCTCCCGTGTGCTCGGCCCGGTGGAGCGCGGGATCTACCGCCTGCTGCGCGTCGACCTGAGTCGCGAGCAGGACTGGAAAAGCTACGGCACGAGCCTGCTCGTCGTCTCGCTGCTGTTCTGGATCGCGTTGTACGCGATCCTGCGCACGCAGACCCTGCATCCGTTCAATCCCGAGGGCTTCCACTCCGGCACCTGGGACGTGTCGTTCAACACCGTCTCGTCGTTCTTGACGAACACGAACTGGCAGTACTACGGCGGCGAGACGACGATGTCGTACTTCAGCCAGATGGCCGGGCTGGCGGTGCAGAACTTCATCTCGGCGGCGGTCGGCATCGTCGTCGTGGTCGCGTTGATCCGCGGCATCGTCGCGCGCCGCGAAGGCAATCACGGTCTCGGCAACTTCTGGCAGGACCTGACCCGCACGACGCTCTACGTGCTGCTGCCGATCTCGCTGCTCGGCGCGGTCCTGCTGATGTCGCAGGGCGTGATCCAGAGCTTCTCGCACTCCGTCGGCTTCACCTCGCTCAACGGCACGAGCGGCTCGCTCGCGATGGGTCCCGTCGCCTCGCAGGAGGCGATCAAGGAGCTCGGCACCAACGGCGGCGGCTTCTTCAACGTGAACTCCGCGTTCCCGTTCGAGAACCCGACCGGGCTCTCGAACTTCATCGAGCTGTTCCTGATCCTGTCGATCCCGACCTCGCTCACCTACACGTTCGGGCGGATGGTCGGCAGCCGCCGGCAGGGCTGGGCGATCTTCAGCGTGATGTCCGCGCTGTTCGTCGCCGGCGTGGTCGTCGTCTACCTCGCGGAGCAGCACGGCACGCCCGCGCAGCACCTCGCCGGCGTCAACACGCACCACGTCGCCGGCTCGACGGGCGGCAACATGGAGGGCAAGGACCAGCGCTTCGGGATCGCCAACTCGGGGTTGTGGACCGCGGTGACGACGGTCACCTCGTGTGGGGCGGTGAACGCGGCGTTCGAGTCGCTGACCGGGATCGGCGGGCTGGTCCCGTTCGCGAACCTGAGCGCGAGCGAGACGATCTTCGGCGGCGTCGGCACCGGCCTCTACTCGATGCTGCTGTTCGTGATCCTCGCCGTCTTCATCGGCGGGCTGATGGTCGGTCGCACGCCGGAGTACCTCGGCAAGAAGATCGAGGCGTGCGAGATCAAGCTCGTCTCGCTCGGGGTGCTGTTCACGCCGATCGCGGCGCTGGTCGGCGCCGCGCTGGCGACCGGCACGAAGTACGGCGGGCCGTCCGTCTACGCCGAAGGGCCACAGGGCTTCTCGGAGTCGATGTACGCGTACATGTCGCAGGCGAACAACAACGGCTCGGCGTTCGCCGGCTACACCGGCTACTACCAGCCGAACCCCGGCAACCTCGGCGCGCACGGCATCTCGTTCGCCGACCTGCTCGGCGGGCTCACGATGATGACGGCGCGCTACGTGCCGATCCTCGTCGTGCTCGCGGTCGCCGGCTCGCTCGTACGCAAGAACGTCGCCCCGGTCGGGCTCGGCACGATGCGCACCGACACGCCGACGTTCGTCGTCCTGCTCGGCGGCGTGATCGTGCTCGTCGGGGCACTCACGTTCTTCCCCGCCCTCCTGCTCGGACCGATCGTCCAGGGCCTGACCAACCAGGTGTTCTGACATGCGCCGCGAGCTCACGACATCGATCCTGGCCGTCGTCGTCTTCACGGTCCTGCTCGGCCTCCTCTACCCGTTCGCGGTGTGGGGGATCGGCCAGGTCGCGTTCCCCGGCAAGGCGGACGGATCGCAGATCCACATGGACGGCAGGGTGATCGGCTCGACGCTGATCGGCCAGGACTTCTCGAAGCACCCCGAGTACTTCCAGTCGCGTCCCTCCGCGACCGGCTACAGCACCTCCGCCACCTACTTCGCCAACCGCGGACCGAACCAGGCCTCGACGGTCGCCTTCTACCGCACCGAGCTGGCCCGCTACGTCGCGCGCGAGCGCCGCTACGTCCCGGGGCTGACGGCGGCGCAGGTGCCGGTCGACGCGGTCACCACGTCCGCGTCCGGCGTCGACCCGCACATCTCCACGGCCAACGCGTTGATCCAGGCGCACCGCATCGCCGCCGTACGGCAGCTGCCGCTCGACCGCGTGCACCGGCTGATCGACGACCACACCGACGGCCGCTTCGCCGGCCTGCTCGGCGAGCCCGGCGTGAACGTCGTCGAGCTCAACATCGCCCTCGACAAGGAAGCGCCAGCCACGTGAGCCCTCGAACCGACTCATCCGCATCGCTGTTCAGCGCCCAGCTGCTGTGGCCGGCGCTGCGAGCCAGCTTCGCGAAGCTCGACCCGCGTGTGCAGGTCCGCAACCCGGTCATGTTCGTCGTCGAGCTCGGCGCCGTCGTCACCACGTTCGCGTGGGCGATCCAGCTCGGCGGGGGCGGAGCGCTCGGCGGCGGCGACGAGCCGGCCTGGTTCACCTTCACCGTGACGATCTGGCTGTGGCTCACGGTCGTCTTCGCGAACCTCGCGGAGGCGCTCGCCGAGGGCCGCGGCAAGGCGCAGGCCGACGCGCTGCGGGCGATGCGCACCGACACGCTCGCGCGGATGCGCGACGGCTCGACGCGGCCGGCGGCCGAGCTGCGCCGCGGCGACGTCGTGCTCGTCGGGACCGGCGAGGTGATCCCCGGCGACGGCACCGTGATCGAGGGCATCGCATCCGTCGACGAGTCGGCGATCACGGGCGAGTCCGCGCCGGTGATCCGCGAGTCCGGCGGTGATCGGAGCGCGGTCACCGGCGGCACGCGCGTCCTGTCCGACGAGATCGTCGTGGAGATCACGCAGGACCCCGGTCAGTCGTTCCTGGACCGCATGATCGCGCTGGTCGAGGGCGCTGCGCGACGCAAGACGCCGAACGAGATCGCGCTGAACATCCTGCTCGCCGGGCTCACGCTCGTCTTCCTCGTGGTGGTGGTGACGCTGCGGCCGTTCGCGCTCTTCGCGCACACCGACATCTCCGTCACGACGCTGATCGCGCTGCTCGTCGCGCTGATCCCGACGACGATCGGGGCGCTGCTGAGCGCGATCGGGATCGCCGGGATGGACCGGCTCGTGCGCCGCAACGTGCTCGCGCTCTCCGGCCGCGCTGTCGAGGCCTCGGGCGACGTCGACGTGCTGCTGCTCGACAAGACGGGCACGATCACGCTCGGCAACCGCCAGGCGGCCGAGTTCGTGCCGATGCCGGGCGTGACCGAGGCGGAGCTGGCCGAGGCGGCGCAGCTCTCCTCGCTCGCCGACGAGACGCCGGAGGGCCGCTCGATCGTCGTGCTCGCGAAGCAGTACGGCCTGCGCGAGCACGACCTCGGACCGCACGAGGCGCGGTTCGTCCCGTTCACGGCGCAGACGCGCATGAGCGGCGTCGACTACAACGGCACGCGCCTGCGCAAGGGCGCCGGCGATGCGATCCTCGCCTTCGCGACGGCGGAGGGCGGCCATCCGCCCGTCGAGCTGCAGAGCGTCAGCGACCGCATCGCGCGCGAAGGCGGCACGCCGCTGGCGGTCGCGCGCGACAGCCAGATCCTCGGCGTCGTCTATCTCAAGGACACCGTCAAGGAGGGGATGCGCGAGCGGTTCGACCACCTGCGCGCGATGGGCATCCGCACGGTGATGGTGACCGGCGACAACCCGCTGACGGCCGCGAAGATCGCCGCCGAGGCGGGCGTCGACGACTTCCTCGCGCAGGCGACGCCGGAGGCGAAGCTCGCGCTGATCAAGGCGCAGCAGTCGGCGGGGCGGATGGTCGCGATGGCGGGCGACGGCACCAACGACGCGCCCGCGCTCGCGCAGGCCGACGTCGGCGTCGCGATGAACACCGGCACCCAGGCGGCGCGCGAGGCCGGCAACATGGTCGACCTCGACTCCAACCCGACGAAGCTGATCGAGATCGTCGAGGTCGGCAAGCAGCTGCTCATCACCCGCGGCGCCTTGACGACGTTCTCGATCGCCAACGACGTCGCGAAGTACTTCGCGATCCTGCCGGCGATCTTCGTCGCCACCTACGCGGGAATCGGATCCCACCCACCCGGGACGGGCCCGCTCGACAAGCTCAACGTCATGAACCTCGGAACGCCGCAGTCGGCGATCATCTCGGCGATCGTCTTCAACGCGCTGGTCATCCCGCTGCTGGTGCCGCTCGCGCTGCGCGGCGTGCGCTACCGGCCCGTCGGCGCGACCGCGCTGCTGCGCCGCAACATGCTCGTCTACGGGCTCGGCGGCCTGCTCGTCCCGTTCGTCGGCATCAAGCTGATCGACCTGATCGTCCACAACCTGCTGGGGGCGTGAGGCCCGCGAGGATCCGGCATGGTCCCTGACCGCGGTCACTACAAGATCTTCCTCGGCATGGCCGCCGGCGTCGGCAAGACGTACCGCATGCTGCAGGAGGGCCACGCCGAGCTCGAGAACGGCCGCGACGTCGCGCTCGGCCTGCTCGAGTCCCACGGTCGTGCTGAGACCGCGGCGTTGGCCGAAGGGCTCGAGCTGGTGCCGCGCCGCCGCGTCGCGTACCGCCACCAGCAGCTCGAGGAGATGGACCTGCCGGGCATCCTGCGCCGTGCGCCCGAGGTCTGCCTGATCGACGAGCTCGCGCACACGAACGCGCCGGGCGTCGAGCATGAGAAGCGCTACGAGGACATCGAGACGATCCTCGCAGCCGGGATCCACGTGATCTCGACCGTCAACGTCCAGCACCTCGAGTCGCTCAACGACCGCGTCGCGGAGCTGACCGGGGTCACCGTGCGCGAGACGATCCCCGACCAGGTGCTCGGCACCGCCGACGAGATCGTGCTGATCGACGTCTCGCCCGAAGCGCTGCTCGACCGGCTGCGCGCCGGCAAGGTCTATCCCGCGGCGCGCATCGACGCGGCGCTGAACAACTTCTTCCGCATCGAGAACCTCTCCGCGCTGCGCGAGGTCGCGCTGCGCCAGGTTGCCGAAGAGGTCGAGGCCAAGCGGATCGTCACCGAGCTTGTCGGCACGCGCAACGAGCTGCTCGCCGAGTCGGCGCCGCAGGCCGTCGGCGAGCGGCTGATGGCGCTCGTCGAGCCCTACCCGGGTGCGCAGCGGCTCGTGCGCCGCGCCTGGCGCTCGGCACAGCGGCTCGGCTCGCAGCTCGACGTCCTCTGGATTCAGCGGCCCGGCCGGCGGCTGACCGCCGAGCAGGAGTCCTCGCTCGCGGCGCTGCGCACGCTGACCTCCGTGCTCGGCATCAACCTGCTCGTCGAGGAGTCCGACATGCTCGCCGACACCGTCGCGCGCGTCGCGACCGAGCGCGGCACGACGTACATCCTGCTCGGCCGCTCGCGCGAGCCGAGCGGCCTCGCGCGACTGCGCACGCCGTTGCCCCAGCAGCTGATGCGCCGCCTGCCCGGCGTGGACGTCCGGATCGTCGCCGACCGCGCCTTGCGCCACGAGCCGACGCCATGATCGCCCTGCTCCTGCTCGCCGCCGGCCTGCTGCTCGGTCTCGCGCTCGGTCTCGCGCTGCCGCGGCTGCGCTCCCGTCCGCCGCGCGCGACACGGCCCACCACCACGCGCCAGATCCTGCTGCCGTTCACCGGCACGACGCTCTCGCGCCGCGCGCTGGAGGCCGCGATGCGCCTCGCGCGCGTCGAGGACGCGACGCTGATGCCGGCGTTCCTCGCGACCGTTCCGCTGCACCAGTCGCTCGAGAGCCCGCTGCCGAAGCAGTGCGAGATCGGGATGCCGCTGCTGGAGGCGATCGAGCAGCGCGCCGCCGCCCAGCACATCCCCGTCGACGCGCGCGTGCAACGCGGCCGCTCCTACCGCCACGCGCTCAGCCGGCTGCTCGAGCACGAGCGCTTCGACCGCGTGATCATCTCCGCCGCCGACGACCCGCGCACCGGCCTCTCCGGGGACGACCTGCTGTGGCTGCTCGACAACGCGAACGCGGAGGTGCTGATCCTGCGCCCGGCGCCGCAGGACACGCGGACCGTCTCCTCCAACGGCGTCAGGGGCCACTTCTGACGGGGATGACCCCCGCGACGCGCGTGCCGTCGCCCGGCGCCGAGCGGATCTCCAGCTCGCCGCCGACGGCCGCGAGGCGGTCGCGCAGGTTCGCGAGGCCGCTGCCGTCGCGCGCGTGCTCGCGCGGCGCGAAGCCGGGCCCGTCGTCGCTGACCTCGAAGCGCAGCCGCCCGTTCTCGCAGACCTCGATCGTCACGCCCGTCGCGCCGTGCGCGTGCTTGGCGGCGTTCTGCAGCGCCTCCATGCAGGCGAAGTAGACGGTGCTCTCGACCGCGGGCCCGTAGCGTCCGATGTGCTCGGTGTGGACGGTCGTCGGCAGCGGCGCTCCGCGTGCGGCGCTGCGCAGCGCGTGCGCGAGGCCGCGCTCGGTCAGCTGCGGCGGATAGATCCCGTGCGCGAGCGCGCGCACCTCCTCGGAGGCCGTCTCGATCTCGCCTTCGAAGCGACGCAGGGCGGCCGCGCTCTCAGGCGCCTCGGGCTCGATCTGCTCGCGCAGCAGCGCGAGGCGGATCTGCAGCGCGACGAGCCGCTGCTGCGCGCCGTCGTGCAGGTCGCGCTCGATCCGCCTGCGCTCATGGTCGGCGACGGTGAGGACGCGCGCGCGCGAAGCCGACAGCTCGCGCACGAGCTGCTCGTTCTCGCGCGCGACGCGGGCGTACGCATGGGCGGCGCGCACGCACGCGATCGCGCCCGCGCAGAGCGCCCCGCCCGCCAGCGCTCCGGCGAGCAGCGCGTCCCGCTGCATGGGTGCGGTGAGGAGCATGTGCGCTGGTCCTGGTGTGACCGTACCCATACGAGCGCATCGCTCCAACCTGCTTGACGCTAGGGCAGCGGCCGGTGCAGCGCCCAGATGCGGCGCAGCAGCGCCGGTGCGAGCTCGCGCTTGCGCACGAACGCCGCCGCGCCGCAGCCCTGCACGCTGGTCTCGAGCTCGTCCGGCTCCTCGGCTGAGATCAGCACGACGACGGTGCGCGGTCGCAGCGCCGCGATCCGCCGCGCCGTCTCGATCCCGTCCATCTCGGGCATGCGCACGTCGAGCAGCACGAGCGCCGGATCGAGGCGCTCGAGCGCCGCGAGCGCCGCCGCGCCCGAGTCGGCCGCGCCGAGCGCCTCGAAGCCCGGCGTCGCCTCGATCACCGAGAACGCCGTCGCGCGGAAGACCGCCTGGTCGTCGACGACGAGCACGCCGACGGTTGCGCCTGCCGCTTGACGGGAGAGCGCTCCCGGATCGCTGACGTCGTGATGCGGCATCGTGCGAGCCGCCAAGGCTCCGCCGCCCTCGCCCGCTGTGCAATGGCGCTGGCCGGCCTTCGGGGCGCGTGCCCGCACCCCGCGGGGGGAGTGCGTGTACGCCAAGCATTCACGCTCGTCGACCGACCGGCTTATGGTCTGCTCATGGGCATCCGCGTCGTCGTCGCGGAGGACAGCCTGATCGTCCGCGAGGGGATCGGCCAACTGCTCGCCGACGAGCAGGCGATCGAGGTCGTCGCCACGTGCGGCGACCTTGCCGGGCTGCTGCGCGCCGTCGAGGTCGAGCGCCCGGACGTCGTCGTCACCGACATCCGCATGCCGCCGAGCGGCACGGACGAGGGGATCCGGGCGGCGAGGCGCCTGCGCCACGAGCAGCCCGGTGTCGGCGTCGTCGTGCTGAGCCAGTACGCCGATCCCGGCTACGTGCTCGCGCTCGTCGACGAGGGCTCCGACGCGCGCGCGTACCTGCTGAAGGAGCGCGTGCGCGACCGCGGGCAGCTCGTGGGGGCGATCGAGTCGGTCGCGCATGGGGGCTCGCTGATCGACGCGAAGGTCGTCGAGATCCTCGTCGCGGCGCGCACGCACGCCGAGCGTTCGCCGATCGCCGAGCTGACCGTGCGCGAGCGCGAGGTGCTCGCCGAGATCGCCCAGGGCGCCAGCAACCATGCGATCGCCGAGTCGCTCGTGCTGACCAAGCGCGCCGTCGAGAAGCACATCAACGCGATCTTCATGAAGCTCGGCCTCTCCGGCGCCGAGGACGTCAGCAAGCGCGTGAAAGCCGCGCTGCTGTTCCTCAGCGAGGCCGAGCAGGGCGGCTCCGAGCCGCGCCCGCCGGTCGGCTCCGCCTGCTGATCTCATCCGATCGGGGCGATGCGGCTCCGCGAGCGCGGCGGGAAGCTGATGCGAGGTTCCCGAGCGAGGAGGCCCCGATGCCATTGGGACGACGACGTCCGCTGCTGCGCGCGGCGATGGTCGGCGGAGGCGCGTACGCGGCAGGTAAGCACAGGGAGCGCAGCCAGGAGGCGGCACAGCAGGAGCAGCAGCCCGCATCCGGAAGCGGCGGCGGCCTCTCCGATGCCGATGTCTCCCAGCTGCAGAAGCTCGGCGAGCTGCGCGACCAGGGGATCCTCACGCCCGCCGAGTTCGAGGCACAGAAGCAGGCGCTGCTCGGGGGTGCACGATGACCGATGTGGAGCGCACACAGGAGCTCGGCCCGGTCCAGCTGCTCGTGCTGGGCTTCCAGGACGCGGACTTCCAGGGCGAGATCCTCGCCGAGCTGGCGCGGCTGCGCGAGCTCGGCACGATTCGCGTCATCGACCTGCTGGTCGTCGCCAAGGACCACGACGGCGAGCTCGCCAGCATCGAGTTGAGCGACCTCAGCGACGAGGAGGCGGCCGAGTTCGGCGCGATCGCCGGCGCGCTGATCGGGCTCGGCGCCGGCGGCGAGGAGGGTGCGCGCGCGGGCGCGCTGGCGGGCGCCGAGGCGTTCGCGGACCGCGAGCGGCTCGACGAGGAGGAGGTCTGGTACGCGGCTGACGCGATCCCGGAGGGCGGCACGGCTGCGATCGCGCTGATCGAGCACCGGTGGGCGATCCCGCTGCGCGACGCGATCGTCCGCACCGGCGGCGTCACGCTCGCCGACGCCTGGATCCATCCGGCCGACCTCGTGGCGATCGGGGCCGCGGCCGCCGCGCCATAGACGATGGCCGCGGCGGCCGCACCGGCGCGGCCGCGCCGGCGCATCCTCGTGACGGCGATGATCGTGCTTGCGACGCTGCTCGGCGTGCTCGCGATCGCCGCCGTGTGGCTGAACCGCCAGGCGCTGAACACCGACAACTGGGCGACGTCGAGCAGCCAGCTGCTGGAGAGCCCGGCGGTCCGCACCGCGCTCTCGGCGTATCTCGTCGATCAGGCCTATAGCGCCTACGACGTGCCGGCCGAGCTGCGCCGGGTGCTGCCGCCGCGTGCACAGCCGCTCGCGGCCCCGGCGGCGAGCGGGCTGCGCGACCTCGCCGAGAAAGGCGTCGACACGCTGCTGCAGCGCCCCCGGGTGCAGGGCCTGTGGGAGGAGGCGAACCGCCGCGCCCACCAGCGGCTGATGCAGGTGCTCGAGGGCGGCTCGGGCGCGGTCTCGACGCAGAACGGCACCGTCGTGCTCGACCTCGGCACGCTGCTGGGGCAGGCGGCGGGCGGCATCGGCGTCGGGCAGCGGATCGCCGCGAAGGTGCCGCCGGGAGCGGGCCAGATCACGATCCTGCATTCGAACCAGCTCGCGACCGCGCAGGACGCGGTCTCGCTGCTGCGCAAGCTGCCGCTGCTGCTGCTCGTGCTCGCGCTCGGCCTCTACGCCGGCGCGGTCGCGCTCGCCGGCGGCTGGCGACGCGAGGCGCTGCGCTCGGTCGGCATCGGGCTGCTCGTGGCCGGCGCCGCCGGCCTGCTGATCCGCACCGTCGCCGGCAACGCGGTCGTCGACGCGCTCGCTCCCACCGCCGCCGCCCGCCCCGCGGCGCACGACGTCTGGACGATCGCCTCCAGCCAGCTCGGGATCGCGGCGCAGGCGACGCTCCTCTACGGCATCTTCGTCATCCTGGCCGCCTGGCTCGCCGGGCCGACCCGCGTCGCGGTCGGCGCGCGCACGGCGATGGCCCCCTACCTGCCGGACGCCCGCTACGCGTTCGGCGGCGCGGCGTTGCTGCTGCTGCTCCTGATCTGGTGGGGCCCGACACCGGCGACGCGCAATCCGGTGGCGCTGCTCGTCTTCGCCGGCCTGATCGCGCTGGGCGTGGAGATGCTGCGCCGCGAGGTCGCGCGCGAGCATCCGGGCGCCTCGGCGCACGTCGCCGCCGAGCAGCGCCGCGCCTGGCTCGCGCGCACGCGCGAGCGGATGAGCGGGGCGGTCGAGCGCGTCCAGGTGCGCCACCACGCCGGGTCGGCGGGCGCCGCCGAGGAGGGCTCGCGCCTGGACACGCTCGAGCGTCTCGGTCGCCTGCACGGCACCGGCGTCCTCGACGACGCCGAGTTCGCGGCCGAGAAGCAGCGGCTCCTCGGCCGCGAGCCGGGTCGCGATCAGTAGCCGGCAGCCGTCCCGGCGGGGCCCTTGCGCCCGGCGTAGGCGAGCAGGCCGTAGATGATCAGGATGTCGACCGCGAAGAGCGCGAGCGACAGGAATGGATACGCAGGCAGGAAGATGAGCTGCGCGATCGCGTTGACGCCGGCCGTCAGGACTCCGACCCAGCGGCCCCACTCGGTGCCGCCCCAGATCGAGATCGCGGCGAAGAACTGCAGCACGCCGATGATCAGGATGATCCAGCCCCATGTGTTGAGGCTGCTGACGATGTACTGCGCGTCGCGCACATAGAACTTCGAGTTGGAGATCGCGGCGATCCCGTAGATGAAGTTCAGGATCCCGACGATCATGAGCATCGTCCCGGCGAAGATCACCCATCCGATGCCGTGGTCGTCGCCGCCGCCGCTTGCGCGCACGGTCGCGTCACCGGCTCCGCCGCTGCTCATCGTGCTGTACTCGTCCGGCATGGATCCTCCTCGTGTCGTTGTGTCATGCGGCTGCCTCGAGGTCGAGCAGGCCGGCGCCGCGCGCGCGTCTCACAGCCTCGGCGCGTGAGCACGCGTCGAGCTTGCGGTACACGGCGCGGGCGTGTGTCTTGACGGTGTTCGGCGAGACGAACAGCCGGCGCGCGATGTCGGGGTAGGAGAGATGGGTCGGGAGCAGCTGCAGCACGCGCAGCTCCGCCGTCGTCAGCGCCCAGCCGCCTCCGAACGCGGAGTCGGCGGCGGCGTCGGCCTGTGCGCGCAGCGCGTCGAGCCAGTCGCGCAGGTCCGTCGCCCCCGGCGTGCCGGCGAGCAGCCACGCGGCCTCGCCGAGCCGCTGGCGTGCCGCGGCGACGTCGCCGAGCCGCAGCGCCGCGCTCGCGCGCACCGCGGCGGCGGCGGCGAGCACGAGCGGCGCGCCGCCCGCTGGCCCGTCGTCGTCGCTCGCGAGCAGCGCGAGCTGCGCGCGGCAGAGCGCCTGCACGATCGCCGCGCCCGCCTCGCCGCGGCGCACCCCCTCCTCGAGGAGCGCTCGTCGCTGCTGGACGAGCGCGACCGCGAGCGGGTCGGCCCGTGGGGATGCGCGATCCTCCATCCATCAGAGGATCCGGCGGTATGAGGCCGCGGACAAGGGCGCCAGCCTCCCTACCGCGGGGAGGCGTGCACGCGCGGGCGCTACGCCGCCGGCGCCCCGAGCGCCCGCAGCGCCTCGCCGTCGAGGCGGTGCGTGATCCACTCGTCCTGCAGGTGCGCCCCGAGCGAGCGATAGAGCGCGAGCGCCGGCTCGTTCCAGTCCAGCGCCGACCACTCGAGTCGTCCGTATCCACGCTCCACGGTCAGCGCGGCGACGTATGCGAGCAGCGCGCGCCCGACGCCGCCGCGGCGCTGAGCGGGCGCCACGAAGAGATCCTCGAGCCAGATCCCGGGCCGCGTCAGGAAGGTCGAGAAGGTCGTGAACCAGAGCGCGAAGCCGACCGCGACGCCGTCGACCTCCGCGACGGCCGCCTCGGCGGCGGGACGCGGCCCGAAGAGGTGCTCGGCGAGCAGCTCCTCGCTGCCGACGACGTCGTCCTCGCGCCGCTCGTAGATCGCGAGCTGGCGGATCAGCTCGAACAGCAGCGGGACGTCCTCTCCCGTGGCGGGGCGGATCTCGAGGCTCATCGCGCGCAGCGTAGCTGCGCTTGCGAGCGCGCCGCTCGCACGCTATTGTTAACCATATGGCTAACAAAGCGGTGCTCGACCGGACCTTCGTCGCGTGCTCGCACCCGATCCGCCGTGCGATCCTCGAGCGCCTGGCGGTGCAGGAGCTGAGCGTGGGGGAGGCGACGCGCGACTTCCCGGTCTCCAAGCCGGCGATCAGCAAGCACCTGAAGGTGCTCGAGGAGGTGGGGGCGATCGTGCGCGTGATCGACGGCCGCACCCATCGCCTGCAGCTGCGCGAGCGCCCGCTCGAGGACGCCTACGACTGGATGACGCGTCAACGCGCCCTGTGGGAGCGTAAGTTCGACGTGGTCGACGCCTACCTGCGCGAGCAGCGCGAAGCCCGAACGCCGGAGGAGCGAGCATGACCGATCTGGAGCTGGAGACCGAGACGACGAGCCTGCGGCTGGAGCGCACGTTCGACGCACCGGTGGAGGACGTCTTCGACGCCTGGACGAACCCCGAGGTGCTCCGCCGCTGGTGGAACGCCAACCCGTCGTGGGCGCCGCCGAGCATCGAGCTCGACCTGCGCCCCGGCGGCGCCTACCGCTTCTCGATGCGCGACACCGAGTCCGGTGAGATGCACACCGTCGTCGGCGAGTACCGCGAGGTGCAGCGCCCGCAGCGGCTCGTCTACAGCTGGGCGTGGGAGGGCACAGGACCGTACGCCGGCCACGAGAGCCTCGTGACCGTCGACTTCCGCGCCGAGGGCGAGCGCACCACCGTCGTGCTTGAGCACGCCCGCCTGCGCGACGCGCAGTCGCGCGAGGCGCACGGCCACGGCTGGAACGCCGTGCTCGACAAGCTCGCGGCCGAGGTCTTCGGCTCCGCGCGCACCAGCTAGGCACCGATCCCCCCACGACGAAGGAGCAGCGAGATGGCGAAGTACGTGTACGTCTACAAGGGCGGCAAGATGGCTGAGACCGACGAGGAGCGTCAGGCCGCGATGGCCGCCTGGGGCGCCTTCCTCGGTGGGCTCGGCGAGGCGGTCGTCGACGCCGGGAACCCGTTCGGCGCCTCGGCCGAGGTCACCGGCGACGGCGCGGCCGGCGCGTCCTCCAACCTCACCGGCTACTCGGTCGTCACGGCCGGCAGCCTCGGCGAGGCGACCGAGCGCGCACAGGACTGCCCCGTGCTCGCGAGCGGCGGCAGCGTCGAGGTCTACGAGACGCTCGAGGTGATGTAGCGCCGGCTAGTCGCGGGAGGTCGTCTGAGCGACGGCCTTCCGCGCCGCGGCGTGCCCGACGTACGGCATGAGCGCGTAGTAGAGGAGCTCGGGCAGCATCGGCACGAGCTCCTCGCCGGCGTCGCGCACCAGGCGCGCGTAGATCGCCTCGTACAGCCCGCCGACGACCAGCTCGGAGGCGAACTCCGGCACCTCGATGCCCTTCGGCGCCTCGGCGCGGCCGGGCTCGAGGAAGTCGACGAACACGCGCATCGCCGCATCGCGCCGTCCGCGCGCCTCCGGGCCGGCGGCGAGCACCTCCACGATGCACATGCGCGCGAACGCGGGCTCGACCGCGAGCGAGGAGAGGAACGTCCGCAGTCCGTCGTGGACCTTCTGGGGCCAGGTGTCGGCCTCCTCGTAGGCGGCGCCGACGGCGGCGAGCAGCTGCTCGACGACGGTGTCGTACGCGGCGAGGAAGCACTCCTCCTTGTCCGCGAAGTGCTCATAGAAGGTGCGGCGCGACAGCCGCGCGCGGGAGATGATGTCGGCGACGGTCGTCGTCGCGTAGCCCTGTTCGGAGACCGACTCCGCGACGGCGAGCAGCATCCGCTCGCGCTGGTTGTGGACGATGAAGCGGCGGGGAAGCCCGTGACGACCGCGCGGCAGGCGCTGCGGAGCACGCTCGGTGGCGATCGGCATGTCGCGACCATAGACCCGGTCAGGAAACATCTACGTCCTCGCGAAGGGCTCGGCGGCAAACCTCACGTCGCGACAGTAACTGCTGGCGGCGTGGTTGACAACAAAAGACGAGGACGTTTACAGTGTTTGGGCGCGCGGCCGGGTCTTGCGCCCGCCGGCGTGACGCCCCGCTCACGCGCTTGTCCGCCCGCAGGGTTCCCGTCGTGGGAACACCGGTACGAGACTACGTGCCAGTCTCGTGCTCGACGCGGCCGGGGCGTGCGGATGGGATCCGCCCCGGCCGCGTCACTCTTCCCGGCGTCGTTCGACACGCCGACGTGGGGCGGACGAGCTCGCCCGCCCCACGTGAAGCGCGGCTCGCTCAGACCGAGGCGATCGGGACGAAGGCACGCACCGCGGATGCGCTCCCGCCCGTGCCTTCGCCGAGCTGACCGTCGAGATCCGTGCGGCGCAGCATCCCGATCAGCCGACCCTCGTCGGTGACCGGCATGCGGTTCAGGTCCTGCTCGACCATCGTCGACCAGACATCGCCGATCGGCGCGTCCGCGTCGACGACGGCGACGTCGGCGAGCATCAGGCCGCCGACCCGGACCGCGTCCGGATCGCGCCGCTCGGCGACGACGCGAACGACGTCGCGCTGGGACAGCATGCCGAGGACGTTGCGGTCCTCGCCACAGATCGGCAGCGCGTCGACCTGGAGGTCGGCGAGCTTGCGAGCCCCCTCGAGCACCGTCTCGTACTCGCTGACGCACTCACCGACGCCGGTCACGTACTCCCGTGCCGTCTTGAACATCTGCTCCTCCTGTGTTGCGCCCCCGATATGGCAGGTGCTGACCAGGCGGCGTGCGATCACCATGGCTCGAGACGTCCCACGCCTCGAGCGCCACACGCGCCCACACTGCGGGTGGTTTGGATTGGCGCATCCTCCTCAAAAGTTGCTGCGGATGGGAAGTATCAGCTTCCCAGTAAGATCGTCTGCGTTCAAGTGGCAACCGTCGCATACGGACACTGCGGTCCGTACGAACGTTTACTCCGTACGAACGTTTACTCCGGTTGCAGGCTGAGGAGCGCGAGTTCGGAGATCGCCGCGCGCGTCGCGTCCGGCGGGAGGCCCGTGACCCACACGAGCACGTAGCGATACGCCGTGTCGGGCATGTCGATCGACGTCCGCGCGCGTGCGTCGGCGTGCGTCGCTATGTGATCCCAGCCCGCGTCGGTGATCTGCGCCGGGGGACCCTTCACCGCGCCGTAGACCTCGAAGCTCATGCCCGGCGTCGGCGTCTTGAGGACCAGCCGGCGGATCGTCTCGCGGCTGGCGAGGTCGATGTAGACGCCGGCCTGCGGAGCGACGGTCGGGTCGGCGACGGCCGGCGTCTTCCACACGGTCTTCGTCGAGTCGTCGGCGACGCGGCTGGCGTCGCCGAGGTCGACGTCGCCGGGCGTGTAGGGCGCGTAGACGACCGCGACCGCGCCGAGCGCGACGTTCGTGATGACGTTGCGGGGCGGGGGTGGGGGCGTCGTCGTCGTGCCGCCGCCGTTCTGGCCGGCGGTGCCCGCTCCCGTCCCGGTGCCGCCCGTGTGGGCGCCGCCGCCGGTGCCGCCGTCGCCGGCGCCGCCGTTGGGCGTGGTCGACGTCGTGTAGGTGCTGCCGCCGTAGTTGGAGCCGGTCGTGCTCGACGAGTAGCTCGGCAGCGGATAGGTCGGCGTCGAGTCGTAGGTCGACGTCGAGGGCTCCTGCGTCGCCGGTGCGGGCGTCGTGGCGGGTGGCGGCGCGGAGGCGACCGTCAGCGGCGGCGGCGGGGGCTGCCGGTCGCTCGCCAGCAGCGAGTAGCCGCCGGCGGAGGCGGCGCCGACGAGGACCGCGAGCGTCGTGGCGATCCCGACCGCCGGGCGCAGGCCGCCGCGGCGCGACTGCTGCAACTCGGTGCCGCACTCCAGGCACCAGCGCTGCGAGCGCTGCGCGGGTGCCGAGCAGCTCGGACAGGCGTGCGGATGCGAGGCCTCCATGTCGCGCAGCGTACCCCATGCGGCCGCTCGCTTCGCTAAGCTGCGGCCGTGCTCATCCTCGCTTCCACCGCTTTCCAGTTCACCTTCGGCCTGCTCGTGACGTTCCTCGGCATCGGCGTGATCGCCAACGTGCTGATCGGCTACGCCGTCGTGCAGGTGCTCGGCGAGCGGCAGGAGAACGAGCAGCACCGCGCCGGCAACGGCGCGCCTGACGCCTGACGTTCCTACGGTCGGGAAACAGGTTCTTAGAAGGGCAGCGTGTCGGCGACGTCGGCGAGCCGCGGCGCGGTCGCGTCGCGCTCGGAGACGATCGCCTCGACGCCCGTCGGCCAGACGATCCCGATGTCGGGATCGTCGTAGGCGATGCCGGCCTCGATCGCCGGGTCGTAGTAGCTCGAGCACTTGTACGCCACGTCGGCCACGTCGCTCAGGACGAAGA
The DNA here is from genome assembly GCA_035637995.1 of Conexibacter sp. Taxonomy (GTDB): domain Bacteria; phylum Actinomycetota; class Thermoleophilia; order Solirubrobacterales; family Solirubrobacteraceae; genus Conexibacter. Next base: position 39,808 of record DASRAV010000016.1, on the reverse strand, counting down.
ACCCGTGGCCGAAGCCGATCGGGACGAAGAGCTGGCGCATCGCAAGGTCGTCGAGCTCGAAGGACTCCCACTCGCCGAACGTCGGCGAGTCGCGGCGCAGGTCGACGAGCACGTCGAGGATCGTGCCGCGCGCGCAGCGCACGAGCTTCGCCTGGCCCGGCGCGAGCTGGAAGTGGATGCCGCGCAGCGTGCCGCAGCCGGAGCGCGAGTGGTTGTCCTGCACGAACGTCTCGTGGATCCCCGCCGCCGCCCACTGGTCGGCGCGGAACGTCTCGACGAAGAAGCCGCGGTGATCGCCGAAGACCTCCGGCTCGATCAGGATCGGCCCTTCGAGCTTGGTTTCGAGCACCTGCATCGCGGGCCGCAGCTTAGAGAGAAGGAGAGCACCCGCGTCGCGTCGAAACTCACGCTGCCTATGAAGCGAGCCACCGCGACCACAGCCACCCCGCCCGCGCCGCCCCACGGCCATCAGGCGCTCTCCGAGTACATCACCGCCCGCTTCGACGAGTTCTCGCGCTCCCAGAAGGACGTCGCGCAGTACATCGTCGACCACCTCGACGAGGCCGCGTTCCAGACCGCCGAGGAGCTCGCGCGCCGCGCGTCGACCTCCTCGAGCACGGTCGTGCGCTTCTCCCAGGCGCTCGGGTTCGAGGGCTTCCCCGAGCTGCAGCAGGCCGCGCGCGACGAGTACCGCCGCGTCGGCGGACCGGGGCAGGGGGTGGGCGGGGTCGTGTCCCCGACCGTCGCCCCGCTCTTCTCGCTCGACCAGACGGAGTTCGAGACCGCGCTCGCGACCGACCACGTCAACGTCGAGGAGACCGCGCGCAAGCTCTCGCGCAGCGAGATGGAGGCCGCCGTCGAGGCGATCGCCAGCGCCGAGAAGGTGCTGATCGCCGGCACCGACCAGATGGCCTTCTTCGCCAGCTATCTGCGCCACCTGCTGATGCTGCTCGACATCCGCGCCGAGGTCGTCGCGAGCCCCTCCCAGGAGGCGCTCGGCCGCCTCTCGCGGATCGACGAGACGACGCTCGTGATCGGGCTCTCCGCCGGGCGCCCGCATCCGCTGATCGCGCGCACGATGAAGCTCGCGCGCCACCGCAAGGCGCCGACGCTCGCGATCACCGACGCGACGCTCTCCGAGGTCGCCCGGCTTGCGCGGATCCGCCTCTACTACTCCTCGAACAGCCCCGCCTACGTGCGCTCGCACGTCGCGCTGCTCTCGCTGCTGCAGGCGCTCGCCTACGGCGTCTACGCGCGTGACGCGCAGCAGTACGAGACGCGCATCAAGGCCTTCCGGCTCAAGTAGCCCAGGGGTGCCGGAAGCGGCCATGTGGCCGCTGGAGGCGGGTCCCCCTGCGTCATCGCTCCGCCACGTACAGCGACTGCTGGGCGCGGCCGACGCGGCCGCGCTCGTCGTGGAGCACGCTGTCGCTCACGCCCGCGCCCGCCTCGCCGAGGCGCGTGCGCGCGTCGAGCCCGACCCACTCGCCCTCCGGCAGCCGCTCGACGTAGAGCGTCAGGTCGGGGTTGATGAAGACGTGCGTGCGCCATGAGACGGCGGTCGCGATCCCGTTGCCGAAGTCGCCGGCGGCGGCCAGCCGCTGCAGCGGCGACGGCTGCTCGCCCGCGACGAGCGGCGCTCGCAGCCGGAACCACGCGAACGCCGGCCCGACCTCCCAGAACGAGCCGGCGACGAAGCGGATCTCCATCGCGTCCCAGGCGAAGGACGTCGGCCGCTCTGAGGGGGCCACGAGCAGCGCGCCCTCGCCGGGCCCGGCCGGCGGTGGGGTCGCTGCGGGCTGCGGCGCGGATACGTCGTCCTGGCGGATCCGCAGCGCCGTCGCGCGCACCATCTCCTGCTCGTCGTGGTGCAGCGAGGCCTCGACGAGCTGGACGCGCCTGCCCGGCCGCGTGACGCGTGAGCGCAGCTCCAGCGGCGCAAGCGGGACGGGCCGCAGCAGCTCGTAGGTGAGCCGCACGACGGCCATCGCGGTCCCGCCGTCGAGGTGCTCGACTGCGCGGGCGAGCAGCGCGGCGGGCGCGCCGCCGTGCTGGGCGTCGGGATCCCACGGGCCGCGCGCGAGCTCCGTCGGCATGAAGCGATCGGGACCGTCGGGGACATAGATGGCGTCGGCCACGGCCGGCGATCCTAGTGCGCGCCGGACCGGACGGCGGCGTACCAGCACGCGTGGCTATATTGCAGGCACGATGCGCGACGAGGCGACGTTCACCGTCAAGGCCGGCCTGGCCGAGATGCTCAAGGGCGGCGTCATCATGGACGTGGTGACGCCCGAGCAGGCCCGCATCGCGGAGGCCGCGGGCGCGTGCGCGGTGATGGCGCTCGAGCGCGTGCCGGCGGACATCCGCCGTGACGGCGGGGTGGCGCGCATGTCGGATCCGGAGATGATCCGGGGGATCCAGAAGGCGGTCTCGATCCCGGTGATGGCGAAGGCGCGGATCGGCCATTTCGCCGAGGCGCAGGTGCTCGAGGCGCTCGAGGTCGACTACATCGACGAGTCCGAGGTACTGACGCCGGCGGACGAGGCGAATCACATCGACAAGTGGGGCTTCAAGGTGCCGTTCGTGTGCGGCGCGACCAACCTCGGCGAGGCGCTGCGCCGGATCGGCGAGGGCGCGGCGATGATCCGCTCCAAGGGCGAGGCCGGCACCGGCGACATCGTCGAGGCGGTTCGGCACATGCGCATGATCAACGGCCAGATCCGGCGGCTGGCGTCGCTCGACGAGGCGGAGCTCGCGACGGCTGCCAAGGAGCATCAGGCGCCGCTCGACCTCGTGCGCGGCGTCGCGGAGCGCGGGAAGCTGCCCGTGGTCTTGTTCTGCGCGGGCGGGATCGCGACGCCGGCGGACGCGGCGTTGATGATGCAGCTCGGCGCGGAGGGCGTGTTCGTCGGCTCGGGCATCTTCAAGAGCGACGATCCCGAGCGCAGGGCGAAGGCGATCGTCGAGGCGACGACCCACTTCGCCGATCCGGCGCGCGTCGCCGCGGCCTCGACCGGCCTGGGGCCGGCGATGGTCAGTCTCGAGTCCTCCAAGCTCGAGCGCGAGCAACTGCTCGCCCAACGCGGCTGGTAGCGCCCGTGCGACCCGCGATCGGGGTCCTCGCCCTGCAGGGCGACTTCGCGGCGCACGCACGGATCCTGGCGGAGCTGGACGCCGTGCCGTGCGAGGTGCGCGTGCCGGCCGACCTCGAGGGACTCGACGGGCTCGTGCTCCCCGGCGGGGAGTCGACGACGATGACGCTCGGGATCGAGCGCGAGGGGCTGGCCGAGCCGCTGCGTGCGCTCGCGGCGGCCGGGACGCCGATCCTCGGCACGTGCGCCGGGATGATCATGCTCGACCGCGACCATCTCGGCCTGCTCGACGTGCGCGCCCGGCGCAACGCGTTCGGCCGCCAGGTGCGCTCGTTCGAGCTCGACCTCGACGTCGCCGGGATCGACGGCGGCCCGGTGCACGCGATCTTCATCCGCGCGCCCTGGGTGGCCGAGCACGGGGAGGCGGTCGAGGTGCTCGCGGAGGTCGACGGCCATCCGGTCGCCGTGCGCGAGGGCGGCCTCGTCGCGCTCGCGTTCCATCCCGAGCTGACGGGCGAGACGCGCTTTCACGCGCAGCTGCTGGACCGCGCCCGCTCGCGCGCGTAGGGCTCAGCCGCGCGCAGCGGTCCCGCGTCGCAGTCCGGCCAGCTGCGCGGCTTCGGTCGGGCCCATGAACGGTGCGAGCGCGCAGTACATGAGCTCCGGCAGCAGCTCGGGCAGCTGCTCGAGCCGGTCGCTGCGGATGCGCGCGGCGACGACCTCGCTCAGGCCGCCGACGATCGCCTCCGGCAGCAGCGGCGGCAACGCCGGCCGGCGCGGGGCCGCGGCGAAGCCGGGGGCGATCAAGCTGGCGAGCTCGACGCGCGCCGCGTCGCGTCGCGTCAGCGCCTCGGGACCCGCCGCGAGCACCTCGACGAACGCGATGCGCGCCTCCTGCGGACAGGCGGCGAGCGCGTGCAGCATCCATGCGAACGCCGCGCGCAGGCGCTCGGGCCACGCCTCCGCGCTGTCGTAGGCGTGGCGAACGCCGCGCAGGCCGCGCTCGAGCACGACGTCGAGCGCGGCGAGGAAGCACGACTCGCGGTCGGCGAAGAAGTCGTAGAACGTCTTGCGCGAGACGCCGGCGTACAAGATCACCGCAGTGACGGTCATGCCGGAGTACCCGTGCGTGCCGGCGACGCGGATCGCGCCGCCCAGGAGACGTGCGCGCTGCGACTGCTGGACGTAGTCGCGCGAGAGGCCGTGCCGCCCGCTCGGCAGCTGGGAGGGGGCGACGTCGACCTCCCGCTTGCTCAACGCTGGTGCCTCATCCGGCGCGCAAGCTAACACGCTCGCGTCGCGCTCGGCGTCTCGCGTTACGCCGGATCTCGCTCGATTCCAAGCAGCAGAAAGGTGTAGTGGACGAGGTTCTCGGTCAGCTCGGGCAGGGCGTGCGCCTCGCCGCGAACGATCTGCGAGTACAGCAGCTCATGGATCCCACCCGCGATCGCCTCGGCCACGACCGGCGGTGGCTCGACGGTCCGCTCGACGTGCGCACGCGTGTACTCGATGAACTGCGTGAAGCGCCGCAGCGTGGCCTCGCGGCGCGCGAGCCCGCGCGGTCCCGCGGCGAGGATCTCGACGACGGCCAGGTGCGCGTAGTCGGGCTCGGCCGCGAGCACGCCGAGCAGTGCGGCATACGCCCGCGTCAGTCCGGCCTCCCAGCTGCGCTCGGCGCGATAGGCCGCGATCGCGTGCTCGCCGCAGAGCGTCGCGATCTCGTCGTAGGCGGCGAGGAAGCAGTCCTCCTTGTCGGCGAACAACTCGTAGAACGTGCGGCGCGAGATGCGCGCGACGTTCAGCACGTCGGCGACCGACGCGGCGGCGTAGCCGCGCCGGGCGGTCGTCTGCGCCATCGCGTCGAGCAGGCGCTCGCGCTGCGAGAGCGGCATGAGCATCCGTGGCGGTCGCCCACCGCCCCCGGAGCGATCCGACCCGTTCGATCCCGTTCTCAACCGGCCCTCTTCGCGAATGACGAACGACGGTGTTTACAGTAATCGATTGACTGGGAGGAGGCCGGGCAGGCAAGGCGGGAGTGGGTCGGGCCGCGCTGCTGAATGCGCAACACTCGTTGAGCGCTATGCACGCACAGAGGAAAAAAAGCCAGATCCCACGGGAGTTTTCGAGCCTCCCGAGAACACGGTTCCTGCTGGACAGCGCCATAGGAGTCATGTAAGTTTCTCGAGCTGGCTGGCGGGTCCCGCCTACGGTCCTTGTTGGGGTGCAGCTGCGGATCGGTGGGTCGTGCCAGCGGCGACGCCGGCGCCATGCAAGCCGATGGAGAGGGGACCAGACGTGCCTCGATGCGACGTGTCGGGCATTCGACGACGGCGACAATGGTCGCCGGATGCGCGGGCGCTGGGAGTCGTCGGCGACCGCTGGATCCTGCTGATCACCCGCGAGCTCGCCTTCGGCGCGCTGCGGCTCTCGGAGCTCCAGCGCGCGTTTCCGGGCATGTCCACCGGCGCGCTCGAGCAGCGGCTGAACCGCATGGCGAGCGAGGGGCTCGTCACGCGCCACCGCTACGCGGAGGTTCCGCCGCGCGTCGAATTCGTCCTCACCGAGGCCGGCCGCGACCTGCTCACGATGCTCGAGCCGATCGTCAGATGGGCGCTGCGCTGGGCGTGGTCCGCGCCCCAGCCCGACGAGTGGGTCGACGTGACGGCGATGTTCCGTCTCGCCGGCTGCGTCGTGCATCCGCCCGCCGACCTCGACGCCGAGGTCGAGCTGATCGTCGAGGACGAGCAGGAGGTCGCGCTCGACCTCTACACGCTGCACCTGCACGGCGGGACGGCGACCGTGGCGCACAAGCCCGCGACGCGCGCCGACACGGTCATGAAGGCGACGTCGAGCGCGTGGACGCGTGCGCTCGGGCCCGAGCACGCGCTCGACGGACTGCGCGTCAGCGGCGACGCCCGGCTCGCCAACGTCTTCCTGGACAGCTTCGAGGCCGCCTCGGGGGAGCTGCGCTGACGGCGATGCGGTGGCCTTGACGCGGGGGACCGGCGCGGGGGTTGGGGGACCTCCGCGCCGCGCGTCTTAAGCTTGCGGCATGCGGATCGCGATCGCCGCCGATGAGCTGACGGGCGTCGCCGAGGCGCTGGCCGACGCGCTGCGGGCTCGCGGACACGAGCCGCTCCCCCACGGCGCTCTGGCGCCGGGCGAGCGCCCCGACTGGGCGTGGGCGAGCGAGCGCGCGGCCCGTGCCGTGCTCGTGGGGGAGGCCGAGCAGGCGGTCGTCTGCTGTTGGACCGGCACCGGCGCCGCGATCGCCGCGAACAAGGTCGCGGGCGTGCGCGCGGCGCTCTGCGCCGACGCCGCCACCGCCGCCGGCGCGCGCCGCTGGAACGACGCGAACGTGCTCGCGCTCAGCCTGCGCGCCACCTCGCGCGCCGAGCTCGACGAGATCCTCGACGCCTGGTTCGCCGCCACCCCGAGCGAGGACGCCGACGATGCGGCGAACATCGCGCACGTCGGCGAGATCGAGCGGATGTGATTCACTCGCTCTATGGCGGACGAATGCGCATACGGGCTCTGCGAGGGCGACGGGATGGTCATCGACGTGGAGGCGAACACGACGTACCGCTGCCGCTGCTGGCCTGAGCAGGTCTCGCGCCGGCGTGCGCGCCGGCTCTCGCGCGAGGTGCCGAAGCGCTTCCGGAACCTCAGCTTCGAACGCGAGCCGCTGCCGTCGATCGAGCGTGTCGCACCCCATCAGGTGCGCGAGGTGCGCCGCTATTGCGACCGCATCGGCGAGATGCTTGACCGCGGCGAGGGCATGTGGTTCCTCGGCAGTCCCGGCACGGGCAAGAGCCACCTTGCGTACCTGATCTCCCAGCACGCGCTGGCGGCCGGCCGCTCGGTCGCGATCTACACCGGTCCCCGCCTCCTCGACGAGATCCGGCGGACCTACGGCGAGGACGATGCGGGCAGCACGCTCGACCTGATCGATCGCCTCACGACCGTCGAGCTGCTCCACATCGAGGATCTCGCGGTCGCGCGGCCGACCGACTGGGTGCTCGAGCAGCTCTACAACATCATCAACGGCCGCTACGAGAACGAGCGCTCGATCGTCTTCACCTGCGACCTCACCGGCGACGACGCGGCGCCGCGGATCGAGCCCGGCGCGCTCGCCGACCACATCACGCGCCGGAACTTCTCGCGGCTGATGGAGATGTGCGGCGACCCGCTGGTGCTGATGGGAGCCGACCATCGGCTGCCCGCGGAGCCGATCGACGCCGCGGCGCGATGACCGACGCCCGCGACCTCACCGACGAGGACGATCCGCAGCGCCCGCGCACGCTCGACGAGGAGCTGCTCGACTCGCCGGTCGAGGCCGCGACGGATCCGATGCGCATCCGGCGGATGCGCCACGAGTTGGAGATGGGCTTCGCGGCGCTCGCCGACGTCGATCGCGCGGTGACGGTGTTCGGCTCGGCGCGCACGCATCCGGACGACCCCGAGTACCGCTTCGCGCTGAGCGTCGCACAGCGCCTCGGCCGGGCGGGCTTCGCGGTCATCACCGGCGGCGGCAGCGGCATCATGGCGGCGGCGAACGAGGGCGCGCGGGAGGTGGGGGCGCTGTCGATCGGGCTCGCGATCGACCTGCCGTTCAAGGAGCCGGAGAACCCGTACATCGACCGGCCGCTGCGCTTCCACTACTTCTTCACGCGCAAGGTCATGTTCGTGCGCTACGCCTCGGCGTTCGTCGTCTTCCCGGGCGGGTTCGGCACGCTGGACGAGCTGTTCGAGGCACTGACGCTGATCCAGACGCGCAAGATCCGCGGCTTCCCCGTCGTGCTCGTCGGCAGCGGCTACTGGACGCCGCTCGTCGGCTGGCTGCGCGGGACGCTGCTCGGGCAGGGCAAGATCTCACCGGAGGACATGGACCTGCTGCGCGTCGTCGACGACCCCGACGAGATCGTCACGATCGTCAGCGAAGCAACCGAGCGCCGCTCGGCCCGCCAGGCGCGCTAGGGCGCTCTATCGCCGCGCCTCGATCGCGACGATGCCGCCGAGCACGCCGTGCAGCCAGCCGAGCGCGGCCTGGCCGGCGACGAGGCGGTCGGCGTCGAGCAGGTGGTCGACGTGCTCGACTTCGAGGCCGAGCGCCCGCAGCCGTGCGACGAGCGTGGGCTCGGGGATGTGGACGCGCTCGCGCGGCAGCCCGCCGGAGACGCGCTCGGCGAAGGCGCGCGCCTGCTCACGCGCCGCGCTCGGCTGCGCGATCGCGAGCAGGCCGCCCGGCTTCAGCAGCGCGGCGGCGTGCTCGAGCGCGACGCCGGGTGCGCGCAGCCGCCCGAGCGACTGCCAGAAGACGATCGCCGCGTAGCGCCCGCCGAGCTCGGTGATCTCGGCGTCGTGCGTGCCCTCGCGGGCCGGCCGTGCGATGCCCGTCACGCGCCGGCCGGTCGCCCGCAGCGCTTCGAGCAGCAGCGAGTCGCCGCTGCCGACGTCGAGCACCGCGCCCGGCGGCGCGACGCGCTCGATCCGCAGCGCGAGCCGCCGTCGCGCGTGACGGCGCGCCGCCTCGCCGAGCGAGCACAGGCGCGCATGGCCGGGCCGTCGGCCCTGCCCGGCGGATCCGGCGATCGCCGCCGGCGCCAGCTCGTGATCGGAGGACCAGGCGGCGACGGTCGTCGCGCCGCAGTGCACGCAGCGCACGCGCCCGGCTCCACGAGGGACCGTGACGACGAGCTGCTGCTCGCACCAGGCGCACGTGGTGGCGGCACGTGTCGCGTCGGGGGACTCCGCGATCACGGGGGTGACGGTACTCGCCTCGGCGGTGCTCACGCGCCGCTTGCCAGCCGCTACGACGCGGCCGTCTGGAGGACCGCTTCGAAGCGGACGACGCCTGCGTCGTCGCGCTCGCGCACCGCGCCCTCGACGCACAGCAGGTCGAGGTGCCCGAGCACCTCCGACAGCGTCAGGAACGCCTGCGTGACGGCGACGTTGCCCCACATCCGCTGCGCGAGCTCGTGCGCGGTCGCGGGCTCCTCGCCCAGCAGCTTGAGGATCTTCGCCGCGCGCCGCTCGGTCAGCGCGAAGCGCTCGTCGATCAGCGTGCGATGGTCGGTCACCGGCTCTCCATGCCCCGAGAGCACGATGCGCGCCGGCAGCTCGCGCGTCGCCGTGAGCGAGGCGATGTAGCTGCGCAGCGCCTGCGGGCGCGCGGCCGCGTCGCCGTCGCCGTCGAGCGGCCGCGCGACGAGCGGGTTGGAGGAGATGTGCTTGATCAGATGGTCGCCGCCGAGCAGCAGCTCGCGCTCGGCGTCCCAGAAGATCGTGTCCGACGGGCTGTGGCCGGGGCGATGCAGGACGTCGAGCGTGCGGTCGCGCAGCGCCAGCTGGGAGCCGTCGGCGAGCGGCCGCGTCACGGTCGTGCCGCTGCCCCAGCCGCGGAACGCGCTCGTGACCGAGCGCAGCGCCTGGACGATCTCCTCGGGGATCCCGTGCCGCAGCATCAGCGCGACGGCGAACTCGTCGTCGAGCTCGGTCGCGCGCCGGTAGTCGCCGAGGTAGCCGGAGAGACGGTCGAGCGCGGCGACCTCGGCGCCCGAGCGGCGCTGGAGCACCTCGACGAGGCCGATGTGGTCGATGTGCTGGTGCGTGACGACGATCAGCTCCAGCTCCTCCACCGTGCGGCCATGCGCGGCGAGCGCCCGCTCGAGCTCGTCGAGCGCCTTGCCCGAGTTCGGCCCGCAGTCGACGAGCGTGAGCGGGTCGTCCTCGATCAGGTAGCAGTTGACGCGCCCGACCAGGAACGGCGTCGGAACCGGCAGGCAGTGGACGCCGGCGTGCGCCGCCTCCGCTGTGAGCGGCGAGCTCACGCGCGGATCAGCGCCAGCACTTCGTCGCGTCGCCGCTCCATGTCCGGGACGGAGACGAGCGACTCCAGGCAGAGGCGCAGCAACGGCTCGGTGTTCGACGGGCGCACGTTGAAGTGCCAGTCGTCGTAGTCGACCGAGACGCCGTCGAGATGGGAGATGCGGGCGTCGGCGTAGCGCGCCTCCAGCTCGGCGAGCTTGCCCTGCTGGTCGGCGACCTCGGTGTTGATCTCGCCCGAGATGAAGTAGCGCGCGCGCAGCGGCGCGAGCAGCTCGCTCAGCTTGGCGCCCTTGCGCGAGAGCAGCTCGAGCAGGTAGAGCGCGGGCAGCGTGCCCGAGTCGGCGTTGTAGAACTCGCTGAAGTAGTAGTGGCCGGAGACCTCGCCGCCGAAGACGGCGCCCGTCTCGCGCATCCGCACCTTGAAGAAGGCGTGCCCGACGCGGTTGACGAGCGCAGTGCCGCCCGCCGCGGCGACGGTGTCGGGCACCGCGCGGCTGGCGCGCACGTCGTAGAGGATCTGGGCGCGGGGATGCTTCTCCAGCACGACCTCGGCGAGCAGCGCGGTGAGGAAGTCGCCGTCCACGAACGCGCCCGTGTCGTCGATGAAGAAGCAGCGGTCGGCGTCGCCGTCCCACGCGATCCCGAGGTCGGCGCCCTCGGCGAGCACCCTCTCCATGATGAACGCGCGGTTCTCCGGCAGCAGCGGGTTCGGCTCGTGGTCGGGGAAGGTGCCGTCCGGCTCCCAGTACGCCGTCACGAGGTCGAGCCCGAGCTGCTCCAGCAGCGGCCCGACCATCGGGCCGGCCATCCCGTTGCCGCCGTCGACGACGACGCGCAGCGGGCGGATCGCGGCGGCGTCGACGCGCGCGAGCGCGACCGCCTGGAACGGCGCGTAGAGGTCGACCTGCTCGACGGAGCCGGTTCCGTCGGACGCCGGGATGCCGGCCTCGATCATCCGGCGGATGTCCTGAATGCCCTCGTCGCCCGAGAGCGCGAGCGCTCCCTCGCGCACGAGCTTGACGCCGGTGTACGCCTTCGGGTTGTGCGAGGCCGTGCACATCAGCCCGCCGTCGAGCGCGCGCTCCCCGACGAGCCAGTAGAGCATCTCGGTGCCGACGCGGCCGGCGTCGAGCACGGCGACGCCCTCGCGCACGAGCCCGTCGCGGTAGCGCGCCGCCAGCTCCGGGGCGCTGAGGCGCATGTCGCGTCCGAGGCCGACGCGCAGCTCGCCGACGGGCTTGCCGGCGAGGTCGGCGAGCACGTGCGCGAAGGCGCGGCCGATCAGCTCCGCGGCGTCGCCGTCGATCTGCTCGCCGGCGATCCCGCGGATGTCGTACGCCTTGAAGATGGAGGGGTCGAGCTGGGGCACCCGATGGCGGATCCTACGTACTATCTGCCCGGCATGGACCCCGCCGAGCTGAGCGTCGTGATCCTCTGCGGCGGGCGCGGGACGCGGCTGCAGGAGCACACGCAGTCGATCCCGAAGCCGCTCGTCGAGATCGGCGGGCGCCCGATCGTCTGGCACGTGATCCAGATCTACGCGGCGCAGGGCTTTCGGCGCTTCGTGCTGTGCACGGGCTATCGCGGCGAGCTGATCGAGCGCTTCGCAGCCGGCGAGCGGTGGCCCGACGGCGTCTCCGTCGCCTGCCTCGACACCGGTCTCGACACGCCGACGGGCGGGCGCGTGCGGCGAGCGGCGCTGACGCTCGACGGCAGCCCGTTCTGCGCGACGTACGGCGACGGCGTCGCCGACCTCGACCTCCACGCGCTGCTCGCCTTCCACCGCGCGCACGGGGCGCTGGCGACGATGACGGTCGTGCGGCCCGAGCTGCAGTTCGGCGTCGCCGAGCTGGGAGAGGGCGGTCGCGTCGAGGGCTTCCGCGAGAAGCCGCGCGCCGAGCAGTGGGTCAACGGCGGCTTCTTCTGCTTCGAGCCCGGCCTGCTGGACGTGCTCGAGGACGACAGCGTGCTCGAGCGCGAGCCGCTGCAGCGCCTCGCCGCCGCCGGCCAGCTGCACGCCTTCCGCCACGAGGGCTTCTGGGACTGCATGGACACGTACAAGGACGCGGTGCTCCTCAACGACCTGTGGGAACAGGATCTGGCGCCGTGGAAGGCGCGGGTGCGGGTGTGAGCCGCGCGGTCCTCGTGACCGGCGGATACGGGCTGCTCGGCTCGTGGCTCGTGCGCGCGCTCGTGCAGCGCGGCGACCGCGTGGTCGTGCTGCAGCGCGACCGCGCGCCGCGCGCTGCGGCGCTGCTCGACGACGTGCAGGACGCGCTCGCGGTCGTCCACGGCGACCTCGTCGAGCCCGGCCTGCTGGCGCGCGCGCTCGGCGAGTACGACGTCGACACCGTCTTCCACCTGGCCGCGCAGACGCTCGTCGGCACCGCGAACCGCTCGCCCCTGGCCACCTTCGAGAGCAACGTGCGCGGCACCTGGACGCTGCTTGAGGCGTGCCGTCTGCACGGTGCGCGGCGGGTCCTCGTCGCCGCCTCCGACAAGGCCTACGGCGCCAGCGCGAGCCTGCCCTACCGGGAGGACCAGCCGCTGGACCCGCGCTACCCCTACGACGTCAGCAAGGCCGCGACGGACATGATCGCGCGCTCCTATTGGCACACGTTCGCGCTGCCGGTCGCCGTCACGCGCTTCGCGAACCTCTACGGCGGCGGCGACCTCAACCGCTCGCGGCTCGTGCCGGAGGCGATCGGCGCCGCGCTCGCCGGCCGCGCGCCGGTGATCCGCTCCGACGGCAGCCCGGAGCGGGACTTCCTCTACGTCGAGGACGCGGTCGACGCCTACCTGCGGCTCGCCGACGCGCTCGACGGCGACGGCGCACGCGGGGAGGCGTTCAACGCCGGGGGCGGGGAGCCGCACGCCGTGCGCGACGTCGTCGCGCGCATCTGCGCGCTCGCGGGCACCGACGTCGAGCCGGACGTCCGCGGCAGCGGCACGCCGGCCGGGGAGATCGACCGCCAGTACGTCGACGCCTCCAAGCTCACCGCGCTCACGGGCTGGGCGCCGCGGGTCGGGCTCGACGAGGGCCTGCGGCGCACGGTCGACTGGTACCGCGCGCACCCGCAGGCCCTCGCCTGAGGCCCTCCCGGCTTACTGGGTGACGACGAGCTTGCCTTCCATGCCTGGGTGGATCGTGCAGACGTAGGAGATCGTGCCGGCCTTCGTCGGCGTGAACGAGAAGGTGGCGCCCTGACCGAAGTTGCCGGAGTCGATCTTCTCGCCGGAGGTCGAGGTGACGTTGTGATCGACGCTGTCGTCGTTGGTCCAGGTGACCTTCTGGCCGACCTTCACCGTCGTGCTCGTCGGCGCGAACTGGATGTTCTTCATCGCGATCGCGACGCCGCCGCCTCCGCCGGAGCTGCTGCCGCCGCTGGTCGCCGGCGTGCTGGTGCCGCCACCCCCGCCGCCGCTGCCGGAGCTCGAGTTGTTGCTGCTGCCGCCGCCGCAGCCGGCGAACGCAAGCGCGACAAGCGCGAGCAGCATGGGGATGAGGGACGCACGTCGCATTGCGGGTACCTGCCTTGGTCGATGGTCGTGGGGGAGTCTGCCCAATTAGACTCCAAGCCATGGCCGGTCATTCCAAGTGGGCGGGGATCAAGCACAAGAAGGCGATCGTCGACGCTCGCCGCGGCGCCCAGTTCACGAAGCTCGCACGGGCGATCACGGTCGCGGCGCGCGAGGGCGGCGGCGACCCGGACACCAACGCGGCGCTCGGCAACGCGGTGCAGAAGGCGAAGGACGCCTCGATGCCGAAGGACAACATCGAGCGCGCGATCGCGAAGGGCACCGGCGAGGGCGCCGACGCCGACGCGATCGAGGCGGTCCTCTACGAGGGCTACGGCCCCGGCGGCGTCGCGCTGCTGATCGAGGCGCTGACGGACAACCGCAACCGCACGAGCGCGGACGTGCGCCACCTGCTCTCCAAGCACGGCGGCTCGCTCGGGGAGCCGGGCTCGGTCGCCTATCTGTTCGACAAGCGCGGCGTGATCGCGGTCGACGCGACGCGCTGGAGCGAAGACGACCTGATGGTCGCGATCGACGCCGGCGCCGAGGACATCGAGCAGGACGAGGACTTCTTCGAGGTGCTGACCGAGCCGGCCGCCCTGGCGCCCGTGCGCGCGGCGCTCGAGCAGGCCGGGATCGAACCCGAGGCGGCGGAGGTGATGCAGCGTCCGAAGACGCGGGTGCCCGTCGACGAGTCCCAGGCCGGCTCGCTGCTGCGCCTGATCGAGGCGCTCGAGGACAACGACGACGTCGGCGCCGTGCACGCCAACTTCGACGTCGACGCCGCAGTGCTCGAGCGGCTTGCGGGCTGAGCCGCCCCGCGCCGCGCGCCCCCGCGCGGCCGCGCTCCTGCTCGGCGGCTGCCTCGCGCTCGCGGCGCTGAGCCTCTTGGCGCCGTCGAGCCCGAGCTACGACCCGTTCGCGTGGATCGTGTGGGGGCGGGAGCTCGTCGGTGCGGGGCAGACGTTCGGCGTCGCCGGGGGTCCGTCGTGGAAGCCGCTGCCGGTGCTGTTCACGGCGCCGTTCTCACTTGTTGGGGACGCGGCGCCCGCGCTGTGGCTGCTCGTCGCGCGGACCGGCCTGCTGCTGGCGCTCGCCGGCGGCTACCGCCTCGGCGCGCGGCTCGGCGGTCGCGGCGCCGGCCTCGTCTCCGCCGCCGCGCTGCTGCTGCTCGACGGGCTCGTCTCGCTCGCGTGGCGCGGCGCCTCGGAGCCGCTGCTGCTCGCGTGCGTGCTGTGGGCGATCGAGCGCCACATCGCCGGCCGGCGCGGCAGCGCGTTTGCGCTCGGCGTCGCCGCGGCCCTGATCCGTCCCGAGGCGTGGCCGTTCCTCGCGCTCTACGCCGCCTGGCGCTGGCGCGTGGGGCTCGCGCCGCGCGAGCGCTGGCTGCTGCTCGGCGGCCTCGCGCTCATCCCCGTGTTGTGGTTCGGCGTGCCGGCGATCGGCGGCGATCCGCTCGCGGCCAGCACGACCGCGTCGAGTCGCGCGGGCGACGGCGTCGGCGCCGGCACGGCGCTGCGCCGCGGGCTGGCGCTGGGGGTCCTGCCCGTGTGGGTGCTCGCCGCCGCCGCGCTCGCGCTGCGCCCCGGCGACCGCACGCTACGCGCGCTCGCACTCGGCGCCGCCGCCTGGCTCGCGCTCGTCGTCGCGATGACCGCCGCCGGCTACGCGGGCGTCGCGCGCTACATGCTGCCGGCTGCCGCCGTCGCCTGCGTGATCGCCGGCGTGGGGGTGACGACGCTGCTCGCGCACGCCCGTGCTCGCGGTGCGTGGCGCGTCGTGATCGCCGCCGCGATCCTCGCCGTCTGCATCGGCCCCGGGATCGAGCGCGCCGCGACGCTCGACGACCAGGTGCGCGAGGGCGTCGCGGTTGCGCATGCGCATGACGACCTGGTGCGCGCGATCGACGCGTCCGGCGGCGCGACGGCGCTGCGCGGCTGTGCGCTCGGCGGCTGGGTCGCGATCAACCACACGGCGCAGTCCGCGCTCGCGTGGGAGCTGCGCGTCCCGCTCGACCGCGTCGCGCTGACGATGCACCATCCGGGCGTGCTGGTGGGCGGTGCGCGCAGCGCTGCGACCGGCGCGCCACCCTCGCTCACGTTGCCGAACCTGCGCCGCCGCACGCTCGCCCGGGCGGGCGCCTGGCGCGTGGATGTCATCTCGGGTGCCGGCGCATCGCTCTCGCCGCGGTGCAAGCTCATGCCGCCCGGAGGGGTGTGAGCGCGCAGGCGTCCGACGCTCGACGCAGAATCCCGAACGTATGATCGTCCTCGGCATCGACCCGGGCACTGCGAGCACGGGCTATGGCGTCGTGGCACAGCGCGGCAGCCGCCTGCTCGCGCTCGACGGGGGCGTGATCGAGACGGCGGCGGGCCTGCCGCTCGAGCGCCGGCTCGCCACGATCCACACGCGCGTTGCGGAGCTGATCGACGAGCACGAGCCGGTCGCCGTCGCCGTCGAGGACCTTTACTTCGGCGCCAACGCGCGCTCGGCGCTCGCGGTCGGCCAGGCGCGCGGCGTCGTGCTGCTCGCCGCCGGCCAGCGGGGCCTGCCGTGCGCCTCCTACACGCCGCAGCAGATCAAGAGCGCGGTCTGCGGCAGCGGCCGCGCGGAGAAGGCGCAGGTGCAGCAGATGGTCCAGCGCCTGCTCGCGCTGGCCGAGCTGCCCGAGCCTGACCACGCGGCCGACGCGCTCGCGGTCGCGATCTGCCACGCGAATCGTGCCCCGCTCGCGGCCGCGGCGGCGATGGTGGGCGCATGATCGCGCTCGTGCGCGGCGAGGTCGCCGGGCGCCGCCCGTCGCCGACGAGCGGCGGGGAGGTCGTCGTCGACGTCGCCGGCGTCGGCTACCGGCTCGCGGTCTCCAACGAGACGCTGCGCCAGGTGCCCGCCGTCGGCAAGCCGGTGACGCTGCACAGCCACCTGATCGTCCGCGACGACGCGCTGCAGCTCTACGGCTTCGCGACCGAGGAGGAGCGCGATCTGTTCCTGATGCTGCTCGGCGTGCAGTCGGTCGGCCCGAAGGTCGCGCTCGCCGTGCTCTCCGGCGCCCCGCCGCGCGAGCTGCTCGCGGCGCTCGCGGCCGGCGACGTCGCGCGCTTCCAGGCGGTGCCCGGGATCGGCAAGCGCACGGCCGAGCGGATCATCGTCGAGCTGCGCGAGAAGGCCGGCGTCACGCTGCCCGACGACGCCAGCTCGGTGAGCGCGGCGACCGATCCCCGCAGCGTCGCTCGCGAGGGCCTGATCGGCCTCGGCTACAGCGTGCAGGAGGCCGAGGCGCTGCTCGACGGCGCGCCCGGCGAGACCGCGGAGGAGCTGATCGCCTCCGCGCTGCGGACGGCGCGGCGATGAGCGGGGCGGGCGGGAGCCGAATCCAGACGCCCGACGCGCTGCCCGAGGACGAGCTCGACCGCTCGCTGCGCCCGCGGCGCCTGGAGGACTTCGTCGGCCAGGAGTCGGTGCGCGAGCAGCTCGGCGTCTCGATCGCCGCCGCCGCCGCGCGCGGCGACGCGCTCGACCACGTCCTGCTCGCCGGCCCGCCCGGCCTCGGCAAGACCTCGCTCGCGCAGATCGTCGCCGCCGAGCTCGGCGTCGCCTTTGTGCAGACCGCCGGGCCGGCGCTCGAGCGCAAGGGCGACGTCGCCGCCTTCCTGACGGCGCTCGAGCCGCGCGCGGTCTTCTTCGTCGACGAGATCCATCGCCTCCCGCGCGCGCTGGAGGAGACCTTCTATCCGGCGATGGAGGACGCCCAGCTGCCGATCACCGTCGGCCAGGGCGCCGGCGCCCGCGTCGTGACGCTCGACCTGCCGCCGTTCACGCTCATCGGCGCCACGACCCGCGCCGGCCTCCTGACGACGCCGCTGCGCGACCGCTTCGGCATCCAGCACCGGCTCGAGCACTACGACCCGGAGGACCTCGGCCGCATCGTGCACCGCTCCGCGCGGCTGCTCGGGATCGAGATCGAGCCGAGCGGAGCGCACGCGATCGCGGCGCGCGCGCGCGGCACGCCGCGCGTCGCGAACCGCCTGCTCAAGCGCGTGCGCGACTACGCCGAGGTGCGGGGCGACGGCACCGTCACCGAGGCGGTCGCCGGCCACGCGCTCGACATGCTCCAGGTCGACCACGAGGGCCTGGACCGGCTCGATCGCGAGCTGCTGCGCACGCTCTGCGAGCTGTTCGGCGGCGGCCCCGTCGGGCTCTCGACGCTCGCAGTGGCGGTCGGCGAGGAGCAGGACACGGTCGAGGACGTCTACGAGCCCTACCTGCTGCAGCGCGGGCTGCTGGAGCGCACCCCGCGCGGGCGCGTCGCGACGCGCCGGGCATGGGAGCACCTCGGCTTGGAGCCCCCGGCGACCGGCGCGCAGCTGTTCGGCTGAGCACGTGCTTTAGCCGCGTTTGAGGTCGTCGGAGCACCCTGCGCGGTAGACACTCCGCGAGCACGTCGCGGCCCCTATGCTTGTCTGGGATGGCGCACCTCTTCATCTGCCCGAACTGCGGGAACCGCTCCACTGCGACCGATCGCACGGCCGGCTTCCGCCGCTCGCCGAAGGGCTGCGCGAAGTGCGGCTTCGGCTTCCTCTTCGAGCTGCTCGACGACTACTACCCGGCGCCCAACGCCGCCTTCTTCGTCTGTGACCGCGAGGGCCGGGTGATCGGCTGCGGCCGCGGCTCCTTCGAGCTGACCGGCCTCGACGACGAGCGCGTGATCGGCCGCTCGGTGCGCGACGTGCTCGGGCTCGACTTCGACGGCGAGGAGAAGGACGTCGTCGGCACCGTGCTCGAGTGGGGCGTGCGCGCGCTCGGCAAGCCGGTGACCGTCAACGCCGAGGGCGATCTGCCCGCCCGCGCGGTCGCGGACCTGTTTCCGGCTTACGACGAGGACGGTGGCCTTCTACTCGTCCTCACCCCGACGCCGGTTAAGTAGGATCGAACCGTCATGACCGATCGCCGACGCAACGGGCTCATCCTGCTCCTCGTCCTGGGGCTGCTGCTCGCGTCGGCCGTCGTGATGACGCAGCGCCCGACGCGCCTCGGGCTCGATCTCAAGGGCGGCGTCGAGCTCGTCTACCAGGGCGAGCCGACCCAGCAGGTGCCGAAGATCACGCCCGAAGCCCTCGACCGCGCCGTCGACATCATCCGCGAGCGCGTCGACCAGCTCGGCGTCGGCGAGCCGGAGATCCAGCGCGCCGGCTCCAACCAGATCTCCGTCGGGCTGCCCTCGGTCCAGAACATCGCCCGCGCCAAGCAGCAGGTCGGCACGCCCGCACAGCTCTACTTCTACGACTGGGAGGCGAACGTCCTCACGCCGCAGGGCAAGCGCGTCGCGCCGCTGCTGTCCGCGGGGGACCCGACCGCCCAGGCGATCAGCCAGCAGGGCGGCAATCCGGGCCAGGGGCTGCCGGCCTACGACGCCGTAAGA
Organism: Conexibacter sp.; assembly: GCA_035637995.1. Taxonomy (GTDB): domain Bacteria; phylum Actinomycetota; class Thermoleophilia; order Solirubrobacterales; family Solirubrobacteraceae; genus Conexibacter. The sequence continues at coordinate 20,950 of DASRAV010000016.1, read as the reverse complement.
CTCGCGTCGAAGCAGCCGGCGAGCACGGGCAACAGCGGCGGCTCGCGGATCGGCCCCGCCTACTACCTGTTCGACAGCCAGCACCGCTACCTCGCCGGCCCCGAGCGGCTGCGCCGCGACCTGCTGTCGGCGATCGACAAGCGCACGCTGCCGCCGAAGAGCATCGTGCTGAGCGTCCCGCAGGGCTTCGTCGTGCTGCAGGCGGCCCCCCAGGACGCCAACAGCCAGGTCCCGATCAAAGACCCGAGCGCGCGCTTCTATGTGCTGCGCGACCACGTCGCGCTCTCGGGCAAGGACATCCGCGACCCGCAGCAGGGCTTCAACCAGGGTCAGCAGCCCGACGTCGAGTTCCAGTTCACGGGCGCCGGCAAGACCGCGTTCCACAACGTCACGCGCACGATCGCGCAGCGCGGCACGCTGCTGAAGCTGCCCGGCGTGACCGTCGAACAGGCCCAGCAGCACTTCGCCGTCGCGCTCGACGGCAAGCTGATCTCCGTCGCCTCGATCGACCCGCAGCAGCTGCCCGACGGCATCGACGGCGAGAACGGCGCGATCATCGAGGGCGGCTTCACGATCCAGAGCGCGCAGGACCTCGCGAACCTGCTCAAGCTCGGCGCGCTGCCGATCGGCCTGAAGCTGATCTCCGAGTCGCAGGTCTCCGCGACGCTCGGCAAGCAGGCGCTGCACCAGGGCCTGATCGCCGGCATCGTCGGCCTCGCGATCGTCGCGCTGTTCCTGATCACCTTCTACCGCATGCTCGGCGTGATCGCGACGGGCGCGCTGTTCATCTACGCGGTCTACCTCTACGGGCTGATCAAGCTCGTGCCGATCACGCTGACGCTGCCGGGCATCGCCGGCCTGATCCTGGGCATCGGGGTTGCCGCCGACGCGAACATCGTCATCTTCGAGCGCGTGAAGGAGGAGCTGCGTGCGGGCAGATCCGTCACGCAGGCGATCGCGACCGGCTACCGCAAGGGCCTGACCGCGATCGTCGACGCGAACGTCGTGACGGTGATGACCGCGTTCATCCTCTTCATGCTCGCGACCTCCGGCGTGAAGGGCTTCGCGTTCACGCTCGGCGTCGGCACGCTCGTCTCGCTCTTCACCGCGGTGATGGCGACGCAGGCGATCCTCGCGACGCTCGGGCGCACGCCGGTGCTGATGAGCAAGGGCGCGCTCGGGGCGCATGTCGCCGGCGCGCGCTGGCGCTTCGACTTCATGGGCGCCTCGCGCTGGTTCTTCTCGATGTCCGGGATGATCCTGCTGATCGGCGCGCTCTCGATCGGCGGCAAGGGGCTGAACTTCGGCATCGACTTCACCTCCGGCACGCGCGTGACGACCAACCTCGTGCAGCCCGCGAGCGAGTCGCAGCTGCGCACGGTGCTCGACTCCGTCGGCGCCTCCGACGCGAAGATCCAGCGCGTCTCCAACAAGCAGCTCGGGCCCAACGTCGTGCAGATATCGACCGACCAGGTCAACGTCGCCAAGCTGCGCACCAAGCTTGGCCAGCAGTTCGGCGGGACGACGAACTTCTCCAGCGAGTCGGTCGGGCCGACGTTCGGGCAGACGGTCGCCAACAGCGCGATCGTGGCGATCATCGCCTCGCTGATCGTGATCTCCGCCTACATCGCGCTGCGCTTCCAGTGGAAGTTCGCCGTCCCGGTGCTGATCGCGTTGATGCACGACCTGCTCATCACGAGCGGCATCTACTCGCTGACCGGCCGGGAGGTGACGTCAGCGACCGTGGCCGCGCTGCTTACGATCTTGGGCTACTCGCTCTACGACACGATCATCGTGTTCGACCGCATCCGCGAGAACATGCCGCGGATGCCGCGGGCCGCGTTCTCGCAGATCGCGAACCGCTCGATGTCCGAGGTGCTGACGCGCTCGCTCGCGACGACGCTCTCGACGGCGCTGCCGATCCTCGCGCTGCTGCTGTTCGGCGGCCAGACGCTGCGCGACTTCGCCTTCGCGCTGCTCGTCGGCGTCGTCTCCGGCGCGTACTCGTCGATCTTCATCGCGACGCCGGTGCTCCAGCACTGGAAAGAGCGCGAGCCCGTCTACATGCAGCGGCGCAAGCGGATCGAGGCGGAGAACCTCGGCGTCGTGCCGGCGTACGCGGTCGCGACGTTCGGCGGCGAACCGGTCGACGTCGAGCCCGAGGCGCCCAAGCGCCGCAGCGTGCGCGTCCTCTCCAACGAGAACCCGGAAGACGTGACCGAGGAGGAGTTCGAGGCGCTGAAGGCCGATCTCGGCGTTGACGACGAGGGCGCCGTCGCGCGTCCACGGCCCGCGCGCCGCGGCCGCGCCGCGACGGCCACGCCGCCACAGACGCCGCCCGCCGCGCCGAAGCCGCGCCTCGACGAGGACGGCCGCGCGCCCGACGAGGCCGAGAACGACGGCATGATGCGCGAGGAGCCGCGCAAGCCGCGCAGCTCAGGCAGACGCAACCGCAGACACGGAAGGAGCCGATAGCCATGGGCATGCTCGCCTGGGTGATGATGGGGCTCGCCCTCTGGCACTTCACGATCTTCCTGCCGGACCACTTCTGGGGCGGGATCGTCGGCGCGTTCGTCGGCGCGCTGATCGGCGCGATCATCGGCGGCATCCTGATCAACGGGCTTGCGATACCCGGCCAGAGCGAGACGCACCTGCTGACGGCGCTCGAGGGCGTGCCCGGCACGCTGATCGGGCTTGCGGTCGTGTACTTCGAGGGCATCAGGCGAGAGCGCCTGGAGGGCCTTCCAGCCTGAGCCGCACGGGGCCATCCGGCCCGCTCCATAGCCTGAGGCGGTGTCTGCGACCACCCTCGCGCCCGCCCCGCCTGAGCGCGCTTCAAAGCCGGCGCGCCGGCTGTCGATGGCACCGTGCGACCCGGCCGCGGTCGAGGCGCTGAGCCGCGCGCTCGGGGTCAGTCGCACGCTCGCGCAGGTGCTGGTGCGGCGCGGCCTCGGGGCCCCGGAGGAGGCGCGGCGCTTCCTCGCTGCCGAGGAGACGCACGACCCGCGCGCGTTCGCGGGCATCGAGGCGGCGCTGGCGCCGATCCTGCGCCACGTGCGCGCCGGCACGCGCATCACGATCCACGGCGACTACGACGTCGACGGCGTCTGCTCGACCGCGATCCTGCTGCGCCAGCTGCGACGGCTCGGCGCCGACGCCGACTGGTACCTGCCGAGCCGCGTCGACGACGGCTACGGCCTCGCGGCCGAGACGGTGGATCGGCTCGCCGCGCGCGGCACGCGGCTCTTGATCACCGTCGACTGCGCGATCACCGCCGTCGAGGAGGTCGCCGCCGCCCGTGCCGCGGGGCTCGACGTCGTCGTCACCGACCATCACCAGCCGCGCGCCGACGGGGCGCTGCCCGACGCGCCGATCGTGCATCCCGCGCTCGGCGGCTACCCCTGCCCCGACCTGTGCGCCGCCGGCGTCGCCTACAAGCTGTCGCAGGCGCTCGCGCTCGCCGCCGGCGGGGATCCGCGCGACGCCGAGGAGGACCTCGACCTCGTCGCGCTCGCGACCGTCGCGGATCTCGTGCCGCTGCGGGGGGAGAATCGGCGACTCGTGCGCGCCGGCCTGCGCACGCTCGCGGCGACCGGCAAGCCGGGCCTGCGCGCGCTCATGCGCGTCGCACGGCTGGACCCCGGTGACGTCGACGCGGGCGCCGTCGGCTTTCGCCTCGCGCCGCGCATCAACGCCGCCGGTCGCCTGCACCGCGCCGACGCCGGTCTCGAGCTGCTGCTGACCGCCGACGAGGCGCGCGCCCGCGCCGTCGCGGAGGAGCTCGACCGCGCCAACGTCGAGCGGCGCATGACCGAGCAGCGGATCCTGTTCGAGGCGGAGGCGCAGGTGCGCGCGCTCGGTCCACGCCCGGCGTACGTGCTCGCCGGCGAGGGCTGGCATCCGGGCGTGATCGGGATCGTCGCCTCGCGCATCGTCGAGCAGTACCACCGTCCGGCGCTGCTGATCGCGCTCGACGCCACGACGGGCATGGGCACCGGCTCGGGTCGCTCGATCCCCGGCTTCGACCTGCTCGCCGCCCTGCATGCGGCGGCGCCGCTGCTGGAGCGCTACGGCGGCCATCGCGCCGCCGCCGGCCTCACGGTGCAGGACACGCGCGTCGCAGGGCTGCGGGCGGCGATCGAGGCGCACGCGGCGGAGGTCCTGCGCGAGCAGGACCTGATCCCCGTCGAGCGTGTCGACGCCGTCGTCGGCGGCCGGGCGCTCGGGCTCCCGCTCGCCGACGAGCTGGCGCGGCTGGAGCCGTGCGGGATGGGCAACCCGGCCGTGAACCTGCTCGTGCCCGGCGCCACGTTCGCCGACGTGCGGCCGATGGGCGAGGGACGCCACGCGCGTTTCACGGTCGAGGCCGGCGGTGCGCGCTGTCGTGCGGTGTCCTTCGGCTGCGACGGCCGGCTGCCGGTCGCGGCGGGCGTGCCGGCCGACGCGACCTTCCGCCTGGAGCGCAACGCCTGGAACGGCGCCGTCGAGCCGCGCCTGCTGCTGCGCCATGCCACGCCGAGCGCCCCCGCGCCGATCGAGCTGCTCGGCGAGCCGGCGCCCGACGGCTGGCTGACGGCGGTCCTCGCGCAGCTCGACGACGAGCCCGACGGGGGCCCTGCGCTGCTCCCGAGCACTGGGCGCACGGTGCTCGACCGTCGTGGCGAAGGCGGCGCCGCAGTCCTGGCCGAGCTCGTCGCCGGCGGTGCCTCGGTGCTTGCGCTGTGCGCCGACGTGCCGCGCCGGATCGGCGGCCTCGCCGAGCGCGTCGGCGGCTTCGCGCTCTGCTCGCATGCCGCGCTCGCACGCGATCCCGCGCTGGCGGCGCGCTTCGACCACGTCGTCGTGCTCGACCCGCCCGCCCATCCGCAGGAGGACGCCCGCCTGCGCGCCGGGGCGCCGAACGGGCTCACCCACCTGGCATGGGGTCCGGCTGAGCTACGCTTTGCGCAGCAGATCCACGAGTCGGAGTACGGCCTTCGTGCTTCGCTTCCGCCGCTCTACCGGGCCCTGCGGGACCACGGCGGCGCGGCCGGCGAGGAGCTCGAGCGCCTGCTGCGCGGGGATGGATCCCCAGGTCGCTCGGCGTCGCTCGCCGCTCGGCTGGTGGGAGTCCTCGAGGAGCTGGGGCTCGTCAGCCTCGACCGGGAGCTGCCGGCCCTGCGGGTGCCGGACGCCGAGCGCACCGAGCTCGAGCGTTCCGCCCGCTTCCGGGCCGCGAGCACCAGATACGAGGACGGACGACGATTCCTGAGCACCACGACAGCAACGGCAGCGCAACCGACACCCGCGGTGGCAGCGTGACGAAGGCGCGCAACGGCGCGACCGCGCACGTCGAGGTCGTCGCCGGCGAACGCCTGCCGGTCGACGGGCTCGACCACCCCGTCACGCCCGCGCCGGTCGAGCGCGCGGACCTCACGCCGACCGAGCGCGGCCTGCTGGGCGACCTCTTCGCGATCGTCGAGGAGCATGCCGGCGAGAGCGCGCTCGAGATCGATCGCGACCAGGTCGAGCGCGCCTTCGCCTACGCCTGCGAGCACCACGCCGACCAGCGGCGCAAGTCGGGTGAGGAGTTCATCATCCACCCGGTCGGCGTCGCGAAGATATGCGCCGGCATGCGGCTCGACACCGAGACGCTCTGCGCCGCGCTGCTGCACGACACCGTCGAGGACACCTCCGCGTCGCTCGAGGACGTCGCCGCGACGTTCGGCGAGGAGGTCGCGGGCCTCGTCGACGGCGTCACGAAGCTCACGGGGCTGACGTTCTCCTCGCGCGACGAGGCGCAAGCCGAGAACTACCGCAAGATGATGGTCGCGATGGCCTCGGACATCCGGGTCATCCTGATCAAGCTCGCCGATCGCCTGCACAACATGCGCACGATCGAGGCGATGCCGAAGCAGAAGCAGATCGAGAAGGCGAAGGAGACGCTCGACATCTATGCGCCGATCGCGCATCGGCTCGGCATCCATGCGATCAAGTGGGAGCTCGAGGACCTCGCCTTCCAGACGCTGCATCCGCGCAAGTACGCCGAGATCAAGGGGCTCGTGAGCCAGCAGCGCGCCGAGCGCGAGCGCTACGTCAACGAGGCCGGCGCCTATCTCGCCCATGAGCTGGAGGCGCTTGGGATCCAGGCCGAGATCTCCGGCCGCGCCAAGCACTTCTACTCGATCTACGCGAAGATGACGAAGAAGGGCCGCGAGTTCAACGAGATCTACGACCTCACCGCGATGCGCGTGATCGTCGACTCGGTGAAGGACTGCTACGGCGCCGTCGGGGTCATCCACTCGCTCTGGAAGCCGCTGCCCGGACGCTTCAAGGACTGGGTCGCGATGCCCAAGTTCAACATGTACCAGTCGCTGCACACGACGGTGATCGGGCTCGAGGGGCGCCCGCTGGAGATCCAGATCCGCACGCGCGAGATGCACGACATGGCCGAGTTCGGGATCGCCGCGCACTGGATGTACAAGCAGGACCCGGCCGCCCCCGACGGCGACGGCAAGCTCAAGTGGCTGCGCCGCCTGCTCGACTGGCAGCAGGAGCTCTCGGACCCCAAGGAGTTCATGGACACCTTGAAGGTCGACCTGTTCGAGGACGAGGTGTTCGTCTTCACCCCCAAGGGGGAGGTCAAGTCGCTCGCGGCGGGCGCGACCCCGCTCGACTTCGCCTACGAGGTACACACCGACGTGGGGCACCGCACCGTCGGCGCGAAGGTCAACGGCAAGATGGTCCCGCTCTCCTACGAGCTGAAGTCGGGCGACATCGTCGAGGTGCTCACGTCCAAGCGCGGCGAGCGCGGCCCGTCGCGCGACTGGCTCGCCGTCGTCAAGACGACGCGCGCGCGCAACAAGATCAAGCAGTGGTTCAAGAGCGAGTCGCGCAAGGACACCGAGCACACCGGTCGCGAGCTGCTGCAGGAGCATCTGCGCAAGCAGGGGCTGCCCGCGCAGCGGATCGTCGGCTCGCCGCTGCTGGCGGACGTGACGCGCGAGATGGGCTTCCGCAAGGGCGACGAGTTCTACATCGCGCTCGGCGCCGCGAAGATCTCGCCGAAGACGGTCGTCAACAAGGTGATGCAGCGGCTCAAGCAGGGCGAGGCCGCGGAGGCCGCGCCGACCGCCGCCGACGATCTGCTGAAGCCGAGCACGCAGCGCGAACGGCCGACCGTCTCCTCCTCGAAGTTCGGCATCGTCGTCGACGGCGTCGGCGACGTGATGCTGCGGCTGGCGAAGTGCTGCCGGCCGGTGCCGGGCGATCCGATCGTCGGCTACGTCTCGCTCGGGCGGGGCATCACGATCCACCGCGGGGACTGTCCGAACGTCGAGATCCTGCGCAAGGACCCGGACCGCTTCACGCCCGTCTCGTGGGACGGCGAGTCCTCGACCTCGTTCAAGGTCGAGCTGCACATCGACGGCTGGGATCGCCACCGCCTGCTCGAGGACTTGTCCCGCACGTTCTCCGAGGCCGGTATCAACATCGTCGAAGCGCGCTGCGTCTCGAACCCGCCGATGATCAAGAACCGCTTCGTCGTCGAGGTCGCCGACACGAAGACGCTCGACACGGCGATCAACCGCCTGCGCAACATTGAGTCCGTCTTCGACGCCTACCGCGTCACGCCGGGCGCGGGCGCCTGACCGTCACGACCTCGAAGTCGCTGCCGGTGAGTCGGTCCAGTGCGTGGAGTTGGTCGTTGTCCCAGCGCGGGTCCGGCGCGCCGCTGACGTACCAGGGCGAGCCGTTGTCGGCGAGCATCAGGCCGTAGCGCTTCATGGCGATGGCCACCACGCGCGCCTGCCTCGGCAGCCCTTTCAAACTCACGCGCTTCTTCAAGCGCACGCGCAGCCCCATCGGGGGCAACGAGGGGGAGGCGGAGTCGCCGGCCTGGTGCCGGGCTGGCCAGATGAAGCTGGTCCGCGTGCGGGGTGCGGTGAACCTGAGGGCGTGGAGGATCGCACCTTGTGTGACCTCGTCGTAGCGTGCGAGGCCGGGGAGGATGGGGAGTCCGGCGGCGTCGGCGCTCGTCCAACTGCGGTGCCTCAGCCGGTTCGAGTTCAGATCCCACGTCGCCCCGCTCCCGGCGCGCCATGAACGGCCGGCATCGAGGGGGTGTGCGTCGAACAGCTCGTAGAGCTTGCAGGACGTGCGGTCCACGATCAGGACGTGCCGGTCGCCCGTGGCGTTCCGGCCACCTTCGATCGGGGCGTGGGGCGGGACGGGGTAGGGGCCCCGGTCGGACTCCGATGCGTAGCCGAAGCGGATCGGCACGCGTTTCTGATTGCCGCTGACGACGGTGAACGGGATCCCGATCGGGCCGCCGTCCCACAGGCCGGATCCGAAGTCGGCGTGGAAGTGCGAGCTCAGGCCGATGCTGTGGATCAGCGTGGCCGAGTTTCGGGCCACGGGCAGCCCGTCGACGCGCTCGTTCCATGCGTTCGTCGAGGGAAAGACGGGGCACCCCCCGATCGCCGGCCTACTCGGCGCGGACGCCGCCGGCGCGCCGGCGGGGATCAGGACGGCAGCGAGGAGGGGCAGGGCCCGGATCGCGCGACGCACCGGGCGGATGCTACGCCCGCAGCCCGTCGGGATCCGATGCGTGGCGGTTTTAGGTCTCCTGAGGACCCAAAAACGCCACGCATCGCTCAGGAGACGACTTGGAGCGCGCCCGGATCGACGCGGCAGACGGCCTCGGCGACCTCGCCGAGGTAGTCGCCGTCGACCTGGAGCGGGAGCGGGCGCTCGTCGAGCGAGCGGATCGTGACCTCGGTGGTGCCGGCGAAGGAGTCGATGCGGCGGTGGCGGGAGATGCGCGCCCGCTCGGAGACCGCGCGCCAGCTGACGGTCGGCAGGTCGAGTGGGTTGGCGCGGCGCAGGACGACTCCCGCGAGCGTTCCGTCGGTCAGCCCGACGTCCTCGGCAAGCTCGATCGGGCGATTGGCGAAGTAGGTGTAGGGCGTCGTGTTCTGCACCATCGCGGTGACGCCCTCGATCCGCTCGCCGGCGGCCTCGACGACGAGCCGCGGCCCGCGCAGCGCGTATTCGCGGTTGAACGCGCTCACGGCGGCCGTCACATAGAACCATGGGCCGAAGCGGGCCTTCAGGCGCGGATGCGCATCCACGCGCTGGGTCACGCTCGCGTCGAGGCCGAGCCCGGCGGTGAAGAGGAAGCGGCGGTCGTCCACGACGCCGAGGTCGATCGCGCGCGGACGCCATTCGTCGGCCATAGCGAGCAGGTGCTCGGTCGCGTCGACGACGTCGCTCGGGATCCCGAGGATGCGGCTGAAGACGTTCGTCGAGCCGCCGGGCAGGCAGGTCAGCGGCGTCGTCGATCCCGCCAGACCGTTGGCGGCTTCGTTGAAGGTCCCGTCGCCGCCGAAGGCGCAGACGACGTCGTAGCCCTCCGAGGCCGCCTCGCGACACAGCTCCGTCGCGTGCCCGCGCGCCTGCGTCTCGACCGAGTCGACCTCGTAGCGCCCCTGCAGCGCGTAGACGACGAGGTGCTTGAGACGATCGGAGACCGTCGTCGCGTACGGGTTCACGATCACGAGCATCCGCTTGCTCGGCGCCGCGACGTCGGAGGAACCGGCGAGGCGCTCGAGCGTCTCGAGAGATGTGGCGGCCACGACCTCTCTACTCCGCCGCCGCAGCGGCGTTACGCCTCACAGCCAACGCCGTCGCCGGAAGAACCAGATCATCCCAGCGCCGATCGCCACCATCGCCACGATGATGATCCAGAACGGCAGTGTCTGCTGCTCGCCCGGGACCCTCACGTTCATGCCGAAGATGCTCGCGATCAGGGTCAGCGGCAGGAACACGACGCTCAGCACCGTCAGCACGCGCAGCACGTCGTTGAGCTGGTGGGCGAGGACCGCCTCGTTGGTGGCCTCGAGCGCCTCGACGGTCTCCTTGTCGACCTCGAGCATCTGCCAGACGCGCTCGGAGGCGTCGTTGATGTCGTCGAAGTAGACGTCGAGGTCCTCGGCCAGGTAGCGCTGCTTGGTGCGCTCGAGGTCGCCGAACACGGCGCGCTGCGGGCGCACGATCTTGCGGAAGTTGATGATCTCCTGCTTGACGTTGGAGAGGTCGCGCACGACCTCCTTCGAGCGCCCGGCGAAGATCTCGTCCTCGATCCGCTCCAGCTTGTTGCCCATCTTCGCGAGCATCGGGAAGCTCGCGTCCACGCACGCGTCGATGATCTTGTAGAGCAGGTAGCCGGTTCCCTTCGAGAACCACTGCTCGCGCAGCTCGTCGTTGACGCGGCAGCGCTCGAACAGGTACTCGACCGGCTGCAGCGGCGCGTTCGGCAGCGTCAGCAGGAAGTCCGGCCCGACGAAGAGGTCGAGCTCGGCCGCGTTGAGGCGGCCGACCTGCTTGTCGAAGCGAGGGAAGTACAGGACGATGAAGAGGTAGTCGTCGTACTCGTCGATCTTCGGGCGCTGGTTGCGCGAGAAGACGTCCTCGTAGTCGAGCGGGTGGAAGTCGAAGCGCTCCTCGAGCCATGCCCGGTGGCTGTGGCGCGGCTGCTCGATGTTGACCCAGCGGATGCCGAGCGTCTCGGCGATCTCGACCTGCGAGGCCTCAGGCTCGGCGACGGCAGGCGAAACCGACCCACGACTGCGGGTGGGGCGCACGAAGCGGGGCTTGGGCAAGCTCGGCATACGGACTTCGCGGCTCGTCGGTCATCGGATCTGTCGCCAGGGGTGCCGAAGCCGGCCATGTGGTCGGCGAAGGCGGGGCCCCAAGCGAAATCGGTGGCACATTGCCATTGTATCCGTGCAACGGCGATTTCCGGCATCGCGCACGCAAGATTGCGGAATCGCCGCCGATCATCCACCTAACGGCCTGCCCGGCTGGTAGACTGCCGCACAGCAGCACGACATAGCAGTACGCATCGAGAGCGGTGGAGGGAATGGCCCTTTGAAACCGCGGCAACCACCCGAAAGGGAAAGGTGCCAATTCCATCAGGCAACGACAAGCCTGGGAGATGTGGGAAGCGGTTTCGAACCTCTGCCCCAGAACCCGGCGGAGGTTTTTTTATGCCGCCACAATCGCTGAGCTGCAAGGAGTGCAAGACCCCATATCCGCTTGACGCGCGCTACGTATGCGAGCGCTGCTTCGGGCCGCTCGAGGTCGTCTACGCCCCGCGCGAAGACGTCGACGTCGCTGCGCTGCGGCGCCGCATCCAGGCCGGGCCGCACTCGATCTGGCGCTACCAGGACTTCCTGCCGCTCGAGGCGCCCCCGCGCGGGACGCTGCCGGCCGGCTGGACGCCGCTGCTGCGCGCTGACCGCCTCGCCGAGCAGCTCGGGCTGCGCGAGGTGTGGATAAAGAACGACGCGGCGAACCCGACGCACTCCTTCAAGGACCGCGTCGTCGCCGTGGCGCTGGCGCGGGCAAAGGAGCTGGGCTTCCAGGTGATCGCGTGCGCCTCGACGGGCAACCTCGCGAACGCCGTCGCCGCCCACTCCGCTGCCGCCGGGCTGGAGTCCTACGTCTTCATCCCGGCCGACCTCGAGGAGCCGAAGATCCTCGCGACGGGCATCTACGGGACGAACCTCGTCGCCGTGCGCGGCAACTACGACGACGTCAACCGCCTCTGCACCGAGGTCTCCGGCGAGTACCCGTGGGCGTTCGTGAACGTGAACATGCGGCCCTACTACGCCGAGGGCTCCAAGACGATCTCCTACGAGATCGCCGAGCAGCTCGGCTGGAAGGTGCCCGACCGGATCGTCGCGCCGATCGCCTCCGGCTCGCTGTTCACGAAGGTCGCCCGCGGTTTCGAGGAGTGGATCGAGCTCGGCCTTGTCGACGGCGCCGTGCCGACGATGAACGGCGCCCAGGCGAGCGGCTGCTCGCCGGTCGCGACCGCCTTCGCCGACGGTCGCGACGTCTGTCGGCCGGTCAAGCCGGACACGATCGCGAAGTCGCTGGCGATCGGGAACCCGGCCGACGGGCCCTACGCGCTCGAGCTCGCCCGCCGCACCGGCGGCGCGATCGACGCCGTGACCGACGACGAGATCCGCGCGGGCATCAAGCTCCTCGCGCAGACGACCGGCATCTTCACCGAGACGGCCGGAGGCGTCACGACCGCGGTGCTCGCGAAGCTCGCCGAGCGCGGCGACATCGAAGCCGACGAGTGCGTCGTGGCCGTGATCACCGGCGAGGGGCTCAAGACGATCGACTGCGCCCGCGGCACGTTCGAGACGCACGAGGTCGATCCGAGCCTCGAGGACTTCGAGGCGCGCGTGGCGACAAGCACGGTGGCGGCCTGATGGGGGTCGTCGTCAAGATCCCGACGCAGCTGCGCGCCGCCGCCGGCGGTGCGTCCAGCACGACCGTCGACGGGACCACGGTGGGCGAGGTGCTTGACGCGCTGTATGAGCAGTTCGACGAGCTGCGCGAGCGGATCGCCGACGACGACGGCCTGCGCCGCTTCGTCAACGTCTACATCGGCGGCGAGGACATCCGCTTCCTCGACGGGCTGGAGACGGCTGTCGAGGACGGCGACGAAGTCACGATCCTCCCGGCCGTCGCCGGCGGCTGAGCGCCAACCGGCGCGCCTTGCGCTTTAGCTCAAAGAATATTTAGTATTATCTCCTGTGGCGCGCCTTGCTGTGCGGGAGGTCGGACCGAGCGCCGGACGAACCATCAGGACGGGCATCGGAAGAGCCTTCCCGTCACGGCCGACGGGAAGGCTCGGTTTCGCCGGGACGCGACCTGCCTACACAGAAGGGCGCTGCGCCCATAGGATGCGCGCCAGGATGGACTCGACGAGCACTGGACGCTCCCGCGCGACGCGCCGCATCGCCGTCTGCCTCGGCCTGATCGCGTGCACGATCGCCGCCCTCGCGGCCGGTGCCCTCGCCAAGCGCGACGCGCTGCCGCACCTGCACGCGACGCCGGTGCGCGTGGCTCCCGGCGGCACGGTCGTGCTGCACGGGCGCGGCTTTCCAGCCAACGCGCACATCGTCTTGCGCGCGACGCCGCCGCGGGGGCCCTCCACGCGCATCGGCGAGGCGCACACCGGCTTGCGCGGCGGCTTCGTCGCGCCGATCGCGATCGACGCCGGCGCCGCCCCGGGCGCCTATGTGGCGGCGGCGTGCCACGATCGTTGTCGCATGAAGGCGACGGTCCAGTTCCGCGTACTGCGCCGCTAGGAAGCGCGATATCCCCCAAACAGCATGGGAGATCCCCCGTATAGCGGGGATGATTCACGCTGACGAGCGTGGATTGACAGGTCGAAGCGGTAAAAGGTTGCGCGGTGGCCGATCCCCTGGGACGAGAACGACGAGCGCTGGCGATCGCAGTGCGCGAGCTGCGCGTGCGCAAATCGCTCAAGCAGGAGGAGGTCTGCGAGGCTGCGGGCCTCGGTCGCAACTACCTCACGACGCTCGAGAGCGGCCGCACCAATCCGTCGTTCGAGGCGATGGTGCGCGTCGCACGCGGCCTCGGCGTCTCCTTCACGGAGCTGGTGCAGGTCTACGAGCAGCGGCTCGGCGACTGACGGTAAGCTGAGCGGGCAAGGCGCCCGTAGCTCAGTGGATAGAGCGCTCGCCTTCGGAGCGAGAGGTCAGAGGTTCGAATCCTCTCGGGCGCGTCTTCCGCGGCGCTCCTGGCACTTGGACCTCTCCCTCTTCTTCGCCGGCACGGCCGGCTCGGTTCCGACGGCGCGCCGCGGCCTGCCCGGGATCCTGCTGCGGCGCGGCGCCGACCGCATCCTGTTCGACTGCGGCGAGGGGACCCAGCGCCAGCTGCTGCGCTCGGTCGGCCTGATGGACCTCACCGACGTCTTCATCACGCATTTCCACGCCGACCACTGGCTCGGCCTGCCGGGAATGCTGAAGACGTTCGACCTGCGCGCGCGCGAGCGGCCGCTGACGCTCTACGGCCCGCCCGGCCTGCGCGAGCTGATGAGCTCGGTCCGACACGTCTGGGGCGGGATCGGCTACGAGCTGGAGATCGTCGAGCTCGACCCCGACGAGGCGGTCGAGCGCGCGGACTACGCGATCGAGGCGTTCCCGGTCAACCATCGCGGCGGCGCCTACGGCTACGCGGTGATCGAGGACGACCGTCCCGGTCGCTTCGACGCCGAGCTGGCCGAGCGGCTCGGCGTGACGCCGGGGCCGGACTTCGGACGCCTGCAGCGCGGCGAGACGGTCGGTGGGATCGATCCGGAGCAGGTCGTCGGGCCCGATCGCCTCGGCCGCAAGCTCGTGATCTCCGGCGACACGGGTCCGTGCGAGGAGCTGATCGAGATCGCCCACGAGGCCGACGTGCTCGTGCACGAGGCGACGTTCACGCGCGAGGAGGCCGAGCGTGCGCGCGAGACGCGCCACTCGACCGCCGAGCAGGCGGCGAAGGCGGCGCGCGAGGCGGAGGTGCGGATGCTCGCGCTCGTGCACCTCTCGACGCGCTACGGCGGGCGCGAGATCCGCGACGAGGCGCAGGCGATCTTCCCCGCGACGGTCGTTCCGCGCGACTTCGACACGATCGAGGTGCCGTTTCCCGAGCGCGGGGAGCCGGAGCTGGTCCACTGGACTCCGCCCGTCTCACCGCAGCACCGCGTCCCCGAGCACCCGGCTCCGGACGCGCCGTCCTGACTGCTACGCTCCCCGCGTCCGATCCTTTAACCCGGTCCCGTGAGACCAGGAAGGTTCAGGTTGGAGTCCGAGAAGGTCGTCCTCGACCGCGATGACATGCGGCGCACGCTTGTGCGCATCGCACACGAGATCGTGGAGAAGAATCCCGACGAGGGGCTCGCGATCGTCGGCATCCACCGTCGCGGCGCCGTGCTCGCCGCGCGCGTCCAGCGGCTCGTCGCGGAGCTGACCGACGGCTCGCTGCCGCTCGGCGACATCGACATCTCGTTCTATCGCGACGACGTGTCGCTGCGCCCGAGCGCGCCGGTCGTGCTCGCCTCGCACCTCGACTTCCCGCTCGAGGCGCGCACGATCGTGATCGTCGACGACGTGCTCTACACCGGCCGCACGGTGCGCGCCGCGATCGAGGCGATCTTCGACTACGGCCGTCCCGCGCGCGTCCAGCTCGCAGTGCTCGCCGACCGCGGCCACCGCGAGCTGCCGATCAGGCCCGACTACGTCGGCAAGAACCTCCCGACTGCGCGCGGCGAGCGCGTGAACGTGCGCGTCGAGGAGCTCGACGGGGTCGACGAGGTCACGATCTCCGAGACCGCCGAGGTCGCCGCGGCATGACCAGGCACCTCCTGAGCATCGACGACCTCGACCGCGCGGGGATCGAGCGGATCCTCGATCGCGCCGGCTCCTTCGCCGAGGTCGCGGGGCGCGAGATCAAGAAGGTCCCGGCGCTGCGCGGGCGCACCGTCGTGAACCTCTTCTTCGAGGCCTCGACGCGCACGAGCAGCTCGTTCGAGCTGGCCGCCAAGCGCCTCTCGGCCGACGTCGTCTCGATTCGCGCGGCCAGCTCGTCGGTCGCGAAGGGCGAGTCGCTGAAGGACACGATCGCGACGCTCTCCGCCTACGACCCGGCCGCGATCGTGATCCGCTCGCCGCATGCCGGCGCCGCGCGGCTCGTCGCGCGCTGGACCGACGCCGCCGTCGTCAACGCCGGCGACGGCAAGCACGAGCATCCGACGCAGGCGCTGCTCGACGTCTACGCGCTGCGCGAGCGGCTCGGCCCGCTCGACGGCGTCGGCATCTGGATCGTCGGCGACGTCCTGCATTCGCGCGTCGCGCGCTCGGACATCCTCGCGTTCACGCGCATGGGGGCGCGCGTGACGGTGAGCGGCCCGCCGACGCTGATCCCGCGCGGGATCGAGGCGCTCGGGTGCGCGGTCGAGCCGAATCTGGACCGCCTGTCCGAGGCCGACGTCGTCTACGTGCTGCGGCTGCAGCACGAGCGCATGAGCGAGGCGTTCGTCCCCTCGCTGCGCGAGTACGCGATGCAGTACCAGGTCAACGCCGCGCGCCTGGCGCCGCAGCAGGTGCTGATGCACCCGGGCCCCGTCAACCGCGGCGTCGAGCTGTCGGCCGACGTGATCGACTCGCCGCAGGCGCTGATCGCCCAGCAGGTCGAAGCGGGCGTGTTCGTGCGGATGGCGGTGCTCTACGAGCTGCTGGCCGGCGCCAGCGCCGGCGCAGCCCAGCCGGCGGTCGAGCCCGAGGCGGCCGTGTCCGCATGAGCGTCGAGCGGCTCTTCCACGCCGGCGGTGCGCCCGCCGAGCTGCTGCTGCGCGGCGTGCACGTGCTGGATCCGCGCGGCGACCTCGACGAGCCGGCCGACGTGCTCGTGCGCGCTGGAGAGATCGCCGAGCTCGGCGCCCCCGGGGCGCTCGCGGCTCCCGACGGCGTCGAGGCGATCGAGGGGGAGGGGCTCCATCTCTTCCCGGGCTTCGTCGATCCGCACGTGCACCTGCGCACCCCCGGGCAGGAGCACAAGGAGAACCTCGCGAGCGGCACGGCCGCCGCGGCCGCCGGCGGCTTCTGCACGGTGATCGCGATGCCGAACACGGCGCCGGTCGTCGACGACGCCTCCGTGCTGCGCTCGCTGTGCGACGCGGCCGGCCGCGAAGCGCGCGTGCCGGTCGGCTTCCTCGCCGCCGTCACGCGCGGGCTCGACGGCAGCGAGCTGACGGAGATGGCGGAGCTGCGCGATGGGGGCGCGCTTGGCTTCACCGACGACGGCAAGCCGGTCGTCGCGGCCGGGATGCTGCGGCGCGCACTGCAATACCAGCGCCTCTGCGGCGGCGTGATCTCGCTGCACGAGGAGGACCCCTCGCTCTCCGGCGACGGCGTCATGCACGAGGGCGGCGTCTCGGCACGGCTCGGGCTGGCGGGGATCCCGTCGATCTCGGAGTCGACGTTCGTCGCGCGCGACGCGGCGATCGCCGCCTACGAGGACGGCCGCGCCCATTTTCAGCACCTGTCGTGCAGCGAGTCGGTCACGGCGCTCGCCGCCTGGAAGGCCGCCGGCGCGCGCGTCAGCGGCGAGGTCACGCCGCATCACCTGACGCTCACCGACGAGGCCGTGCGCTCGCTCGACAGCCGCTTCAAGATGAACCCGCCGCTGCGCACCGAGCGCGACCGCCAGGCGTTGATCGACGCGCTGCGCGACGGCACGATCGACTGCGTCGCGACCGACCACGCGCCGCACGCGCGGCACGAGAAGGAGGTCCCGTTCGAGCAGGCGCCGATGGGGACGACCGGCCTGGAGACCTCGTTCGCGGCGCTGCACACCGAGCTCGTGCTGCCGGGCGTCCTGTCGCTTGCGCTCGTGGTCGAGCGGATGACGGCCGGTGCCGCGCTCTATGGGCTGCCGACGCCGCGGATCGCCGTCGGCGAGCCGGCGAACCTCGCGCTCGTCGACCTCGACGCGAGCTGGGAGGTCGGCGCCGCCGGCTATGCGAGCCGCTCGGAGAACTGCTGCTTCCACGGGCGCACGCTGCACGGCCTCGTGCGGCTGACCGTCGCGGCCGGCGTCGTCGCGCACCGCGTCGCGGTCGAGGCGCTTGCATGAACGCCGCCACCGCATATGTGCTGCTCGAGGACGGCGAGCGCTTCGACGGGCTCGCCTGCGGCGCCGACGGGCATGCGGTCGGCGAGGTCGTCTTCACGACCGGGATGACCGGCTACCAGGAGGCGATGAGCGATCCGAGCTTCGCGGGGCAGCTGATCACGTTCACGACCGCGCACGTCGGCAACTACGGCGTCTCGGCGGAGGCGATGGAGTCCGACCGCATCCATGCGCGCGCGGCGATCATGCGCGCGGCGACGAACCGCGAGGACGCGCCGGGCGCCGAGGGCGGCTGGCTCGACTGGCTGCGCGACTGCGGCGTCCCCGGCATCACCGACCTCGACACGCGCGCGCTCGTGCGCCACATCCGCGACGCCGGTGCGATGCGCGGCGGCGTCTTCCCGGCGGCGATGGGGGAGGACGACGCCCGCGCGCTGCTCGCCGCTGAGCCCTCCATGGACGGCCGCGACCTGGCGCAGGAGGTGACGCCGGGCACGCTCGTCGTGTTGGAGCCGCTCGGCTCGGGGCCCGCCGTGACGATCGCGATGATCGACACCGGCGTGAAGGACTCGATCGTGCGCAACCTGCGCGAGCGGGGCGCGACGGTCGAGCTGCATCCGTGCACCACCTCCGCCGAGGAGCTGCTGGCGCGCGATCCCGACGCCTTCTTCCTCGCCAACGGCCCCGGGGACCCCGCGGCGCTCGGCTACGTCGTCGAGACGGTGCGCGGCCTGGTGGGCAGGAAGCCGGTGTACGGGATCTGCCTCGGTCATCAGCTGCTGTGCCGCGCCGTCGGGCTGGAGACCTACAAGCTGCCGTTCGGCCACCGCGGCGCCAACCATCCGGTCAAGGACCTGACGACCGGCCGCGTCGAGATCACGAGCCAGAACCACGGCTTCGCGGTGCTCGGCCCGGGTGGCGCGCGCACGATCGACGAGGACGAGCCGGTGCGCTGGGAGACCGACTTCGGCGCAGCCGAGCTGACGCACATCAACCTCTACGACCGCACCGTCGAGGGGCTGACGCTGCGCGACGTGCCCGGCGCGACCGTCCAGTACCACCCGGAGGCCGGGCCGGGTCCGCACGACTCGCTCTACCTCTTCGACCGTTTCGTGGATGAGATCGAGGCCGCCTGATGCCCCGCCGCGACGACATCCACAAGATCCTCATCATCGGCTCCGGGCCGATCGTGATCGGGCAGGCGGCCGAGTTCGACTACTCGGGCACGCAGGCGTGCAAGGTGCTGATGGAGGAGGGCTACGAGGTCGTGCTCGTCAACTCCAACCCGGCGACGATCATGACCGACCCCGAGCTCGCGACGGCGACGTACGTCGAGCCGCTGCTGCCCGGGCCGGTCGCGCAGGTGATCGAGCGCGAGCGCCCCGACGCGCTGCTGCCGACGCTCGGCGGCCAGACGGCGCTGAACCTCGCGAAGGCGCTGTCCGAGGACGGCACGCTCGCGAAGTACGGCGTCGAGCTGATCGGCGCCGACTACGACGCGATCGACCGCGCCGAGGATCGCGACCGCTTCCGCGAGACGATGGCCGCGGCCGGCCTGCGCGTGCCGCGCTCGGCGATCGCGACTGACATGGAGCAGTCGCGCGCCGCGATGGAGGAGATCGGGCTGCCGCTGATCATCCGCCCGGCGTTCACGCTCGGCGGGCGCGGGGGCGGGATCGCGCGCACGCGCGAGGAGGCCGAGCGGATCTGCGCCCGCGGACTGGCGGCCTCGCCGATCGGCCAGATCCTGATCGACGAGTCGGTGCTCGGCTGGGGCGAGTTCGAGCTGGAGGTGATGCGCGACGCGGCTGACAACGTCGTGATCGTCTGCTCGATCGAGAACCTCGACCCGATGGGCGTCCACACCGGCGACTCGGTCTGCGTCGCGCCGCAGCAGACGCTCACCGACAAGCAGTACCAGGCGCTGCGCGACCAGGCGATCGCGGTGATCCGCGCCGTCGGCGTCGAGACGGGCGGCTCGAACGTCCAGTTCGCCGTCAACCCGAAGACCGACGAGATCGTCGTGATCGAGATGAACCCGCGCGTCTCGCGCTCCTCGGCGCTCGCCTCGAAGGCGACCGGGTTCCCGATCGCGAAGATCGCCGCGCGCCTCGCGGTCGGCTACACGCTGCAGGAGATCCCGAACGACATCACGCGCGCCACGCCCGCGAGCTTCGAGCCGACGATCGACTACTGCGTCGTGAAGTGGCCGCGCTTCGCGTTCGAGAAGTTCCCCGGCTCCGACGAGGGCCTGACGACGCATATGAAGTCGGTCGGCGAGGCGATGGCGATCGGGCGCACGTTCAAGCAGGCGTTCGCGAAGGCGCTGCGCTCGCGCGAGCTCGACCGCCGCGCCGCGCCGCCGGCCGACGACGAGGCGCTGCTCGAGGCGCTCACGCAGGGCGGGCCCGACCGCTTCGACCTGGTGCTCGAAGCGCTGCGCAGGGGCGCAGGCGTCGAGCAGCTGCACGCGCGCACGCGCATCGACCCGTGGTTCCTGCGCGAGCTGCAGGAGCTCGCGCTCGATCCGGCGGGCGCCGAGGCGGGCGAGCGCACGTTCAAGTCCGTCGACACGTGCGCGGCCGAGTTCGCCGCGCGCACGCCGTACTACTACTCGGCGCGCGAGCGCCCGCGGAAATCGGACCCCGCCCACCCCGCCCACGAGGTCGAGCGCGGGGAGCGGGCGAGCGTCGTGATCCTCGGCGCCGGCCCGAACCGCATCGGGCAGGGGATCGAGTTCGACTACTGCTGCGTCCACGCCGCGATGACGGTGCGCGCCTCCGGCCGCGACGCGGTGATGGTCAACTGCAACCCCGAGACCGTCTCGACCGACTACGACACCTCCGACCGCCTCTACTTCGAGCCGCTCACGCTCGAGGACGTGCTCGGCGTCTGCGAGGTCGAGAAGCCGGAGGGCGTGATCGTCCAGTTCGGCGGGCAGACCCCGCTGCGGCTCGCCGCCGGGCTCGCCGCCGCCGGGATCCCGATCCTCGGCACCTCGATCGACGCGATCGACCACGCCGAGGACCGCGGCCGCTTCGGCGAGCTGCTCGAACGGCTCGGCTTCAAGGCGCCGCCCTACGCAACTGCCGGCTCGCCCGCGGACGCGCTCGCGCAGGCGCCCGAGGTCGGCTTCCCGCTGCTCGTGCGCCCCTCCTACGTGCTCGGCGGGCGCGCGATGGAGATCGTCTACTCGCTCGACGGGCTGGCCGACTACCTCGAGCGCGTCGGCGCCGATCACGGCAACGGCAAGGAGATCTTCCTCGACCGCTTCCTCGAGGACTCGATCGAGGTCGACGTCGACGCGCTGTGTGACGGCGAGGACGTGTGGATCGGCGGGATCATGCAGCACGTCGAGGAGGCCGGCATCCACTCCGGCGACTCGGCCTGCGTGCTGCCGCCGCACTCGCTCGGGCCGGAGGTGCTCGCGCAGATCCGCGCGCACACGGAGGGGATCGCGCGCGAGCTC
>DASRAV010000015.1:0-154500 GCA_035637995.1 Conexibacter sp. | reverse complement strand
GCCGAGATCGGCTCCTGCCACGCGAGCGTGATGGCGGCGTCGGCGAGCATCAGCGCGCCGGCCACGATCAGCACGGTCGAGCTTGCCCGCAGGACCCGTCGCATCGGACCAGTATCGCGCGCGCCGCCGCCCTCAGCGGCGCAGCGCCGACTCCGTGCCCCCGAGCGAGCCGGGGCCGGCGTACGTCGCGGGCCCGCGCACCGTGACCGGCGGGGCGGCCGCCGCGTCGAGACGCTCGGCGCGCATGATGATCGCGAGCACCGCCGCGCTGCAGCCGAGCACGATCGACCAGGCGAGCACCGCGACGAAGCCGATCCCGCCGCCGGCGACGAGCAGCAGCCCCATCCATGCGAGCTCGAACGGGTCGAGTCCGAACTGCCGCGCATAGGCGTAGGCGACGAGCAACGGTGCAACAAGCCCGGCGGCGAACAGCGCCAGCGCGACCGGACGCCGCGCGCGCGGCTCCGACTCGACGGCGAACAGCCACAGGTGCAGCGCCGGGACGAGCAGCAGCGCCGCATACGGATTCGCCGCCCAGATCCCGAGCGTGACGCCGCACAGCACGAGCAGGGTCGCGATCGCCGCACCCGGGCCGGCGGTGCTGCCGTGCACTCCGACAGCACGCAGCACGAGCGGCCGCAGCCCGATCCAGCCGAGCGCGAGCACGACGAGCACGCCCACGAGCGCGGCGCCGCTGAGCGGAACCGCCCCGCCGGCGGCGGGGGCGTGCGGCGCAGCGGCGAGCAGGCCGCTGCGGAACAGCCCGACCGCCACGAGCGCGGCGAGCGCGAACGGCAGCGCGCTCGCGGCGACCCAGCGCAGCCACATTCCGACGCGCTCGCGTCGTCGTCGCACGCGCGCCAGCGCATCGACGGCGGCGAGCAGGACGGGCAGCACGAGCGTCAGCACGAGCAGCCGGATCGGCCACGCCGGCAGCACCTTGCGCGCGAGCACGACATATGGCGCCGCCCGGGCGACGTCGTGCCCGTCGTCGAGCGCGCTGACGCTGCGCAGCGCGGCGCGGCCGAACGCCGTCAGGCGCTCCTGCGAGACGGGCTCGGCGGCGGCCGGCGGGCGCTCGCCGCTCGCCGACAGTAGTACCGCGGGGATGCCGCGCGCGTTGAACGGCCCCTGCTCGCCGAGCGTGAGCGGCGCCGCCAGGCGCGCGAGCTGCACCGCCGGCCGCACGCCGCCGGGACGCGTCCCGACCTCGGTGACGAGCGCCGACTCGACGGTCCGACGCAGCTCGAGCGGTGCGAGGGCTGCGGTCGCCGAGGAGCCGACGACGAGCGGACGCCGCGTCGCGGTGCCGGCGAGGTCGCCGAGCACGATCACCGCGTCGACGGGCCCGCCCGGCCTCGCGGCCAGCTGCGCCGCGGCCGCGTCGCCGGCGCTTCCCCCGCTCGTGGAGGCGAGCACCAGCGTGCGGCCGAGCGTGCGGCCGCCCAGGACGCGCGCGAGCTCGAGCAGCGCCGCCGTCCCCGACAGCTCGGCGCGCGCGCCCGTCCCGAGCGCATCGCGATGGGCGAGGACCACGATCCGCCGATCCGAGGACCCGGCGCGCTCGCCGACGACCGTCTGCAGCGTGCGCGAGCCGTCGGCCGTCGCGGCGGTGAGCGTGCGCACACCGACGCGGAAGCCGCTGGCGTGCAGCACGTCGGCAACGCGGCGGGCGACGCGCCGATCGCCCGCGGAGCCGGGGCGACGCTGCGGGGCGGCGAGCGCCAGCTGGTCGAGCGCGCGGAAGGCGGCGGCGCCGTCGAACGCGTCGGGCGCCAGTGCCGCGGTCAGGGGGCGCGGCTGGTCCTGCAGCGAGAAGCCCGCGAGCACGAGCGCGAACAGGATCGGGAGCAGCGCGGCGCGGTAGATCCGCGGGTTGAGCACCCGCTGAGGTTATCCAGGCCGGTGGCCGGGGCGGCCGTGCGGAAAGGATTGCTTGGTACGTGTGCGTTCACCGGACTAACCTTCGCCACACGGATGGGCGAGCGATCCACGCGAATCCTGCTGGTGGACGACGAGCAGTCGATCCAAACCCTGCTGTCCTACCCGCTGCGGAAGGACGGCTACGAGGTGGTGCAGGCGACCGACGGCGCCGAGGCGCTCGACCGCTTCGCCGAGCGGCCGTTCGACCTCGTCGTGCTCGACGTGATGCTGCCGAAGCTCGACGGGCTGGAGGTCTGCCGGCGGCTGCGCAGCCGCAGCGCCGTCCCGATCATCATGCTGACGGCGAAGTCGGAGGAGATCGACAAGGTCGTCGGGCTCGAGATCGGCGCCGACGACTACATCACCAAGCCCTTCTCGATGCGCGAGTTCCGCAGCCGCGTGAAGGCCGCGCTGCGCCGCTCGGAGCTCTCGCACGCGGCCGAGCGCGAGGGCGGCACGCTCGAGCACCACGCGCTGCGGATCGACCCCGACAAGCGCTCCGTGTGGCTGCACGGCGCGCCGATCGTGACGACGTTCGTGGAGTTCGAGATCCTGCTCACGCTCGCGCGCAGCCCCGGCCGCGTCTTCACGCGCGACATGCTGCTGGCGCGCGTGTGGGGCGACTCGGCCTACCGCGACCCGCGCACGATCGACGTCCACATCCGGCACCTGCGCGAGAAGCTCGAGCGGGACCCGAAGGAGCCGGAGTACCTCTTCACCGTGCGCGGCGTCGGCTACCGCTTCCGCGACACGGCCGAGTAGCCGGACCGAACCGCCGCCCAGCCGATGCGCTCGTTGCGAAACCGGCTCGCGTTCCTCTTCTTCGCGACGACGCTCGCCGCGATCGCGGTGCTCTACCTCTACGTCGTGCCGCAGCTGCAATCGCGCCTGCGCGACGAGAAGCTCTCGCAGCTCACGACGGCCGCGAAGCAGACGATCGCGCAGCTCGAGCCGACGGTCGGCACGCGCATGCCGCTGCACGCCGTGCGCCAAGCGGTCGGCGCCGTCGGCGACGGGGCGAACGCGCGCATCACGCTGCTGCGCGTCGGCTACGCCGGCGGCGAGCCGCAGACCTCGACGATCGCCGACTCCAGCGACGCGACGATCCAGGCGCTGAGCCTGCCGGCCGCCGAGGACGCGGTGCGCAGCGGACGGATCGCGCGCGGCTCGGAGGTCACGTCCGACGGACCGGTCGCAGAGGTCGCGCTGCCGCTGCGCCACCGCGGGCAGCTCGACGCGGTCGCGGTCTACTCGACGCCGATGACCGACGTCGAGCGCAACGTCGCGATCATCCGCCAGCAGATCCTGATCGCGGGGGCGATCTCGCTCGCGCTCGCGGTGCTCGCCGGCTGGCTGATCGCACGCGCGCTCGCGCAGCGCGTCAAGCGGCTCGAGCGCGCCGCCGAGCAGGTCGCCGCGGGCGACTTCTCGCGCCCGATCCCGGTCGACTCCGACGACGAGCTCGGCCAGCTCGCGGTCGCCTTCAACGACATGCAGCGCCAGCTCGCGCAGCTCGACCGTGCGCGCAAGCAGTTCATCGCGACCGCCTCGCACGAGCTGCGCACGCCGTTGTTCTCGCTCGGCGGCTTCGTCGAGCTGCTCGAGGACGAGGAGCTCGACGAGGAGACGCGCCACCGCTTCCTCGCGCAGGTGCGCCAGCAGGTGGAGCGGCTCGCGAAGCTGTCCGTGGACCTGTTGGACCTGTCCCGCTTGGAGGCCGGCTCGCTCGACCTGCGCCCGGAGCCGGTCGACCTCGCCGAGCTGGCGCGCTCGGTCAGCTCGGAGTTCGAGCCGGTGCTCGCACAGCACGACTCGCGCCTGGAGATGCGGCTTCCGAGCCGTCCCGTCGAGGCGCAGTGCGATCCCGTGCGCGTCGCGCAGATCGTCCGCATCCTGATCGACAACGCGCTCACGCACACCTCGGCCGGTACCGGCATCGTCGTCTCGGCGCGGCGCGACAACGGCTTCGCGTCGCTCGCGGTGCGCGATCACGGGACCGGCATCGAGCGTGCGGCCCTGTCGCAGATCTTCGAGCCCTTCTACACCTCCGACGACGCGCAGGGCTCCGGGCTCGGGCTTGCGATCGCGAGCGAGCTCGCCGAGCGGATGAACGGCCGGCTCGGCGTCGAGTCGCGCCCGGGGCGCACGGTCTTCACGCTCGAGCTGCCCGGCTGAGGCGCCGACGCGGCGACGCGCCGACTATTCGGTATCGTCCGCGCGCCCGACCCCACCGAGCCCGGAACCATGCTCCAGCCAATCGCAGTCGGTCACAAGACGCTTGCGGACTACTCCAGCATCGTCGGGCGCGCGCTCGTCGAGGAGATCCGCGAGCTCGCCGAGCCGCACAAGGGCAAGCGCGTCCTCCATCTCAGTGCGACCGCGTTCGGCGGCGGCGTCTCGGAGATCCTCTACACCCTGATCCCGCTGATGAAGGACGTCGGGATCGACGTCGAGTGGCAGGTGATCTACGGGCGTGAGGAGTTCTTCAACGCGACGAAGGTCATGCACAACGCGCTGCAGGGCAACCCGCAGGACCTGACCGAGGAGCAGTGGGAGGCCTGGCGCCGCTACAACGAGATGAACGCGCGCGAGCTCTCGCGCGGGTGGGACGTCTGCATCGTCCACGACCCGCAGCCCGCCGCGATGCACACGCTCGCGCCGGAGAAGTCGCGCCATTGGGTCTGGCGCTGCCACATCGACCTCTCGACGCCGAACCCGCACACGATCGAGCGGCTGCTGCCGTCGATCAAGCCCTATCCGGCATCCGTCTTCCACATGCAGCAGTACGTACCGGAGGGCATGGACGGCCGCGTCCACATCGTGCCGCCGGCGATCGACCCGCTCGCGCCGAAGAACATGGCGTTCTCGCCCGATGACTCCGTCTACATCTGCCAGCAGTTCGGGATCGACGTCGACCGGCCGCTGTTGTGCCAGGTCTCGCGCTTCGACCCGTGGAAGGACCCGCTCGGCGTGATCGACGCCTACCGTGTGGTGAAGGAGTCCGTCCCAGACGTGCAGCTCGCGCTCGTCGGCTCGATGGCGACCGACGACCCCGAGGGCTGGGACTTCTTCAACGCGACGATCGCCCACGCCGACCGCGACCCGGACATCCACATCCTCAACAACTTCAACAACGTCGGCGCGATCGAGGTCAACGCCTTCCAGTCGCACGCCGACGTGCTGATCCAGAAGTCGACGCGCGAGGGCTTCGGCCTGACCGTCTCGGAGGCGATCTGGAAGGCGCGCCCGTTCATCGGCGGCAACGTCGGCGGGATCCCGCTGCAGGTCGAGGACGGCGTCTCCGGCTATCTCGTCGACAGCGTCGAGGAGTGCGCGGAGCGGGCAAAGCAGATCCTTGCCGACCCGGGCCTCGGTCGCCAGCTCGGCCGCGCCGGCAAGGAGCACGTGCGCCGCCACTTCCTGATGCCGCGGCTGCTGCGCGACTGGCTGACGATCTTCACCGAGCTCGAGGAGTAGCCCGCTGCCTGACGCCGCCCCGCTCGTGCTCGTCTCGAACCGCGGCCCCGTGACATTCGGGCCCGACGGCGAGGTGCGGCGTGGCGGAGGCGGGCTCGTCACCGCGCTGACCGGGCTCGCCTCGCATCGCGAGGCCGTCTGGATCGCCTCCGCGATGACGGACGAGGACATCGTCGCCTCCCAGGGCCACGGCGGACGGCCCTTCACGGTCACGCTGCCCGACGGCGGCGAGTACCAGGTGCGCCTCGTCGCCTCCGAGCCGGACGCCTACGACCGCTTCTACAACGTGTTCGCGAACCCGATGCTGTGGTTCATCCAGCACTACCTGTGGGATCTCTCGAACGCGCCGGACATCCGCCGCGAGGAGGTCGAGGCGTTCGAGTTCGGCTACAACGTCGTCAACGAGGATCTCGCGCGCGCCGTGCTCGAGGAGATCGACGGCCAGGACGAGCCGGTCGTGATGGTCCACGACTATCACCTCTACACGCTGCCGGCGCTCGTGCGGCGCGAGCGTCCCGACGTCTTCCTGCACCACTTCATCCACATCCCGTGGACGCAGTCCGACGCGTGGCGGGTGCTGCCCGCGACGATCCGGGACGAGCTCTACCGCGGGCTGCTGGCGAACGACATCATCGGCTTCCACACACGCTCCTACCGGCGCAACTTCCTGCAGTGCTGCCGCGACCTGATGGACCTCGAGGTCGACTTCGACCGCGGCGTCGTCCACCACGACGGGCGCGAGGTGTGGGTGCGCGCCTACCCGCTGCCGATCGACGCCGACGCCACCCGCGCGGTCGCCCGGCGCGCGCGCACCGCCGACTTCGAGCGCGAGCTGCTGCGCCGCCGCCGCGACCACCTGATCCTGCGCGTCGACCGTGCGGACCTGTCGAAGAACGTGCTGCGCGGCTTCACCGCGTTCGACGTCTTCCTCGACCAGCATCCCGAGTTCCGCGAGCGCGTGACGTTCATCTCGCAGCTGATGCCGTCGCGAACGGACGTGCCGGAGTACGCCGAGTACCTCGAGCGGATTGAGGCCGTCGTCGCGGTCGTCAACCATCGCCATGGGACGCCCGACTGGATGCCGATCCACCTCAAGCTGCGCGACGACCTCGAGGAGGCCGTCGCGGCCTACAAGCACTACGACGTGCTGCTCGTGAACGCGATGTTCGACGGTATGAACCTCGTCGCGAAGGAGGGGCCGCTCGTCAACGAGCGCGGGGGCGTCTCGATCCTGTCGGAGAACACCGGGGCGCACGAGGAGCTGGGCGAGTTCGCGCTGTCGGTGAATCCGTTCGACATCCAGGAGCTGGCGGACTCGATCCACGCCGCGCTGACGATGGCGCCGGCGGAGCGCCAGCGGCGCTGCGACGGGCTTAAGCAGATCGTGACCCAGCGCGACCCGGGCGACTGGATCGACGACCAGCTGGCGGACATCCGCAAGAAGGAGCGCGACGGCGCTCAGTAGCCGAGCCCGAACTCGGGCTTGGGCGGTGGCGGGACGTATGCGGGACGCGAGGCTGCTGCGGGCGGGTCCTGTCGCGAGTGCGTTCGTGCATCCGGCTTTCGCCGGCGCACGATCCGCCTCGCACCACCCGCCCGATCGGGGTAGTGGGTCAGTTTGGTACTGCCCGTTGATCTGCTCTACGGTCCCCGCCGTCCAGAGCAGATAGCGGCCCCGGGCGGCGCTGATGACGCCAACCCGGGGCCTACACACGGAGGTAAGTCCGTATGCAGGGCCAGGGTACCCGTCGGCCGGGAATGGGGCCGGAGCATCGTGCGCTTGGGCGCGCGGTGCGGGAGCTGCGAGCACGGCAAGGGTTGAGTCAGGAGGAGATGGGATTCGCCTGCGACCTTCATCGCAACTACATCGGTGCGTTGGAGCGTGCCGAGGTCAGTCCGACGCTGCGGACCTTGCTGCGTCTGATGCGTGGTTTGGCGTTGCCGCTCTCAGTGCTGGTGGAGGTCTACGAACGGCAGTTGGCTGATGCCGAGCGCTAGCCCGTTCGCCGGGTCGGCGGAGCTTGTCGCGCTGGGCCTTGCATTGCGTCGTCTGCGCGAGCGTCGTGGATGCGTCCAGCAGGAGGCCGTCGGGTACGACGCAGGGCTCGGCAAGGGCTACATGAGCGCCATCGAGCTGGGGCGCCAGAACCCTTCGTTCGTGACGCTGCTCACGATCGTGCGAACGCTCGGCTTCTCGATGACGGAGCTAATGGAGACCTACGAACGCCGACTCCACGACATCGACCCACACGCCGGCCGCGACACGCCGGTCTGCCCGACTGCCGAAGCGCTGGCCTACGTGCGCGGACTGAACGCCGCGTGGGCCAGCAGCCAGCGGACCGTGATGGCGCGTAAGGCGAGAGGTAGGATCAAGCCATGGACCTGAACCGCTTGGCAGCCCGGATCGTGAACGAGTCCACAGACCCTTCCGCGCGTGACGATGGCAAGGATCCCTCCGCCGTCGAGCGGGGCCGCAAGGGCGGGCAAAAGGGCGGGAAGGCGCGCGCCGAGCGGATGACGGCGGAGCAGCGGTCGGAGGCGGCGCGTCGTGCCGCACAGGCGCGCTGGGGCGACCGCTCGTAGCCCGACGCACTCATCGCGCAAATGCTTGCAAGCACATGCTTGCGCTTAGGCGAGATTTGTCGACGTGCTGTAATCCCTTATCTGATAGGGAATGTTGCATCCATAGATAGCTGAAAAGCGTGCTGTCGTCGGCGTGCTGTACGTTGTGCTTGCTAAGCAAGCATCAGCGAACAGGAGATTCGTCGCGCGTGACTGACAACCCCAAGCTCAAGATCAATGACGACGCAGGAGACGCGGCATCGAAGGGGGGGCGCGCTCGCGCAGAGGGCCTTTCGAGCGCGCGCCGCAGTGAGATCGCCCGTGAGGCTGCGTTGGCTCGCTGGGGCGACAGTGCGACCACGGCGATCAATGACGGCTCCCTTGCTATCGGCAATCGCGAGATCCGGTGCGCTGTGCTCGCCGATGGGCGTCGCGTTCTCTCACAGCAGACGGTGCTCCAGACGCTCGGGCGGGCGCGCAGCGCCAAGGGGCGGCAGGGAAGTGAGGCGGGCGGCCTTCCGCCGTTTCTTGCCGCGTTGAACTTGGAGCCGTTCATCAGCGACGAGTTACGCGCGGTGATGGCGCCAATCCCCTACCGGCCTGTGACGGGTGGTCGTGCGTGGGGCTACCAGGCCGAGATCCTGCCGCTCGTGTGCGACGTGTACTTGGAGGCGGACTCGGCGGGGAAGCTGCTCAAAAGCCAGAGGCCGATCGCCGAGATCTGCGGAATTCTCGTCCGCAGCCTTGCGAAGGTCGGGATCATCGCGCTCGTCGATGAGGCGACCGGATATCAGGACATTCGTGCCCGAGATGAGCTTCAAAAGATTCTGGAGTACTACGTCCAGGCCGAACTGCGGCCCTGGCTCAAGATGTTCCCCGATGAGTTCTTCGAGCAGATCTATCGGCTGCAGGGCTGGGAGTACAAGCCGGGCACGTCGAAGCGCACGCCCTACGTCGGCAAGCTCGTCATCAAGTACGTGTACGAGCAGCTCCCACCCGGCGTGCTGGACGAGCTGCGCGAGCTGAACCCGAAGACCCCCAAAGGCTGGCGCCGCCACAAGCACCACCAGTACCTCACCGACAACATCGGGAACCGGCACCTGGAAAAGCAGATCTCAACGGTCACCACGCTGATGCGGATCTCGTCGAGCAAGGCGGAGTTCGAGGACATCTTCGAGCGGGCGTTCCCGCCGCCACAGATGCGCATGCCGCTGATACTCGACGATCGTCCGGAGTAGGTAGTGCCTGCCAGTGAGCGGTCGGCGGTTCCGTCCGACTGCTCACGCATAATGGTCAGTATGAACAGGCTGAGCACGGAGAAGCGCGCCGCGATCATCGGCTGCCTGGTCGAGGGCAACAGCATTCGCTCGACCGTCCGCATCACGGGCGCGTCGAAGAACACGATCACGAAGCTGCTGGTCGATCTCGGCGCGGCTTGCGCGGAGTACCAGGACCGGACGTTGCGCAGTCTCCCGTGCACGACGATTGAGTGCGACGAGATTTGGGCGTTCTGCTACGCGAAGCAGAAGAACGTGCCTGAACAGTTCCGCGGGACGCCCGGCTACGGAGACGTGTGGACCTGGACCGCGCTCTGCGCCGACACGAAGCTCGTGCCCTCCTGGCTCGTCGGCGAGCGCACGGTTGAGGACGGAACCTCGTTCATGCACGACCTGCGCTCACGGCTCGCCGAGCCCCGCGTGCAGATCACCACAGACGGCCTGCGCGCGTACCGCGAGGCGGTCGACTCCGCGTTCCAGGACGAGGGCGTGGACTTCGCGCAGCTCCACAAGGTCTACGGCGTCGACCCGAAGCTCCGCGGCTCAGAACGCAGATACAGCCCGCCAATGGTCACCAGCACACAGGTCACCGTCGTCTCCGGAGATCCCGACCCCGGCGAGATCTCGACCTCCTACGTCGAGCGGCAGAACCTCACAATGCGCATGGGAATGCGGCGCTTCACCCGCCTCACGAACGGGTTCTCCAAGAAGATCGAGAACCTGACGCACGCCGTCAGCCTCCACTACATGCACTACAACTTCGCGCGCGTTCACCAAACCGTCAAAGCCACCCCAGCCCAAGCAGCCGGCGTGACCAACAAGCGCTGGACGCTGACCGACATCGCCGGCTTGCTCGACTGAGGCCCTTCAGGGTCGCGATGGGCGGTAGAGGGATTGAACCTCCACCGCGCGGATGCGCCCCTTCGCGCCTCGGGGAGCAACTTGCTCCTGTCGGGGTGCATGCCCCCCAGCAGGAAGTCCGCACCCGTCCTCGCGACTGGTTGGTGCTTCGACGCACACGCGGGCAGCCATGCCCACCCATGCGATCAGTCTGGTTGGCCCGTCCGATACCAAACTGACCCACTACCCCGATCGGCGTGCCCTGTGCGATCCGCGCCCCTCCCTCGATGCCGCCATTCACGGCGCTTGGGCGCCGGCGCGGCCGGCTCGGGCGCAACCGTCGGAGGCTCCGCTGTCCGCTGCTCGATCCTGACCGGCGCCGGCAACGGCGGCGGGACGTCGTCCGAGTTGAGCCAGGCGATTGCGAGGACCAGGCCGAGGACGACGGCCACGGCGGTGGCGACGTTTCCCCAGCGGATGCGATGGGCGGGCATGACGGCTATGAGGCCGCGGTCGGGTGACTTCGCCCCCGTTGCCAAACGGGTGCCGCCGCCGGCTACGTGGCGGGCGGCGGCGGGTCCCGCATTGCTATAGTGCTCCGCCGCCCTGCGGGCGACCTTTTCCATGGCTGCGACCGCTCCGATATACGACCTCATGCTGATGCGCGACACGTCCGTCGAGGACGAGCGGCGCGCCAAGATCCTCGCCGACGTCGAGCAGACGATCACCGACGGCGGCGGCACGATCGAGCTGAAGCAGGCGTGGGGCGCACGGCGCATGGCGTTCGAGATCGACCACAAGACGGACGCCGAGTACGACCTGCTGCAGTTCACGGGACCGCCCGCGCTCGTCGAGACGCTCGCCTACAACCTGAAGATCACCGACGGCGTCATCCGCCACCGGATCATCAAGGTCACGCCGGGCACGCCGCCGGCGCCGGAGCCCGCCACCGCAGAGCCCGTCGTCGCCGCGTCCGAGCCGGTCGCGGCGCCCGAGGCCCCGGCTGCAGAGCCGGCCGTCGAGGCACCCGCCGTCGAGGCGCCGACCGAGACGACAGAGCCGGCAGCCGAGGTCCCCGCCGAGCCGGAGGCCGAGGCACCGGAGCCAGCCGCCGAGGCGGCCGACGCGGAGCCCGACGAGGCTCCTGCCGCGTCGTAGCGCGAGACGCACACGCCTTTGCGACGACATCGTGACGTTTCCGCGGAGTTTCCGGGGAGCGGCCGCAGTCCGCGGCGGAGCGCGGTCTAGACTCGGAAGTCGCTGGAAACTGCCGCTGAAAGGAGCCGCATGGCCGCCACCAACATCAACCGCGTCGTCATGACCGGAAACCTCACCCGGGACCCGGAGCTGCGCTCGACGCCGAGCGGCATGTCGGTCTGCAGCCTGCGGATCGCATGCAACACCCGCCGCAAGGGATCCTCCGGCGAGTGGGAGGACAAGCCCAACTACTTCGACGTGACGGTCTGGGGAGCGCAGGGCGAGAACTGCGCGCGGTACCTCGCGAAGGGCCGTCCCGTGGCGATCGACGGTCGGCTCGAGTGGCGCGAGTGGGAGCATGAAGGGCAGAAGCGCCAAGCAGTCGATATCATCGCTGATTCCGTGCAGTTCCTTGGCGGGCGCGATGACGCCGGCGGGGGGAACGGCTTCAGTGGATCCCGCCCCGATGTGGCGGGGGGCAGCGACGTCCCGATCGACACCGGCGACTTCCAGCAGCCCGCACCCGCGACGCCCGCGACCGCCGACGACGACATCCCCTTCTAGGCCTGCAAGACGACTTCGAGAAGGTAGAGCCGAGTGGCAAAGCAACGGAGGCGCCCGACGCGGCGGCGCGACAAGAAAGGCGGCACGGGCTCCGGCCGGCGCAAGTCGTGCCCGTACTGCAAGGAGAAGGTCGAGCAGGTCGACTGGAAGGACGTCGGCTCGCTGCGGAAGTTCGTCTCTGAACGCGGCAAGATCCGCTCGCGGCGCATCACCGGCGCATGCCGTCGCCATCAGAGCCAGGTCGCGCGCGCGGTCAAGCGCGCCCGCGAGCTCGCCCTGCTCCCGTACGTCGCCGAGCCCGCCAACGAGCGCGCCGGCGGTGGTCGCCGCGATCGTGACCGCGATCGCGAGGAGCGCTAGGGCGATGCCGCAGGCGATCCTCACCCAGGACGTCGCCGAGCTCGGCGAGCGCGGTGCCGTCATCGACGTCTCGTCGGGCTACCTGCGCAACTACCTGATCCCGCGCAAGCTGGCCCAGCCGGCGACGAAGGGTGCGCTCGCCGCCGCCGACCAACGCAAGGCGGCCGCAGAGCGCGCTGCGCGCGAGGCGGTCTCGAGAGCGCAGGAGAGCGCCGCGCTGCTGAGCAAGACCGTGCTCACGATCGAGCAGCAGGCCGGCGACGACGGCCGCCTGTTCGGCTCGGTGACCGCGCAGGACATCGCCGACGCGGTGCAGGAGGCGCGCGGCATCAAGCTCGACAAGCGCAAAATCCACCTCGAGGAGCCGATCCGCCACATCGGCACCCACATGGTGGTCGTCGAGGTCGAGGACGACGTGACCGCGACCATCAAGACGATGGTCGTCGAGCAGAAATAGCCGCGTAGAGCGGACACGATCCGCTCGCGCTGCCGGCCGGCCCGCTAGCGTCGGAGCGCTCCTCCGATGGCCGTCGCCGAACCTCAGCACCAGCCGCTCGTTCCGCCGCACAACCTCGAGGCGGAGCAGTCGGTGCTCGGCGCGATTCTGCTCGCCGACACGACGCTCTACGGGCTCGTCATCAACGAGGGGCTCAAGCCCGAGCACTTCTATCGCGAGCAGCACGCGACGATCTACGAGGCGATCCTCGAGCTCTACGAGGAGAGCCGCGAGATCGACGTGCTCACCGTCACCGAGCAGCTGCGCCAGGCCGGCAAGCTCGAGCAGGTCGGCGGGGCGGCGATGGTCGACGCGCTCGCCGGCGCGGCGCCCGCGGCCGGCAACGTGCGCGAGTACGCACGCATCGTGCACAACAACGCGCTGCTGCGCCGGCTGCTCACCACGACGCAGCAGATCCAGGCGAGCGTCTACAACCACGAGGCGCCGCCGCGCGACCTCGTCGACTGGGCCGAGCGCGACATCCTCGAGGTCGCCAACGACGACCGCCAGAAGGATTTCCGCGCGATCGGCGACGTGCTCCACGACGAGATCGACAAGCTCCACCGCCTCTCGATCCAGCAGACGAGCCTCACCGGCACCCCGTCCGGCTTCAAGGACCTCGACGAAATCACCGGCGGCTTCCAGCCCGGCAACCTCATCATCCTCGCCGCCCGCCCGTCGATGGGCAAGTCGGCGCTCGTGACGAACATGGCGGAGAACGCCGCGATCGAGCACGGCAAGCCGGTCGCGCTGTTCTCGCTGGAGATGTCCGAGGCGGAGCTCGCACAGCGCTTCGTCGCCTCGCAGGCGCGCATCAAGGGCGAGGAGCTGCGCAAGGGCCGCGTCGCCGAGAGTCGCTGGCCGAAGATCCTGCAAGCCTCGCAGCTGCTGTCGAAGGCGCCGCTGTACGTCGACGACACCTCCGACCTCGGCGTGCTCGAGCTCCGCGCGAAGGCGCGCCGGCTGCACCAGCAGAGCGAGGGCGGCCTCGGCCTGATCATCGTCGACTACCTTCAGCTGATGCGACCCGACGGACGCATCGAGAGCCGCGTCGAGCAGGTCGGGCAGATGAGCCGCGGGCTGAAGATCCTCGCGCGCGAGCTCGAGGTGCCGGTGATCGCGCTCTCGCAGCTGAGCCGCGCCGTCGAGTCGCGCACCGACAAGAAGCCGATCCTCTCCGACCTGCGCGAGTCGGGCCAGATCGAGCAGGACGCCGACCTCGTGATGTTCATCTACCGCGAGGAGTACTACGACAAGGAGTCCGAGCGCGAGGGCGAGGCGGACATCATCATCTCCAAGCACCGCAATGGCGCGCTCGGGGACGTCGTGCTGACGTTCCAGAAGGAGTACCCGAAGTTCATGAACTTCGCGGGAGATCGCTTCGGCAACTGAGCCGGCCGAGCCGCTCGGCCGCTCTCTACACTGACGAGCGCCATGCCAGGCATCGTGATCGTGGGCGCCCAATGGGGCGACGAGGGCAAGGGGAAGATCACCGATCTGCTCGCCGAGCGATCGGATGCCGTCGTGCGCTTCCAGGGTGGCAACAACGCCGGCCACACGATCGTCCGCAACGGCGAGACGTGGAAGCTGCACCTGATGCCGTCGGGGATCCTCTACCCGGGCAAGCTGTGCGTGATCGGCAACGGCGTCGTGATCGACCCGAAGGTGCTGGTGGAGGAGCTCGACGAGCTGCGCGGGCGCAACGTCGACACGAGCGCTCTGCGAATCTCCGCCAATGCGCACATGATCATGCCGTACCACATGATGCTCGACGACGCGGGCGAGGCGCAGCTCGGCAAGCTCAAGATCGGCACGACGCGGCGCGGCATCGGCCCCTGCTACGCGGACAAGGCCTCGCGCATCGGCATCCGCGTGCAGGACCTGCTCGACGAGAAGATCCTCAAGCAGAAGATCGTCGCCGCGCTCGAGCCCAAGCGGCTGTCGCTGCGGCCGTTCGCGCGCGATCCGCGCCTCGACCTGCAGGCGATCACCGAGGAGTACCTGCACTACGGGCGCCGCCTCTCCGAGCACATCCAGGACACCGCCCGGCTCGTGTGGGACAAGCTCGACGCGGACGCCGTCGTGATCTTCGAGGGCGCGCAGGGCGCGCTGCTCGACATCGACCACGGCACGTATCCGTTCGTGACCTCCTCCAACCCGGTCGCCGCGTCGGCCTGCATCGGCAGCGGCGTCGGGCCGAAGGACATCGACGAGGTCTGGGGCATCACGAAGGCGTACGGCACCCGCGTCGGCTCGGGTCCGTTCCCGACCGAGCTCGACAACGAGCTCGGCGACCAGCTGCGCGAGCGCGGCGGCGAGGTCGGCACGACCACCGGCCGCCCGCGACGCGTCGGCTGGCTCGACCTGATCGCGCTGCGCTACGCGACGCGCATCAACTCGCTGACGGCGCTCGTGGTGACGAAGCTGGACGTGCTCACCGGCCTCGAGACGATCAAGGTCTGCACGGGCTACCGCGGCGAGGACGGCGCCGAGTTCGACCACTTCCCCTACCACCAGTCGGTGCTCCACCATGCGACCGGGGAGTACGTCGAGCTGCCCGGCTGGAGCGAGGACATCACCGACGTCACCAGCGAGGACGACCTGCCCGAGAACGCCCGCGCCTACCTCCGGTTCGTCGAGGACTTCATCGGCGTCCCGGTCGTGCTGGTCGGCGTCGGCGCCGGGCGCGAGCAGACGATCTGGACCGCCGCCGGTCGCGAGACGGTGCCGGGCCGCGCCGTCGTCGCCGGGTAGGACTCAGCCGAGTGCGAGCACGGCCGCGGCGACGCGCTCGCCGGCGTGGCCGTCGCCGTAGAGCTGGGGACGCTCGGCAGGCGGGGTGCGGTCGAGCGCGGCGCGTGCGGCGTCCGCGTCGAGATCGACGAGCACGTTCCAGCCGGCGTCGACCGTCTCGACCCACTCCGTGCTCGGACGCAGCGTCACGCACGGCACGCCGGCGAGGTAGGCCTCCTTCTGCACGCCGCCGGAGTCCGTCACGACCGCACGGGCATTGCAGAGCAGCGCGGTGAAGTCGAGGTAGCCGAGCGGCGGCGCCAGGTGCACGTGCGCGGCCTGCTCGACCGTTGTGAACAGGTCGCCGGCCTCGAGGCGCGCTCGCGTGCGGGGGTGCAGCGGCAACACGATCGGCGCCTCCAGCGCCAGCAGCAGCTCGACGAGGCGTCGCAGGCGCGCGGGGTCGTCGACGTTGCCCGCGCGATGCGCGGTCGCGAGCAGGTACCCGCCCGCCTCGACGCCGTGGCGCTCCAGCGGCTCCACCCGCGCGCGCGCCGCCGGCTGCAGCAGCTGCGCGACGTCGACCATCACGTCGCCGACGAGCTGGACCCTGCCCGCGACCGACTCCCGCTCGAGGTTCCCGACCGCCGTCTGCGACGAGCACAGCAGCAGCGTCGCGAGGTGGTCGGCGAGCACGCGGTTGACCTCCTCGGGCATCGCACGGTCGAACGAGCGCATGCCCGCCTCGACGTGGGCGACCGGCACGCCCGCCTGCACCGCCGCCAGCGCGCCGGCGAGCGTCGAGTTCGTGTCGCCGTAGACGAGCAGCACATCGGGTGCGACGTCGGCGATCAGCGGCTCCAGCGCGGCGAGCATGCGCGCCGTCTGCGCCGTGTTGGTCCCACCGCCGATGCCGAGCAGATGCTCGGGCGGCGGCAGCCGCAGCTCGTCGAAGAACACCTGCGAGAGGTCGGCGTCGTAATGCTGGCCGGTGTGGACGGTGATCTCCTCGCCCTGCGCGCGCAGCCGCGCAGAGACCGCCGATGCCTTGATGAACTGCGGGCGGTTCCCGATGACGGTGAGGACGCGCATGGCGGACGCGATCAGCCGAGCTCGGCCAGGATCCGCTCGTGCAGGCGCCGGGCCGCTTCCGTGAAGATCGGGCCGTCATTCTGGAAGCGGTGGTCGTCGACAGCCGAGATCGCCTGCGCCTCGCGCGTCGTGGAGACGAGGAACAGCTCGTCGGCGGCGAGCAGCTCGTCGAGCGTGCAGGAACGCTCCTGCGCACCGCTCAGCTCGATCACGCGTGCGCGGGTGATCGAGGCGAGGATGTGGTCCTCCAGCGGCGGCGTCGCCAGCGCGCCCTCGCGCGCCCAGAAGATCGACGACGTCGGCGCCTCCAGCACCCGCCCATGCGGGGTGACGAGCAGCGCCTCGTCGGCGCCGCGCTCCTGGGCAAGCCGCGTCGCGAGCATGTTGGCGGCGTAGGAGAGCGACTTGACGCCGTCGAGCAGACGGGTCGGGGCGTACGTCACCGTGGCGAGACGGATCGACTGTGCCCACTCCGGAGACGACTCGGTCAGCAGCAGCCGACGGCCGGCGCGCGTGAGGACGATCCGCAGGCAGCCGTGCTCGGGCCCGGAGCCCGCGGCGGCGAGCAGACGCTCGACGTCGGAGCGCAGGGCGGCGAGTTCGATCGGCAGCCGCAGGTTGGCGGCGGACCGGGCGATCCGCTCGAGATGCTCCTCGAGCGCGAACGGGCGGCCGTCATACAGCCGCAGCACCTCGAAGGCGCCGTCGCCGCGCAGCACGCCGTCATCGGTCACGGGAATGCGCGCCTCCGCGGCGGGTCCGACGATGCCGTCGAGGCAGGCGAGGTGGGCGGTTCCCATCGGCGGCCACTCTAGTTGCTCTAGACGCGGATGCACTTGCATGGAGCGGCGATTCCAGCGAGACTGGCCATCCAGCCAGTCCACCCGCGCGAGGAGAGAGCTCCATGGCCAAGCACCCCCGTTCGCTCACCGGCAAGGTCGTCGCGATCACTGGTGGTGCCCGCGGCATCGGCCGCGCGACGGCGGCGGCGCTCGTGCGCAAGGGAGCGCACGTGGCGATCGGGGATCTCGACGTGGACCTGGCGCAGCGCACCGCGACGGAGCTGGGCGACAGCGCGATCGCGCTCGAGCTCGACGTGACGGATCGTGGCTCGTTCGAGCGCTTCCTCGACGCGACCGAGGAGCAGCTCGGCCCGCTCGACGTGCTCGTCAACAACGCCGGGATCATGCACCTGAGCCGGCTCGTGGACGAGAGCGACGCCGCGGCCGCCCGCCAGATCGACATCAACCTGCACGGCGTGATCTTCGGCTCGAAGCTCGCGCTCGCACGCTTCCTGCCGCGCCGGGCCGGCCATCTGGTGAACATCGCCTCCACGGCCGGCAAGGCCGGCGTCCCGGGCGGTGCGACGTACTCCGCGACGAAGCACGCGGTCGTCGGGCTGACGGAGGCGATCCGCGGCGAGGTGCGCGGCACCGGCGTCGAGACGAGCGTCGTGATGCCGGTCCCCGTCAACACCGAGCTGGCGGCCGGCCTGGCGCAGGGCCGCGGACTCACGGCGACCGTCGAGCCCGAGCAGGTCGCCGACGCGATCGTCGAAGCGCTCGAGCA
The DNA here is from genome assembly GCA_035637995.1 of Conexibacter sp. Taxonomy (GTDB): domain Bacteria; phylum Actinomycetota; class Thermoleophilia; order Solirubrobacterales; family Solirubrobacteraceae; genus Conexibacter. The sequence goes on along the minus strand of DASRAV010000015.1, from coordinate 136,410 downwards.
TCCGCGCCACGACGTCTACGTGCCGAAGGGGATCGCGGTCGGCGTGCGGATCGGCGCGCTGCTGCCGCGTCGCGTCGCCGAGGCACTGGGACGCGCGGCGAAGACCGATCGCATCCTCGCCACCGCCGACTCCGCCGCCCGCGCCGCCTACGAGCAGCGCGCGGCGGAGAGCGAGCCGGAGCGAGAGCACGTCGAGGCGAGCTAGCGCCAGGCGTCGCCGATCGCCTGGGCGTGCCGCAGCACCTCACGCGCGGCGTCCACGCCCACTGATCCGCCCGTCGCCAGCGTCACGATCGCAATCACGAGTAGCGCCGTGAACAGCAGCGCGCGCAGGATCTTGAGTGTTCCGAGCCATTGCGTCTGCTTCTGCATCTGCCGCCGATGCTCAAGGTCAGACGTAGCCTGCTCCAGCTCGAGCTGCTTCTTGCACCTGTCGTACTCGAACTCGAGCTCAGCCTGCCGGACGGCGATCTCGTCGAGGCCATCGTTGGCGGCAGCCCCGTTCCGTGAAGCGAGCTGGTCAAGGAGGGGCGGCGTGCGCCTGCGCCGCTCGGGCGCGCGCCGGGCCGCTCCGTGACGGTCCGGCGTGCGGGTGTCCGACGGCTCCATGCTCAGCTCCAGCGCTCGACGATGGCGGACACGGAGTCCCAGAACGGGTCATCGAGGCGCTCATAGTCCTGTGTCTGACCGGTGCGCGGGAGCATCACCATGAGTCCCGCGTCGACCAGCGCGAGCAGCTGCGCGCGCACGCGCGAGGCTGTGATCCCAAGCGTTTGGGCGAGTTCCTGAGCGTGGACGACGCGCGAGGACGACTGCATCACCGCATAGGCGACTTCGAGACGATCGGCGTTGCCGTAGACCACCTTCGACCGCTTGCGGAGCTGCCGTCGATCCGCACGAATCAGGCTGAACGGGGTCGACTCGTCGTCCATGCTCGTCCTCAGCGCCCTTCTTACGGAAAATAGGCAGACAGCCTACACGAATCAGGAATCAGAAAACGCACACCACGAATCCTGATTCGAGAAGCGCCTATCGGCTGCTGAGTCAGGCGGCGGTCACGAAGCGCGGAGGGCGATGTGCGGAGGCGCTGAGTGGATGGGCCGTGGAGGAATCGAACCTCCAACCTTGGGATTAAGAGTCCCCTGCTCTGCCAGTTGAGCTAACGGCCCGGATGGTCCATGGGCGCGGACCAGGCGGAGGATTCTAGAGGCTCGGCGCTACTTCTTCTTCGTGGGCGCCGGCGCCGGCGCCGTGGTGGCGCCGTTCTGGACCGCCTGCTGGACCTGTCTCTGCAGGATCTGTCTGCGGACGTTCGCAAGCTGCTTCTTCACGAGCGACCGCTGCGCCTTCGGCGCGAGCGCGATCGCCTTCGCCGTCGCGAGATCCGCCTTGCGCGTCTCGTTGGCGAGATAGGCGAACTGCGCCAACTGGCCGTAGGTCGCCGCCGACGGTCGCGCCGCCGCCACGATCTCCATCGCCGACGCGGCATCTGCCGGCTGGTTGAGTCCGGTTTCGGAGTAGGCGTTCGCCATCAGGCTGGCGATGTTCGGATCCGGCTTCGACGGGTTGAGCGCGATGTAGTGCTGCCAGGCGACCGCCGCCGACGCCAGCTTGACCTTGCCGCCTTCGGTGAACGCCTGCTGGGCGTCGTCGAATTCGGCGCCCTGGTACCGAGCGCGGGTGAGGTCGGCCCACGCCTTCACGTTCGTCGGATCCTGCACCGTCTCGCGGTGCGCGCGCTTCTCGGCGGCGCTGATCTGCGAGCTCGTGCTCGTGCCGCCGTTGCCGAAGATGTCGAAGATCCCGCCGCCGCCGACGCCCGTCCCGACGCCGAACAGGATGAAGCCAGCGCCCATCAGGATCGCGAGGCCGGTGTAGATGATCTTGACGGCGCTTCTGCGCCCGCGGCTGGTCAGGTCGAAGAGCATGGCTCAGGCATTGTCGCTGTTCTCGCCAGCGTGCGGCTCGACCTCAGCGCTTGCGTCGCGGTCCCCCCGCCGCCGATCGGCGATCGTAAGGAGCAGGATACTCAGGCCGTACAGCATCAGCAGCGGTACCATCTCGATGGTGGTCGTGACGGGGTCCACGCCCGGCAGCAGCGCGGCGAGGATCGCGATCGCGACAATCGAGTAGCGCCAGCTCTGACGCAGCTTCGCGGCGCTGAGGATGCCGACGGCGTTGAGCCCGAGCAAGCCGATCGGCAACTGGAACACAAGCCCCGTCGCCAGCAGCGTCAGCAGCACGAAGCTGTAGTAGCCCTTCGCCTGGATCAGGACGTCGAAGCTCTGGTCGTTGAAGTTCTGCAGGAACCGGATCGCAGGCGGCACGACGAGCTCGTAGCCGAACGCCACGCCGATGATGAACAGCAGCGGCGCGATCAGCATCAACGGCAGCGCGACGCGCCGCTCGCGCGGGCTGAAGGCCGGCAGCACGAACGCGTACGCCTGATAGAGCAGCAGCGGGAGCGAGAACAGCAGCGCGAAGTAGGCGGCGACCGTCAGCGTGACGGTGAACGGCTCGCTGACGCCGATCGTGATCGGGACGCGCGGCGGGTTCGTCTTCGGCAGGGCTGCGGCAGCCTGCGAGACCTGGCGGGTGTACCGCGTCAGCAGGCGCTCCCGCGCCGGCGTCAGGTTCGACGCCTGGCCGAGCACACGCAGCGCGCCGGCCATTGCGGTGAAGCCCTTCTGCACCTCCTGCTGAGCGGCGGCGACCTGCGCGAGACGGCCGTTGCCGCTGTGGTTCTGGATCGTCGGGGTGCTGTCCTTGAGCGGCTTGTTGACGATGCGGAGCAGCGCATGGTTCTGCCAGAAGCAGAAGGCGAAGGCGATCGCGAGCGTGGCAGCGCAGACGATCAGCCGCGTGCGCAGCTCATCGAGATGATCGACGATCGTGAGTCGATCTTCGTGGGCGATCGGCTTGAGCGCGGTCGCCATCGGCGTGCGTGAGGCCGGTCAGCCGCGCGGCTCGCGCGTGCTGTCGGCGGGTACGTGCTCAGGCGCGGCTTCGACGGGTTCGTCCGCCGGCGGCTTGGCGAGCGCGGGGCGGTCGTCGTCGTCCTTGTCGTTGCCGGTGATCGAATCCTTGAACTCGCGCATCCCGCTGCCGAGCTGGCGACCGAGGCCGGGCAGCCGCTTGGGACCGAAGATGAGCAACACGACCACGAGGACGAGAATGATCTCGAGCGGCCCGAACTGAGAGAACATGCTGCAAAGCCTCCAACTGGTGTCCGGACAGCGTATCGAGTCGCCGACGTCGGCATACGAGACCAGCGCTCAAGTTCGCTGCGGCCACGGCCGATCCAATGCTCAGCCCATGAGCGATCGTGCCGACCACAACTCGATCCGCCGCGTCGCGCTGCCGAACGGCAAGACGGTCGACGTGCTGTTCGTCCAGAGCGGGGCTGGACGCCCGGGATCCGCTCCCATCCGCGAGCTGGATCAGCCGGCGGAGATGCACGTGTGCCCCTGCTGCGCCTCCGAGCTGGTCATGCCCTTCGCCTGGGACGAGGTCGGCGCCTCGCACTGGGACGTCGCGCTGCGCTGCCCGAACTGCGAATGGCTCGGCGGCGGCGTCTACGACGAGGACGCCGTCGAGCGCTTCGACGAGATCCTCGATCGTGGCACCGAGACGCTCGTGCACGATCTGCGGCGGCTGATGCGCGCCAACATGGAAGACGAGATCGAGCGCTTCGTCGCCGCCCTCACCGCCGACGCGCTGCTGCCCGAAGACTTCTAGCAGGCCGCCTCAGGCGTACCGCTCGACCACGCCGGCGGCCACGAGCTCGAGCAGGTGACGCTGCCGCTGCGGCAGGTCCGGCAGGCGATCGCGCGCCTCCTCGACGACGGCGAGCGCCCGGGACTTCGCGGTCGCGAGCGCGCCCGTCGCAGCGATTCGCTCACAGACCGCCTCCGCGTCCGCCGCACCGTCGAGCGCCCGCAGGTCGAGCGTCGCGAGCGCCGGATCGCGCTCCCGCGCCAGGATCAGCGGCAGCGTGACCGTGCCGTCGAGCAGGTCGGTCCCACGCGCCTTGCCTGTGCGGCTCGGCGGACCGGCGATGTCGAGCACGTCGTCGAGCAGCTGGAACGCCAGCCCGATGCGACGACCGAACGCGGCGAGCGCGTCCGCGCGGGCGGATGGGCCGGATGCGAGCGCACCGAGGCGGCACGCCGCCTCGAACAGGCTCCCCGTCTTCAGCTCGCAGCGGTGCAGGTAGCGATCGAGATCTACCCCCGCGTTCCAGGCGTCGGCGCGCTGCAGCAGCTCACCCTCCGCAAGCGCGGAGGCGGCGCTCGACAGCGTGCGCACGTCGTCGGGTTCTCCGCCGGCGGCGAGCTCGGCGAACGCGCGTGAGAACAGCAGGTCGCCGGTGGCCGTGGCAGCGATCCGGCCGGCCTCCGCGACGACCGTCGGCGCGCCGCGGCGCAGCGGAGCTCCGTCGAGCACGTCGTCGTGCACGAGACTCGCGCTGTGGACGAGCTCGACGGCGACGGCCGCGCGCACGAGCCGGCGATCCGCGTCGTCGTCCACGCCCGCCTCTCCGGCCGCGAGCAGCACGAGCAGCGGCCGCAGGCGCTTTCCGCCCGCAGCGATCGTGGCACGGGCGTGTCGCGCCAGCGCGGGGCCGTGGCCGACGGCGAGCTGGGAGAGCCGCTGCTCGACGCGCTCCATCAACGCGGCGACCGCGGGGCCCGCGGTCCGCACGACCGCCTCGACGGCGACGGCGCTCGATGCGTGAGGGGCGCCCGCTCCGGGAGCCGTCACGCGACGACCTCGCCGGCGTGGATCGCGATGATCCCCCCGGCGGTGAGCACGTAGCGGATGTCGCCGAGGCCGCAGCGCTCCATCGTCGCGGCCAGCTCGTGGGGGCCGGGAAAGCGGCGCACGGAGCTCGGCAGGTAGGTGTAGGCGTCGCCGCCGCCGGCGACGCGTCCGAGCGCCGGCACGATGCGGTCGAACCAGATGCGGAAGAAGGTCGAGAGCGGCGGCTGCGACGGGGTCGTCATCTCCAGCACGACGACGCGGCCGCCCGGACGCACGACGCGCGCCAGCTCGGAGAGACCGCGCTCGAGGTCGGAGAAGTTGCGCACGCCGAAGCCGACCGTGGCTGCCGCAAACGTGTCGTCCGCGTAGGGCAACTCGAGCGCGTTCGCCCACTCGACGCGGATCGTCGGCACGTCCGCCGCCTTCGCGCGCGCGAGCTCGAGCATCCGCTCGGAGAAGTCGCAGGCGACGACCTCCCCGCCCGGACCGACGCGCCGCGCCAGCTCGAGCGCGAAGTCGCCGGTGCCGCAGGCGACGTCGAGCGCGCGCGCGCCGGGCGCGAGCTGGGCGAGGTCGGCCGCGCGCTCGCGCCAGCGATGGTGCAGCCCGGCCGTCATCACCGAGTTCAGACGGTCGTAGATGCGCGCGATGCCGTCGAACATCGCCCGTACCTGCGGTTCCTCGAGCGTCCCAGCGCTCGCGCCCGACTCCTTCGCACCGCTGTCCGCGGTCATGTGATCAGGAGGCTCGGGGGTGGGAGGGCGGGAACTATTTCAGTTGGCTGAGGAAGGCGACCAACGACTGGAACTTCTCGGGCTGCTGCTCGGCGAGGCTCTGGAACGACGGCATCGGCGCGGTCGGGTTGCGCAGCGTCTGCGCGATCGCCGACGGCGGCAGCTTGCCGCCGACGTGCGTGAGCTGCGGACCGGGGCCGTCATTGCCGTTCTCGCCGATCTTGTGGCAGGCGAGGCAGCCCGACTGCGCCGCGACCAGCTTGCCCTTGTTCCACTGCGTCAGCGCTGCTCCGGCGAGGCCGGCGGGCGGCTTCATGTCGATCTCGTTCGGCGACCCGGCGCTCGCGCCGAGATGCGTCAGGTACGCCATCGCGGCGATCGTGAAGATGCCCGCGAACGTGGCGATCGGCCGCCGCTCGGGCCGCCGCTCCGGTCCACGGTCGTAGAACGGCAGCAGGAACAGCAGGATCATGCAGATCGTCGGCACGCCGATCGTCGCGAGCGGGACGAACTCCGGCGGCTTGATCACGCGCAGCAGCTCGAACAGGAAGAAGAAGTACCACTCGGGACGTGGGACGTAGGTCGTCGTCGTCGGGTCGGCCTTCGGCCCCATCTCGGCGCCGAGCACGATCGACATCGTGATGATGACCGCGAGGACGATGCACGCCATCGCCGAATCCTTCGCGACGGCGTAGGGGAAGAACGGCTTGCCCTTCGCCTTCAGGATCGAGTACTCGCGGAGGTACTGCTCCTTCTCGCGATGGTTCACGGCCTAGACCTCTGTCTCGGTGAGCGTCGGCTCGGCCTCGGCCTCGGCCTTGATCCACGGCGGCGCCGTGGTGCCGAGCTTGGCGACGAGGTAGAGGTGCGCGCCGAGCATCGCGGCGATCAGCCCCGGCACGAGCAGCATGTGGATCGCGTAGAAGCGCGACAGCGTGGTGGCGCCGAACTCGGGGCCGGCACGCAGGAAGTCCGACAGGTACGGGCCGATCAGCGGACCGGTGCCGTTGATGTTCACGCCGACGATCGTGGCCCAGTAGGAGCGCTGGTCGAACGGGAGCAGGTAGCCCGTGAACGACATCGTCATCGTGAGGATCAGCAGCACGACGCCGATCACCCAGTTCAGCTCGCGCGGGTACTTGTACGCGCCGAAGAAGAACGTCCGGCCCATGTGGAGGAAGACGAGGATCACCATCACCGTCGAGCCCCACTTGTGCATCCCGCGCACGAACTCGCCGAGGAACGCCTCGTTCGTGATGTAGCGGATCGACTCGTACGCGCGCGTCGGCGACGGGTCGTAGAACATCGCGAGGAAGACGCCGGTGACCGCCTGGGACAGGAAGGCGAACATCGCCGCCGAGCCGAGCGTGTAGAACCAGTTGGTTCCTTTCGGCACCTTGCGGAACATCATCCAGCGCAGTCCGCCGGAGAGCGACGTGCGCTCGTCGATCCAGTCGACGACGGTGATGCCGGCCTCGGCCGCCTGGTCGAGCGGGCCGACCTTGCCGTTGCCGGTGCCGGGGCGCTTCGGCTTCGGCTGAAGCGCGGCGGGAAGCGGTGGTGCGGGAAGCTTGGGCATGAGCTAGTTCTTCGGGGGCGCCTTCGGCGTGGAGAAACGCGCCGGGTAGAGATATTGCCCGATCCCGTCGAGCGGCTCACCGGGGTCGCGCGGCGAGAAGCGCCGCAGCTGGCTGTTGACGCTGTAGCGCGGACCGATCTGCACCTGCCGGCCGACGATGCGGGTGTAGAAGCGGTCGAGCGGACGCACCGGCGGGCCGCCCTCGCGCAGGCCGCGGAAGTCGTAGACGCCGCCGTGGCAGGGGCAGATGAACTTTCCCGCCGCCTGCGTGAAGCGCACTGGGCAGCCGAGGTGGTTGCAGCGCGTCGAGATCGCGATGACCTTGTTGAACTCGTCCTCGGGCTCGGTGTCGATCGCGGGGTTGCGCAGGCGCACGTACGCGGTCGACTTGCCGGCCTCGCCGATCCCGGCCACGATCGTGATCACGCGCGGGACGTACGTCTCCTCGTTGAAGTCGGCGAGCGAGCCGATCGGCTGCCACGCGAACTTCGTGCGCTCGAAGACCGGGCCGAGCGCGAAGCCGAGCGCCGGCAGCGCGAAGGCCGCGGTCGCGGCGATGCCGAGACCGTGGACGCCGCCCGTCATCAAACGGCGGCGCGTGACCGTCTCGCCCTCGAACGCGCCGGGCATGCCGCGGCCGGCGGTGTAGGGCGACTTCTGCTGGTGCTTGTCGGCTGGCACGGCGCCCGGAACCATAGCGTCAACGTCGAAAAGCCGACGCCGTCACATGCCATGCCGCGTCGGCGGCGGCGAGGTCGTTCTCGGCGTGCGCGCGCGCGCAATCGGAGATCAGGTCGGCGAGTCGCGCGACGGCGTCGAGATCGCCCGCCCGGGCGAGCCGCGCGAGTCCGAGCGCGTACAGGCGATCGCCGCCCAGCAGCGCGAGATCGGCGTCCTCGGTACGCACGGCCCGACCTTCGGCGTAATGCAGCAGATACCCCTCGCGCACGGCCGCGAGCACGAGCGCGCGCTCGTCCCCGATCCCGTCGAGCAGCGGCTCGCCGGCGGGCACCGGAGCGAGCGCATCGGCGAGCAGGCCGCCCTCCTCGCGCAGCGCGACGGCCAATTGCTCCATCCCGCTCATGTGAGGTCCGCGAACGCGGCCGCGGCCGCGGCGACCGTGCGCTCGATCGCCGCATCGTCGTGCGCGAGCGAGGGGAACCACGCCTCGAACTGGGAGGCGGGCGGGTAGACGCCGCGGGCGAGCAGGCCGCGGCACCAGGCGGCGTAGGCGTCGCGGTCGCAGTCGGCTGCGTCGGCGTAGTTGCGCACGCGGCGGGAGCGGAAGAAGACGGTCAGCAGACCCGGAACGCTCACGACGTGGACCGGCCGGCCGGCCGCCGCCTCGCGCAGCCCGTCGGCAAGCAGCTCGGTCGTCTTCGCCAGCTGCGCGTAGGCGGTGGCGTCGAGCAGCTTCAAGGTCGCGAGCCCGGCAGCGACGGCGAGCGGGTTGCCCGACAGCGTGCCGGCCTGGTAGACGTCGCCGGCCGGTGCGATCCGCTCCATCAGCGCGCGCGAGCCGCCGTACGCGGCGGCCGGCAGCCCACCGCCGAGCACCTTGCCCATCACCGTCAGGTCGGGCGTGACGCCGGCCCGCTCCTGGGCGCCGCCCCGCGCGACGCGGAAGCCGCTGATGACCTCGTCGAAGATCAGCAGCGCGCCGGTGGCGTCGGCGCGCTCGCGCAGCAGCTCGAGGAAACCGGGGGCGGGCGGGACGAGCCCCATGTTCGCGGGATAGGGCTCGGCGATGATCGCCGCGAGCTCGTGGACGCCGGTCGCGGTGACGAGCGCCTCAGGGTCGTTCCACGGGACGACGATCGTCGAGGCCGCCGCCGCCGCGGTCACGCCGGGGCTCGCGGGGATCCCCTGCGTCGCGAGGCCCGAGCCGGCGTCGGCGAGCAGCCCGTCGACGTGGCCGTGGTAGGCGCCCGCGAACTTGAGGATCTGCTCGCGCCCGGTCACGGCGCGCGCGAGCCGCAGCGCGCTCATCGACGCCTCCGTGCCGGAGGACGTCATCCGCAGCATCTCGACGGAAGGCATGCGATCGGCGATCTCGCCTGCCAGCTCGACCTCGCCGGGTGTCGGCGCGCCGAAGCTCGTGCCGTGCTCGGCGGCATCGCGCACCGCCTCGACGACCGGTGGGCACGCGTGGCCGAGGATCAGCGGCCCCCACGAGCAGACCCAGTCGACGTAGCGGTTGCCGTCGACGTCGACCAGCTCGCAGCCCTCGCCGCGCGCGATGAAGATGGGGTCGCGGCCGATCGCGCGCATCGCGCGCACCGGCGAGTTGACGCCGCCCGGGAGCAGGCTCTGGGCGCGGGCGTACAGCTCGGCGGAGCGTGCGTCGTCGAGCGCCGGCTCAGACGCCCGCGTGCTCACGCTCCCACGCCTTGAACTCATCCGTGAAGTAGAGCAGGCGGATCTTCTTGAACTCGGTCGAGGAGTAGAGCGTCGCGCGCTCCTCGATGCCGTGCGTCTCCGCGATCGCGTCGAGGATCGCGTCGCACTCCTCCTTCGAGCGCCCGTGCGCCATCGTGAAGACGGAGTAGGGCCAGTCGGCGTACGTCGGGCGCTGATAGCAATGTGAGATGCCGCGCACGGCGGCCATCTCGCGGCCGACCCGCAGGATGTCCTCGTCGGGCACCTTCCAGACGCCCATGCCGTTCGCGGAGAAGCCGGCGCGGCGGTGGAAGAGGATCGCGGCGACGCGGCGCAGCAGCCCGCGCTCCTGCATGCCGGCGAGGTGATCGAGGAACGCCTGCTGCGTCATCCCCAGCTCCGCGGCGGCGGGCGCGTAGGGCTCGGCAATCACCGGCATGTCGCCCTGGAGCGCGCGGATGACGGCGATGTCGCGCTCGTCGTAGGGCTGCGGGTCGAGCTCGACCGGGTCGGCGGCCACGGCGGCCTTGGCGAGGTCCTCGGTGGAGCCCTCCATCTCGAGGTCCATGCGGATCTTGAACAGCTTCAACGTGGGGAGCTGGCGCACCGACTCGGCGCCGGCCTCGCGCGCCAGCACGTCGAGCGTGCCCTCCAAGCCGAGCTTCGAGTCCGGCTCGGTCGCGATCGTGAACCAGAGGTTGAACTCGTGGTTGCGCAGGTAGTTGTGCGAGACCCCCGGATGCGCGTTGATGACGTTCGCGGCTCGGTGCGGGTTCTCGGCGTCGACCTTTGCGGCGACGAGCATCGACGAGTAGCCGAGCGCGCGCGTGTCGAAGATCGGCGTGACCTGGCGGATGATGCGCTCGTCGAGCAGGTGCTGGACGCGCGCCATCGCCTGCTGCTCGGTGATCTCGGCCAGCTCCGCGACGCGCGCATAGGGACGCGGCTCGATCGGGAAGCGGCCCTGCATGAGGTTGAGCAGGCGCTTGTCGAGGTCTTCGAGCGGGATCGCGGCGCCGTGCTTGCGGCTGCGCAGCTTCGGCGGGGCGGTGGTCTGATCCGTCAGTCCGTCTCGGAGAGCCATCCGGCGGCGTCCTTCGCGTGGTAGGTGATGACGACGTCGGCGCCGGCGCGGCGGATCGACGTGAGCGCCTCGAGCACGACAGACCGCTCATCGAGGTAGCCGGCTGCCGAGGCGGCCTTCACCATCGCATACTCGCCGCTCACGTTGTACGCGACGACCGGCATCCGGGTCGCGTCCTTGACGCGCCGGATCACGTCGAGATACGGCAAGGCGGGCTTCACCATCACGAGGTCCGCGCCCTCCTCGACGTCGAGCAGCACCTCGCGCAGGGCCTCGTCGGCGTTCGCGGGATCCATCTGGTAGCCGCGACGGTCGCCGCTGGCTGGCGTCGAGTCGGCCGCCTCGCGGAAGGGGCCGTAGAAGGCGGAGGCGAACTTCGCCGAGTAGGCGAGGATCGGCAGCTCGCCGAAGCCGGCGTCGTCGAGCTCGGCGCGGATCGCGCCGACGCGGCCGTCCATCATGTCGCTCGGCGCGATCAGGTCTGCGCCCGCGCGCGCGTGCGAGACGGCGGTGCGGGCGAGCAGCGCGAGCGTAGCGTCGTTGTCGACCTGGCCATCGCTGCGCACGACGCCGCAGTGGCCGTGGCTCGTGTACTCGCAGAGGCACAGGTCGGGAATCACGAGCAGCTCTGGGCAGGCTTCCTTGATCGCCTGCGTTGCGAGCTGCACGACGCCCTCGTCGTCCCACGCGCCCGAGCCCTCCTCGTCCTTGTCGGCGGGGATCCCGAACAGCATCACGGCCGGGATTCCGAGCGCAGCCGCCTCGGCCGCCTCGGCGACGACGTGCTCGATCGTCAGCCGCTCGACGCCCGGCATCGCCGCGATCGGCTCGCGCCGGTCGCGGCCGTGCGTGACGAACAACGGCAGGACCAGGTCGCCCGCGTCGAGGCGCGTCTCGCGCACGAGCCCGCGCAGGGCGCCGCTGCGGCGCAGCCGCTGCAGCCGGGTGACGGGAAAGGCCATCTCCCGCAGGATATCGGTGCTTATGCGAAGCGCCGCAACGCCACTCTCGCAAGCGCGAGATACGCGGCCGTGATCGCGGCGAGGTGCAGCAGCGGTCCCAAGATGCCGGGCTGGGTGTCGTTGAGCGCCGCGTCGAGCGCCTGCAGCGTCGCCTTGAACGGGAACGCCGCCGAGACGACGCGCACGACGTCGTAGAGGCCGGATGAGACGGCGCCGCTCGGGACGAGCGCCAGGAACGCGATCGGCAGCGACAGCAGGAACGCGAGCAGCGATGCCGCGCGCACCTCGCGCGCAAGCCCGCCGATCGCCACGCCGAGCGCCGCGAACGCGATCCCCCCGGCGGCGAGCGCGAGCAGCCACAGCGGGAAGCGCGACCAGTTCAGGTCGATGAAGAAGAGGCCGAGGCCGAGCAGCATCGTCAGCGTCACCGCGAACGAGCACAGCGCCGCGAGCCCGACCTTCTCCACGAGCAGCCCGAGGCGCGAGACGAGCCCGCGCACGAGTCGCGAGAAGGCGTTCTCCTCGCGCTCGAGCGCCAGCAGGCCGGCCGCGAGCAGCACCGTCAGGAACATCAGCGAGACGGTCACCGAGATCGCGGCGGCGAACGTGTCGAGCGGCGTGCGATGACCGCCGACGACCGTCTGCTTGACCTTCACCGGCGCGCCGACCGAGCGCAGCACGTCGTTGGAGACCCCGAGGTTGTCGATCGCGAGCTGGCCGAACTGGGCGACCTGGCTCAACGGGCCCTGCAGCGGCGAGCCGCGCGGCAGCGATGCGCGCGTCCCGTTGACGATCGCGTGCGCGTTGCGCAGCCCGAGGATGTGGATGTCGCTGCCGAGCACGTGCAGCGTGCCGCCGTTCAGCAGCAGATGCAGGTAGCCGATCGTGATCTGCTCGAACTTCTTCGACAGCGCCGCGTTCGCGTCGGACATGCGCGCCTTGATGACCGATTCGACGTAGCGCTGCTTGACCGCGTCCTCGCCGTTGTAGAGCACTTCGATCGTCGGCTGCTCGCGCCCGGTCGAGAGCTTCTGGGTGATGTCGGGCGGCAGGATCACCGCGCCGAGCACCTTGCCGTCGCGCACGAGTCGCAGCGCCTCCGCGCGCGAGTGGACGGTGACGATGTCCACCGACTTGAGGAACTCGGGCAGGTATTCGCTCGCGTTGAGCGAGTCGCTGCCGACGTTGAAATGGCGCTCCTGCTTCGGGATCTGGTTGAGGAACGCTATGCGCGGCTTGTCCGGCCCCTTGGAGAGCGCGAAGCCGATCAGCAGCGCGATCGCGATCGGGTAGATCACCAGCAGCGCCACCAGCAGCGGCGAGCGACGCAGGATCCGCAGGTCCTTCAGCAGCAGCCAGCGCATCAGCGGACCACCGTCAGTGGCCTCGGTCGTGCAGGAAGCGCACGAACGCCGTCTCGAAGTCGCCGTCGGAGTCGCCGACGGTCGCTGCGAGGTCGCGGGCCGTGCCGCTGAAGAGCAGCTCCCCGTCGGCCAGCACGAGCACGCGGGCGGCGTAGCGCTCCGCCTCCTGGACGTCGTGCGTCGAGAAGACGATCGCCGTCCCACGTCCGGCGAGCTCGCCGATGAACTCCCACAGGCGCGCGCGCTGACGCGGATCCAGCGATGAGGACGGCTCGTCCAGCAGCAGCACCGGCGGCTCCGCGAGCAACCCGATCGCGACGTTCACGCGCTGGCGGTTGCCGCCCGAGAGACGCCCGACCTCGTCGTCGGCGCGTTCGGCGAGCCCCGTCTGCTCGAGCATCCGGGCGACGGCCGCCTCCGGATCGTGCACGCGCTCCAGGCGCGCGAACAGGCGCAGGTTCTCCGCAACCGAGAGCTTCGTGTACAGCGCCGGCTGCTGGGGGACCCAGCCGATCTCCTGCGGCGGGCGCGTGACGCTGCCGGCGTCGGGCCGCTGGATCCCCGCGAGGATCGACAGCAGCGTCGTCTTGCCCGCGCCGTTGGGGCCGATGATCGCGACGAGCTCGCCGGCAGCCGCCTCGAAGCTGACGTCGCGCAGGGCGGTGCGCTCGCCGTACCGCTTCGTGAGGCCGGTCGCGGCGAGCGCGGCCGGCGCGTGCGTCACGACGGGAGAGGACACCGGCCAAGGCTAGTGCAGCGCTCGCCCGCGCACGACCGGATCCCGTCCGACCCGCATGCGCACGGCGATCCGCTATACACGGCGCGTGACCGGAGCGGACCCGACGACCTCGATCCTGTTCGTCGGCGACCTCGTCGGCAGCGCCGGACGGCGGCTGCTGCTTGCTTTGCTGCCCGGCCTGCGCGAGACGCACGCGCTCGACTTCGTCGTCGTCAACGGCGAGAACGTCGCGGGCGGCGTCGGCATCACGCCGAAGATCGCCGACGAGCTGTTCGGCGCCGGCGTCGACGTGATCACGCTCGGCAACCACGCCTACCGCCAGCGCGAGATCTACGCCTATCTCGACGAGCACGAGCAGATCCTGCGCCCGGCGAACTACCTGCGCGGCCAGCCCGGGCGCGGCAGCTGCGTCGTCGAGCACGACGGCGTGCGCCTCGGCGTCGTCAACCTCTCGGGCAACCTCTACATGCAGGCCGGGCGGGCGGCGTTCGCGGAGGTCGACGCGGTGCTGGCCGGCCTGCGCGACCGCGTCGACCATGTGCTCGTCGACATCCACGCCGAGGCGACGAGCGAGAAGGTCGCGATGGGATGGCACCTCGACGGGCGTGTGACGGCCGTCGTCGGGACGCACACGCACGTCCCGACCGCCGACGCGCGCGTGCTGCCCGGCGGCACCGCCTACATCACCGACGTCGGCATGACCGGCGCCCGCGGCGGCGTGCTCGGCGTCAAGCGCGAGCTGGCGCTCGAGGCGCTCGTGACGCAGATGCCGGTGCGCTTCGAATCCTCCGACGTGGACCCGTGGCTCAACGCCGTGCTCGTGCGCGCCTCGGCGCCGCTACGCGCCGACGGGATCGAGCAGCTGCTGCTGCCCGCTCCGCCCGGCTTCCGCTGATCCCGCCGGCGACGGCGGCGTCCCAGGCGCGCCGTAGCGGCCGAGCAGCGCGACCATCGCGAGCGGGAAGAACCAGGCGATGTAGAGGTAGAACCAGTACGTCACGCCGAGCTGCAGCGCGATCAGCACGGAGGCGCCGAGGGCGGCGACCTGGACGAGCGTCGGGCGGCGCGGCCACACGCCGACGGCCAGCGCGAGCAGCACCGCCGCGAGCTGCACCGCGTTCTGGACGGTGTCGAGCCCGCCATACAGGCCCCAGACCGAGAACGGCGCGCCGCGTTCGCGTTGGAACGCGATCGTGTGATCCCAGAACGTGCGCAGCTCCCCGCCGCCGCGCAGCAGCACCGGCAGCATCGCGACGCCCGCCGTGACGGCGAACGCGAGCGCGTAGAGGACGAACGCGCGCCGTCCGGAGCGTTGCCGCCGAAGCGCCCCCGGGCGCCCGGCGTCGACGGGCGTGCGTGCGAACAGCGGCCCGAGCGCGAGCGGAGCGAACTTCGTCAGCCCCGCGAGCGCGGCGAAGACACCGCGCGCCGGCGGGGAGGCGGCGACGAGCAGCGTCACGACGAGCAGCAGCGCGACCAGCGCGTCGTTGCTGTTCGTGTTCGAGACGAAGAGCGTGAACGGATAGCTCGCCCACGCGTAGGCGAGCACGACCCCGAGCGTCGGGCCGCGGATGCGGCGTCCGAGCAGGAACAGCCCGAGCAGCGTCAGCAGGTCGAAGACGATCGAGGCGGCATGGGCGGCGGGCAGGTCGTCCCAGCGGCCGCTCCAGCCGAACGTCCGCTCGAACGGCACGTAGGCGTAGTAGTTGACCGGACCGTACGTGTCGCCGTAGGCGTCGTCCTTCGGCCACGTGCCGTACAGCGGTTGGCTGTGCACCAGCCGGTGCGCCCCGATCACGCCCGAGTAGCCGACGTCGACGACGTTCGAGTTCGTCACGTTGAGGCCGACGCGGAAGCCGACGAGGAACACGAGCGCGACCGCCAGCCACGACACCGGCACGAGCAGCTTCAACGGCTCGGGTCGGTTGCCGCGGCGTCCGACGATCAGCATCCGCACGAGCAGATAGACCAGGAGCGGATAGACGAGCGGGACCGAGAGGCCGATGCGCGCGCTGTTGAAGAACGCGAGCGAGACGGAGAACGCGACCAGCACGAGCAGGTCGAGGTGCAGCCACGACGGCCGCCGTCGCCACGGAACGAACGGCAGCAGGAACAGCACGCACATCGGGATCCAGACGTACCAGGCGTTCACCCGCCGTCCGAACGCGCCCTTGTAGCCGCGCGCCATCGTCCAGGCGACCTGATACCCGGTCCAGGCCTCCAGCACGGCACCGGTGCCGTCGTCGATCGTCACCTGGCCGAGCTCCTCGCGCCGCGTCGAGAAGATGCTCACCTGCCACTGCGTCGCGCCCTTCGTGTACGCGATCGGGTAGGAGCCGCGGTGCTCGCGGCGCACGCGCGCGATCTTCGGCACCGCGTTCGCGATCGCCTCGACCTGCCGAGCGGTGAGGCGATGGGCGGGCGGCGGCAGCGAGGGGCTCGGCGGCGTGCTGAGCGCGTTCGGGTCGACCGCCGTCGGCTGGGTGGCCGCCGTCGCGCTCGTCGGCTGAAGCTGGGGAACGGGCAGCCCGATGGAGGGCGTGGAAGCGACCGCCTCGGCGGCCGACGGCACCGCGAGCAGCACGACCGCGGCGATGAGCGCCGCGGCTCGCCTCACGTGCGGAAGCTCCAGAGCTTCTGCCCGAGGAACGCGAACGGCGTCGCCGTGAGGATCGCGGCCGCCTGCGCGGCGACCTTCGGCAGCCCGGCGCTTTCGACCAGCACCAGGAGCATCGCGTAGCTGACGAGGAACGCGCCGACGCTCACGACGAGGAAGCGCGCCGCCTGAAAGCCGGCGTGGCCGTCATGTGCTGCGAACGTCCAACGGCGGTTCCACCAGAAGTTGCTCGCGACCGAGACGAGGAAGGCGAGCACCGCGGCGACGCGGTAGTCGACCGCAACCGCGTGCACGGCGAGCGCGAAGACCGCGAGATTCACGACATAGCCGCTCGCGCCGACGACGGCGTAGCGCATCAACTGGAGCCAGTTGTGGGGATGGCGCAAGCCGTGACGCACCCGGCGGTGCAACGGCAGCGCGACGGCAGTCGCCTCCTGCGGCATGTGGGACAGCGTAGCTCTCGGCGGGGACCGGCTCGGTCGCTCAGACACTCAGCCCGAAGTGCCCGGTCACCATCGGCAGCACGTCCTGCAGCGTCCACTGCTCGCGCGCGTCGGCAGATTCGGCCCCACCCGTGCCACACCACAGCAGCGGCGCGAGCGAGTCGCTGCGGTGCAACGACCCGTGGCTACCGCCGCCGACGTGCGCGGCGCCGCCCCAGTCGACGAACTCGTAGCCCGGCCCGGCCGACAGCAGCACGTCGCCGGCGGTCGGGCAGGTGAGCGCAGACCAGGCGCGTGCCAGCGCGTCGGGGTAGTTCAGGCCCAGGATGCGCCCGTCCTGCACGTGCGCACCGATCGCCGCGAGCTCGCCGTCGACGCTCCAGCGACGGCCGCGCAGGTCCTCGAGGTCGCCGCCGGGCGCGAAGCGAAGCTCGCCGCGCTCGCTCGCGATCGAGCCCTCGCGTGGAGCCGCACGGCGCATCACGAGGTCGACGCCGGGGATCTCGGCGGCGACGCGCGCCAGCTCGGCGGCCCGCTCGCTGCGCCCCTCCTCGTCGAGCACGTAGAGCATCGCCGAGCGCTGCGCGGGGCTGATCGCGATCCTGCCCGCGCCGGCGTTCGGCCCGTTCGGCTTCGCGACGTCCCAGTCGGCGAACGGCGCATCGAGGCGGATGCTCGCCTCCACGGCGGTGTGCGAGTGGTCGGCCAGGACGATCATCGCGTGCTGCTCCAGGAAGCGCTCCGGGCCGCCGCCGGCGCGCATCAGCCGCTCGAGCTGGCGGTCGGCGGCGGCGATCGAGGTGACCTGCGCGTGCGGGCCGTTGCGGTGCGACCAGGCGTCGTTGTCGGGCAGCGAGAAGAGCAGGAAGTCGAACAGGTCGTGCTCGACGAGATGGGCTCCGACGCAGCCGCTGTGACGGTCGCGCTGACCGGGCATCCCGAGCTGGCCGCGGCAGCCGGTGCGGCGGCTCGCGAACAGGTCCGCGTAGAAGAGCTCGCGCGGGCCGAGCACCGGCTCGCGGAAGACGGTCGAGGTCGCGATCCGCGCGAGCGCCGTCTCGTTCGTCACCGCGTGGCGGTGGCGACCGCGGTACATCAGGTACGTCGTGCCCGCGGTGCGCACGTCGGCGTCGTCCAGGCGCTCGAAGAACGTCAGCGTCTCCGGCGCGAGATGGCGCGCGTTCATGTTGTAGACGGTGTCCGTAAGCGAGCGCAGCACGCCCGCCTTGCGGCTCGCCGAGAAGCTCGACCCGTACTCGACGTAGCGCCGCTCCTCGCGTGAGTACCAGTTCATGCTGGGAATGCGATGCTCATCCGGGCCCGTCCCGGTCGCGATGCTCGCGGCGCACACGGGCGTGACGGAAGGGAACGCCGCCACGCAGTCGGACACGTACGCGCCGCGCTCCATCAGCAGCTTCAGGATCGGCGCGCGACCGAGCGCGACCGCCCGCTCCAGCATTGCCGGCTTGAGCCCGTCGATGACGGTGACGACGAGCTTTGGCGGGCCGCTCACTCGCTCACTTCAGGATGCGCAGGCCCGCATACTTGCGGCCCTCGCTGCGACGGCCGCCGAGCAGAAGCCAGGCGAGGAAGGCAAGCGCCGGCAGCGAGATCGGCGGCGCGAGCACCGACAGCCCGGCGAGGCTGAGGCTGCTGCCCTCGGCGTAGACGGGCAGCGCCTTCGCCGCCTCGGCGTCGAGCCGGCCGCGCGTGCGGGCGAAGAGGCTGCGGACCGCCGCCTGCGCGAGCGCTGCGCACGCGATCCCGCCGATCAGCCCGGGCCAGAAGGCGTAGCCGTCGTCGGCGAGCGCGCCGCCGAACAGCAGCGCGCCGAGGCCGAGGCCGATCCCCGCCACGGCGGCGCCGAACGGTCCCCGCTCGACGCGATCGGGCCCCAGCCGTCGCTCGGCGAGCACGAGCACGACCACCCCGACCACGAGCGCGGCAAGGAAGGCCGGCCGCTCGACGAACGCCGCCTTCGTGTGCTCGAAGTCGATCCCGACGTCGCCGCGCGCGAGCGCCGCGACGAGCAGCGCCGGCAGGAACGGACGCAGCCCGACCGCGAGCGCGAGGCCGATGCCGAGGCAGATGTCGAGGAAGAGCGTCATGAGGTTCGATAGCGTGGCTGCATGACGATAGCCAACCGCGACAGGCTTCCGGGCCGCCGCGGCGAAGTCCCTTCCGTGTCCGCGGAGACGACCCGCCGATGACCGGCCGCGAGCCGCCGCGCTCGACCGCGCGCGATCTCGAGCGCTACGCCGGCCTGTTCGCCGCGCGCACGAAGGTCATGAAGTCCTCCGCGATGCGCGACCTGATGGCGCTCACCGATCGCGCGGAAGTGATCTCGCTCGCGGGCGGCCTGCCCGACACCTCGACGTTCCCGCCTGCGACGTACGCGTCGCTGATGGCGACGGTGGCGGAGGAGTCCTGCGCGAAGGCGCTCCAGTACGGGCCGACGGAGGGCTTCGCGGCCGCGGCGCGCTGCATCGCCGAGGTGATGGCGGCGGAGGGAATGTCGGTCGACGAGGACGAGCTGCTCGTCACCACCGGCGGCCAGCAGGTGATCGACCTCGTCTGCAAGACGCTGATCGACCCGGGCGACGTGATCGTCGCCGAGGCGCCCACCTACCCCGGCGCGGTGCCGACGTTCTGCTCCTACGAGGCCGACGTCGTGCAGATCGCGCTCGACGAGGACGGCATGCGAGTCGACGAGCTGGAGGAGACGCTCGATCGCCTCGAGCGCGAGGGCCGGCGACCGAAGTTCATCTACACCGTGCCGACGTTCCAGAACCCCGGCGGGGTGACGATGTCGCTGCCGCGCCGCCAGCGGCTCGTCCGCATCGCGCACGAGCGCGAGCTGCTCGTGCTCGAGGACAACCCGTACGGCCTGCTGCGCTACGAAGGCGACGCGCTGCCACCGCTCTACGCACTCGACGGCGGCGCGTTCGTGATCTACCTCGGCACGTTCTCGAAGATCCTCTCGCCGGGGATCCGGCTCGGCTGGGCCGCTGCGCCGCGGCCGGTGCTGCAGAAGATGAACCTCGGCAAGCAGGCTGCGGACCTCTGCAGCTCCTCGATGACGCAGCTGTTCGTGACGACCTACTTCGAGCAGGGCGGCTGGCGCGCGTACGTCGAGTCGCTGCTCGACCTCTACCGCAGCCGCCGCGACGCGATGCTCGACGCGCTCGCAGAGCACTTTCCGCGCGAGGCGGCGTGGACGCGGCCGCAGGGCGGCCTGTTCATCTGGGCGACGCTGCCCGACTACATCGACACGACCGACCTGCTCGCGCGCGCGCTGCGCGAGAACGTCGCGTTCGTCCCCGGTCGCGCGGCCTACCTCGACGGCCGTGGCGGCTCCTCGATGCGGCTGAACTTCTCCGGCGTCGACGAGCATCAGATCCGCGAGGGCGTGCGCCGGATCGGCAAGGTCGTCGCCGAGCAGGTCGGGCTCTACGGCACGTTGACCGGCGCCGAGCCGACGGCGCCCGCGCCGGCGCGACCGACGGCGGCCGAGGGGCTCGCAGACGTGCTGCAGCTGCCGCCGCGTCGTGGCTCGCGGCGCGGTCGCGCCGAAGCCGAATGAGCACCGTCGCAGTCCTCAAGGGCGGCCGCTCGCTCGAGCGGCAGGTGTCGTTGAAGTCCGGCGCGCAGGTGCAGGACGCGCTCGAGCGGCTCGGACACCGGGTGGTCGCGGTCGACGCGGGCCCCGATCTGGTCGAGCGGCTGATGGAGCTGCGCCCCGACGCCGCGTTCGTCGCGCTGCACGGACGCGATGGCGAGGACGGCACCGTGCAGGAGCTGCTGGAAGTGCTCGGGATTCCCTACACGGGCTCGCGCGTGGCGGCCTGCATCCGCTGCTGGGACAAGGTGCTCGCCAAGCATCTGCTCCGCGGCGCCGAGATTCCGACGCCCGACTTCCACGCCTTCAGCGAGACGGCGTTCCGCGAGCTCGGCGCGGCGCAGGCGCTGCCGGCGATCGAGCGTCAGCTCGCGTTCCCGCTCGTCGTCAAGCCGGCGGCGCAGGGCTCGGCGCTCGGGATCAAGTTCGCGCGTGGAGCAGGGGACGTGCCGGCCGCCCTGGTCTCGGCGTTCTCGTACGACCGCAAGGTGCTGCTGGAGCGCTACGTACCGGGCCGGGACCTGGCGGTCTCGATCGTCGAGGAGGACGGTGCACCGCGACCGCTGCCGATCGTCGAGGCGGTTCCCAACGAGAAGGACTTCTACGACTTCGAGGCGCGTTACGAGATCGGCCGCACGCGCTTCGTCTGCCCGGCGGAGCTGCCGGACGCGCTTGCGGAGCAGGCGTCCTCGCTCGCGGTGGAGGCCTATCGGACGCTCGGCTGCAGCGGCTTCGCGCGGGTGGACCTGATGCTGCACGAGGACGGCGAGCAGCTGTTCGTCTTGGAGGCGAACACGGTGCCGGGGCTCACGGAGACGAGCCTGCTGCCCCAGGCGGCCGAGGCGGCGGGGATCACGTTCGACGGGCTCGTGGAGCGCTTGATCGCGGACGCGCTGGCGCGCTGAGGGAAACCGAAGCGGGACCGGCCGGGCGCGGCGGCTCAGCTGTCGCCGGCGAAGTCCTCGGGGGTGACCTGGTCGAGGAAGTCCTTGAACTTCTCGACGACCTCCTCGGTGTCCTCGACCTCGTGTTCGAACTCGATCGCCGACTCGGCGATCACCTCCTCGGCCGCGAAGATGGGCGCGCCGGCGCGCACGGCGAGCGCGAGCGCGTCGCTCGGGCGCGAGTCGATCTCCAGCTCCTTGCCGTTCACGGTGAGCGTGATCGACGCGTAGAAGGTGTTCTCGCGCAGCTCGGTGACCGCCACGCGCGTGCAGTTGATCTCCAGCTCAGTGAGGACCGCGGAGAGCAGGTCGTGCGTCATCGGCCGCGGCGTGCTCGCGCCCTGCAGCTTCATCAGGATCGCCGCGGCCTCCGGATGGCCGATCCAGATCGGCAGGAACTTGTTGCTGTCGACGGTCTTGAGCAGCACGATCGGCTGCTTGCCGACCATGTCGAAGCTCACGCCGTAGATGACCATCTCCTGCACGGACTGCTCCTGGATCGGGACGAGGGGCAAGTATAGGCGCGCGTTTCGCCAGCGTTCTGCGGCGTCGGGCCCCGTTCACGGACGATCGTGGGGTCGGGGGGAGATCCGCACGCCGACCGGGCACTCCTGCGGTCCGCAGCACTTCAGTGGGCGATCCTGGATTCGAACCAGGGACCTCTTCCTTATCAGAGAAGCGCTCTAACCGACTGAGCTAATCGCCCGGGAGTGGCGATTCTAGCGGCACGGGCACGGGGTGTCGGCGTGAGCCGCCGAAGGCCTCAGACGACCGCGCGGATGCCGAGGCGGCGGGCGAGCTCAAGCGCCTCGTCGACCGTCTCGAACGCCAGCTGGAGACGGTAGCCGTCGCCGTGCGGCGCGACGCGGACGTCGGTGCCGAGCGCCCCGCTGAAGGCGTCGGCGATCTGCGCCGCGGCCGCCTCCTGGTCGGGATGGACCGGCGCGCGTGCGCGCCGAGGCGTGGGCTCGCCGGCGCTGCGCGCGCGGCGCTCCAGCTCGCGCACCGTCCAACCGGCGGTCGCGGCAGCGCGGGCGAGGCCGCGGCGGGCGTCGTGATCGTGGGCCAGCAGCAGCGCGCGGCCGTGGCCCTCGCTCAGCTCGCCTCGCTCCAGCAAATCGAGCGCATCGTCGGGCAGGTCGAGCAGGCGCACGAGGTTCGAGACCGCCACGCGGCTGCGGCCGATGCGCTTGCCGATCTCCTCGCGCGTGAGGCCGAGCTCATCGGCGAGCGCGGCGCAGGCGCGCGCCTCCTCGACCGGGTTGAGGTCCTCGCGGGCCATGTTCTCGATCACCGCGAGCTCGAGCGACGCGGCATCGTCGTCGTGGCGGACGATCGCGGGGATCTGCTCGAGCCCCGCGAGTCCCGCGGCGCGCCAGCGGCGCTCGCCGGCGATCAGCTCGTAGCGGCCCCCAGCCAGCGGCCGCACCAGCACCGGCTGCAGCACGCCGCGCGCCTCCAGCGAGGAGGCCAGCGCGGCCAGCGCCTCCTCGTCGAAGCGCTTGCGCGGCTGATGCGGGCTGGGCCCGATCAGCTCGATCGGAATGGTGCGCAACTCCTCCGCCCCGTCCTTGGGCGCAGCCGAGAGAATGGCGGCGAGGCCGCGGCCCATGCCACGTGCCTCAGCCACGCGCAGCCACCTCCTTCGCGAGCTCGAAGTAGGCGTCGGACCCGGCGCAGTGCGGATCGTGATGGATCACGGGCCGGCCGAAGCTCGGTGCCTCCCCGACGCGGACGTTACGCGGAATGACCGTGTCGAAGACCAGCGCCGGGAAGTGGTCGCGCACCTCGCGCTCGACGTCCTGCGCGAGCCGCGTGCGGCCGTCGTGCATCGTCAGCAGCATCCCGGCGACGGTCAGGTGCGGGTTGAGCTCGCGCTGGATCAGGCTCAGCGTGTCGAGCAGGCCGGCGAGTCCCTCGAGCGCGAAGTACTCCGCCTGGACGGGCACGATCACGCGATCGGCGGCGACGAGCGCGTTGACGGTGAGCGGTCCGAGCGACGGCGGGCAGTCGAGGATCGTGAACGCGAACTGGTCGCGCTTCGGCGCCATCGCGTCCCGCAGGCGATTCTCGGAGCCCTCCAGGCGCGGCAGCTCGACGTTGGCGCCCGCCAGATCTGGGCTGGAGGGCACGAGGGAGAGGTGATCGATCGTCGTCTCACGCACCGCCTCGCCGAGCGTCGCCTCGCCCGCGAGCACGTCGTAGATGCTCGGCACGGCGTCTTTCGGGACGCCGAGCCCGAGCGTCGCGTTGGCCTGCGGGTCCATGTCGACGAGCAGCGTCTCGTAGCCCGCCTCCGCGATGCAGGCGGCGAGGTTCACGGCCGTCGTCGTCTTGCCGACGCCGCCCTTCTGGTTCGCGATCGCGTAGACGGTTCCCACGGCGCCCACGTTAGTCGCGCGCACGGTCGGAGGTCGCCCTCTTCCCCGCTCCGAGCGGGCGTTTCCTCGCGCTGCCGGGCCGGCGCGGGAAGCGCTCGGGCGTCGGTGCGACCTTGCGCAGCACGTGCAGATGACGGTGCGCAGCGCCCGTGTACGGGGCAACGGGAACCACCAGCTCGAGCTCGAGCCCGAGCTCGGCCGCGGCCCGGGACGCAGCCTGCTCCTCGTCGCGCTCACGGCGCCCCTTCCACGCGACGACGACCCCGCGGTCGCGCAGCAGCGGTGCCGCGTACTCGGCGATCACAGCGAGCGGCGCCAACGCCCGCGCGGTCACGACGTCGCAGCGCCCGACGCCCTCGGCCCACGACTCGGCGCGCTCGGCCACCACCTGGACGTTCCGAAGTCCGGCCGCGGCGGCGGCCTTGCGGATGAAGTCACACTTGCGCGCGTTGCTCTCCACGAGCGTCACCGCCGCGGATGGCAACGCGACGGCAAGCGCGAGACCCGGGAAGCCGGCGCCGGCGCCGAGGTCCGCAAGCGCACAGGCATCCCGTACGTCCGGCAGCTCCAGCGCCACGAGCGAGTCGGCGAGGTGGACGTCGACCGCCTCGTGCGGATCCCGAACCGTCGTCGGGGCGTGCGGATCCGCCTCCAGCGTGTCGAGCAGCGCGCGCAACTGCGATGCGGCGTTCGATGCGAGGCCGTAGCGCTCAACGAGGGCACTCCGCTCGTCGGCCGTATCGCACGAATGTTTCACGTGAAACACCACGCGCTCTGCGACGAATTGCGCGCCGAACTACGCTTGAGACGGCGCAACGACCAGATGGCGATCGGGCTCCTCGCCCTCGCTGTACGTCTCGATCCCGTCGCGATCGCGCAGGTATTCGTGGACGACGCGGCGCTCGACCGCGTTCATCGCATCCAGAGCGACGGGGCGCCCCGTCTCCAGCGCCTCGTCCGCGGCGTCGTCGGCGTCCTGCTGCAGCACCTCGGCCCGCCGCGCGCGATATCCGGCGGCGTCGACCGTCACGCGCTTGCGTCCATCGGAGCCCTGGTAGGCGATTCGGTAGGCGATGTGCTGGATCGCGTCAATCGTCTGCCCGTGCCGGCCGATCAGCAGCCCCAGATCCTCGCCGTCGAGATTCGCCGTCAGCGCGTCGTCGGTCTCGGACAGCTCGATCTCCGCATCGACGCCGACCGCGTCGAGGATGCGCTCCAGCAGCTCGCGGACGCGGTCGGCGGCTTCGCTGGGCTCGACGGGGCTCATCGCCGGCGCCCCGTGCGCTTCTTCTTCTTGCGCGCCGACGGCGGTGCGGTGGTTGCCGTGCCGTTCGAGGAGCCTTTGGCCGCCGGCGCAGCACGCTTCCCGGCACGCTTGTCTCCGCCGCCGCCGGCCATCGCGGTCGCGCCGGCTGGCACCGGAGCACCCGCCGGCGGCCTGATCGGCCCGACCGTTCGCCTGACGATCAGCTGCTGCACGATCGTCCACGAGTTCGTCGTGATCCAGTACACCATCAGGCCTGCCGGGAAGCGGATCACGAAGGTCACGAAGACGATCGGCAGCGCCAGCATGAGCATCCGCTGGTTCTTGTCCATCGCCGCCGTGCTGAGGACGCTCGAGGCGAGCTGCGTGCCGACGTAGAGGATGATCAGCACGACGAGCGCCGCACCCGTCGCCGGTGCCGTCAGGTCGTGGATGAAGAGAAAGCTCTCGCTGCCGGGCAGCGCAGGCACGCTCGCGAACTGCGCAGCGGTCGCGTCGTGGCAGGCCTTCGCCGTCTGCCCGCAGATGTCCGCGCGCAGATCGGTGCGCAACATGAAGTACAGCGCGATGAAGAACGGGAACTGGACGACGAGCGGCAGGCAGGAGGCCAGGGGGTTGACCTTGTTCTCCTGGTAGAACCGCATCATCTCCTGCTGCTGGCGCTGCTTGTCGTCCTTGTACTTCGCCTGGATCTTCTTGATCTCCGGCGCGAGCACCTGGAGGCGCTGCATGGACTTCGCCTGGCGCAGCGTGAGCGGCAGCAGGAAGATGCGCACCGTGATCGTCAGCAGGATGATCGCGAAGCCCCAGCCCGTTCCCACGGTGTCGTGGAAGAAGAGGAGGACCTGCTCGCAGACGTCGATCAGCGGCTGCAGGACGTTGGCGAAGACGACGGGCATGGGGATGAGCTCAGGCGCGCGGCGCGGTCGGTCGGGGGGCGGCGAAGAGACGCTGGTCGTGGACGGGGTCGTACCCGCCGTGACTCCATGGATTGCAGCGCATCAGCCGCCAGCCCGCGAGCACCAGCCCGCGCAGTATGCCGAACTCTCGCACGGACTGCGCGGCGTAGGCGGAGCACGTCGGCTCGTACTTGCAGCGCCGCGGAAGGCCCGGCGAGACGAAACGCTGATAGAAGCGGATCGGGGCGATCGCAAGGCGGCGCAGCAGCGTCATCGCGCCTCGCCCTGCTGGCGCTCGCGCAGTTGGTCCACCAGCTCGGCGAGGCCGGCGCGGATGCCGTCGAGGCCTTCGCGCTCGGCGATCGTGCGCGCTTCGGGTCGCGCGACGAGCACGACGTCATACCCTTCCGGCAGGCGGGGCGACTCCAGCTCGAACGCCTCGCGCAGCAGTCGTTTCACGCGATTGCGGTCGACGGCCCCGCCGACCTTGCGCGAGACGGACAGCCCGAGCCGCGGCTCCCCCTCCTCGCCGCGCGGGAAGCTGTAGAGGACCAGGGCGCGATTGCCCTGGGAACGGCCCTGTCGGAAGACCCGGTCGAACTCCGCGCTGCGAGACAGACGCCCGCGCTTGCCTCGCCGGGCAGCAACGCCCGGCCGCGCGGGCGGGCGGGCCGGCATCAGACGGTGAGGCGCTTGCGGCCCTTGGAGCGGCGACGCTTCAGCGTCATCCGTCCGGCCTTCGTCTGCATGCGGGTGCGGAACCCGTGCGCGCGGGCGCGCTTGCGCTTCTTTGGCTGATAGGTGCGTTTCATGGCTCACGATTCCCGTCGGGGAGGGCCAGTATACGCGCGCGGGACGGCGCGGCGCGGCGCGGTTGTCGACACGCTCTGCACACCCGATCGACAGTTGCGCTCGCTCGTCTCAGGGTTGTCTACGGACTTTTTCCCGCGATTTGCACAGTCGCAGGTCGGGGTCGGGAAGTAGGCGGGAACGACCCAGCGGCTCGCTGCTATATTCGCCGCCCCGCCGGGGCCGGCTGCCCCTCTATATCCCGCAATTCCCTCCGTCGAGGAGTCGTACCACGACGCCTGTGCCCCCCCAGCTCGAGCACACCTGGTCCCAGATCCAAGCCGAGCTTCGGCGCGTCGTCACGGACTCCACGTACCACCTCTGGCTCGCGCCCCTCGCGGCGCAGGCGCTCGACGGCGACCGGTTGCTCATCGCCGCTCCGGATGAGATTCGAACCTGGGTCGCCGATCGCTTCTCGCGCGTGCTGCAGACGTGCGCCGCCACCGTGCTCGGGCCCACGAGCACCGTGGCGATCGTCGCGCCGGGCACGACGCCGGAGCCGTCCCGAGCCGCCGTTCCCCGGCGCCGCGGGCACACCCCGAACGACGCGTTCAACCCGAAGTACACCTTCGACCAGTTCGTGATCGGCGACGGCAACCGCCTCGCCCACGCCGCGTCGCTTGCCGTCGCCGAACTGCCGGGTCAGGCCTACAACCCGCTGTTCCTCTACGGCCCGCCGGGTCTCGGCAAGACGCACCTCCTGCATGCGATCGCCAACTACGTGGGCGAGTACGGCGATGGCCTCACCGTGCGCTACACGACGCTCGAGGCGTTCACGAACCACTTCGTCGGCGCGCTCAAGTCGTCCTCGATCGAGGACTTCAAGCGTCGCTACCGCGACACGGACATCCTGCTGATCGACGATGTCCAGTTCCTCGAGCGCAAGGCGAAGATCGAGGAGGAGTTCTTCCACACCTTCAACGCGCTCTACGAGACCGGCAGCCAGCTCGTCGTCACGTGCGACCGTATGCCGAGCGACATGGGCGCGCTCGCCGAGCGGCTGCGCGAGCGCTTCGAGTCCGGCCTCGTCTGCGACATCCGCCCGCCCGACATCGCCACGCGCCTGGCGATCCTGCGCAAGCGCGTCCAGCACGACGGCGTCGAACTCGCCGAGCCGGAGGCGATCCTCCCGCTGGCCGAGCGGGTCACCACGAACGTGCGCGCTCTACAGGGCGCCCTCATCCGCGTCGTCGCATTCCAATCGCTGACGGGTCGGCCGATCGACCGATCGCTTGTGACTCACGTGCTCGACGGCCTCTACCCGCACAGTGCGCCCACCACCAGCACCGTCGAAGCCATCCAGCGTGCGACCTCCGCGCGCCTCGGCGTCTCTCCCGAAGCGCTCTGCTCTCCCGACCGCACCGCGCGCGTCGCATGGGCCCGCCAGGTCGCGATGTACCTCGCACGCGAGCTGACGGACGAGACGCTGCCCGCCATCGGCCGCGCCTTCGGAGGACGCAACCACACGACCGTCCTCCACGCCTGCCGCCGCGCGACGCAGCGCATCGCCGCAGACGCCGAGGCCTACGAGGTCGTCCGGGACGTGACCGCGACGCTTCAGCACGGCGGAGACGACCGCCGTGCCTGAAAGACTCTCTTCACAGCTGCGACCCTTTGATGTGCGCCATTTCCCCGCATCACGCGGCGATTTGACGCTTCCGTGCACATCTTGACTGCCCCTATGACAATGATCTCTCCCCACTCGAGGTATTCGTCGTGAAGCTTTCGGCCGCACGCGAGGAGCTCCTCGCGCAACTGCAGACCGTCAGCCGCGTCGCCTCGACCCGCGGCGCGATCCAGGCGCTCTCCGGCGTGCAGATCCATGCCGTCGACGGTCACGTCGAGTTGCGAGCGACGGACACCGAAGTCGGCCTGCGGGTCCCGCTCCCCGCTCAGATCGAGCGCGAGGGCTCGGTTGTCCTCCCCGCTCGCCTGCTCGTGGATGTGGTGCGCTCGCTCTCCGGCCCATCGGTGTCGCTCGAGTTGCGCGCAGCCGAGCAGGACGTCGAGCTCGTCGCCGGCAATGCGACCTTCCACATCCGCACGCTGCGCTCGGAGGACTTCCCGCCGTTCCCCGAGCCCGACAGCGACGGAACCGTCCGCGTCCCCGCCCAGGCGTTCGTCGCGACCGTGCTGCGGGTCGCCAACTCGGCTTCGCGCGACGAGACGCGGCCGGTCCTGACCGGGATCCTCGTCTCAGCGTCGGATCGCGAGCTGCGGATGGTGGCCACGGACTCCTATCGCCTGAGCGTGAAGGAGACGCAGCTCGAGCAGCCGCTGGCGAGCGGCTTCGAGGCGAACGTACCGGCGCGCGCCCTGCAGGAGCTGGCGCGACTCGTGCAGCAGCTCGACGACGCGGAGCTCGTGGTTGGCGTGCGCCAGAACCAGATCGTGTTCCAGATCGCCGGCGTGGTGCTCTCCTCCCGGTTGATCGAAGGCCAGTTCCCGAACTACCGCCAGCTGCTGCCGGATGCCTATGAACACGAGCTGACGATCGCCGGCGCGGAGCTGACCGACGTCGTGCGCCGCATCTCGCTGCTGGCGCAGAAGAACGCGCCGCTGCGACTGTCCTTCCAGCCGGGCGAGTTGACGATCTCGGCGCAGACGCCCGACATCGGCGAGGCACAGGAGGCGCTGCCGGTGGCCTTCCAGGGTGAGCCGTTCGAGATCGGCTTCAACCCGGAGTTCCTGCGCGACGGGCTCGAGGGGGTGGAGGGCGGCGACATCGTGCTGAAGCTGATCAGTCCGCTGCGTCCCGGCCTGATCCAGGCGGCCGGCGACGGCGGCTTCCTCTACCTCATCATGCCGATTCGCCTGAACGTGTAGAGGCCGCCGTGCGGATCGTGCGCATCTCGCTGCGCGACTTCCGCAGCTACGCCGCGGCCGAGGTGGAGCTGGGCGCCGGCGTCACGGTCGTCACGGGCCGCAACGGGGCAGGCAAGACGAACCTGCTCGATGCGGTCTACTTCGGCTGCACCGGCCGCTCCGCGCGCACGACGAACGAGCGCGAGCTGATCCGCTTCGGCGAGCGCGTCACGCGCGTCGAGGTGACGACCGAGGCCGAGGATGGCCGTCACGAGCTGAGCGTCGGCTTCGAGTCCGGGCAGCCGAAGCGCATGATGCTCGACGGCGTGCGCGTGGAGCGGCTGCTCGACGCCCCCGGCCGGCCGCTGGTCAGCGTCTTCCTGCCCGACCGGCTCGAGCTCGTGAAGGGCACGCCGTCGCTGCGGCGCGCCCATGTGGATCAGGTCGTGGCGGCGCTGTGGCCCGCGCGCGTCGCCACGCGCCGCGCGTATGCCCAGACGCTCGCGCAGCGCAACGCGCTGCTCGCACGCATCCGGGCGGGCCACGCCGCCGCCGCATCGCTGTCAGCCTGGGATCGGGAGCTCGCGCAGCACGGGATCGCGCTGATGGCGGATCGCTCCGCGGCAGTCGCGGCAGTCGCCGAGCGCTTCGCCGAGCGGGCCGATGCGCTCGGCCTCGACGGCGAGCCGGCCGTCGCCTATCGGCCGCGCTCGCGCGCGGACAGCGCCGAGCAGCTTGCGCAGGAGCTGGCCGATCGCCACGCGTCCGACCTCGAGCGCGGCTTCAGCGGGCATGGGCCGCATCGCGACGACCTCGCGCTCACGCGCGAGGGCCGCGAGCTGCGCGCCTACGGCTCGCAGGGCCAGCAGCGTCTCGCCCTGCTCGCCCTGCTGCTCGCGGAGCGGGAGGCGATCGCCGCGACGCGCAACGCGACGCCCGTGATGCTGCTCGACGACGTGATGAGCGAGCTCGACGGCGAGCGCCGCGCGCGGCTCGTGGCGCTGCTGCGCGACGGCGGGGGGCAGAGCGTCGTCACGACGACCGACCTCGACCACGTGCCGGGGGCGACGGAGCCCGGAGTGACGCGGCTCGCGGTCGCCGAGGGATCGATACTCGCCGTGGCGGCGGCAGCGTGAAGCGCCACGCTCCCCGGCCCCTCGCGCTCGCGCTCGCGCCACTCGAGCGCGCGCTCGCGCCGGCGTCGCTGCTGGCGGACGTCCAGCGCGTCTGGAGCGCGGTCGCGGGACCTGCGATCGCGCGCGAGGCGACCCCCGTCGCAGCCCGCGGCGGGGTGCTGACGATCGCCTGCGCGTCCTCCGTCTGGGCGCAGGAGCTCGACCTGATGGGACCGCAGATCGTCGAGCGACTCAACGCCGCGATCGGCTCCGACGGGGTCCAGCGACTGCGCTGCGTGACCGGCACGCGCACGGCGCCTCGATGAGCATGCGATCCCAACGCGATCGATGTGGTCTTTTATGCGGTTTTGCAGGTATTTCCTGTTCACGCCGGACCCCGGTCCAGGGGACCGCTGTGCTATCCTCATATCCACCAACCTTCCACGCCCCGGCGCGCCTCCCCCGGCGCGGATCCGGGGCGTTGCAACGTCATCGGAGGACCGTTGGCCACCGAGAACCCAGGGGCTGACCAGCCCGCCCGTACGTACGACGCCCAGGACATCACCGTGCTCGAGGGACTCGAGGCGGTGCGCAAGCGACCGGGCATGTACATCGGCTCGACCGGTGTTCGCGGCCTCCACCATCTCGTCTACGAGGTCGTCGACAACTCCGTCGACGAGGCGCTCGCGGGCCATTGCTCGAGCGTCGCGGTCACGATCCATCCGGACAACTCGATCACGGTCGTCGACGACGGCCGCGGCATCCCCGTCGCGATCATGGAGAAGGAGCAGAAGCCGGCCGTCGAGGTCGTGCTCACGGTCCTGCACGCCGGCGGCAAGTTCGGCGACGGGGGCG
This sequence comes from Conexibacter sp., assembly GCA_035637995.1. Classification (GTDB taxonomy): domain Bacteria; phylum Actinomycetota; class Thermoleophilia; order Solirubrobacterales; family Solirubrobacteraceae; genus Conexibacter. The sequence goes on along the minus strand of DASRAV010000015.1, from coordinate 105,014 downwards.
GCTACAAGGTCTCCGGCGGGCTGCACGGCGTCGGCGTCTCGGTCGTCAACGCGCTCTCCGAGACGCTGCACGTCGAGGTGCGGCGCGACGGCTTCACGTTCGCGCAGGACTACGTGCGCGGCAAGCCCCAGGCCGAGCTGGCGAAGGGCGCCGCGACGAAGGAGACAGGCACCAGCATCACGTTCCTGGCCGACGACGAGATCATGGAGAGCCTCGACTACGACTTCACGACGCTCGAGGAGCGGCTGCGTGAGACGGCGTTCCTGACCCGCGGCCTGAGGATCTCGCTCACCGACGAGCGCGGCGAGGGCCGCAAGGTCGAGTTCCAGTACGAAGGCGGGATCGAGGACTTCGTCGCCTACCTGAACGAGAACAAGGAACCGGCGCAGAAGAAGATCATCTACTTCTCCGGCGAGAGCGAGGAAGGCGCGGTCGAGGTCGCGATGCAGTGGAACGGCTCCTACCAGGAGTCGGTCTTCTCGTTCGCCAACAACATCAACACGCACGAGGGCGGCTCGCATCTCAGCGGCTTCCGCTCCGCGCTCACGCGCACGCTCAACAAGTACGCCCGCGAGAAGGGGCTGCTGAAGGAGAAGGACGACAACCTCCAGGGCGAGGACGTGCGCGAGGGCCTCACGGCCGTCATCTCCGTGAAGCTCGCCGAGCCGCAGTTCGAGGGCCAGACGAAGACGAAGCTCGGCAACCCCGGCATGCAGGGGTTCGTCGAGTCGATCGTCAATCGCGGCCTCGACGAGTTCCTCGAGGAGAACCCGCAGGACGCCCGCTCGGTGATCATGAAGTCCGTGCAAGCCGCACAGGCGCGGGCCGCGGCGCGCAAGGCGCGCGACCTCACGCGCCGCAAGTCCGCGCTGGAGAACTCGCGCCTGCCGGGCAAGCTCGCGGACTGCTCGGTGAAGGATCCGGCGCTGTCGGAGATCTTCATCGTCGAGGGCGACTCCGCCGGCGGCTCGGCGAAGCAAGGCCGCGATCGCTCGACGCAGGCGGTGCTTCCGCTGCGCGGCAAGATCCTCAACGTGGAGCGCGCGCGCATCGACAAGGTGCTCGCGAACAACGAGGTGCAGGCGCTGATCACGGCGATCGGCACCGGCGTGCGCGACGAGTTCGACCTCGAGAAGGCGCGCTACCACAAGATCGTGCTGATGACCGACGCCGACGTCGACGGCGCGCACATCCGCACGCTCGTGCTGACGCTGCTGTTCCGCGAGATGCAGGAGCTGATCGAGGCCGGCTACGTCTACATCGCCAAGCCGCCGCTCTACAAGCTCAAGACCGGCAAGCTCGAGCGCTACATCGAGAAGGAGTCGGAGCTGGAGGAGATCCTGCTCGCCGACAAGCTCGAGCGCTTCACGGTCGGCGACCGCTCCGGTACGACGCAGGCGAAGCTCACGGAGGCGAAGTGGAAGCGCTTCACGCGCCTGCTCAAGCAGTACGCCGGCTGGGCCGCCGCGCTGCGTGCGATAGCGGGCCACGACGTCGTCGAGTTCCTGGAGGAGTCGGGGGTCTTCGAGCAGACGATCACCGAGGAGAGCGCGTTGATCGAGCTGTTGCGGCGCCCCACGGACGACGGCGCTCCGTACGCGGTGGAGCTGCTCGAGGAGGACCCCGTCGAGCTCGTCGTGCGCTCCGTCGAACAGAAGACCGGCCACGCCCGCGTGCGCCGCGTGCGCCGCGCGCTGTTGCACGCGAACGAGTATCGCCAGCTCGTGCGCGTCTACGAGCAGCTCGTGCAGACCGTCGGCACGCCGCCATTCGACGTGCGCCTCGCCGAGCATCGCGACGACGCGGTGTCGTTCGAGGAGCTGCGGACGGTCGTGATGGACCTCGCCGGCCGCGGCGCGAAGATCAACCGCTTCAAGGGCCTCGGCGAGATGAATCCGGAGCAGCTGCGCGAGACGACGATGGACCCGGCGTCACGCACGCTCGCGCGGGTGACGATGGACGACGCGACCGCCGCCGATCGCGTCTTCTCGATGCTGATGGGCGATCAGGTCGAGCCGCGGCGCGACTTCATCGAGGAGAACGCCCGCCTCGTGACCAACCTCGACGTGTGAGCTGAACCATGAGCGCCACAGACCAGCTCAGCGGCGGCAACATCGAGCCGCGCGCGCTCGAGGAGGAGATGCGCTCGGCGTACCTCGACTACGCGATGTCCGTCATCGTCGGACGCGCGCTGCCCGACGTGCGCGACGGGCTCAAGCCCGTCCACCGCCGTGTCCTGTTCGCGATGAACGAGGCCGGGCTGCAGCCCAACCGGCCGCGTGCGAAGTCCTCGCGCATCGTCGGCGACACGATGGGCAAGTACCACCCGCACGGCGACTCGGCGATCTACGACACGCTCGTGCGGATGGCGCAGGACTTCTCGCTGCGTCACCCGCTCGTCGACGGCCAGGGCAACTTCGGCTCCGTCGACGACGACCCCGCCGCCGCGATGCGCTACACCGAGGCCCGCCTCGCGCGCATCGCGACCGAGATGCTGCGCGACATCGACGCCGACACCGTCGACTTCGGGCCCAACTACGACGGCCAGAACCAGGAGCCGCTGGTCCTGCCGGCGCGCTTCCCGAACCTGCTCGTCAACGGCTCGGCCGGGATCGCGGTCGGCATGGCGACGAACATCCCGCCGCACAACCTGCGGGAGACGATCGCGGCGACGATCGCGTTCATCGACGACCCGTCGATCGGTGTCGAAGGGCTGATGCAGCACATGCGCGGCCCGGACTTCCCGACCGGCGGCCTGATCCTCGGCATGGGCGGCATCCGCGAGGCGTACGAGACCGGGCGCGGCAAGGTCCGCGTGCAGGCGGTCGCGCACATCGAGCCGCTGTCGCAGGGCAAGGAGGCGATCATCGTCACCGAGCTGCCCTACCAGGTGAAGAAGGGCGGCGACGGCGGCCTGATCCAGAAGATCGCCGACCTCGTGCACGAGAAGAAGATCTCCGAGATCAGCGACCTGCGCGACGAGTCCGACCGCCGCGGCATGCGCTTCGTGATCGAGCTCAAGCGCGACGCGATCCCGAAGGTCGTGCTGAACAAGCTCTACAAGCACACGCCGATGCAGACGACGTTCGGCGTCAACATGGTCGCGCTCGTCGACAACGTGCCGAAGACGCTCTCGCTGCCGGAGGTCATCCGCCACTACGTCGACCACCAGCGCGAGGTGATCGTTCGCCGCACGAAGTACGAGCTGCGCAACGCCGAGGACCGCGCGCACATCCTCGAGGGCCTGCTGATCGCGCTCGCGAACCTCGACGAGGTGATCGCGCTGATCCGCAGCTCGCCCGATCCCGAGGCGGCGCGGACCGGGCTCGTCAACCGCTTCGAGCTGACCGAGCGCCAGGCCGAGGCGATCCTGCAGCTGACGCTGCGCCGCCTGACCGCGCTCGAGGCCGACAAGATCAAGCAGGAGCACGCCGACCTCGTCGAGCGCATCCAGGAGCTGCGCGCGATCCTCGGCGACGAGGCGCGCGTGATGGGGATCATCAAAGACGAGCTGCGCGAGATCTCGGACGCCTACGGCGACGAGCGGCGCACGCAGATCTCACACGCCGAGGGCGAGATCGACATCGAGGACCTGATCGCCGACCAGCAGATGGTCATCACGATCACGCAGACCGGCTACGTGAAGTCGCTGCCGCTGGCGACCTATCGCCAGCAGCGCCGCGGCGGGGTCGGCGTGACCGGAATGGACATGAAGGACGGCGACTACATCGAGCACCTCTTCGTGACCTCGACGCACGACTTCCTGTTGTTCTTCACCAACCGCGGCAAGGTCTACCGGCTGAAGGTCTACGAGCTGCCGGAGGCGCAGCGCACCGCGAAGGGCCGCGCGCTCGTGAACCTGCTGCCGCTGCGCGAAGGCGAGCGGGTCCAGTCGGTGCTCTCGACACGCGACTTCTCCGAGTCGCCGTACCTGCTGTTCGGGACGCGCAACGGCGTCGTCAAGAAGACCGCGCTTCAGGCGTACAACACGCCTATCAAGGCCGACGGGATCATCGCGATCAACATCCGCGACGACGACGAGCTCGTCGCCGTGCGCCGGGTCGACGAGGGCGACGAGGTCATCATCGTCTCGCGCGCCGGCCTGACGGTGCGCTTCAGCGAGGCCGACGCGCGCGCGATGGGCCGCGACACGAGCGGCGTGCGCGGGATGGACGTCGGGCCCAAGGGCCAGGTGATCGCGATGGACATCGCACGCGACGACCAGGACCTGCTCGTCATCACCGAGAACGGCTACGGCAAGCGCACGCGCATCGACCAGTACCGCAAGACCTCGCGCGGCGCCAAGGGCGTCAAGACGATCAAGCTCACCGAGGCCAAGGGCGGGCTCGCCGGCGCGCTCGTCGTGCGCGAGCACCAGGAGCTCGTCTTCATCTCGCAGGACGGCATGGTCCAGCGCACCGGCGTGCGCGGCATCAGCCAGCAGGGCCGCTCGGCGACCGGCGTGCGCGTGATGAACGTGCGCGAGGAGGATCTGGTGCGCGCGGTGGCGCTCGTCGTCGAGTCCGAGCCGGAGGTCGCCGGCGAAGACGGCGCCGAGCTTTCGGAGCTGCCGACCGCCGAGTCCAACGGCGACGGCCTGACGGCAGGTGTCGAGACGCAGCACGAGGATCCGCCGCCGGTTTCCGCGAACGGCGACGAGGACGCCGAGGTCTGACCAGACCCGCCGTCCCCGTCGGACCCGTCCGCTACTCTGGCTTGACCAGAGAAAGGAGGTGGTCCGTACCTTGACTGACTGTTCTTACGGGACCCTGGAGGTGTCCGGCCGCTAGGTCGGAAGGCTGGCCCCGCGTAGCGGAGTCCACACCGAGACACCGCCTCGACTGGTGCCGGGACTGGTCCCGCCGGCCCTGACACACCTGCTGGTCGAGGGCACTGTCCAGCCGAGCTGTTCGCGAAGGGCGCCCCGTCGAAGGCGCCCTTCGTCGTTTAAGCAGAGGGGACCCGCGCGGGGTCGAGGCCGCGTGGGATCTCAGGCGGCGAGGTAGGCGCGCCAGGCCGTCGGGATCGTCGGGCTGGCGACCTGGATGAAGACGTGCGGCCCCGGCGTGCGCGGCAGGCGGCGAGGGATCATGCCGGCGTGGTGCGGCAGCGCGTCGCCCTTGCGGCGGTTGCACGGCGCGCAGGACGCGACGATGTTGTCCCACGTCGAGCCGCCGCCCTTGGAGCGGGGGATGACGTGGTCGACGGTCAGGTTGGTGCGCGAGCCGCAGTACTGGCACGTCCAGTCGTCGCGGGCGAAGACGGCGCGGCGGGTGATCTTGCGGCGATGCGTGTCGCGCGGGACGCGGACGTAGCTCACCAGCCTGATGACGACAGGTCGCGGCACCGTCGAGTTGCTCGAGTGCAGCGCGTAGGTGCCGTGCTCCAGCACCTCGGCCTTCTCCTTCAACAGCAGCACCACCGCGCGCCGGACCGTGCAGACGTTGATCGGCTCGAACGTGGCGTTGAGGACGAGCACCCGGCCAGACTCACGTCCGCGCCGCTGGTGCCCCAGTGGCGGCGCGGACCCCGATTGAGCTGGTGGTACGGAGACGGCCATGACGTTCTGGGGGCCAAGTGTAGCGGGCGAGCATCGCCCGGAAGACGCCTTCACAGGGCCTCTACAGCCGGAATGAAGCGCTACGCGGCGGGAAACGACCCGAGCACGCGCAGGTGCTCGACGTGCGGACGCAGCGCCACGAGCGCCTCGGCGACAGGTCCCTCGTCGGCCCGTCCCTCGAGGTCGACGAAGAACATGTAGCGCCCCAGGCCCTGCTTGCGCGGGCGCGACTCGATCCGCGTCAGGTTGACCCCGCGCGACGCGAACTCCGACAGGCAGCGCACGAGCCAGCCCGGCGCCTCGGCGCCGACGCCCCAGAAGACGACGGCCGTCTTCCACGGTCCATGCCCCGATTGAATCGAACCCGCGCGGTCGGGAGTCGCTGCGAGCCAGACGAAGCGCGTCTCGTTGCCGGCGGCGTCGTCGACTCCGACGGCGAGCAGCTCGCAGCCGTAGCGCTCGGCGGCGAGCCGGCTGCCGAGCGCGGCGACGCCGGCGTCCGCCTCGTTCTCGGCGACCGCGCGCACCGCCTCCGCCGTCGAGCTCGCCGCGACCACGCGCGCCTGCGGCAGGCGCGTGCGCAGGAAGTGGGCGCACTGCGCAGTGGCGTGCGGATGCGAGACGACGCGCTCGATCGCGCTCAGCTCGATCGGCGTCCGAGCGATCAGGCAGGTGTGGATCGGGTGCAGCGCCTCGCCCACGATCGCGACGTCCTCCGCCTCGACGGCGAGCGCGTCGAGCGTCGCGTTGACCGAGCCCTCGAGCGCGTTCTCGATCGGGACGAACGCGCGCTCCGTCTCGCCGCGCTGCACTGCGACGACGCAGTCGTGGATCGTCGGGAGCGGAACGTGCTCGTTCTGCCCGCCGCCGACGTCGGCGGCGAGCAGGGCCTCGTGCGTGTTCGTGCCCGCGGGGCCGAGGTAGGCGATGCGCATCAGGCCTCCGGCGCAGGCGCCTCGCCGCTGACCGCGAGCCGGACCGCCTCGGCCTCCTCGGGCGAGAGCTCCAGCTCGCCCTTGCCGCCTTGCACGCGCTTGGCGTAGAGACGCGCCTGGTCGCGGTGCAGGATCGACGAGAGCACGATCCCCGAGCGCGTCGCGTCGAGCAGCGCGATCGACGTCGACTGGCGCCCCGACATCTCGCCGTAGGCGTCGTAGCGCACGAGCGCGCGGTAGGCGACGGCGCCCTCGAGGCGGTCCTCGGCGCTCGCCATCCGCGTGTGCATCCCGCTGGCCATGTCCTCGACGTAGTCGTGCAGATCGCGGAAGGAGCGCTCGAGGTCGGCCGCGTGCGCCGGCAGGTCGCGCATGCCTGTCGCTCCCAGCACGACGCGCTGGTCGCGCCGCACGCGCCGCAGTCGCAGCGCCAGCACGGCGACGGCGATCAGCGCGAGCGCCGCCGCGCCGCAGCCGGCCAGCGCGACGACTCCGGTGGTGCTCGTCAGCTCGGTCACGAGGGGCGAAGGATACGAGGGGTCATGCGACCCGCTCGACTCACTCGAACAGCGCCGTGTACGACTGCGTGTTGTTGTCCAGCGTCTGCTCGCCCGGCACCTTCTCGATCGTCACCTTGATCGTGACGGGGCCGCTGGTCGGCGGGGCCTTCGTGAGCGGGACGCTGGCGGTGCTCTGCGCGCCGGCCGTCGTGTTGGTGACGACCGTCTGCGCCTTGATCGGCGCGCCCACCCCGCTGATCTCGACCGTCACCTTGACGTTCGTCTCGTCGTTCTCGCCGCCGTTGGTGAAGGTGACGTCGAACGTCGGCAGCGGAGTGGAGGGGATGCGATTCGAGCCGCTCGGGTCGAGCGTGGTGCTGCCGACGCTGACGGAGTCGAGCTGATGGCCGTGCAGGCCGGGCGCCGGCGTGCCCGTGGAGCTCCCGCCTGCGCTCGTGCCGAGCTGGCCGGCGACGTAGGACGGGCTGATCCAGCTGATGCCGTTCAGCGGCAGGAAGTTCGCCTCGGGCAGCACCTTCTCGCCAGCCGTCCCGTCGTAGCTGGCCGAGATGCCGTCGTCCGTCAGCGCGCGCAGGATCAGCGGCGCGACGCGCTGCGAGTAGATCACGTCGGAGGCGTCGAACGCGCGCATCTGGCCGGAGATCTCGTTCACGGCGGCGGCGGCGCCCGGCGAGCTGCCGACGGCCGTCTGGATCAGGTCGGCGATCTTCGCGACGCCGTCGTGGCGCAGCGAGAGCACGAGCTTGAGGTTCGTCTGCGCCTCGCTCATCTCGCCGGGCACGTCCAGGCGGTTGACCTGGTCGAGCTCCTCCTTGGCGTCGAACTTGAGCTGGTTGATCGTCTCCTGCGCCTGCTGGCCCTGCTTGCTGCTCGCGGCGGAGAGCGCATCGAAGAGCGGCTTGCTGACGTTGCTCTGCGACTGCGCGAGCACCGAGCGGGCGCTGCGGTTGTAGTCCTTCAGCGCCTGCTCGCGGCGGCTGTCGGCGCAGCTCTTGATCAACAGCACGAGCAGGATCACCACGAGCACGACCGCGCCGGCGGCGATCAGGCGTCGCACCAGCAGCGTCTGATGATCCATCGGTGGGCGGTGGCCGCTCCCACCGCCGGAGGGCGGGGTGCGGCGTGGGCGGGGGACCCTGCGCGGCTCGTCGGCCTCGTCGAAGAACGACAGAATCGTGCTCCTTGCGGGAACGTGAAAGGCGCAGTATGACCAGGTCGGCGGCTGGATGACTGGAAGGGAGGCCCACCGGGACGTGGAACACCGCAGCGTGAGCCGCACAGAGGCCCCGACGGTGCGCCTGCCCGAGGCGCAGCCCACCGTCCACCTGCGCGATCCGGGCGCCGCCCGCGAGCGTCCGCTCGTGCTCGGGCGCTACCGGCTGCTCGGCAAGCTGGGGACGGGCGCCTTCGGGATCGTGTGGCGGGCGCGCGACGAGCGGCTTCAGCGCGACGTCGCGGTGAAGGCGATCACGCACGATCGAGCAGAGCCCGGGCGCGTGGAGCGCGAGGCGCGCTTGACGGCCCAACTGCACGACGACGCGATCGTCCGGCTCTACGAGGTGGAGTCCGACGGCGAGACGACGTATCTCATCTCCGAGCTCGTCGAGGGGCCGACGCTCGCGGAACTCCTCGCGCAGGGTGCGCTCTCGGATCGCGACGTCGCCGAGATCGGGATCGCGCTGTGCCGGGCGCTCGCGCACGCACACGCGAAGGGCATCGTGCACCGCGACGTGAAGCCGTCGAACGTGCTCGTCCCGGAGACGGGGCACCCCGGCGCGCCGGCGGCGAAGCTGACCGACTTCGGCGTCGCGCGCGTGCTTGCGGGCGAGGACGTGCTCACACGCACCGGCGACGTCGTCGGGACGCTCGCGTACATGGCCCCCGAGCAGGCGGAGGGCCACGAGGCCGGCGCGCCGGCGGACCTCTACGCCGCCGCGCTCGTGCTCTACGAGGCGTTCACGGGCGCGAACCCGATCCGCGGCGGGAGCGCAGCGGCGACCGCGCGCCGGCTCGGCGCGACGCTGCCGGCGCTCTGTCGCCAGCGGCGCGACCTGCCTTCGGCGCTCGGGGCGGCGATCGATCGTGCGCTGCGCCCGCGCCAGGGCGAGCGCGGCACCGTCGCCGACCTGCACCGCGCGCTGAAGGCGTCGCTGCCGCTGGTCGAGGACGAGCCGGGGACCGTGGCGGCGCCGCGCGTCAGCCGCGCCGCGACGGCGGTCACCCGCCGCGGCGACCGTGGCCGTCAGCGCCCGCCCGCTCCGCTGCTCGCCGGCCATCTGCTGCCCGGGCTCGCGGCGGGCGGCCTGATGACGCTCGCGCTCGCGACGGTCGGCGACGGCGGGTCGGCCACGACCGCGCCCAACCCGCTGGTCGCCGGAGCGCTCGCGGGAGTGCTCGTCGCGCTGCTGCCGCGACTCGGCTGGGTCGCCGCCGCCGCGGTGCTCGTCGGCTGGGTCGCCGGCGAGGTGGGCGAGCCGGGCACCGCGCTGGTGCTCGCCTGCGGGCTCGCCGCGGTGCCGCCGCTGCTGGCGCTGCGCGGACGCGCGTGGTCGCTGCCGCTCGCGGCGCCGCTGCTCGGCGCGATCATGCTCGCCGGCGCCTATCCGGCGATCGCCGGTCAGGCGGGGACGCTGTGGCGCCGCGCCGCGTTGGGCGCGCTCGGCTTCTGGTTGCTGACGCTGGCGGAGCCGCTCGCGCACGCGACGCTCTTCTACGGCGCCGCGCGCGGGACGGCGGCGACCGGCTCCTGGGAGGACTCGCTCCACGACACGGCCGCGCACGTGCTCGCGCCGTCGCTGAGCTCCGGCGCGCTCGCCTGCGCGGGGCTGTGGGCGGTGGGAGCCGCGGTGCTGCCGTGGCTCGTGCGCGGGCGCAGGGCGTCGCTCGACCTCGTCGCGGCGACCGTCTGGGCCGCGGGCCTGGCCGCGGGCGCCGGCGCGATCGGCCATGCGCTCGGAGGCGCCGTGGCGCATCCCGATCCCCGCGGCGCCGCACTCGGCGCCGCGGCCGCCGTGCTGCTTGCGGTCGCTGCGCGCGTGGTCCGGCCCGCCCACCCGCGACCGCGCGCTGCCGCGGTGGAACCACTGCCGTAGCATGGGATCGCGCCCCCGGGCACCGTATGACCGTTCTCCGCAGCCTCGAGAGCAAGATCGCCGGCCTCGTCGAGGGCACGTTCAGTCGTGCCTTTCGCTCCGAGGTGCGTCCGGTCGAGATCGCGCGCAAGCTCGCGCGGGAGATGGAGGAGCACCAGTCGCCCTCCGTCTCGCGCATCTACGTGCCGAACGAGTACACGGTGTACCTCTCCCCGGAGGACCGCGAGCGCTATGCGAGCCTCGAGCACGAGCTGGTGGACGAGCTCGCCGGCTACCTGCTCGAGCACGCCCGCCGCGAGCACTTCGCGCTGATGTCCAAGCCGGTGATCGCGTTCGAGACCGACGAGCGGCTGCGGCTCGGCGAGTTCGGGATCCAGGCGCGGCTCGTGCAGCCGGCGTCGGACGCTGCGCCCGCTGCCGCAGGCATCGAAGGCGACGTCGGGCACACGATGGTCTACAGCGCGGCTGCGCGGCTGCAGGAGCCGCTCGAGGAGCGCGCCCGCCAGCGCGACGCGCGGGCGCTGCTCGTGACCGGCGGCAAGCGCCTGGTCGTCGGGGCGGGCGGTGCGACGATCGGGCGCAGCCGCTCCTGCGACGTCGTGCTCGAGGACGCGAACGTCTCGCGCCAGCACGCCGAGATCCGCCCACGTGGGGGCAGCTGGACCGTCGCCGACCTCGGCTCGACGAACGGGATCGCCGTCAACGGCGTGCGCGTCGAGCGTCCGCAGACGCTCAGGCCGGGCGACCGCATCGAGATCGGCACGACGGTCCTGACGTTCGAGCTGGAGTAGGGGGTCGGTCGCGATGACGACGCTCGAGCCGGTCTCCGTGGCGCTCAAGTTCGGCTTCCTCGCCGTGCTCTACCTGTTCCTGCTGTGGGTCGTGCGCAGCGCGATGAAGGACCTGCGGCGCGGGCGCGGGGAGGTCCCCGCGCACGGGGTCGCGGCGGCCGATCCGGCCGTCGACGCGACCGGCCTGCATCGCGCCGACGTCGACCCGCTCGCCGTGGCGGCGGCGCACGACGGGGAGCCGCGACTGGTCGTCGAGCGCGCACCGGGGCATCCGGACGGCATCGCCTACGACCTCGCGGCCGGCGCGACGCTCGGCCGCGGGGACGTCGAGATCCGGCTCGAGGACCCGTTCGCGTCGACCCGCCACGCGCGCATCGAGCGCCAGGGCGGCGTGACCGTGATCGAGGACCTCGGCTCGACGAACGGCACCTACCTGAACGAGCAGCCGCTGCAGGGTCCGCAGCCGCTGCACCACGGCGATCGCATCCGCATCGGCGACAGCGAGTTCTCCTACCTCCAAGATTGACCCCGCCCGCCCGCCCCCACGTCACCTGACCATGCTGCGCGTCGCCGAGCACTTCGAGAAGTCCGACACGGGCCGTCAGCGGCGCGTGAACGAGGACGCCTTCTTCGCCCGCGCGCCGCTGTTCGTGCTCGCCGACGGGATGGGCGGAGCACAGGCGGGCGAGGTCGCCTCGCGGCTCGCCGCCGAGACGTTCGCCGCCGGCCTGCCCGAAGGGGGCACGCCCGAGCAGCGCCTCGCCGCGCAGGCGCTGGAGGCCAACCGGCGCATCCACGAGGTCTCGCGCAAGCGCGAGGACCGCGCCGGGATGGGCACGACGTTGACGGCCGCCTACGTCGACGCCGACGAGATCGCGCTCGCGCACGTCGGCGACAGCCGCGCCTACCTGTTACGCGACGGCGAACTGACCCGCTTGACCCGCGACCACACGCTCGTCGACGAGCTCGTGCGCCGCGGCAAGCTCACCGAGGAGGAGGCGGCCGAGCACCCGCAGCGCTCGATCATCACCCGCGCGCTCGGCCCCGAGCCCGACGTCGAGGTCGACACGCTCACGTACGGCGCCCAGTCCGGCGACGTCGTGCTGCTGTGCAGCGACGGCCTCACGTCGATGATCGGGGAGCCGGAGGTCGCGGCGATCCTGCGCGACGCGGACGGTCTCCCGGCGGCGGGTCGAGCGCTCGTCGACGCGGCGAACGACGCGGGCGGGCGCGACAACATCACCGTCGTGCTGCTGCGGCTCGAGGACGTCGGCGCGGGTGGCGCGCCGCCGCAGGGCGACACGGGGCGCACGGGCGCGCTGCGCTCCGAGGACGTGCGCAGCGCGGTGGCCGAGGCGGAGGCCGCGACCGCCGTGGCCGCCGCGCCGCGGCGTGCGCGCGACGACCGCGCGCACGGGCCGTTGCCGCGGCGGGTGAAGCTGATGGCCGCGACGCTCGCGACGCTCGTCGTGCTCGGCGGGCTGGGGATCGCCGGCTGGCTCGCCTCGCGCGCCGTCTTCTTCGTCGGCACGAACGACCGCGGGCTGGTCACCGAGTATCGCGGACTGCCATGGGACCTGCCCGCCGGGATCCACCTCTACGAGTCGTTCTACGTCTCCGGCGTGCCTGCGAGCGACGTGCCGGCACGCCGCCGCGCCGACCTGCTGGACCACCGCCTGCGCTCGCGCAACGACGCGTCCGACCTGATCTCGCAGCTCGAGCTCGGCAGGCTCTCGCCGTGAGCGCGCGCACGCGCGAGCTGCTCGGGCTCGTTCCCGCCTCGCTGCTCGTGACGGCCGGCTTCGCCGCGGTCTTCATCCAGCGCGGGGGGCTGCCGGACCTCTCGCTCACGTACGGGGCGATCTTCCTCGGCCTCTGCCTGGCGGCGCACCTGTTCCTGCGCGCAGCGCTGCCCTACGCCGACCCGTATCTGTTCCCGCTCGTGGCGGTGCTCGCGAGCTTCGGGCTCGTCGTCGTCTACCGCATCGACGACACGCTCGCGCGCCAGCAGGCGCAGTGGTTCGTCGCGGGGCTCGCGCTGTTCGTCGCGACGATCGTCTTCGTGCGCGACTACCGGCGCCTGGAGCAGTACCGCTACACGATCGCCGCCGTCAGCCTCGCGCTGCTCGTGCTGCCGCGCCTGCCCGGGATCGGCGCGCAGGTCAACGGCGCCTACCTCGGCGTGCGGATCCCGGGCGTGTTCGTCTTCCAACCGACGGAGTTCGCGAAGATCGGGATCGTCGTCTTCCTCGCGAGCTACCTGCGCGACACGCGGCAGGTGCTCGTCGCCGGCGCGCGGCGCGTGCTCGGCGTCACGCTGCCGCCGCTGAAGCACTTCGGGCCGCTGCTCGTGATCTGGGGGGTCGCGATGCTGCTGCTGGTGGTGATCCGCGATCTCGGCTCGTCGCTGATGTTCTTCGGCGCGTTCCTCGCGGTGCTCTACGTCGCGACGAACCGGCTGTCGTTCGTGGCCTTCGGGCTGCTGCTGTTCGGGCTCGGCGCGTGGTACCTGGGCACGCACGTCCCGCACGTGCACGACCGCGTCGACGTGTGGCTCGACCCGTTCAACGCGCATCGCTACCCGGACGCCGGCTACCAGATCGCCAACTCGCTGTTCGCGCAGGCCGACGGCGGCCTGCTCGGCCGCGGCTTCGGCGAGGCGATGCTCGTCTCGCCGTATGGCCAGTCGATCCTGCCCGCGCCGCAGACGGACCTCATCTACGCGGTAATCGTGAACGAGCTGGGGCTCGCGGGCGCCGCGGCGGTGCTCGTCACCTACCTGCTCGTGGTCCAGCGCGGCTTCAAGATCGCGCTGCTCGCGCGCGACTCGTTCTCGACGCTGCTCGCCGTCGGGCTCACGTCCGTCTTCGCGCTGCAGGTGTTCGTGATCGTCGGCGGCGTCACGAACGTGATCCCGCTCACGGGCGTGACGCTGCCGTTCATCTCCTACGGCGGCTCGTCGCTGCTGGCGAACTTCGTGCTGCTCGCGTTGCTGCTGTTGGTCTCGGATCGCGCTCGGAGGCCAGCATGAACGTGCCGATCACGCGCCTGTTCGCCGTCATCGTGCTGCTGTTCCTCGTGCTCGTCGGCTGGACGTCGCGCTGGTCGGTGTTCGAGGCGAAGGCGCTGCGCGACAACGTGCTCAACAAGCGCCCGCTGTTCGCGCAGCTGCATGTCAAGCGCGGGGCGATCAAGGCGGCCGACGGCTCGGTGCTCGCGCGCAGCGTGCGCGGTCCGCGCGGCACCTTCCGGCGCGTCTATCCCGACGGCGACCTGTTCGGCCACCCGCTCGGCTACGCGAACCTCGCGCTGCAGCAGCTCTCGGGCGTCGAGCGCTACCGCAACGACGAGCTCTCGGGCCAGGGGAGCGAGCTCGACTCGATCGTCACGCAGCTGCAGGGCAAGCGCCAGGACGGTGACACGCTCGTGACGACGCTCGACCCGGACGCGCAGCGCGTCGCGATCGAGCAGCTGAACGCGACGGGTCTGCGCGGGTCGGTCGTCGCGCTCGACCCGCACACCGGCGCGGTGAAGGTGATGGCGAGCGTGCCCGGCTACGACCCGAACACGATCGGCCGGCCGGGCGTCTTCAAGCAGCTCAACGGCGAGGGCTCCGGCTCGCCGCTGCTCGACCGCGCGACGCAGGGCACCTATGCGCCCGGCTCGACCTTCAAGGTGCTCACCGCGGCGGCCGCGATCGACTCCGGCCGGTACACGCCCGACTCGATCGTCGACGGCAGCTCCCCGAAGACGATCTCGGGCGTGCCGCTGAGCAACGACGGCGGCGAGAGCTTCGGACCGATCTCGCTCACGACCGCGCTCACCAACTCGGTCAACACCGTCTTCGGCCAGGTTGGCGAGGCGCTCGGCAGGAACGTGATGGCCGACTACATGCAGCGCTTCGGCTTCTATCGCCGCCCGCCGCTCGACTATCCCTCCGACGAGATGATCGCCAGCGGCGAACGCTCGCACGGGCGCCTGCTCGACCCGACGAGCCCGCAGATCGACGTCGGCCGCATGGCGATCGGGCAGGACAAGCTCACCGTCACGCCGATGCAGATGGCGATGGTCGTCGCCGCGGTCGCGAACCGCGGCACGTTGATGGCGCCGCACCTCGCCGATCGCGTCGTCGATCCCGACGGCCGCACGGTCACGACGATCGAGCCGCGCGTGGCGTCCACCCCGATCAAGCCCTCGACGGCCGACGCGCTGAACCAGATGATGCGCAAGGTCGTCGAGGAGGGCACCGGAACGGCCGTCCAGCTGCCCGGCATCGAGGTCGCCGGCAAGACCGGCACGGCCGAGGTTGGTGCGGTGGGCGCCAACCTCACGCAGCCGTGGTTCATCGCCTTCGCGCCGGCCGACCGGCCGCAGATCGCGATCGCCGTCACCGTCGAGAACTCGCCGGGCGGCTTCGGCGGTACTGTTGCCGCGCCGATCGCACGCGCCGTGCTCGAGCAGCTCCTGCACTGACGACATGGCCGAGATCGCCCCCGACACGCTCATCGACGGTCGCTACAAGGTGCTGACGCGCCTCGGCTCGGGCGGGATGGCGGACGTCGTCTGCGCGGAGGACCAGCAGCTCGGGCGCAAGGTCGCGCTGAAGCTGCTGCACCGGCGCTTCGCCGAGGACGCGGAGTTCGTCGAGCGCTTCCGCCGTGAGGCGTCGGCGGCCGCCGGCCTCCAGCACCCGAACGTCGTCGGCATCTACGACCGCGGCGAGTGGGACGGCACCTACTACATCGCGATGGAGTACCTGCCGGGACGCACGCTCAAGGACGTGATCCGCCAGGACGCCCCGCTGGACCCTGTGCGAGCGATCGACCTGACCGTCCAGATCCTCAAGGCCGCGCGCTTCGCGCACCGCCGCGGGATCGTCCATCGCGACCTCAAGCCGCACAACGTGATCGTCGACGACGAGGACCGCGTGAAGGTCACCGACTTCGGGATCGCCCGCGCCGGCGCCTCCGACATGACCGAGACGGGCTCGATCCTGGGCACCGCGCAGTACCTCTCGCCGGAGCAGGCGCAGGGGCACGCCGTCGACGACAGGTCGGACCTCTACGCGGTCGGCGTGATCCTGTTCGAGCTGCTGACCGGTCACGTGCCGTTCGACGCCGAGTCGGCGGTGACGATCGCGCTCAAGCACGTCTCCGAGCCGCCGCCCGTCCCGAGCGCGTTCGACCCGTCGGTGCCGCCGGAGCTGGAGACGATCGCGCTGTGGGCGCTCGAGAAGGATCCCGCGCGACGCCCGCGCGACGCCGACGTCTTCATCGCGGCGCTCGAGGAGGCGCGCGAGCACGTGCTCGCGGCCGAGGCGCCGGGTCAGCGGACGGCCTCCTTCGCGCCCGCGGCGCTGCCGTTCCCGCCCCCGCCGGACACGTACGCGACCGAGCCGGTGCCCGCCGAGCGCCGTCGCCGTTCGCGGTGGTGGGCATGGGTGCTGGGCGCGCTCGCGCTGGCGGCGATCGCGCTCGCCGTCGTGCTGCTCGTGCAGCCGCACGACAAGACGGTGCCGCGCGTCGTCGGGCAGGACGCCCAGTCGGCGACAGCGGCGCTGCACGCGGCCGGCTTCGAGACCGACCTAGTGCGCACCAGCAGCAGCTCGCCGGTCGACCAGGTGCTGCGGCAGGACCCGGCCGGCGGTGCGAAGGCGAAGAAGGGCGCGACCGTGACGCTGACCGTCTCGGGAGGTCCCGCCGACGTGCGGGTGCCGGCGGTCGCAGGGCTGGGCCAGCGCAAGGCGACCGCGCGACTGCAGAACGCGGGCCTGATCGTCCGCGTCGAACATCAGCCGAGCGACGGGGAGCTGGTCGGCCACGCGCTCGGCAGCTCGCCGCCGGCGGACACGACGGTGAAGCCCGGCTCGACCGTAACGCTGCTCGTCTCCTCCGGCCCCGAGCAGGTGACGGTTCCCGACGTCACCGGCTTCCCGCAGGCCGGTGCGAAGCAGACGCTGACCGGGCAGGGCTTCGTCGTGACCGTCGTGCAGCAGGAGTCCGACAGCGCCGATCCCGGCACGGTGCTGCGCCAGACGCCTGCCGGGGACGCGCAGGCGGACCCGGGCGCGACCGTCACGATCGTCGTCGCGAAGGCGCCGCAGCAGGTGGCGGTGCCCGACGTGACCGGCCAGACGTCCGCAGAGGCCGTCGACGCGCTCTCGGCCGCGGGGCTCGAGCCGCGCGAGACGACGCAGCCTGTCACCGATCCGGCGCAGGACGGCGTCGTGCTGAGCCAGCGCCCGCTCGCGGGGACGAAAGTCGCCAAGGGCGCGCCGGTGCGGATCTTCGTCGGGCAGCTCGTCTCCGCGACGACGCCCGACGGGGGAGGCGCCGGCCAATGACGCGCCGCGTGGCAGTGCTCGGCGGCGGCCGCTCCTCCGAGCACGAGGTCTCGCTCGCCTCGGCCGCGTCCGTGCGCGCGGGCCTGGAGCGCGCCGGCCACGAGGTGCTCGCGATCGAGATCGAGCGCGACGGCACGTGGCGCCACGCGGGCGAGGAGCTCGCGCTGGTGCCGGGCCGCGGCCTGCTCGCCGCCGACGTCGTCTTCCCCGTTCTGCACGGCCCGTTCGGCGAGGACGGCACGGTGCAGGGACTGCTTGAATGCCTCGACGTCCCGTATGTCGGCGCGGGCGTGCTCGCCTCCGCGGTGTGCCTGGACAAGATCGCCTCGAAGGAGCTGCTCGCGCGCGCCGGCGTGCCGCAGGTCGCCTACCGCGGCGTGCGCCATGCGCGCTGGGTGGCGGCGCCCGACGAGGTGCTGAGCGACGTCGCGGCACTTGGGCTGCCGGTGTTCGTGAAGCCGGCGCGGCTCGGCTCCTCGGTCGGGATCGTGCGCGTCGCCGACGCCGTCGAGCTGGCCGGTGCGCTGGAGGCGGCGTTCGCGCACGACCCGCTGGTGATCGTCGAGGCCGCTGCGCACGGCCTCGAGATCGAGTGCGCGCTGCTCGGCAACGAGCAGCCGATCGCCTCCGAGCCGGGGGAGATCGTGCTCAGCGGCGACGCGGACGGTTGGTACGACTACGACGCGAAGTACCGGGCCGGCGGGATGCGGCTCGTCGTGCCGGCGCGCATCTCCGCCGCTGCTCGCGCACGCGTGCAGGAGCTCGCCGTCGAGGTCTTCGCGCAGCTCGGCTGCGCCGGTCTCGCCCGCGCCGACTTCTTCGTGGATCCCGAGCGCGACGCGGTGCTCGTCAACGAGCTCAACACGATGCCCGGCTTCACCGAGACGAGCGTCTACGGCAAGCTCTTCGCCGCCTCCGGCGTCCCCTACGAAGAGTTGCTCGACCGCCTCGTCGAGCTCGCGCTCGAGCGCCATGCGCGCGAGCGGGCGTACCAGTTCTGAGTTGCCATCAACGTGTTTATCAAGCGAGCGGCTTTAGGGAACAGTGTCTTTTTAGGGACCCTTGCTTGACATGCGGGATCAATCAAGGGAGATTGTGCGCGCCCCGGGTGCCTGAAGGTCCGTAGCCGGCACCCGGCGAACGTGAGCGCCGTCGGTCGACGACGTCTGTCGTCTGCCGCACTGCGGCGCGGAGAGGGAGTAACGCATGCGCACGTCCACAGCCGTCGTCTCGCTCGTCCTCGGGGCGGTGCTCGCAGCGCCCGCGAACGCGGCGGACACGAGCGCCATCCGAACGCTGGACGGCAGCGGGAACAACGTACAGCGGCCACAGTGGGGGAAGGCGAACACGCCCTACCGGCGGATTGCGCCGCCGAGCTACGCGGACGGGATCGGGAAGCCTTTCGCCGGGCCGCCGGCGCGCTACATCAGCAACCGCATCTTCAACGACACTGCGCAGAACGTCTTCTCCGAGAACGGCATCACTCAATGGGGCTTCGCCTGGGGCCAGTTCATCGACCATGCGATCGGGCTGCGCCAGGACTCAACAGATGAGAGTTCGCCAATCCAATTCAACGCGTCCGATCCACTTGAATCATTCCATAACGATCTTGGCGCCATCGCATTCACTCGTACGCCGGCGGCGCCCGGCACGGGCGTGTCCTCCCCCCGGCAGCAGATCAACACGGTGAGCTCGTACATCGACGCCTCGAACGTCTACGGCGACGACGCGGCGCGTGAGGAGTGGCTGCGCGCGGGCTCCGTCGACGGCGTTCCGGAGAACAACAGCGCGAAGCTGCTGCTGCCGGACGGGCTGCTGCCGCGCGTCGGCGCGCGCGGCGACGGCGTCCCCGCGCCGGCGATGGCGCTCTCCGGCCGCCTGCTGGGCTCGCCCGCCGACGCGCTGGTGGCCGGCGACGTGCGGGCGAACGAGAACATCGCGCTGACGGCGACGCAGACGTTGTTCGCCCGCGAGCACAACCGCATCGTCGACACGCTGCCGCACGCGCTCCCCGACGAGCAGAAGTTCCAGATCGCCCGCCGCGTCGTCGGCGCTGAGCAGCAATACATCACCTACCGCGAGTTCCTGCCCGCGCTCGGCGTGACGCTCTCCCCGTATCGCGGCTACGACCCGCGCGTGAACGCGTCGCTGTCGAACGAGTTCGCAACGGTCGGCTATCGGGCGCACAGCATGGTGCACGGGGAGCTGGAGCCGACGGCCCCGGCGGGCACCTACTCCGACGCGCAGCTGGCTGCCTTCGAGCGGCAGGGGCTCGAGGTCGAGGACGGCGGCGAGGTCAAGCTCGTGGCCCCGCTCAACCTCACGTTCGAGAACCCGCGGCTGCTCGCGTCGGTCGGCGTCGGCCCGGTGCTCAAGGGCCTTGGCGCCGAGCGCGAGTATCGCAACGACGAGCAGATCGACAACCAGATGCGCAGCATCCTGTTCCAGGTGCCGAAGCCGGGCGTCGCCGATCCCAGCGTGTGCCTCGACGGCCCGTCGCTGCCCGACTGCTTCTCAGGCGTGGTGGATCTCGGCGCGATCGACGTCGAGCGCGGGCGCGACCACGGGATGCCCTCCTACAACGCGCTCCGGCGTGCGTACGGGCTGTCGCCGAAGGCCTCCTTCACGGCGATCACGGGAGAGCGCACGGAGCGCTTCCCGTCCGGCCCCGCGATCGCGCGTCGCGACCCGATCGACGATCCCAGCATCCTCGACGTCCTCAAGCTGTTCGACGCGCACGGCAACGAGATCCCGCTGGGAAGCCCCGCGGCCGACACCGACGCGATTCGGGAGGTCCGCCGCACGACCGTCGCCGCGCGCCTGAAGGCGATCTACGGAGACGTCGACCGCCTCGACGCGTTCGTCGGGATGGTCTCCGAGCGGCACGTCACCGGCACCGAGCTCGGCGAGCTCCAGCGAGCGATCTGGACGCGGGAGTTCGAGACGCTGCGCGACGGCGACCGCTTCTTCTACGGCAACGATCGCGCGCTGGCGGACATCCAGCGCCGCTACGGCATCACCTACCGGCACACGCTCGCGGAGGTGATCAGGACGAACACCGACGCGGACGTGCGCGGCGACGTCTTCCACGCTGCCGACTAGCCCGGCTCAGCGGTAGAGCGCCAGCTCGCTGATCTTGACGCGGTCGCCGCCGGGCGGCAGCTTCGTGATCCACAGCAGCACGAAGCGGCTGCGCTGGCCGGCGGTGTCGAGCGTGACGGTCTGGCGCGAGGCGACGTCGGAGACGGTGGCGACGCGCTTCCAGCCGGGGTCGTCGATCGAGGCCGGCAGCGCGTCGGAGTCGCTGACGTAGACGTCGGCGGCGAAGCCGGCCGTCGGGGTGCGGATGTGCAGCTCGCGCACCACCGCGCCGGGCGCTGCATCGACGGCGATGCCGACGCCGGCCTTCTGCAGGTCCCCGGTCGTGTAGGTCTCGGTCTGCCAGTAGGTGGCCGGGTCGTTGTCGATCGCGAACGCGGTCGCCTCGGGATGCTCTCCGTCGCCCCCGATCGGGTCGTAGTCGTGCGCGGCGCTCGCCCGCAGCGGGATCTGCGTCAGCGCGCCGTGGCTCGCCGTGCCGGCCGTGCCCGTGCCGTGGTGGGTTCGCCCGCGCAGGCCGAAGATCCCGGCCACCAGCGCGACGACGACGAGCAGCGCGACCGCCGCGAGCCACGCCGGCTGGCGCACGCGCAGCGGCACGCGCCGGCGCGTGCGCGCGGGCAGCGTGCGCAGCACCGTCGTCGCCTCGCCCGTCGCGCTGCCGCTGCGCGCGGCCTCGAGCGCGAGCACCTCCTCGAGGTCGGCGACCAGCTCCTCGTCGTCGCGGTAGCGCTCGCGCAGGTCCTTCGCGGTCGCGCGGTCGACGACGGCCGCGAGCGACGCCGAGACCTCCGGGCGGCGGATCTGCACGTCGGGCAGCTCCTCGCGCACATGGCGCATCGCGACCGCGATCTGGTTCTCGCCCTTGAAGGGGACCTCGCCGGTGAGCATCTCGAACAGCACGATCCCGAGCGAGTAGAGATCGGACTGGCCGGTCACGTCGTGGCCGAGCGCCTGCTCGGGGGAGACGTAGTCGGTCGTGCCGAGGACGCGGCCGTCCGCGGTCAGCCCGTCGTCGTCGAGCGAGCGCGCGATCCCGAAGTCGGTGACCTTGGCGCTGCCCTCCTCGTCGATCAGGACGTTCTGCGGCTTGACGTCGCGATGGACGATGTGGCGTACATGCGCGGCGCCGAGCGCGCGCGCGATCTCGATCGCGTAGGCGACGGCCTCGGAGATCGGCAGCTCGCCCAGTCGCCGGATCCGCTCCTTCAGCGTCTCGCCCTCGACGTACTCGAGCACGATGTACGGCCGGCCCTGGTCCTCGCCCGCGTCGATCACGCCGACGACATGCGGGTGCGAGAGCTGCGCGACCGCGCGCGCCTCGCGGCGGAAGCGCTCGAGCTGGTCGGAGTCGGAGGCGATCTCGCGGTTCATCAGCTTGATCGCGACCTGGCGCTCGAGCGTCGTGTCGAGCGCGCGGTACACCGACGACATCCCGCCCGTGCCGATGCGCGCCTCGAGGCGATAGCGATCGTTCAGCAGCGTTCCGAGCAGCGTGCTCATGCGATGCGTCCTACCACATGGACGCCGGGTGTCCTTGATCGTGGGCGCTTGCTCCCAGCCTACGCCGGTCGCAGGTCGCTCTACCAGCGCGCTGTGGCGAAGCGGCCGATTGCAGCGACGGCTCCGTCCCACACGCCGCCGAGGCGGTCGGCGAGCACGTGCAGCCGGCCGCGCAACGGCGGGATCCAGAGTGCGAGCGCGGTCGCACCGCCGAGCGCGGCGCCGGCCAGCACGTCGGTCGGGAAGTGGATGCCGAGCGCGACGCGGCTGACCGACAGCACCGTCGCGAGCGCCAGCGTCACATAGCCCCAGCGGCGGCTGCGCAGCAGGATCGCGACCGCGATCGCAAAGCTCGCGGTCGCGTGATCGCTCGGGAAGCCGGGATCGGCGACATGACGGGCGAACAGGTGCACGCCACCGGGATCGCTCACGAACGGGCGCTGGCGGTCGACGAGCGCTGCGAGCACCTGCGCGATCGCGAGCGCGACGGCCGCGCTCAACCCGGCCCCGATGACGCCGCGCCGCGCCGCGCGACGGGTGTAGCCGCGCGTGAAGACGAACAGCCCGGCGAGCAGCACGAGGAACAGCAGCTCGGCGAAGTTCGAGTACGCCAGCACGGGATCCTCGACGTAGTCGTGGTGGGCGAGGAAGCCGTTGAGCGCGTGCAGCAGTCCGTGGTCCACCCACAGGACCTTGTCACAGTTCCGTTAAAGGACTGTGAAAGCGCTACGACTGCGGCGGCACGGGCGGCAGGGCGCCCGGATCGGCGCTGGCGGCGGCCTCGTTCTCCTCCTTGACGGCTGCCCAGATCTCCTCGCGGTAGACGGGCACCGCCTTCGGTGCGGCGATGCCGATGCGCGCAGTCTGCCCGCTGATCTCCATCACGGTCACGACGATGTCGTCGCCGAGCACGATCTTCTCGCCGGGCCGGCGGGTGATGATCAGCATCCCGAGAGCGTGTCACAGCCGCCCGACGTGTGCGCGGCCGGTCAGGCGGCCTGGCCCGCCGCGGCTGCCTCGCGGAACAGCGGTGCGCGCAGCTCGGCGTCCTCGGCGTGGTTGATCACCTGATGCCCGCGACCGTCGGCGATCACGATCGGCGCGCGCAGGTTCGCGGTGCAGTCCTCGATCCGCTCGCTTGCGCGCACGGTCACGTAGACCTCGCAGGCGTCGTCGTCGGCAGGCAGTCCGAGCCGCTCGAACTCGCCCTCGCCGAGCGCCAGCGCGAAGCCCTCGAAGAAGCGGCGCGGGTCCGTGAGCGGAAGCGCGAGCTCCGGGTCATCGAGCGACTGCAGCCACAGGAACGCGTCCTCGGCGTCGCGTGCGACGAGCGTGAAGGTGCGGCTGTCGAAGCCGATCAGGCCGTTCGGGAACTCGATCGCGCTGCCGGGCGCGACCTCGATGCGGCCGAAGCGGGTGCTGTCGATCGTGGTGGTCACAGGGTCTCCTTCGCTGCGTGGATCTAGTGGAGGAAGTCCAGCAACGAGGACTGGACGATGTTCGCGCCCGCGCGCAGCGCGGCGTTGTACGCGGCCTGCTGGGTCGAGTAGTCGACGATCGTCTTCGCGACGTCGGCATCCTCGGTGTTGGAGAGCAGCTGCGTCGCGTTCCCCTCGAGCGCCGAAAGGCGGGAGTCGGCGACGGCGAGGCGGTTGGTGCGCGCGCCGATGTCGGCGCGCACGCCGTTGAGCACGTCCATGTTCGCGTCCAGCCGCTGGATGTCGGTCGTGCGCAGCGCGTCGGCGTCGGCCGGCGTCGAGCCGCGCAGGTGATCGGAGATGCTGCGCAGCGTGTCGAGCAGCTTGCCGTCGGCGGCACCCTGTCCGTCGCCGAGCAGGCCGGAGACGTCGACGTTGATCGGGATCTGCACGCCCGGGCCGATCTCGCGCGTGATCGTGCCGTTGTCGCCCGCGTAGGTATCGGCTCCG
Source organism: Conexibacter sp. (assembly GCA_035637995.1). GTDB lineage: Bacteria > Actinomycetota > Thermoleophilia > Solirubrobacterales > Solirubrobacteraceae > Conexibacter. Next base: position 81,242 of record DASRAV010000015.1, on the reverse strand, counting down.
CCGAGCGCGTACGGCGGCGTGTCGGTGGCGGTGCCGGAGAAGACGTAGCGGCTGCCGTAGCGGACGTTCGCCTCCTGCTTGACGGACTCGACGAGCTGGTCGATCTCGTCGGCGGCGGCGGCGCGCGCCTGCGGGCCCGCGGAGTCGGTCGAGCCCTGGACCACGAGCTCGCGCACGCGCTGGAGCACGTCGCCCATCTGCCCGAGCGCCGTGTCGCACGTGTTCAGCCAGCCGGTCCCGTCGGCGACGCTGCGCTGGAACTGCTGCAGGCCGTCGACCTGGCCGTGCAGCGCCAGCGCCTGGCTTGCGCCGTAGGGGTCGTCCGAGGGACGCGTGATGCGCTTGCCGGAGGAGAGCTGCTCCTGCAGCTTGGACATGCGCCCCATGTCGTCGTTGAGGTCGCGCAGCGTCGTACGCGAGGTCATCATCGTCGTGATCCGCATCGACATCCGCCTCGCCTCCTAGAGCCCGGTCCGGCCGGTGCGGTTGATGAGCGTGTCGAGCATGTCGTCGAGCGTCGTCATCGTGCGCGCCGACGCCTGGTAGCCGCGCTGGAAGCGGATCAGGTTCGTCATCTCCTCGTCGAGCGAGACGCCGGAGATGCTCTGGCGGCGGCTGTCGACCGCGTCGACGAGCGACTGCGCGGTGCTCTCCGCGCGCGTGTTCGCCTGCACGGCGACGCCGACCCGCGCGACGAGCGCGCCGTAGAGCTGATCGGTCGTGCCGCCGCGCAGCGCGGTGATCGCCTGCGCGACGTCGTTCTCGCCGGAGGCGGCGCCGCTGCCCGTCTGGACGGTCGCCTGCGTGGCGACGACGCTGATCGTGGCCGCGGTCGTGCCGGCCGGGTCGAAGAACGGCGTCGCGGTGTGCAGCGCGTTGACGCTCGTGACGAGGTCGGAGGCGACCGCGTCCAGCTCGCTGCGGAAGCTCAGCGGTGCGCCCGCCGGGCTCGCGAGGTCCAGCAGCGCGCCGAGCTTGCCGCCGGGCGTGGTGAGCGTCTGCGGCCAGGAGTAGCCGGCCGGCGTCGTCGGGTCCACGAGCGTCACGCCGCCGAAGTCGACCTTCAGCGCGCTGTTGCCGGTGTCGGTGACCGACACCTGGGCGAGCGAGGAGAGCTGGTCGATCAGCTGGTCGCGACGGTCCATCAGGTCGTTCGGCTGCTGGCCGCGCACGACCGCGTCGCGGATCGACGTGTTGAGGCCGGCGAGCTCCTTGGCCCAGGAGGCGACGTCGCCGGTCGGACCGGTGATCGCGTCGTACTCGTCCTGTGCCTGCTGGGCGACGGTCGTCAGCTGCGAGGAGAGCGTCTGGAAGCTGGTCGCCAGCGTCTGCGCGCTGGAGACGAGCGCGCCGCGCGCGCCGGCGTCCTCGGGCGCGTTCGCGACGTCGCTCCAGGCGTCCCAGAACTTCGACAGCTGCGAGGCGAGCCCGTCGGAGCCCGGCTCGGCGAACGCCAGCTCGACCTGGTCCAGCGAGTTCGAGCGCGCGGTCGCGTCGCCGAGGCTCGTGCTCTGGGCGCGGTACTGGATGTCGAGGAACGCGTCGCGGATGCGGCGGATCGTCGTCACGTCGACGCCGGTGCCGAGCTGCGCGCCCGCGCCCGTGAGGACCGAGTTCGCCGGCACCACGAATGGCTGCGTCGGCGCGAGGACGGCCTCCTGGCGCGAGTAGCCGGGGGTGTTCGCGTTCGCGACGTTGTGGCCGGTCGTGTCCATCGCCTCCTGCTGTGCGAGCAGGCCGCGCAGCGACGTCTGCAACCCCATGAAGCTCGAGATCGGCATCAGGCGCGGAGGTCGAGGGCGCGGTAGCTCGACTGGGCGGTGGGCGGGCTCGGCCGCGTCGGAGCGGCCGGGTTCGCGTACCCGGCGGCGGGCGCCTCGGGGTCGACGAGTCGCAGCAGGTGATCGAGGAACGCGAGCTCCTGGCGCATCAGCGCCTGATTGCAGGTGTGCTCGTGCGTCAGCTCGGCGAGCAGGCCCTGCAGCTCGGCGCTGCGCGTGTGCGCGAGCTCGGCCTCGGCGATCGTCATCCGCGGCGTGAGCTGGGTCAGCGTGACCGCACCGGGGGCGACGCCGAGTGCGGCGCCGGCGCGCGTGAGCAGCCGCGAGCGGTCCTCCTCCAACCGTGTGCGGCGCTCGAGCTCGGCCTGGAAGGCGGAGACCTCGCGCACGACGCCGTCGACGTCGCGGGCGCGGATCGCCGCGCTCTGGGCGAGCACGATCGCGAGCAGCCGGGTGGCCGAGCCGATCTGCGCGTCGAGGTGGACGAGCAGGTCGCCGGTCAGCAGCGGATCGCCGTTCTGAAGCGCGACCGTGCTCACGAGGACGACTCCAAGCTCTTGGCGAGCTGCGGCGCGAGCCCGAGCCCGCCGTCGTTCATGATCGAGTCGGCGAGCGCGTCGGGCAGCATGCTCGCGTAGGGGCTGTCGCCGCCCATCGCATCCTGCGTGGTGTCCGCGACGGACGTCGTCAGCTGCTGCACGAGCAGCTGCTCGAAGCCGAGCGCGGAGCGGTAGGCGTCACGTACCGAACCCCGCCCGCCCGGCCCGTTGCGCACGTCCGGGGGCAGCAGCGACTGGTCGATCGGCGGCAGCCCGGCGAGGCTCATCGCTTCACCTGGTTGGCGATCTCGAGCATCTGATCCTGCATCTGGATCGCCTTGCTGGCGAGCTGGAAGCTGCGCTGCGCGTCGATCATCTCGACCATCGCGTCGCCGACGTCGACGTTGGAGCCCTCGAGCTTGCCCTGCGTGAGCGTCGCGTCGGCTGCGTCCATGGGTGCGCCGCTGGCTGTGCTCGCGGCGTAGAGGTTGCCGCCGAGCGCCTGCAGGCCGTCGGGCGCGGGAACGGTCACGAGCTTGATCGCGCCCAGCGGCGGGGCGGTCCCGACGCGCACCGTCCCGTCGGCCGCGATCGAGATGTCCTGCGGCGAGGTGCCGGCGGGGACCTTGATCGGCGGCTGCACGAGCAGGCCGTCCTTCGTCGTCAGGCGGCCCTCGGCGTCGAGGCGCAGCGAGCCGTCGCGCGTGAGCGCGAGCGAGCCGTCCTCGCGCTTGACCTGGATCCAACCGGGACCCTGGATCGCGACGTCGAGCGGCTGGCCGGTGTCCTGCATGGGCCCCTGGCCCTGGCTGCGGCCGATCAGCTCGGCGGCAGCGCCGGAGCCGGCCATCACCGTCGGGCCGGCGCCATTGCCCTGTGCGCTGTAGAGCAGGTCGCGAAAGCCGATACGAACGTGCTTGTAGCCGGTCGTCGAGGTGTTCGCGAGGTCGTTCGCGACGCCGTCGATCCGCTCCTGCTGGGCGGCCATGCCGGCCGCCGCGGAGTAGAGGCCCTCGAGCATCAGGCGCTCCCGCTGACGGAGGCGACCTGCGTCGCGGTGCGATGCAGCGAGTCGTCGATCGTCTGGATCGCCTTCTGCCCGGCCTCGAAGGCGCGGAAGGAGGCGATCATGTCGACCATCGTGCGGGCCGGGTCGACGCCCGAGCCCTCGAGCGCGCCGGTGCGGACGGTGCCGGTGGCGGCGCCCGCGGCGGTGCCCGTGAAGAGGTTGTCGCCCTGCTTGGCGGGCCCGGTGAGCGCGAAGACGCCGACGGCGTGCGCGTCGACGCCGCCCTGGGCGCCCAGCTTCACCGGCTGGCCGTTCTGGCCGAGCACCGCGTTGCCGGCGGCGTCGATCAGCGTGCCCTGCGTGGAGGCGCCGAACTGGCCGTTGCGCGTGTAGCGCACGCCCTGGGCGGTTTGCACCGCGAAGAAGCCCTCGCCGGCGATCGCGAGATCGAGCGGCTCGCCCGTGTCGCGCAGCGCCTGCGGGGAGACGTCGGTGACCATCTTGTCGGCGCCGACGCCCATGTTGAGCGGCCCGACGACCTGTCCGGTCGCGGAGTTGGAGACCAGCAGGTCCGCGAAGCTCTTCTGCGTGACGCGATCCGCCTTGTATCCAGGCGTCGACGCGTTCGCGAGGTCGTTCGCGATCTGGTCTTGCCGCATCTGCTCGGCGATCATGCCCGAGGCGGCGATGTAGAGCCCACGCTCCATGCCCTCCGGGTGGTCGGCCGCGGGGGGTGATTCTTGAGGCGCTCACAGGGATAGACGGCGAGATCCACCAGTTGTGTGGGATCCCCGGGGGCCGGGTGATCGGTCGTCTACCATCGTGGCCATGGATGCCGTGATCGCGACAAGTCCGGAGAACGACGCACGAGAGATTCTGCGCACGGTCTGGGCGCAAGGCAGCGATGAGGACAGCATCTCGCTGCCGGTGGACCCGTTTGAGATCGCGCAGAGGCTTGGGATCAAGGCGTATGCCGCAACGTTGGACGAGGACGTCTCGGGGATGTTGATCAAGCGAGCAGGACAAGATCCTGAGATCTACGTCAACGCCTCGGATAGCCCAAATCGCCAGCGCTTCACATGCGCGCATGAGCTGGGCCATTACGTCAAGCGAAGCGCAACGGGCGACCCATCGTGGGAATACGTGGAGCATCGGGATCTGTTGACGTCCCAGGGCAGTAACGCTGAGGAGATCTACGCCAACCAATTCGCAGCGGGACTCCTCATGCCTCGCAGGACGGTCGAAGCGCTGCATACGGAGCTTGGACCTGCCGCCCTTGCCTATAGCTTCGGGGTGTCGGCCGACGCCATGCACTATCGGCTGGTCAACCTCAAGCTGAAGTAATGCCAGCCGAGGACGGCCAGGCCGCCGGAGGCGTTGCCGGCTCATTCGCGCGACGCGAAGCGGCCCTTCCCAAGGCGGAGGAAGAGTTGGCGCGCGTGGACCTGGAGCGGACTCCGCTCAATGACATCGACGCGGAGCATCGGCGGCGCGTCAATGAGGCGGCGGTCAAGTGGCAGGAGATCACCGCAAGCCAGGCTGACGACGATCGCAAGCTGCGAAAGATGATTGCCAGCCGGGTCTTCTGGGCTATCACCGCGCAGGTCGTAATCGCTGACGTGGCTTTCCTGATCTACGGATTCTGGAATAGCTGGAAGATTCCGGGAAGCACGATCAACGCGTGGCTCGCGGCAACGGTTGTGCAGGTGATCGCAGTCGGCCTGGTGATTACGCGCTCGCTGTTCCCCTCAGCCGCTAAGGCTCTCGTGCGGCGTGCGTCTTAGAAGGACGCGGGCGCGCTGCTCATGCGCCGAGCTGGTCGCGCAGCGCGCCCACCTCGGCACGCAGCTCGGCGACCTCTCGCTCGAGGCGTGTGAGGCGGTCGTCGGGTGGCGGTGAGGGTGCGACGACCGGCGCGGGAGCCGATGGCGCGGCTGACGCGGGGGCCGGGGTCGCCGCATCCGTCTCGGCACCGCCCAGCAGCTGCACGTAGCGCTCCTCCTTCTGCCCCGGCCGACGCGGGAGCTGGGCGGCGAGGTTGCGGGCGATCAGGCGCGCGAGCGTCTCCTGCACCGCGGCGAGGTCGGCGAAGGGGTGCAGCCGCTCGCTGCGCTGCTTGAGCTCGCCGGGCGTCTGGGGGCCGCGCAGCATCAGCACGCCGAGCAGCGCGATCTCGTCGCGGGCGAGCCCGAGCGCCTCGTCGAGCAGCTGGCGGTACTTCGCCGCGCGGCTGCCGTGGCCGCTGGCCAGCCGCGTCCAGCCGCGGCGGTACAGATGCTGGAGCGCGTCGCGGATGACGTGCTCGTCGTAATCGACGACCGGGTCTCGATTCGTCGCCTGGTTGCACGCGAGCCGCAGCGCGTTGAGCGACAGCGGGTAGGCGTCCGGCGTCGTGCGCTGCTTCTCGATCAGGCAGCCGAGCACGCGGATCTCGACGACGTCGGGTTCCATGCCCGGAGCGTACGCGAGCAGCGCGCGCCGGGACGCGGGATAGGCTGCCCGCGACGATGCAGTCGCTCTCAGTCGACCTCGTCCTGCTTCGCAGCGCGGCGCCCGACCTGCCGCTCGCAGTCGGGCGTGTGCTCGCCGCGCGGGTGATCGAGCGCAACGGCAAGCACGGGATCCTCAACCTCGCCGGCGCGCTGCTGACGGCCGAGCTGCCGGACGAGGTCCAGGTCGGCGACCGATTACGGCTGATCGTGCGCGAGACGACCGCCGAGCGCGTCGTGCTGCAGCTTGCCGGCCATGCGCGCGCCGCCGCCCTTGCCCAGCCGCCGCCGGCGGAGGTGCCGCACGCGCCCGATCGGCGAATCGCGGTGCTCGCGCGCGAGGAGGACACGCCGCCGGGCGACGGGCGCCCGGCGAAGGTGGTGATGCTGCGCGTCGAGACGCCGACGCTCGGCACCGTCGAGCTGCGGATCGCGCTCGACGACGAGCTCGTGCACGCACGCGCGGCGCTCGTCGAGGGCGTGCCGCTCACGCTCGCACGCGCGCACGCGGGCGCGCTGAAGAGCGCCATCGGGGCCGCCGCCGGGCGTGCGGCCGAGGTGGACGTCGTAGCACGCCCCGACCCACTCGACGTCTATGCCTGAGACGCCCGAGCAGCCCGGGCCGCGGGAGGCGTTGGAGCTCGGACCGGACGTCCCGCCCGCCTTACGGCAGGCGGTCGCGGCCGCGCTCGCGTGGGTGGACGAACTCGCAGCCGAGGCGAGCAACCGCGCGGGACCCGCCTCCGGCGGCCACGTGGCCGCCTCCGCCACCCGCAGCCCTACGCGACCTCGCTGAACAGCAGCGTGTCGGCGTCGAGCTGCTCGCGCAGCAGCTTCTTGAGGTGACCGTGGATCTGGCAGACGCGGCTCTCGGAGACGCCGAGGATGCCGCCGATCTCGCGCAGCGTGAGGTTCTTGACGTAGAGCAGCACGGCGACCTCGCGCTCACGGCGCGGAAGGCGCTCGAACGCGGCGCGGAAGCGGATCTTCGCCTGGTCGCGGGCGGTGTGGTGCTCGGGGTCGGCGGAGCGGTCCTCGCTCACGAGCGTGTCGATGCGCTCGATCGCGGTCTCGTCGTCGCTGAGCACGAGCGTGTTGAGCGAGGTCACGTCGGAGGCCGCGATCTCGTCCTCGCGCTTGCGCAGCTCCTCGACCGTCATGCCGGTCGCCTGTGCGAGCTCCGGGCGCGTCGGGCGACGGCCGTGGACACCGATGAACTGCTCGCGCGCCTGGTTGATGTCGCGCTCCCAGCGGCGCAGCGAACGCGGCGCCCAGTCCTGGCGGCGCAGCTCGTCGAGCACGGCGCCGTGGATGCGCGTCCACGAGAACTGCTCGAGCGTCGCGCCCTTCTCCGGGTCGTAGCGCTCGATCGAGTGGATCAGCGCCTCCAGGCCGCAGGAGATGAAGTCCTCGACCTCGCAGCGGGCGGGGATCTCGCGCACCTTCTTGTAGACGATGTACTTCACCATCGGCGCGAACGTCAGGACGAGGCGGTCGCGGACGCGGCGGTCCCCGGTGTCCTTGTACTCCTGCCAGAGCGTGAGCGCATCCTCGGCCGTGATGCGGCCCGTGCGCCTGGTTTCGAGCTTCATTACCCCTCGGTCCCTTCAGTTGAACAACATCGATCGGACGGTGCGGGGCAGGTATCGGACGGCTGTCGCGGCGCCTGGATCGCCGGTATGGGGTAGCCACACCAGAACATCCGTCCAGGTTCTGATCGGTACTCCACATAACCATGCGTCAGTCGACCATCCGTTAGGGGGCGGGGAATTCCGCGTTGCGGCCCAGGGCATGGTCGTCGAAAACCAAGGGTTTGCAGCTTCAATTCGCCGGCCGCTCAGGACTGGCGGGGCGCGGCCGATGACCCGGTTGTCCGTCCACTGCTGGAGGTACCTCAAATGGCGCTCCGCCTCTCCGCCGCTCCCACGACCGCATCCGCCGCATCGCACGACCCTGCGAGCGCCGCGGCCGCGTGCCTGGACCGGCGCGATCTCGAGGGCTACGGGACGCTGTTCGTCCAGACCGCGGCGATCGCGGACGTGCATGCGCGCTACGGCGCGCGCGTCGCGCTCGTCGAAGCCGCCCTGCACGCCGGACGCGACGCCCCGCGAGCGCAGGTCCCCGGCATCTACCTCGCCGCTACGCGCGCGACGCTCGCGCTGCTGGAGGAGGAGCCGCGCGAGCCGGTCCTGCTCAACTACGCCGGCGTGCTGCTCTACGAGCTGTGGAGCCTCGACGCCGCACAGGCGCTGTTCGACGCCGCCCGTCGCCTCGATCCCGAGCTCGCGAACGTCGCCCGCAACCTCGACGAGGTCGCGCGCCGCCGGCGCGCCGGCACCAAGCCCGCGTTCGCGCGGGCGATCTCCGTCGCCCTCTCCGAGCTGGCCAAGCGCGCGGAGCGCATCGCGGCGCGTGCACGCCCGGCGGAGGGGCTGCGCCTGAGCCTCTGCATGATCGTCAAGGACGAGGAGGAGATGCTGCCGCGCTGCCTCGCCGCGGCTGCGCCCGCGGTCGACGAGATCGTGATCGTCGACACCGGCTCGAGCGATCGCACGATCGAGATCGCGCGATCCTTCGGCGCGACCGTGATCGAGCGTGCGTGGACGGGCTCGTTCGCGGAGGCGCGCAACGCCTCCTTCGACGCCGCCACCGGCGACTGGCTGATGTTCCTCGACGCCGACGAGGTGCTCGTCGGGGAGGACGTCGAGCGGCTGCGCGCGCTGCGCGGCCAGACCTGGCGCGAGGCCTTCTACCTGACCGAGATCAGCTACACCGGCGAGCTGGGCGACGGCACCGCCGCCACGCACACCGCCCTGCGCGTCTTCCGTGCGCGCCCGGAGTACCGCTTCAGCGGACGCCTGCACGAGCAGATCGCCGAGACGCTGCCGACGCACCTGCCCGAGCGCATCCACGCGACGGACATCCGCGTCGAGCACTTCGGCTACCTCGGCGCGGTGCGCGACGCGAAGGAGAAGTCGCGCCGCAACATCGAGCTGCTGCTCAAGCAGCGCGACGAGGGCGTCCCGACGCCGTTCCTGCACTTCAACCTCGGCTCCGAGTTCGGCGCCGTCGGCGACTCACGTGCCGCGCTGGCCGAGTTCGAGCGCTCGTGGGAGCTGATCCAGAACGATCCCGAGGGGCGCACGTGGGGCTTCATGCCCGCGCTCGTGAGCCGCCTCGTGCGCGCGCTGCGCGTCTGCGGGCGGCCCGAGGACTGCATCGCACGCGGCGACGAAGGCCTCGCGCGCTACCCGGGCTTCACCGACCTCGTCTACGAGCAGGCGAGCGCATTGCTGGCGCTCGGCCGCACCGACGAGGCGATCGCGCGCTATCAGGAGTGCATCGCGATGGGCGATGCGCCGAGCCGCTACACCGCCACCGTCGGCATGGGCACGTTCCTGCCGCGGCTGGCGATCGCGGAGATCCACCACGCGCGCGGGCAGACCGGCGACGCGGTCGCGCTGCTCGACGCCACGCTCGCCGAGCACCCCGGCTTCTTCGGCCTCGTGCTGCCGTTCGCCGCGGCGCTGATCGCCGACGGCGCCGCGCCCGCGGACGTCGTCGCGCGCGTCGAGGCGCACGTCGCCGAGCTGACCCCGACCGTGCGCTTCATGCTCGGCACCGCCCTCTACGAGGCCGGCGAGGCGGAGGCTGCGGAGCACCAGTACCGGCTGCTGCTCGAGCGCCAGCCGGCGAACGGCGCCGCGCGCGTCGCGCTCGCCGAGGCGCTGCTGTCGCAGTCGCGCTACGCCGACGCGGCCGACGCGGCCGCCGCGCTGCCCGACGGCGAGCCGCATGCCGCGGCCGCCCGCCGCAGCGAGCTGTTCGCGCGCCTCGTCGTCGGCGATCACGCGGCCGCCCGTGCCGCGCTTGCGCGCGCCGCCGAGGCCGGCTTCCCCTCCGGCGAGCTGGCGTTCTTCGACGCCTGGTGCGAGCGGCTGACGGCGGTCACCCCCCCGGTCGGCGTGCTGCCGTTCGACGCGGTCGTGCCGCTCGCGGTCGCGCTCGAGGCGCTGCTGCGCGTGCAGGAGGTCGACGCCTTCGCACTGCTCGTGCCGCTGCTCGAGCAGTGCCCGCTCGCTCCGCGCGAACGTGCGGAGCTGCTTGCCGACATGTACCTGCGGCGCGGATTCCTCGCATCCGCCGCCGAGGAGTGGATCGCGGTCTGCAGCGAGGACCCCCGGGACGTGCGCGGCCTCGTCGGGCTCGCACAGGTCGCGGCGGCACAGGGCATGACCGACGACGCACTCGAATTCGCGCGTGAGGCCCACGCGCTCGAACCGGGGGATGGTCGTGCCACGCGACTGCTCGAACGGCTCCAGCCGCTGGCGGCGTAAGCCGCGCCGCGTGGGCGGGCGGGCGGGGTCGGGTCGTCGGCGGCTCAAGTTTCGTCGTGAACGGCCGATCTTCCCGGGGGAACCCATGGGAATCGACCTCACACCGATCGGATCGACGAGCCTGACGCCGCCGCGCGACGCGGTACCGCCGCGTGCCCGCGCGGCGATGGACGCCGCGACGATCTCGCCCGGCGAGGTGCCCGCGTACCCGCCGCCCGAGGTGCTCGAGGCGGCCACCGCCGCGCAGGACGCCTACGAGCAGCTGCACGCGCAGGGCCGCGAGCTGCGCTTCGACGTCGACGAGGACACCGGCCGCGTCACCGTGGCCGTGCAGGACCTCGACGGCAACGTGCTGCGCACGATCCCCGGCAGCAAGCTGCTCGACGTCGCCACCGGCGCGCCGCTCGACTGATGACCGTCTCCTCGACACCGCTGCTGAACGTCGGGGGGCTGGCCTCCGGGCTCGACACGAACTCGATCGTCGACCAGCTGATGGCGATCGAGCGCCAGCCGCGCGATCGCCTGGCGCAGCAGCAGACGCTCACGCAGGCGCGCCAGACGCTGCTGCAGGACTTCCAGACCCGCCTGCGCTCCGTCGAGTCGGCCGCGCAGGGCCTGCGCTCGGTCACGCTCTGGGCGCAGACGCAGGCCGTCGAGTCGAGCGATCCGACGAAGGTCGTCGCGAGCTCCGCGACGGGCGCGGGCATCGGCGGCTATCAGGTCGAGGTCTCGCAGCTGGCGAACTCCGCGCAGCGGACGTTCACGTTCGCGAGCCCCGCGAGCGCCGGCTCGATCACGATCGACGGCCACGCCACGGCGGTCGCCGCGGGCGCCTCGATCACCGACGTCGTCACGGCGATCAACTCCGACACGAATGCGACCGTCTACGCCGCCGCGACCGACAGCGGCACGCTCGTGCTCTCCTCGCGCCAGACCGGCGACACCGGCGGCGGCTACATCGCCGTCACCGACCCGACCGGCGCGCTGACCGAGCAGGCCGCCAAGGCGCGCCAGGGCAAGGACGCGCAGTTCACGGTCGACGGCGTCGCCGGGACCTCGTCGTCGAACACCGTCACGAGCGCGATCGCCGGCGTCAAGCTCACGCTCAAGGGCGTCACGACGACGACCGGCGCGCTGACGATCACCGTCGACCCGCCTGCCGCCGACCCCGACGCGATCAAGCAGAAGCTGCAGGCGTTCGTCGACGTCTACAACTCCACGGTCGACGCGATCCGCTCGAAGCTGACCGAGAAGACGGTCCCGGGCGCGACGACCGACGCCGACCGGCAGAAGGGCATGCTGAACGGCGACACGCAGCTCACCGACCTGCTCAGCACCATGCGCCAGGCGATCTACACGCCGGTCGCCGGCCTGCCGGCAGGGATGGACAGCCTCGCCGACCTCGGCATCTCGACCGGCGACGCCTCGCCGACGATCTCGCAGGACGCGCTCGACGGCAAGCTCACGCTCGACGCGGCGAAGCTCGACAAGGCGCTCGCGACCGATCAGGGCGGCGTGCGCAACCTGCTCGCCGGCGTCAACAACGCCGGCGGCTGGGCACGCTCGTTCGAGGCCGTCGTGCATGCCGCCGACACCACCGGCGGCCCGCTCGACATCCGCATCAACGGCGCGGGCGACGAGATCAAGGATTTGCAGGCGAACATGGCCAGCATGGACGATCGCCTCGCCCTGCGCGAGACGGCGCTGCGCGCGCAGTTCGCCGCGATGGAGGCCGCGCTCTCGCAGAGCCAGTCGCAGAGCCAGTGGCTCTCCGGCCAGATCGCCTCGCTCCAATAGCGCTCAACCTTCGCGCCGCCGGACCGATCACCGGGGAGACGGATCCACCTCTGAATCACCGGGAAGGCCCATGAGCACGAATCTCGCGGCTTCGCCGCAGGCGTATCGAGAGAGCGCGGTCCTCACCGCGACGCCGGAGCGGCTTGTCGTGATGCTCTACGACGGCGCCCGCCGCTTCCTCTACCAGGCTGCCGTCGCGATGCGCGGCGGGGACGTGCCCGTCGCGCACGAGCGCCTGCGCCGCGCGGAGGCGATCGTCGAGCACCTGCTCGCGACGCTCGACCTCAGCCAGGGCGAGGTCGCCGAGCGGCTCCAGGCGATCTACGTCTTCTGCCAGCGGCTGCTCGCCGAGGGCCGCATGAAGCAGGACGCCGACCAGCTCGACAAGGTGAGCGAGCTGCTCGGCGAGCTGCGCGAGGCATGGGCGCAGCTTGCGGAGTCCCCGCAGGTACGGGCCCTCGAGGCCGCCGCTCCGGCGTGAGCCCGGAGACGGACCCCTACGAGCGGCTCGCCGCGATCGCCGAGCAGGAGCTCGCGCTCGTCTCGGCGTTCGCGCTCGAGCGCGTGGGCGAGCTCGTCGCGCTCGCCCAGCAGCGCACGACGCTCGTCGCCTCGCTGCCGGCGCGCCCGCCCGCGTCCGCGCGCGCGGCGCTCGCACGCGCCGCCGCGCTGCAGGAGCGGACGACCGCCGCGCTGTCCGTGCTCGTCGCCGAGCTCGGTCGCGACCTGAACGGGGTCGACCGCGCGCGCCGCGCGGCGCGCGGCTACGGCATGGGCCTGCCCGAGCCGCGGCCCGTGCTCGACCACGTCCGCTAAAGACGCGGCGCGCGCGGCCGATCCACCTGCGTGATCCCCATGGAGGGGGTCGTGAGCAGTGCCAAGGAGGCGAGCCGGAACCACACGACTCGATGACGCTCTTCGACAGCACACAGCTCTTGCTCGAGGCCGCCATGCGCGGGTCCTCGCTGCGCCAGACGCTGCTCACGAACAACCTTGCGAACGTCAACACGCCCGGCTATCAGCGCCGCGACGTCGACTTCCACGCGACGCTGCGCGCCGCTCAGGCGTCCGACGGCGTGGGCGGCACCGACCTCTCCTCCGTCGCCTTCTCGCCGACCGTCGAGACCGGCCGCGTGATGCGCCCGGACGGCAGCGGCGTCGACCCCGACCAGGAGTCCGCCTCGCTCGCCGAGAACTCGCTCGAGTACGAGGCGCTCGTGCAGGTCGCCAACACGCGCAACGCGATCCTCCAGACCGCGATGGGTGTGCGCTGATGGGCCTGTTCGACGCGATCGACGTCGCCGGCAGCGGCCTCTCGGCCGAGCGCCTGCGGATGGACACGACCGCCGGCAACCTCGCCAACGCGCAGACGACCGAGGGCGCGAACGGCCAGCCGTACCGCCGTCGCGAGGTCGTCCTGCAGGAGGCCTCCGGCTCCAGCTTCGGCTCGCTGCTCAGCGGCGCGATCGCCGGCACGAGCAACGCGCAGGCGCCCGCGGGCGTGCAGGTCGCCGGCATCGTCGAGGACCCGTCCGCCCCGCGCCGCGTCTATGACCCCGGTCACCCCGACGCCGACGCGCAGGGCTACGTCACGCTGCCGAACGTCAATCCCGTCACGGAGATGGTCGACCTGATCAGCGCCTCGCGCAGCTACGAGGCGAACGTGACCGCGATGCAGTCCGCCAAGACGCTGTTCTCGAAGACGCTCGAGCTGCTGCGGTGACGATCCCCCCGATCAACCCCAGCGCCGTCCTCGGCGGCGACTGGCAGATCCCGAACGTCGCCGACGCGCCGGTCGCGCCCGCCGACGGCGGCGGCTTCGGCGCGATGCTCTCCCAGCAGGTCGGCAAGCTCAGCGAGCTGCAGGACACCGCTGCGGCCGCATCGCAGTCGCTCGCCGACGGCACCGCCACCGATGCCTCGTCCGTCGTCGTCGCCGTGGAGAAGGCCCAGCTTGCGATGCAGCTCGCCGGGCAGATCCGCACCAAGGGCGCCGAGGCCATCAACGACATCTTCCACACCCAGATCTAGACATCTAGCCGGAGCTTTTCTCTATGCCCCTGCGTGCCCTGCTGCTCAACCTCTCCCCCCGCGGACGCGTCGCGCTCGCCGGCACCGCCATCGGCACCGTGCTGGTGATCATGCTGCTGATGCGGATGGCCTCGGCGCCGAGCTACACGACGCTCGTGACCGGCATCGACCCCGCCCAGACGAGCAAGGTGACGGCCGCGCTCGACCAGAAGGGGATCGGCTACGAGCTGCAGAACAACGGCACCGCGCTCGCGGTCGAGAAGGGCAAGACCGCGCAGGCGCGGATCGCGCTCGCGAGCGCCGGCCTGCCGGGCACCTCGCAGCCCGGCTACGAGCTGATCGACAAGCAGAAGCTCGGCACCAGCAACTTCCAGCAGCAGGTCAACTACCAGCGCGCGCTCGAGGGCGAGATCGCCAAGACGATCGAAGAGGTCCAGGGCGTCTCCGGCGCGAGCGTCCAGCTCGTCCTCCCCGACAAGGAGGCGCAGCTGTTCGCCGACAACACGAACCCGGCGACCGCGGCCGTCCTGCTGTCGGGCACGACCGCGCTCGACCCCGGCTCCGTGCGCGGCCTCGCGCAGCTCGTCGCGGGCAGCGTCCCCGGCCTGAAGACCGACAACGTCACGATCACCGACGGCAGCGGACAGCTGCTGTGGCCCAACGGCGCGGGCGGCGCGGGCGCCGACGGCGGCGGCCTGCTCGCCAAGCAGGCGGCCGAGGCGCGCTACGACTCCCAGCTCTCCTCCAGCCTCGGCGCGATGCTCGTGCGCACGCTCGGGCCCGACAAGGCGCAGGTGCAGGTGCACGCCGACCTCGACGCGAACGAGGCGACGCAGGATCAGCTCACCTACGGCAAGAAGGGCGTCCCGCTCACGGACAAGACCGAGACGGAGACCCTGAAGGGCGGCGGCGGATCCGGCGGCACCGCCGGCACCGGCGCGAACAACGTGCCGTCGTACGCGCAGACCGGCGCCGGCGGCAACTCGAACTACAAGCACGACGTCAAGGACGCGACGCTCGGCGTCGACAAGACCGTGACGCACACGAAGATCGCGCCCGGCGCCGTCAACAGCCAGCAGGTCTCGGTGCTGCTCGACAAGTCCGTCCCGGCGTCGGCGATCCCGCAGATCCAGGCGGCGGTCGCGAGCGCGGCGGGGATCGACCCCAAGCGCGGCGACAAGCTGTCGGTCGGACAGGTCGCCTTCGCCAAGCCGCCCGCCGCGGCTGCGCCGAGCCCGGTCGCCACGTTCGGCGGCTACATCAAGTTCGCGCTGCTCGGCATCGGCGCGCTCTTCTTCCTCTTCTTCGTCACGCGTCAGCTGCGCAAGCGCGAGTCCGAGACGCTCGCCGGCGAGCCGACGTGGCTGCGCGAGATCCAGGCGCCGCGCACGCTCGCCGAGCTGGAGCGGCTCGAGGCCGAGGACCATCCGACGCAGGTGCGTCCGCTGCGCACGCCCGAGCAGCCCGCGCGCCTGCAGGTCGAGGACCTCGTCGCGCGCGACCCCGACCGCGTCGCGCAGCAGGTGCGCGCGTGGATGTCCGAGGACGAGCGGTAGATGGGCACCGTCGACCTGCCGGACGCCGACGTCGAGGACGTCACCCCGCGACTGCCGCAGCGCACCGTGCCGCGACTGGTCGGACGGCGCAAGGCCGCCGTCCTGCTGATCGCGCTCGGCCCCGAGAAGGCCGCGGACATCTTCAAGCACCTGCGCGAGGAGGAGATCGAGGCGCTCTCGCTCGAGATGGCGAAGCAGGGCCAGATCGCCCCCGACACCTCCGCGTTCGTGTTCGAGGAGCTCGCCGCCGTCGTGCAGGCGTACGACTCGCTCGCGACCGGCGGCGTCGACTACGCGCGCGACGTGCTCGAGCGCTCGCTCGGCTCCGATCGCGCGGCGGAGATCATCGGCCGCCTCTCGACCGTGATCGAGCGCCGTCCGTTCGAGTTCCTGCGCCGCACCCCGCCGGACCACATCGTCACGTTCCTGCGCAGCGAGGCGGCGCAGACGATTGCGCTCGTCGTCGCCAACCTGCACACGACGCTCGCCGCGCAGGTGCTCTCGTGCCTGCCGGAGGAGCAGCAGGCCGACATCGCGATGCGGATCGCGCGCATGGGCGAGACGCCGCCGGACGTCGTGCGCGAGATCGAGAACGTCATGCGCCGCAAGCTGGAGACCGTCGTGCAGCAGGAGTACTCGGCCGCCGGCGGCGTCAAGTCGCTCGCCGACATCCTCAACCACACCGACCGCCCGACCGAGCGCAACGTGCTCGACACGCTCACCGAGCAGGACTCCGAGCTCGGCGAGGAGGTGCGACGGCTGCTGTTCGTCTTCGAGGACATCGCCAAGCTCGACGACCGCTCGATCCAGCTCGTGCTGCGCGAGGTCGACCAGAAGGACCTCGCGCTCGCGCTGCGCGGCGTCGAGGAGACCGTCAAGGAGCGGCTGCTGGGGAACATGTCCGAGCGCGGCGCGCAGATGCTGCGCGAGGAGATGGAGTTTCAGCCGCCGCAGAAGAAGCGCGTCGTCGAGGAGGCGCAGGGCCGCATCGTCGGCATCGTGCGCCGGCTCGAGGACGCCGGGACGCTCGTGATCGGTCGCGGCGGGAGCGACGTCGTTGTCTGAGACGATCGCGACGTTCGCGTTCGAGCAGCTCGACGCGCCGCCGGAGGTCTCGCTGCGCGAGCTCGAGTCGCCGTTGGCCGCCGCGCAGGCGGACGCGCAGCGGATCCGCTCGGAGGCGCACGCCGAGGGGCTCGCCGCGGGCCGCGAGGACGGGCTCGCCGAGGGTCGTGCGCAGATCGCGGACGCGCTGGGTGCGCTCGCCGAGGCGCTCGACGGCGTCGCCGTGCTGCGCGCCCAGACCGCCGAGGCGGTCGAGCGCGACGCGATCGAGCTGGCGCTCGCGCTGGCGGAGAAGATCGTCTCCGGCGCGCTCGCGGTGGAGCCCGAGCGCGTCGTCGACAGCGTGCGCGGCGCGCTGCGCCGCCTCGTCGAGCGCCGGCGCGTGACGGTGCTCGTGCACCCCGACGACCTCGAGCTCGTGCGCACCGCGGCCGAGCGCTTCGCCGCCGAGCTCGGCGGCATTGAGCACTGCGACGTGCAGGCCGAGCGGCGCATCGCGCGCGGCGGCGCGGTCGTGCGCACCGAGGAGGGCCAGATCGACGCCTCGGTCGAGACGCAGCTCGCGCGCGCGCACGAGCTGGTCGTCGCGGAGCTCGGCGGATGAGCGACGGCTCCTCGCTGCTGGAGCGCACCGGCGCGATGCTGCGCGGGAGCGACCTCGCGCGTCGCAGCGGCCGCGTCAGCGACCTGATCGGCCTCGTCGTCGAGGCGACCGGCCTGCAGGCCGAGGTCGGGGAGGTCTGCCTCGTCAACGGCGACCGCGGGCATCCACCGGTGCCGGCGGAGGTCGTCGGCTTCCGCGGGCAGCGCACGCTGCTGATGCCGCTCGGCGAGATGGAGGGCATCGGACCCGGCACGACCGCGCGCGCGACCGGTGCGCCGTTCCGCATCCGCGTCGGCGACGACCTGCTCGGGCGCGTGATCGACGGGCTCGGGCGCCCGCTCGACGACTTGGAGATCGCTGCGGGCGGACGCCCGCGCTCGACCGTCGCCGCTCCGCCGGATCCGCTCGCGCGGCCGCGCATCGAGCAGCGCGTCGACCTCGGCGTGCGCGCGCTGGACGCGCTCGTGCCGTGCGGGCGCGGCCAGCGGCTCGGGATCTTCGCCGGCTCCGGTGTCGGCAAGTCCTCGCTGCTCGGGATGATCGCGCGCTCGACGACGGCTGACGTGAACGTGATCGCGCTGGTCGGCGAGCGCGGTCGCGAGGTGCGCGAGTTCATCGAGCGCGACCTCGGCGACGCGCTCGCGCACTCGGTCGTCGTCGTCGCGACCTCCGACCAGCCGGCGCTCGTGCGGATCAAGGCGGCGTTCACGGCGACCGCGATCGCCGAGCACTTCCGCGACGAGGGCAAGCACGTGATGCTGATGATGGACTCGGTCACGCGCTTCGCGATGGCGCAGCGCGAGGTCGGCCTCGCGATCGGCGAGCCGCCGGCCACGCGCGGCTACACGCCGAGCGTCTTCGCCCAGCTGCCCCGCCTGCTGGAGCGCTCCGGCACGGCGGCCACCGGCTCGATCACCGGCCTCTACACGGTCCTCGTCGACGGCGACGACATGAACGAGCCGATCGCCGACGCCGTGCGCTCGATCCTCGACGGCCACGTCGTGCTCACGCGCGCGCTCGCGCACGCCTCCCACTACCCGGCGATCGACGTGCTGCAGTCCGTCTCGCGCCTCGTCGGCGAGGTCGTCTCGCCGCAGGTGCGCGACGCCGGGCAGGCGGTCCGGCGGCTGCTCGCGGCCTACCGCGAGAAGGAGGACCTGATCGCGATCGGCGCCTACCAGCGCGGCACCGACCCGGTCGTCGACGCCGCGATCGACCTGCGCCCGCGGATCGAGCGCTTCCTGCGCCAGCCCGTCGACGAACGCAGCAGCGCTGCGGAGGCCGACGCCGCGCTGCTCGACATCGCCGCCGGCATCGCCGAGCACGCCGGCGCGGAGCCCGACGGCGCGCTCGCCGAGCCGCTCGCCGACGCGTCGCCTCCGCCGCCCATGCCGGCGGTCAGCGGCCTCGCCTCCCCGCTCGCCGCGAGCGCGATCCCGCCGTTGAACCTGCGCGCTTGACAGACAATCGCCGCGCCCGTCGTTGTGCGCTCGCACAACGACATACTCGATGGTCACGAGTTCGTCACCGTCCCATCACCGCAGGGCGCCGTTCCGTCGATTGACTCGCGTCGTCCATCCTCACGGAACGGAGTCTCAATGCAGCGAATCAAGACCGCGGCGGTCGCGGCGCTGGCGCTTGCCTGCCTGGCGAGCCCCGGCGTCGCCGCGGCGCATCCCTCGGACCCGCACGGCGGGCCGCCGCCCCCCGTCTGTCACCTCGGCGGCGGGATCAAGCACGTCATCGCCATTCAGTTCGACAACACCCACTTCAACCGCGATCGGCCCGACGTCGCCTCCGACCTCGAGCAGATGCCGCACCTGCTGAGCTTCCTGCGCGGTCAGGGCACGCTCTTCACGAACGACCACACGATCCTCATCTCGCACACCGCGGGCGGGATCGTCTCGACGCTCACGGGGCTCTACCCGGACCGCAACGGCCTGACGGCGTCCAACGGCTACGGCTACTTCCGCTCCGACACGGGCGGTGTGGGCTTCTCGCCGGCGTTCAAGTACTGGACGGCCCCTGTCGACGCGCTGCACAACCCCCTGCCGAGCCTGATCGGCGACGGCCAGAAGACGACGCCCGCGCCGTGGGTGCCGTTCACGCGCGCCGGTTGCGACACGGCTGGGGTCTCGACCGCGAACATCGAGCTCGAGAACGTCAATACCGACCCGACCGGCGACATGACGACCGTATTCGGGACGGGCTCGCCCGAGTGGAACGAGGCGAGCAACCCCGCCACGCGTACTCAGGCGGCAGGGGACTTCCTCGGTCTCGCCGTGCACTGCGCCGCCGGCAGTGGGCTGTGCGCGAGCAACCCGAACGCCAGGCCGGATCTGCTGCCCGACGAGCCGGGCGGCTATGACGGCTTCAAGGCGCTGTTCGGCGCGAAGTACGTGAACCCGGCGATCACTCACGGCAACGCCTGCGTGGCCGACACGGCCGGCAACCCGATGCTTGGCCCGGCCGGCACGTGCGGCTTCGCCGGCTTCGGCCACGAGGGCGCGAAGGAGACGCTCGGCTACATCGCGCAGCTGCAGGAGGCGGGCGTGCCGGTCACGTTCTCCTACATCGGCGACGCGCACGACGACCGCACCACGATCCGCGCCTCCGGGCCGGGCGAAGCCGGCTACGTGGC
The DNA here is from genome assembly GCA_035637995.1 of Conexibacter sp. GTDB lineage: Bacteria > Actinomycetota > Thermoleophilia > Solirubrobacterales > Solirubrobacteraceae > Conexibacter. The sequence continues at coordinate 61,393 of DASRAV010000015.1, read as the reverse complement.
GCAGCTCAAGGACTACGACGCCGCGTTCGCCGCGTTCTTCACGCGCTTGGCGCACGACGGCATCGACCGCTCGAACACGCTGTTCGTCGTGACCGTCGACGAGGGCGACCACTTCGCCGGCGGCCCCGGCATGTCCCAGGCGGACGGCTCGCTCGCGTACGCCCACACCGCGTGCGTCGACCTGACGAGCTGCCCGTCGAACCAGATGGGCGAGGTCAGCACGGACATCCAAGGGCTGCTGCCGGCGGGCGAGTCGCCGTTCGCGCTCCGCTCCGACAGCGCCCCGGGGTTCTACGTGGGGGGCCAGCCCGTCCGCACCGACGCGGGCGTGCGCAAGCTGGAGCGCGACGTCGCCGCGCTGCGGGTCGTCGACCCGTATCTGGACGGCCGCGCGAGCGTCCCGCTCGCGCAGCGGCTGGCGGACACGGTCGAGGAGCGGACGCTCCACATGATCAACGGCGACCCGAGTCGTACGCCGACGTTCACGATGTTCGCGAACCCCGATTTCTTCGTCAGCTTCGGGGGCACCGGCTGCGGCACGTCGACGTGCGTCGCGGCCAACTCGGCCGCCTGGAACCACGGCGACTTCCAGGACGAGATCGCGACCACCTGGGTCGGCATGGTCGGCCCCGGCGTGGAGCGCAACGGCATCGACGCGCGCACCTGGACGGACCACACGAACGTGCGTCCGACGATGCTCGCCCTCCTGGGGCTGCACGACGACTACCGCCACGACGGGCGCGTGCTCGTCGAGGGGCTGCGCGAGAGCGCGCTGCCGCAGGCGCTGCGCGTGCACGGTCCGACGGTGCGCCGGCTCGGCGACGCCTACGAGCAGCTGAACGCGCCGTTCGGGGCGTTCGCGCAGGACACGCTCGCGGCCTCGACGCGCGCGCTCGCCTCGACGAACGATGGCGAGTACGCGGCGATCGAGAACGCGATCGCGTCGTTGACGAGCGAGCGCGACGCGCTTGCAGGCAAGATCAAGGCCCAGCTCAACGGCGCCGCGTTCGACGGGCACCCGGTCGGCGAGCTGCAGGCGCTGATCGAGATGGTCCACGCGGAGCTCCTGATCCACAAGGCGGCGGTGCTGCCGCACTGAGGCATCCGGTCGGCCGGCGGCGGGCTCGCGCAGCCCCCGCCGGCCGCCGCGCACGTCGGCCGGTGGGGGGCTCGGGCGCGCGATAGGGCAAGATGGAGGGATGCCGACTACTCCCCCCACGCGCAGCGTCAAGTTCTCCGACGACGAGCGGGGCGGGTGGTCCTCCGATCGTCCACGCCGCGACGGAGGTCCGCAGCGGCCCGCGGACATCTCGGTCCGCTGCCGCATCCTCACCCCGTCGGATCGCATGCGCTACTCGCCCGGCAGCCTCGTGCTGGTCGTCGCCCCCTCGGCGGCGGAGCGCGACCGCTTCATCGAGCGCGTGATCGAGGAGCGCGCCGCGATCCTCTCGCTCGACAAGGTCCGCGGGCTGCTCGCGGGCCGCGTGCCGGACGCGGACGTCGAGCCGCGCGCGCAGGAGCTGCTCACGGCGGCGATCCGCAAGCGGATCGAGGCGGGCGAGACCGTCGTCCTGGCCGCCGACGGGCTCGGCGCGGAGGCACGTGAGCCGTACGTGCGGATGGCCGCCGCCGTGCGGCGCCCGCGTCACCTGATCCTGCTCGAGGCCGGCCGCGACGGCGCGCAGGAGGAGGATCGCGCCGCGCTCGACGAGCTGCGGCGTGCGCTCGTCGCGCGCGAGCTGGGCGCCGAGGGGATCCAGACGGCGCTGCGGCTGAGCGGGGGGGCGATCGCCGAGCTGAAGCGGATCGTCTTCCGCCCGCCGCCGCGGGACGACTAGGCGACCGCCGACGCCGTGACCGCGGAGCGGCTCGCGTTCGATCGCGCGCACGTCTGGCACCCGTACGCGTCGCTGCCGGCGGCGATCGAGCCGCTGCCGGTCGAGTCGGCCTCGGGCGTGCGCCTGCAACTCGCCGACGGGCGCGAGCTGATCGACGGGATGGCCTCGTGGTGGTGCGCGATCCACGGCTACCGCCATCCTGCGCTCGACGCGGCGGCCACGGGCCAGCTGGAGCGGATGGCACACGTGATGTTCGGCGGCCTGACGCACGAGCCGGCGATCGCCTTGGCGCAGCGGCTCGTCGAGCTGGCGCCGGCCGGGCTCGAGCACGTCTTCTTCGCCGACTCGGGCTCGGTGAGCGTCGAGGTGGCGATCAAGATGGCGCTGCAGCTCCAGCGCTCCCGCGGGCGGCCCGAGAAGCATCGCCTGCTCGCGCTGCGCGGCGGGTATCACGGCGACACGTTCGGGGCGATGTCCGTGTGCGACCCGGTCGGCGGGATGCATCAGCTGTTCGCGGGAACGCTCGCGCCGCAGCTGTTCGCGCCGCGCCCGCCGTCCGGCTTCGACGCGCCGCTGGATCCGGAGTGGGCCGCGGCGGTCGAGGCGCTGATCGCTGCGCACGCCGACGAGCTGGCGGCGGCGATCGTTGAGCCGATCGTGCAGGGAGCCGGCGGGATGCACGTCTACCCCCCTGCCTGCCTGCGCCTGCTGCGCGAGCTGTGCGACGCGCACGACGTGCTGCTGATCGTCGACGAGATCGCGACCGGCTGCGGGCGCACCGGCGCGTTCTTCGCCTCCGAGCACGCCGGGATCGCGGCGGACGTGATGTGCGTCGGCAAGGCGCTCACGGGCGGCTACCTGACGCTCGCGGCGACGCTCTGCAACGCGCGGGTCGCCCACGGGATCGCGGATACGTCGCGCGGAGCAGGCGTGCTGATGCACGGCCCGACGTTCATGGCGAACCCGCTCGCCTGTGCCGTGGCGCTCGCGAGCCTCGAGCTGCTCGCGGACGGCGCGTGGCGGACGGACGTCGCGCGGATCGAGCGCGGGTTGCGCGCCGGGCTGGCGCCGGCCGCGGGGCTCGCGGGGGTGCGCGACGTGCGCGTTCTCGGCGCGATCGGCGTCGTCCAGCTCGACCGCGAGGTCGACGTCGCCGCCGCGACGGCCGCCGCCGTCGAGCGCGGCGTGTGGCTGCGCCCCTTCCGCGACCTCGTGTACACGATGCCCCCGTATGTGATCGGCGACGAAGATCTCGCGGCGGTCGCGGACGCGGTTGTGGCTGCCGCTGCGGCCTCTGCCGCTTAATCGTTACGAGTTCACATATATGAGCTGTTGAGGCCGGGCGATTGGACGGGGAGCATGTGTTCGATGCTCATCCCGCTTCACCGTCTGCAAGCCCGGCTGCTCCTCGTCGTGCTCGCAGTCTTGGCGCTGTACGTCGGGCTGCGGATCTATCCAACCGATCTGCCGACGCTCCATTCCCACCCCGACTTCCTCGCTGTGGTCTTTCAGAGCCGAGCCCTGATCTTCACCGGTCGCGTCACGCTCCTGTGCGTTGCCGGCTTCGTCGTGCTCTCGATCGTGGTGCGAGCTCTGAATCGGCAGTGGCTGACCAAGGCGGGGCCTTTCGAGGTCTCGACCGCGGCTGATGCCGAGATCGAGCGAGATGCCTTGAAGGATGAGCTGGACCAAGCCTACGAGACGATCCGCAAGCTCGAACTCGAGCTCAGCAGGCGAGACGCCCACGGAAGACTGGAAGGGAGCTAACGATGGAGGTCAGCGAGGAGCAGGTTCGAGCGTGGCAGGAGATGGAGCGGCAGATGGAGATCATGGATGTGCGTCTGCAAGCCGCGAGCGAGATGGCTCAGCGGGAGATGATCCGCATCAAGCAAGCGATCCGCGACTCCGACCGTCGTGCGGAGCGATACCTCCCGATCCTGCGGCGGTACGGACTCGCGCCTGAACAGCGCTGCCGCTGCCGGTTGAGGTAGCGCCGCCGTCAAACACCCGTCCAGCAGGTACAGCTCGGGGTCGGGCGGCCGACTACCCGGACCGTGAGCGCGTTCCGCTTCCCCCTCGAACGTCTGCGCGCATTGCGCGAGCGTGGTGAGGACCTTGCCAAGCAGGAGCTCGCCGGGGCGATGTCCCGGCGGACGAGCTGCGCCGATCGCCTGCGGGCGATGGGCGAGGAGCTGAGCGGCGCGTTCGAAGCTCAGCGGGCCGCGGCGGCCGCGCCGCTGAGCGGGCAGGACCTGATCGCCCAGCAGGCCTACCTCGAGCGCGTCGCACAGGCGCGTCAGGCCGGTGAGCTCGATCTCGACCGCCATGAGGCCGAGGTCGCGGCGCGCCGTGACGCCCTCGTCGAAGCGGCCCGCGAGCGCCAGGCGCTCGAGCGCCTGAAGGAGCGTCGTCGCGCCGACCACGCCCGTGCCGAGGCGCGCGCCGAGACCGTGACGCTCGACGAGATCGCGCTCGTCCAGCACCGTCGGAGTGCCTCATGAGCCTCGCGAGCATCGACACGACGATCGCCCAACCGACCCCCGCGCTCGGCGCGCAGGCCGCCGCCGCACGCGTGGCGGAGCTGCAGCAGCTGATCGCCCAAGCGCAGGGAAGGGTGCCGTCGAACGGCGGCGCAAGCTTCTCCGCCGCGCTTGCGAGCGCGAGCAGCGTTCAGCCGGCCGCTGCGAGCGCGACCCCCTTCGTCTCGACGACGCTCCCCGGCTCCAACGTGACCGCAGGCGCCCCCGGCACGACGCCCTACGACTCGCTCGTCACCTCCGCGGCCCAGCGCTACGGGCTCGACCCGGCGATCCTGCACGGCCTCATCCAGCAGGAGTCCGGCTTCAACCCGAACGCCACCAGCGGCGCCGGCGCGCTCGGTCTCACGCAGCTGATGCCCGGCACGGCCGCCGGGCTCGGCGTGACGAACCCGCTCGACCCGGCGCAGTCGATCGACGGCGGCGCCCGCTACCTGCGGCGCCAGCTCGACGCCTTCGGCGGCGACGTCGTCAAGGCGCTTGCGGCCTACAACGCCGGTCCGAGCGCCGTCTCGCGCTACGGCGGCGTGCCGCCCTACGCCGAGACCCAGGCTTACGTCCAGAAGGTGCTCGCGAACGCGAACGCCTACCGCAACGCCACCGGCGTCGCTCCAACCCCGACCCCCCTCCCGAGCGCATGAGCATTCTCCAACTCCCCCCCGCGGCGTCGGCGCCGCCGGGCCCGGACTCCCCGCCAGGCGGCGGATCCGGCGCCCCGCCGGGCCCGCCGTTCGCGTCGGTGCTCGAGCACCAGCAGGCCCGGACCGCCACTGCGGAAGGCCACCCCAAGCAGGACCAGAACCAGCAGCCCGTCAAGCAGCCGAGCGGCGACGACTCCGCTCCGGTGGACGGCTCGACGCTCGACCCGGTCACACCGGGGACGAAGGACGAGCCGGTGACGGTCGCCGACGCGTCGGCGCTCGCTGCGCTGCTCGGCGGCGTCGCGCAGGCCAAGCCCGCTGCCGTCGGCGCTGCCGCTGCGACGGCTGTGCCGACCGCTGGGGACGGCACCGCAGCCGCTGGGACCACCACGCCTGCCACCGGCTCGCCGGCCGGGGCGGCGGCGAGCGCGGCGATCGCCACGCTCCCCACCACCCCGGCGACCGCGCCGGCACTGGCGGCCTCGACGACGTCCGTCGGGCCGGATGCCGCTCCCGCGGCACCCGGCACCACGCAGGACTCGCCCACGGAGGTTGTCGCCCAGCCGACGGTCGGCCCCGGCGCAACCCCGCAGTTCGCCGCTCCCCGCCCGTCCGCTTCGGCGACACCGGTTCCCAGTGGCACGCCGGAGGCGAGCCTTCCCACATCGCCCAAGAACGATGCGGCGAACCTGGTCGCAGACGTCGACCACGGCCCGGCCGCTGCGACGGCACCCGCGCCCGGCGTGCCGGTCGCGACCTCGCCCGTCGCCGCTCCGCAGGTCACCGCTCCGCCGTCGGCGACGCTTGCCGCCGCGCCCGCGCCGCCTGCCGGCGTCGGGCTGGAGCACGCGATCGAGACGGTCCGGCTCGCGCTGCGCGCCGCCGCCGATCGCGGCGTCTCGCACGCCCGCATCGAGCTGCACCCGCGCGAGCTGGGCGGCGTCGAGATCCACCTGCGCCAGACCGCCGACGGCCTCGTCGCACGCGTCGTCGCCGAGCACGCGACCGCCGCGCAACTGCTCCAGCACGCCGGCGCCGAGCTGCGCCGCTCGCTCGAGACGCAGGGGCTCACGCTGCTGCGTCTCGACATCGGCGCCTCCGGCGAGCAGGACCGCCGCGCGCCGGGCGAGCAGCGCGGCTTCGGCGACGCGACCGGCGGTGCCGGCAACGGTGGCGCCGAGGACCCGACGAGCGTCGAGGACGTCACCACGACCCCGACCGACCCGACCACGACGACCCTGACGCTCGCCAACGGCGCGCTCGTCGACGTGCTCGCCTGAGCGGAAAGGACCGATTCCATGCCCATCGACCCACTCGCCCCCGTGACCACCTCGACCGGCGCCGCCTCGACGCAGGGCGGCGGCCCCACGCTCGGCAAGGACGACTTCCTCAAGCTGCTGATCGGCCAGATGCAGAACCAGGACCCGCTGAGTCCGCAGGACCCGTCGCAGCAGATGGGCCAGCTGACGCAGTTTTCGATCCTCGAGCAGCTCACGAACCTCACGCAGACCTCGACCGCGAGCGCGGCGAACAACTACGACAACGAGGCCGTCGCGCTGCTCGGCAAGACCGTCACGTACACGAAGTCGGATGCATCGAGCGCGACAGGCGTCGTGCAGAAGGTCACCTTCTCGAAGGACGGCCCGTCGCTCACGATCGACGGCACCGCCGGGATCCCACCGGTCGCCGTCACGGGTGTCGCATGAGCCAGCCGGTTCCCAACGCCGCGCTGCTGCCGCCCGGGATCGCCGGGGTGGGCGGGGTGGGGTCGGCGCCCCCGCGCACGGGCGCGGACGGCGCGGTCGTCACCGGCCCGTCGTTCGCCGACGTGCTCGCGCGCACGCCCGCCGTCGCCTTCTCGCGCCACGCGCTCGAGCGGCTGCAACGGCGTGGCATCGAGCTCGGCGAGCAGGACCTCGCGCGCCTCGGCGACGGCGTCCAGCGCGCCGCCGGCAAGGGCTCGCGCGCATCCGTCGTCTTCCTGGACGGCACGGCGTTCGTCGTCGCCGTCCCCAACCGCACCGTCGTCACGGCGGTCGACCCCGAGCACATGCGCGAGCACGTGTTCACGAACATCGACAGCGCCGTCATCGCATGACGCGAGCGGCTGACAACCACGGCGGGACCTCCTCGAGGGCGCCGCGAAAGGACGTGATGCCCCGATGATGCGAGGCATGTTCGCCGCGATCAGCGGCCTGAAGGTCAACCAGACGATGCTCGACGTGACCGCGAACGACCTCGCGAACGTCAACACCGTCGGCTACAAGTCGGCGCGCACGACGTTCCAGGACTCGCTCGCGCAGCTGCAGCGCGGCGCCTCGAGCCCGAACCAGGGCTCCGGCGGCGCCAACGCGCTGCAGGTCGGTCTCGGCGTGCAGCTCGGCTCGGTCGACAACCTGATGACGAACGGCGCCGCGCAGACCAGCGGCAACCCGCTCGACGTCTACATCCAGGGCGCCGGCTGGCTGCGCGTCGGCAACGGCACCCCGCCGACGCTCCCGACGTCGTTCGAGTACACGCGTGCGGGCAACCTCACGCTCAACTCGGTCGGCAACCTCACGACGCAGGACGGCCATTACGTCGTCGGCCTCGGCGCGACGGCGACGCCGGACGGCTCCGGCGGCTTCACCTACGCGCCGAACGCGACCGACTCCTACCTGACGATCCCACCCGGCTCGACCGACGTGACGATCGGCCAGGACGGCGGCCTCTCCTACATCGACCAGGCTCCGGCCTCGGCGACGTTCGGCAAGCGCGTGACCGCCGGATACCTCGCGCTCGGCAAGTTCTCCAACGAGGGCGGCCTGCAGCGCACCGGCGGCTCGCTGTGGCTGCAGTCGGCGAGCTCCGGCGCCGTGACGGTCGGCACGCCGAACACGACCGGCTTCGGCCAGACGGTCGCCGGCATGCTCGAGATGTCGAACGTCGACCTCGCGACCCAGTTCACGACCATGATCACCGCCGAGCGCGGCTTCCAGGCGAACTCCCGTGTCATCTCGACCGCGGACGAGATGCTGCAGGACCTGGTGAACCTCAAGCGCTAAGGGGTGCGGGCCCCCCAGCGCATTGACCAAACGGCAGGGCGGGCGGCGTTCGAGGGACCGCCGCCCGCCTTCCGACCCTCCTCGAAGGAGATCGCTGATGATCGTCCTCCACCGGCTCGGCCACGACGCCGAGCCGTTCCATCTGAATCCCGACCTGATCCTGACCGTCGAGGCGCTGCCCGACACGGTCGTCACGCTCACGACCGGCGCGAAGGTCGTCGTGGTCGAGGCGCCGCCCCACGTCGCCGCACTGGTGCGCTCGTGGCGCGCCGGGATCCTCGACGACGCGCTGCACGGCAGGCGCCCGGTCCTGACGGCGATTGAAGGATCGCCGCCGCCCGTCGATCACCTGGGCTGATGAAGGCTGCCACTGCCATTGGGATCGCCGCGGGCGTCGGCGCGCTGCTGTTCGCCTCCATGATGGAGGGGACGCAGCCGATGGCGTTCTTCAACATCCCCGCGCTGATCATCGTCTGCGTCGGCACCGGCGCCGCGACGCTCTCGAGCGTCGGCATGGACACGATGAAGAAGATCCCGGCGCTCTACAAGCTCGCGTTCGGGCCGCCGGAGCTCGACGTGCGCGGACGCGTCGACCTGATCATCTCGCTCGCCGAGCAGGCGCGCCGCGAGGGCCTGCTGGCGCTCGACGCGCAGCTCGGCGAGATCGACGACGAGTTCACGCGCAAGGGCCTGCAGCTCGTGGTCGACGGCACCGACCCGGAGCTCGTGCGCGAGATCCTCGACGCGGAGATCGACGGCATGACGACGCGGCACGCCGCCGGCGCGACCGCGTTCGAGAAGGCCGGCGGCTTCGGGCCGACGATGGGCATCATCGGCACGGTGATGGGGCTCGTGCACGTGCTGCAGAACCTCAGCGCGCCCTCGACGCTCGGCCCCGCGATCTCGACCGCCTTCATCGCGACGCTGCTCGGCGTCGGCGCCGCGAACGTCATCTTCCTGCCCGTCGCCTCGCGCCTGCGCGCGCTCTCCTCCTCGGAGGCCGAGCTGCGCATCCTCACGCTCGAGGGGATCCTCGCCGTCCAGGCCGGGGACAACCCGCGCGTCGTCGGCGACAAGCTGCGCTCCTTCCTCGCCCCCGCCGACCGCGGCGACGACGAGCGCGGCGGCGCGGGCGCCGACGGCTCGGCGCCGGTCGCGGCGCCGGCTGCGGCGGAGGCCGCGTAGGACCATGTCCGGCTCCGCGCGCGGCAAGCGCCGCCGGCACTCCGACGGCGGCGGCCATGACAGCGAGGAGCGCTGGCTGCTCACGTACGCCGACATGATCACGCTGCTGCTGGCGCTGTTCGTCGTGCTGTTCTCGATCTCGTCGGTCAACGTCTCCAAGCTCAAGACGCTGCAGCAGTCGCTGCGTGACGCCTTCGCCGGCCACGTCGCCGACGGCGGTCAGGCGATCCTGCGCACGTCCGACAGCGTCGCGGTCAAGACGCTCCAGGTCGCGCAGCCGAAGATCGTCCCCTCGACGGTGAAGATCGGCACGCCGAGCACCGTCTCCGCGCAGCAGGCGCTCGCCGCGCGTCGCGAGCAGGACGAGCTGCAGCAGCTCAAGCGGATGCTCGACGCGTTCGCCGCCAAGCACGGCTATGCCGCCCATGTCGAGACGGTCATCACACGCCGCGGCCTCGTCGTGCGACTGCTCACCGACAACGTCCTGTTCGACTCCGGTCAGGCGACGATCAAGGAGCAGGGGCTGCCGCTGCTCGCGGAGGTCGCGACGCTGCTCGGCGTCGATCGCACGCACGCGATCCTGATCGAGGGCCACACCGACAACGTCCCGATCAGCACCTCGCGGTTCGCGACCAACTGGGAGCTCTCGACCGCCCGCGCGACGCAGGTCGTGCGCTTCCTGATCTCGCGCGGCGTGACCGCGAAGCGCTTCGGCGCGGCCGGCTATGCCGACCTGCACCCGCTCGCCTCGAACGCGACGGCGGAGGGCCGCGCTCGCAACCGCCGCGTCGAGATCGTGCTCCAACGTCATCACCCGCTGCCGACTACCTCGCTGCAGACCACGAAAGGCATCGCACCGTGAAAAGCAAGAAGGTCATGATCCCCCTGATCGCGGTGGTGCTGCTCGGCCTCGTCGCGAAGTTCGTGCTGGCGAAGCCGGCGCCGGAGGCCAAGCACAAGATCGACGGCTCGGTCTACGTGCTGCCGAAGGAGTTCCTGCTCAACCTCGACGACGGCCGCTTCGCGAAGCTCGACGTCGCGCTCGTGCTCGCGCCCGGACAGTCGAGCGCGGCGGCCGGCGGCGAGAGCGCGCCCGCGCCGCCGGAGGGCTTCGGCACGCTCGAGCAGGAGGCCGCGGTGCGCGACGTCGTCACCGACGTCGTCACCGACCAGAGCGGCGACGACCTCATCAGCGCGAAGGGCCGCGAAAAGATCAAGCACGAGATCCTCATGGGAATCCGCTCGCGGACCGACGTGAAGGTCAACGACGTGCTCTTCCCCGACGTCGCCGTCCAATAGGAGGACCGGCATGACCCCTGAGATGGAGTTGCCCACATTCGAGCGTCCCGTCGCCGAGTCGTCCCCTGCCCATGCGTCCGCGGTACCGGCAGACCTCGGCCGCCTGTCCGACGTGCCGGTCGAGCTCGCGGTCGAGATCGGCCGTGCGCGCATGACCGTCGGCGCGACGCTGGAGCTGCGCCCCGGCTCGATCGTCGTGCTCGACCGCATGGCCGGCGAGCCGGTCGACCTGCTCGTCAACGGGACGCCGATCGCCCGCGGCGAGGTCGTCGTGATCGACGAGGAGTTCGCCCTGCGCGTGACCGACGTGCTCGGCGACGCGCTCAAGGGCGGCGACGGCGCGCCGATCACCGGAGAGTCCCCGATCGCGTGAGCACCGCCATGCCCGCAGCTCCCACCACCAGGCAGCTCGTCGTCTGCTCGCTCGGCGAGGAGGAGTACGCGCTGCCGATCGAGCAGGTGCGCGAGATCGTCCATGCGGTCACGCCGCGCTCGGTCGCGAGCGACCTGCCGTGGATGCGCGGCGTCATCAGCCTGCGCGGGATGCTCGTGCCCGTCTACGACCTCGCGACACGCCTCGGCGTGCCGGAGGCCGACCCGCCCGCGCCGCGCGCGAAGATCGTGATCGTCGAGCCGGCCGGGGAGCTCGCCGGCGTGCTCGTCGACGACGTCGTCGAGGTGCTGACCGTGGACGACGCGCAGATCGAGGAGGTCGCGCCGCCAGGCGTCGACGCGCGTCCGGCGGCGATCGCCAAGCTCGGCGAGCGCCTCGTGCTGCTGCTCGACCCGGCCGACCTGCTCGCCCCCGTCGCGACGGACGAGGTTCCGGAAGGCGCCCCGGCCGTCGTCGCCTAGCGCGCGGCCACCACTCGCCATGCCCACCGTCCGCCCTCCCCGCGTCGTCGTGATCGCCGCCTCGACCGGCGGCCCCCAGGCGCTCTCCGAGCTGATCCCGGCGCTCCCGAACCCGCTCGGCGCCGGCACGCTGATCGTGCAGCACATGCCGATCGGCTTCACCGATGCGCTCGCGAAGCGGCTCGACCGCGCCGCGCACCTGAACGTGCGCGAGGCGCAGGGCGGCGAGTTCATCGAGCCCGACCTCGCGCTGATCGCGCCCGGCGGCGCGCATCTGCGCGTGACCCCGCTCGCGAAGGCCGAGCTGAGCGACGAGCCGGAGATCGGCGGCCTGCGCCCGCGCGCCGACCTGACGATCCTCGACGCCGCGCGCGTCTTCGGCGAGCGCACCGTGCTCGTCGTGCTGACCGGGATGGGCAACGACGGCGTCGAGGGCGCGGCCGCGGTCCGCAAGCGCGGCGGGCGCGTGATCGTCGAGGCCGAGTCCTCCTGCACGGTCTACGGGATGCCGCGCGCCGTCGTCGAGGCCCAGCTCGCCGACACCGAGCTCCCGCTCGCACAACTGGCCGACGCGATCACGGCCGCGGCGGTGGCGTGATGGACGCGCGCGACTACCTGCCCGCCTTCCTCGCCGAGGCGCGCGAGCACCTCCAGGACCTCGGGCTCGCGATCCTGAAGATCGAGGCCGCGCCCGACGACCGCGAGACGGCCGATCGGGTCTTCCGCATCGCGCACACGCTCAAAGGCATGAGCGCGACGATGGGCTTCGACGCGATCGCGACGCTCACGCACGCGATGGAGGACGTCTTCGAGCTGCTGCGCCAGCGCGAGACCGGCCTCGAGACCGAGGCGGTCGACGTGCTCTCGGCCTGCCTCGACGCACTCGAGACGGCGGTCCACGCGGTCGAGGTCGAGGGCGAGGAGCGGCTCGACCCGACACCGCTCGTCGAGCGGCTGCAGACGCTCGCGCGCGGCCGCACGCCCGAGCAGGAGCTCGAGCGTGTCGGCGGCGCCGCGCTGCCCGATTTGACCAAGGTCTCGACCGAGGGCGGCACGCGCGTCGCCCACGTCGTCGTCGAGCTCGCCGGCGTCACCGAGATGCCGGGCATCCGCGCGTTCATGATCTTCCAGGCGCTCGCTCCCCACGGCGAGCTCGTCGGCAGCATCCCGGCGCCCGACGGCGTCGACCGCTTCGACGGCCACCGCGTCGAGGCGTGGCTCGCGACGACGGTCGACGACGCCGCGCTCGAGGTCGCCGCCGCGACGGTCAGCGACGTCGTCGGCGTCACCGTGCGCGACGAGCAGCCGAGCGAGGTGCAGCCGGCCGCGCCGGCGCCCGCCCCCGCGCCGGCGCCGCGCCGCACCGGCGCGACCGTGCGCGTCGACGCCGAGCGGCTCGACGAGCTGCTGCATCTGATGGGCGAGCTCGTGATCCACCGCACCGCCGTCGAGGCGCTCGTGGCCGACGTCGAGGTGCCCGGCCTCACGCCGGCGATCCAGCGCCTCGCGCGCAGCTCGCGCTCGCTGCAGGCGACGGTCACGCGCGTGCGGATGGTCCCGGTCGAGACGGTCTTCCTGCGCTTCCCGCGCCTCGTGCGCGACCTCGCCGCGCGGCTCGGCAAGCAGGTCGAGCTGCGACTGATCGGGCAGGACACGGAGCTCGACCGCACCGTCGTCGACGCGCTCGGCGACCCGCTCGTGCACCTCGTGCGCAACGCGCTCGACCACGGGCTCGAGACGCCGGACGAGCGCATCGCCGCCCGCAAGGGGCCGCTCGGGACGCTCGAGCTCAGCGCGCGCCACGCCGGCGGCCACGTGATCGTCAGCGTGCGCGACGACGGGCGCGGGATCGATCCCGCTGCGGTCGCGCGCATCGCCATCGAGCGCGGGCTGCTCGACGCCGACGCCCCCGCGCTCGACCCGCAGCGCGCCGTCGAGCTGCTGTTCTCCCCCGGCTTCTCGACCGCCGCCACGACGACCGACGTCTCGGGCCGTGGCGTCGGCATGGACGCGGTGCGCTCGAGCGTGCGCGCGCTCGGTGGCGAGGTGACGCTCGAGTCGACGCCCGGCGTGGGCGCCGTCGCCCGCATTCGCCTTCCGCTCACGCTCGCGAGCGTGAGCGCCCTGCTCGTGAGCGCCGACGAGCTGCCGTTCGCGATCCCGCTCGACCGCATCGAGCGCACGCTGCGGCTCGCCGACGCGACGGTCCGCTCCGTCGCCGGCGCGCCGATGCTCGTGGTCGACGACGAGGTCCTGCCGCTGCTCGACGCGGGCGCCGTGCTCGGCCGCGGCGCCGATGGGGCGGGCGCGGCCGGCGCCGCCTTCGCGGTCGTCGTGCGCGGGGCCGATCGCGCCGTCGCGCTCGCCGTCGCCGAGCTGCACGGCCAGCGCGAGCTCGTGACGCGGCGCCTGCCCGCCACCGTCAGCGAGCGCGCGGCGGCCGCCGGCGGCGCCGTGCTGCCCGACGGCACGGTCGCGCTCGTGGTCGACTGCGACGCGCTCGCGGCCCACGCCTCCGCCTTCCCGTCGATCCCCGGCCCGCTCGCCCTCGCGGCGAGCTGACATGACAGCGCACACCCCCGAAAGGAATCCGGCCACCATGCCTCCCCGCCACTACACCGAGCTGCAACTCGACGCGCTGCAGGAGCTCGCGTCGATCGGCTCGGGCACTGCCGCGACCGCGCTCGCGCAGCTGCTCGGCCGTCCCGTCGATATCACCGTCCCGCGCGCTCGCGCGCTGGGACTTGCCGACGCCGTCGATGCGGCCGGCGCGCCCGAGGAGCAGGTCGCCAGCGCCCTGATGGGCGTCGGCGGCGACCTCGAGGCCGTCGTGCTGCTGCTGTTCCCGAGCGCGGACGAGGCGACGATCTGCGGCCTGCTCGGCGTCGAGGCCGACACCGACGTCGGCGACTCGGCGCTCGGCGAGATCGCGAACATCCTCGGCGCCTCCGCGCTCGGCGCGCTGGCGAAGATGACCGAGCTCGCGCTCGAGCCGCGGCCGCCCGCGGTCATCCACGACATGCTGGGCGCGATCGTCGCCTCCGTCCTGGCGGAGACCGCCGGCGACGTCGACGTCGCGCTGATGCTCGACGCCGAGCTGTCGATCGCCGGCGCGCCGTGCTCCGTGTCCTTCATGCTGCTCCCGACGGCAGGCGCCGTGGACGAGCTGCTCGCACGCCTGGGACTGGATCGGTGAAAGTCGTGCGCATGGGAGAGCTCGCGGCCTCCGCGACGCCTGACGAGGAGCTGGTCTCGATCGGACTGGGCTCCTGCGTCGGCGTGGCCCTGCTCGACGCCGTCAACGGCGTCGCAGGCCTTGCGCACGTGATGCTGCCCGAGGCGAACGCCGCCTACTCCGCGCCGGCGAAGTTCGCCGATCGCGCGATCCCGACGCTGATCGCCGCCACCGAGCGGCTCGGCGCCGTCCGCGACCGGCTCGAGGCGGTGCTGATCGGCGGCGCGCAGATGTTCGGCAAGACCGGCACGGCGCGGGCGAATGGGGCAGGGACGCTCGACCTCGGCGCCCGCAACGAGGCCGCCGTGCGCGAGGCGCTCGCGCGCGAGCAGATCTCGATCCGCGCCGCCGCCACCGGCGGCAGCCGCGGGCGCACCGTGCGTGTGTGCGCCGTCCCCGCGCTCGTGGGCGTGAAGGAGGCCGGCGGGGTCGAGGTCGAGCTGTGGGGTACCGCACCCGGCGCGCTGGCGGCCGAAGGCGAGGCGGCATGAGCGAGATCCTCACCAACGACCAGGTCGCCGCGCTCGTCGAGGCGGCGCAGCAGGGCGATCTTCCCGGCGAGAGCCACGCCGCGGCCACGCGCCGCGCGCGGCGCCTGCGCACGGTCGACTTCGCGCGCCCGACGAAGTTCACGAGCGAGCACGAGCGACGCATCGTGCGCGCGCTGGACGCCTTCTGCACGACCGCGGCCACGCGCCTCTCCGCCGAGCTGCGGGTGCCGCTCGAGCTCGAGGTGATCGACACGACGCAGCTGCCGTGGTCGAGCGCGCAGTCGGCGCTGCCCGCGGACTCGGTCGGCGCCGCGCTGGTCGTCACCCCGCTCGACACGCGCATGCTCCTGACCGCCGAGCTGCCGCTCGTGCTGCTGACGATCGAGCACCTGCTCGGCGGCGCGCCCGAGCTGCCGCCGAAGGAGCGCAAGCTGAGCGAGATCGACTGGGCGCTGACGCGCCGGCTGCTCGCGATGCTCACCCAGCACCTCTCGCTCGTCTGGCAGGACCTCGCGGGCCTGTCGCTCGGCGTCGTCGAGATCGACACGCACATGGAGGGGATGCAGATCGCCTCCGTGAGCGAGCCGACGCTGACGATCACGTTCGAGGCGCGCCTCGACCGCCACTCCTCGACGCTCGCGCTGCTCGTCCCGTGGGCCGCGATCGACGCCGTCGGCGACCACGTCGCCGGCCGCGAGTCGCGCCCGGAGGCGACCGACCCCGGCTTCGCCGCGGCCGTCCATCGCGCCGTCGCGGGTGCGCAGGTGATGCTGCGCGCCGAGGTGGCGCATGTCGAGCTGGCGATCGAGGACGTGCTCGAGCTCGCTCCCGGCGACCTCGTGCGCCTCGGCGCACCGGCCGACGCCGGTGTCGGGGTCTACGCCGAGGACGTCCCCATCCATCGTGCCCAGCCGGGCCGCAGCGGCGCGCGCCGCGCCGTCCAGATCACGGGGACTGCGTCAGCGGGACCCGGCTCCGGCGGCCACATGGCCGCCTCCGCCACCCGTGGGGCATCCCGATGAGCGCCACCGAGCCCCTGATGCGCCTCGGCGCCGCGACCGCCGAGGCGGCCGCCAAGGCGCTGGAGGCGGCCTGCTCGCAGCCGGTCGAGCGTGGCGAGGTCGCCGTGCTGCCGGGCGAGGAGAGCCCGTTTGCGACGCTCGACCTGCCCGCGATCGCGATCAGCGTCGCCTAAGTCGACGGCGTGACCGGCGGCAACGTGCTGCTGCTGACGCCCGCGGCCGCCCGTCGCATCGCGGCCGCGATGAGCAAGGCGCCCGCCGCCGACGCGCCCGCGGGCGAGGACGAGCTGACCGAGCTGGAGCTCTCCGCCGTCGCGGAGGCGGCGAACCAGATGATGGCCGCCGCCGCCAGCGCGACGAGCCTCGTGCTCGGCCAGGGCGTCGAGATCGCGCCCCCCGAGACGCGCACCTTCGACAGCGCTACGGCGGCGCAGGAGGCCTTCGCCGCCACGCCGCACGCGATCTCCACGACCTTCGGCGTCGGCGGCGAGCCCTGCCGGCTCGTGCAGCTGATCCCGAACGCCTTCGTCGTGCGCACCGCGCGTGCGCTGGCCGAGCAGGGCGCCGAGCACGTCGGACACGTCGGTCTCGACGGCGTCCAGGCGACCGGTGGTGCCCAGCTCGGCGACGAGCGCGCGCTCGACGACGCGCTGCGCGACATCCGCGTGCGCGTGTGGGCCGAGCTCGGTCGCACGCACGTCGCGCTCGGTCATGCGCCGGAGCTTCCGCCCGGCGCCGTGCTCGAGCTCGATCGGAAGGCCGACGACCCCGTCGACCTGTACGTCAACGGCCTGCGGTTCGGCAGCGGCCAGCTCGTCCTCACGGACGAGGGCGAGTGGGCGTTGCGCCTGCTCGAGGTCGCCGGCCGCGAGGCGCTTGCCGAATCTCCAACCCCAATCCCAACCCCGGACCCGGAAGGAGCAGTGGCCTGATGGCACGCATGCTCGTGGTCGATGACGCCGCCTTCATGCGCAAGGTGCTGTCCGACGCTCTCACCGCCGGCGGCCATGAGGTCGTCGGAGAGGCGGCCGACGGCAACCAGGCCGTCGCGCAGTACCAGGAGTTGCGTCCCGACCTGACGACCCTGGACATCACGATGCCCGACAAGGACGGCCTCGCCGCCCTGCGCGACCTGATCGCGCTCGACCCCGACGCGCGCGTGATCATCTGCTCCGCGCTCGGCCAGGAGGCGAAGGTGCTCGAGGCGATCAAGCTCGGCGCGAAGGACTTCGTCGTCAAGCCGTTCGACGCCGAGCGCCTGCTGGCGGCGGTGGCGAAGGCGCTGGCGTAGGCAGAGAGCGGCCGGCACTCAGGCCGGCCGCCAGATATCCCCCCGCCGCACGCGCTCGAAGCCCATCCAGAGCGCGTTGACGGCGACGACGACGATCAGCTCGCGCGGCACGTGCGGGTGCTCGTCCCACCAGATCGCCAAGCCGGTGAGGCCGGCGCGGATCACCTCGGCGGCCATCTCGAGCGCCTCCGCCTCGGCCGAGCCGGCGATGTACTCGGCGCCCGGCTCGCGGCCGAGGATCGCGCCGAGCGCGACGCGCGCCTGGTCCTGCACCTCGCGGTGGATCGCGCGCGCCTGCGCGTCGCCGGTGCTGTCCTGGAAGAACATGCGCGCGGCGTAGCGGTGCGTCTCGACGTACTCCGCCCATGCGCGCATCGCGCCCACGAGCCGCTCCTCGGCGGAGCCCTCGCGCTCGATGTGCTCGCGCCACATCGCCAGCAGCTCGTCGCGCGTGCGCTCCAGCAGGCGCCGGTGCAGCTCGAGCTTGGAGTCGAAGTGGTCGTAGACGACCGGCGGCGTGACGCCCGAGCGCCGCGCGATCTCGTCGATCGAGGCGCCGTGGTAGCCGGAGGTGGCGAAGACCTCGGTCGCGGCGCGCTCGATCACCTCGCGGCGCTCCGCTGCGCTCAATCGCTTGCGCGGCGGGGCGCTCGCGCCCTCAATTGACAACCTAATCTCTCCTAGGTAGGTTCCTAGTGAAGACTAGCTTACGAGGGAGGCGCCATGGATCCCCAGATCGTCGAGGACCCGGTCTTCAAGCACCGGCTGAAGTTCGAGCGCGGCACCGACGAGCAGGGCCGCGAGGCCGTGATCGTCGAGATGTGGGTCGATCCGGGGGGCGGCGTGACGCCGCACATCCACCCCGCGATGGAGGAGCGCTTCACCGTCCTCGACGGCCGTGCGGAGTTCCTCGCCGGTCGCACGTGGGTCGGCGCCGATCCGGGCGAGACCGTCGTCGTGCCTGCGGGGATGCGCCACGCCTACCGCAACCGCGGTGACGTCGTCGCCCACGTGCGCTGCGTCGCGGCGCCCGCCGATCCGGGGCTTGAGGACTTCCTCACGCGCGCCGCCGCCATGGGTCGCGCGGGCAAGCTCACGCGCCACGGCATCCCGAAGGGCCTCGGCGCGCTGCTGGAGGCGGCCGTGATGCTCCAGCGCAACCGTGAGATGGTCACGATCCTCTTCCCACCGCTGCCGCCGCCGTGGATCCAGCGCCTGCTCGTCCCGCCGCTGGCGCGGCTCGGGGAGCGGCGCGGATACGGTGCGGCGCCTGCGCCACACGCCGCCATGCGCTGACGCCGCGCTCCGGATCCTCGGCGGATCCGTAGCTCGCCACCCGAATCTGCGCCCGAGCACCGATGCGGATCGCGATGCCGGGCGCGAGGATTGCGGCATGTCCAAAGTCCTCGTCGCCTACGCCTCCAAGCGCGGATCGACCGCCGAGATCGCGCAGTCGGTTGCTGAGACGCTGCGCGCTGCCGGCGCCGAGGTCGACTGCGCCGAGGCCGGCGGCGTGACCGGGGTCGAGGGCTACGACGCGGTCGTGCTGGGCAGCGCCGTCTACATGAAGCGCTGGCGCGGCGACGCGAAGCGCTTCCTGCGCCGCAACCGGAAGGCGCTTGCACAGCGGCCGTTCTGGATCTTCAGCTCCGGCCCGGTGGGGGAGCCGAAGCCGGACGCGGACGAGTCGTGGAACGAGCCGCGCAAGATCGTCGCGCAGGCCGAGCAGCTCGGCGCGCGCGGCCATGTCGTCTTCGGCGGGCGGGTCCCGGCCGAGCCGCACGGCCCGATCGAGCGGGCGATGGTCGACAACACGCCGCCCGAGCACCGCGACAAGCGCGATTGGGCCGAGATCCGCGCATGGGCCGAGGGTGTCGCAGCGGAGCTGCGCACCGCTGTCCGCGCCGCGTAGCCGCGGCTCACTATCCTCGCCTGCCCATGACCTACACGACCGACGAGGGGCGACAGGAGCTGCTGGAGGTGATCGCCGAGGCGGCCGAGGCGATCGGCGTCGCGCTCGCGGCACTCGGGGAGGCCTACGAGCTCGTCGACCAGGACGCCGCCGACCGGCTCGAGCGGGAGCTGTTCGCGCCCGCGCAAGCCGCCTATGGGCGCGCGAAGCGCGGTGGCACGGAGTTCGCCGCGCGCCACGGGCTGCCGGCGCCCGCGCTCTCGCCGGCCGCCACCCCGGGCGCGCCCTCCGCCGGGGCGCATGGCTACGTCGAGCAGGCGCTCGACGCCGCCCAGCGCGCCGACGACATCCTCTCGGAGTCGCAGGACTCGCTTTTGCCCGTCGAGGTCGGCGATCCAGAGCTGCGCGCCGCGCTCGCCGACGTGCGCACCCGCCTCGGCGAGCTGTCCGCCCACGCCGCCGCGTGGCTGCGGACGCTTGGGCGCTGAGGCCGGCTAAAGCCGTCACACCGCCTGCCGATCATCCGGGACGACTCTTCCCTCGGAGTCGTTCCCTCGATGACCAAAGCTTCCCTGCTTTCACGGGCTGCGGCGTTGTCCGCTGCCGTCGTGCTGCTGTCGTCTGCGACCGCGCGTGCCGCTGCGGGCAGTGAGTCGACGCCCGTTCACCTGAGCGGTGCGAGCGGCACGCACGCCACCCACGTCGGTGGCGGCGGCTCGCTCGTGCGCACGATCGTCGGCCTCGCGGTCGTGATCGGCCTCATCTACGGCGTCGCCTGGGTGCTCAAGCAGGTCAAGGCAGGCAAGCAGGAACGCTCCACCGGCGCGGGTCTCGCGAGCGTCGCGAGCGTGCCGCTCGGGCCCAACCGCGCCGTCCATCTGCTGCGCGCCGGCAGCGAGCTCGTGCTCGTCGGCGTCGGCGAGCACGGCGTCACGCCGATCCGCACCTACGACGAGGCGCAGGCGCGCGCCGCCGGCCTGCTGGACGAGGACGGCGAGCTGCTGCTGCCCGCCGCCCACACGACCCCGGCGATCGAGCGCAAGCTCCCGCGCCTCGCGCTGCCCAAGCCCAAGCCCCGGCTCGCGCTCCCCGCCGCCAGCGGCCAGAGCCCCCTCGACGCGCTGCGCGCGATGACGGTCCGCCGATGAAGGGCGGCGACAGCAGCGCGGTTCAGATCCTCTTCCTCGTCGGCGGGCTGACGCTCATCCCGGCGCTGCTGTTCTGCGTCACCGGCTTCACGCGCATCCTGATCGTCCTCGGCTTCATCCGCACCGCGATCGGCACGCCGACGGCGCCGCCGAACCAGGTGCTCGTCGGCATCGCGCTGTTCCTGACGCTGTTCGTGATGGCGCCGACGTTCAAGCAGATCCAGCACGACGCCTGGGAGCCGCTGCAGGCCAACCAGATCAAGGCACCGGAGGCGATCAAGCGGGCCGAGGAGCCGTTGCGCGAGTTCATGTTCCGCCAGACGCGCGAGAACGACCTCGCGCTGTTCGTGCGCCTCTCCGGCGAGAAGAAGCAGCCGCGGACGCGCGCGGACATCAAGACCACGACGCTGATCCCCGCGTTCATCATCAGCGAGCTGAAGACGGCCTTCCAGATCGGCTTCCTGATCTTCCTGCCGTTCCTCGTGATCGACCTGATCGTCGCCTCGACGCTGATGAGCATGGGCATGATCATGCTGCCGCCCGTCTTCATCTCGCTGCCGTTCAAGATCCTGCTGTTCGTCCTCGTCGACGGCTGGGGCCTGGTCACCGAGTCGCTCGTCAAGAGCTTCCACTGACATGGACCAGGACACCGTCATCAACCTCGCGCAGCAGGCGATGGGCCTCGCGATCCGCGTCGGCGGGCCGCTGCTGCTCGTCGGCCTCGCGATCGGCCTCGTCGTGAGCGTCTTCCAGGCGGTCACGCAGATCCAGGAGCAGAGCCTCTCGTTCATCCCGAAGATCGTCGGCGTCGCCGCCGTGATCGTCGTCGCCGGTCCGTGGATGCTGAGCCAGCTGCTCAGCTACACCGAGACGCTCTTCCGCAACATCCCGACGCTGGTGGGCGGCGGATGAGCCCGACGGCGAACACGCTGCTGAGCCAGTTCGGGATCACCGCACCGGCCGGCTTCATCCTTGTGCTTGCGCGCGTCAGCCCGCTGTTCGCGGTCGCGCCGATGTTCTCCTCGAAGCAGATCCCGGCGCGCGTGCGCACGATCGTCGCCGTCGCGCTCGCGATCGGCCTGCTGCCGCTCGCGCTGCACGGCCAGCACGTGCCGCAGGACGCGCTCACGATCGCGGCGCTCGTGCTCAAGGAGCTGCTCGTCGGGCTCGGCTTCGCGCTCTCGCTCGGCGTCCTCTTCGCCGCGATCAACAGCGCCGGCGCGCTGCTCGACGTGTTGATCGGCTTCTCCTTCGGCAGCCTGATCGACCCGCTGACCGGCAACCAGTCGGCGGTGCTCGCACAGGTCTACAGCCTGATCGCGATCGCGATCTTCGTCGTGATCAACGGCGACGCGTGGGTCGTGCAGGGGCTCGCGCGCACCTACGACCTCGTGCCGCTGATGGGCGCCCCGGACTTCGCCTCGATCGCGGAGGGCGTCACCTCCGTCTTCACGACGATCTTCACCTCGGCGCTCGAGGTCTGCGCGCCGGTGCTGATCGCGGTCGTCGTCACCGACGTCGCCTTCGGCGTCGTCTCGCGCGTCGTGCCGCAGCTCAACGTCTTCGCGGTCGGCTTCCCCGTCAAGGTCGTCGTCGGCCTGCTCGTCGTCGCGGCCTCGCTGCCGTTCGTCGTCGGCTGGATCTCCGACCAGCTCGCGCTGAGCGTCGGCCAGGCGCTCCAGACGCTGAAGGTGGGGTGAGCGATGGCCGCGGGCGCTGACAAGACCGAGAAGGCAACTCCCAAGCGCCGCGACGAGGCGCACAAGAAGGGGCAGGTCGCCAAGAGCCAGGACCTCAACGGCGCGATCGTGCTCGTCGCCGGCCTGCTGTCGCTGAGCCTGCTCGCGCCGCACGTCGTCGGCGTGATGGAGCATTCGCTGCGCGACGGGCTCGCGAGCATCTCCGACCCGCAGCGGCTCGTCACGGGCTCCGGGCTCGGCGCGCTGTTCTCCGCCACGCTGCGCAGCGTCGCGCTCGGCGTCGCGCCGATCGCGGGCGTCTGCCTGGCCGCCGGCGTCGTCGCGAACCTCGGCCAGGTCGGCATCAAGCCCGCCACGCACGCGCTCAAGCCCGACCCCAAGCGCCTGAGCCCGCTGGCGGGCGCGAAGAACATCTTCGGCACGCGCATCTTCTTCGAGGCCGGCAAGTCGGTCGCGAAGGTCGCGGTCGTCGGCGCGATCGTCGCGCTCGCGCTGATCCCGCGCCTGACGGAGCTCTCCTCGACGGTCGGGATGGGCCCGGCGGCGATCGCCTCGATGCTCACCGGGATGGTCTTCTCGATCGCCCAGCGCGCGGCGCTCGCCTACCTCCTGATCGGCGCGGTCGACTACGGCTACCAGCGCTTCCGCCACGAGAAGTCGCTGCGGATGAGCAAGGAGGAGCTCAAGGAGGAGTTCAAGCAGCACGGGCTGCCGGCCGAGGTCAAGAGCGCGCTGCGCCGCCGCCAGCTGCAGGCCGCCCGCGCGCGCATGATGGCGGCGGTCCCGCACGCCGACGTCGTCGTCGTCAACCCGACCCACTTCGCCGTCGCGCTCAAGTACGACGGCACGCGGCCCGCCCCCGAGGTCGTCGCCAAGGGCCAGGACCTCGTCGCGCTGCAGATCCGCAAGCTCGCGGAGGAGAGCAACGTCCCGGTCGTCGAGGACAAGCCGCTCGCCCGCTCGCTGCACAAGAGCGTCGAGATCGGCCAGCTCGTGCCGGAGGACCTCTACCAGGCGGTCGCGCAGGTGCTCGCCTACGTCTACCGCGTCGCGCGCCGGAGGACCGCATGAGCGCCAAGTCCCCATTCGTGCAGCGCCTCGCCGGCCAGACCGACCTGCTCGCCGCGCTCGGCGTCGTGATGATCGTGACGATGCTGGTGATCCCGCTGCCGGCGATGCTGCTGGATCTCTTCATCACCCTGAACATCAGCTGCGGCCTCGCGATCGTGATCGCGACGCTCTACCTCAACCGCGCGCTCGACTTCGCCTCGTTCCCGTCGCTGCTGCTGCTGACCACGCTCTTCCGGCTGGCGATCAACGTCTCCGTCACGCGCCTGATCCTCACGCGCGGCGACGCCGGCAACGTCGTCAAGGCGTTCGGCCAGTTCGTCGTCGGCGGCAACGTCGTCGTCGGGCTCGTGATCTTCCTGATCCTGATCGTGATCCAGTTCGTCGTCGTCACCAACGGCGCCGGCCGCGTCGCCGAGGTCGGCGCGCGCTTCACGCTCGACGCGATGCCGGGCAAGCAGATGGCGATCGACGCCGACCTCAACGCCGGCCTCATCACCGACGACGAGGCGCGCGCGCGGCGCGCCGAGATCGCACGCGAGGCCGACTTCTACGGCGCGATGGACGGCGCCTCGAAGTTCGTCAAGGGCGACGCGATGGCGGCCGTGCTGATCACGCTCATCAACCTCATCGGCGGCATCGTCGTCGGCGTCATGCAGCAGCACATGCCCTTCAGCCAGGCGATCCAGCACTTCTCGCTGCTGACCGTCGGCGACGGCCTCGCCTCGCAGATCCCGGCGCTGCTGATCTCCGTCGCGACCGGCATCATCGTCACCCGCGCCGCGTCCGAGAAGGACCTCGGCTCGGACATCGCCGGCCAGATCGTCGGGCAGAAGAAGGCGCCGATGGTCGCCGGCGGCGTGATCTGCGCCTTCGCGCTCGTACCGGGCCTGCCGAAGCTGCCGTTCCTGCTGATCGGGGGCGGCTTCCTCGCGCTCGGGTATGCGCTGCGCGACGGCGGCGCGCTCGCCACCCCGCCCGACCCGATCCCGCTCGCCGACGCCGAGGGCACCGCCGTGCCGACCCCGCGCGACGCCGCGCTCGAGGCGCTGCCGCTCGATCCGCTCGAGCTGGCGATCGGCTTCGGGCTCGTGCGGCTGGTCGACCAGGGCTCCGGCGGCACGCTGCTGTCGCGCGTGAGCGTGATCCGCCGCCAGATCGCGACCGAGCTGGGGATGGTCATCCCGCCGGTGCGGATCCACGACGAGCTCGGGCTCGACTCGCACGAGTACGTGCTGAAGGTGCGCGGCAGCGAGGTCGCGCGCGGCCGCGTGATGGCCGGGCATCAGCTCGCGATGGACCCCGGCGACGCGGTCGGGCAGCTGCCCGGCGGCGTGCCGACGACCGAGCCGGCCTTCGGCCTGCCCGCGACGTGGGTCGCCGACGGCCAGCGCGCCGAGGCCGAGGCGCTCGGCTACACGGTCGTCGACGCCGAGTCGGTGATCGTCACCCACCTGACCGAGACGATCCGCGCACGCGCCTCCGAGCTGCTCTCGCGCCAGGACGTCAAGCAGCTGCTCGACCAGCTCAAGGAGTCCAACGCGGCCGTCGTCGAGGAGGTCGTGCCCGACGTGCTCACGCTCGGCGAGATCCAGCGCGTGCTGCAGGCGCTGCTCGCCGAGAGCGTCTCGATCCGCGACCTCGGCGCGATCGTCGAGGCGGTCGGCGACAAGGCCCGCTTGACGCGAGACCCCGCCGTGCTTGCCGAGTACGCGCGCCAGGCGCTCGGACGCACGATCACCGCACCGCACCTCGACGCCGAGCAGCGGCTGTGCGCGATCTCGCTCGATCCGGCCGTCGAGCAGGAGGTCGCGAGCGCGATCGCACAGACCTCCGACGGCGAATACCTCGCAATGGAGCCCTCGCGCGCGCAGGCTTTGGTCGGCGCACTCCGAACTCAGATGGAGCACGCCGTCGCGCGTGGCAGCCGTCCGGTGCTGCTGTGCTCGGCTCGCGTGCGCCGCCACCTGCGGCGGCTGGTGGAGCAGGCGATCCCGCAGCTTGCGGTCTGCTCCTACAACGAACTGGCACCCGGCATCAGCGTGGAGACGATTGGAGTGGTTGACGCATGAGCACGACGGACCTCGACAAGACGCCTGCGCCGACGCCGGCCGCCACCGATCCCGCGCTGAAGACCTACCGCGGCAGGACGCTCGAGGAGCTGCTGCCGAAAATCCGCGAGGAGCTCGGCCCCGACGCGCTCGTCGTGCGTCAGCGCGACGGCCTGATGGGCGGCATCGGCGGCTTCTTCCAGCAGCAGTTCGTGGAGGTCGAGGCGAAGCCCGGTCATCCGCGCATCGACGTCTACGACGAGCCGCCCGCCGCCGCGCCGTCGGTCGCCGACGGCTTCGCCGGCCTGCTCGCCGCCGCCGCCGCGGAAGCCGACTTCGAGGCGCTCGAGCCGCCGACGGCGGAGTCGCCCGCCGCCGCCTCGGCGGTCGTCGAGCCGCCCGCCGCCGACTCTCCCGCTCCGGACCTGCTCGCGGCGCTCGAGCCGCCGGCTGCCGATCCCGTCCCGGCTCCCGCTCCCCCCAAGCCTGCTGCGCGCCGCAAGCCTGCCGGCGCCCGCAAGCCCGCGGCCAAGCGCAAGCCGGCGGCGAAGCCCGCCGCCGCCGCGGATCCCGCCGACGCGCTCGTCGCACACGGGCTCGGGGAGCAGCTCGCCGCACGCCTCGTCGCTGACGCGCTCGCGCATGAGCTTCCGTTCGTCCCCGGGGCTGACCGGCGCATCGCCGTGCGCCGCGCGCTCGCGCGTCGCATCCCGCTCGTGCCCGCGCGCCGCGCGACCGGTGGCGCGGTCGCCTTCGTCGGCGCCGGCGGCGCCGGCAAGACCCGGTGCGCGGCCGGGCTCGCGACCGCCTACGCGCGCGCCGGCCACGTCCCCGTGGTCTGCCTCGCGCTTGCGCCCGAGGACGGCGGCGCCGCGCTGCGGCGACTGCTCGAGCCCGTCGGTGTCGAGCTCGAGGTCGTCGCGACGACGGCCGCCGCGCGCGCCCGCATCGAGCGTGCGCCCGGCGATGCCCTCGTGGTGCTCGACACGCCCGCCGTCTCCCCCGGGGACCCCGCCGGCATCGCCGCGCTCGCGGCCCAGCTCGCGCCGCTCGGTCTCGACGAGGTCCAGCTCGTCGTGCCGGCGACGATCGCCGCCACGGCGGCGCTCGAGCTGCAGGAGCGGCTGGCCCCGCTGAATCCGAGCGGGATCGCGCTCACCCACGCGGACGCGACCAGCCACCTCGGCGCGGTCGTCGAGCTCGCCTGCTCGACGCGGCTGCCGCTCGCCTACGTCGCAGCGCGCGCGGACTTCGCGCCGGCCGACCCGCATGCGATCGCGGAGCGGCTGCTGCCATGAGCGCCACGCGGACGCCCGCCGCCGGTAGCCGGGACGCCGTCGTCCCGCTGCCCGACCTGCGTCAGGACGTCGCGCTCGTGCTGCGCGGGCGCGACAGCTACTCCGCGCGCGTCACGCGCCGCACCCCCGACGAGATCCTGCTCGTGCTGATGCTCGAGTCACGCGACCCGTTGCACCCCGGCGACGTGGTCGAGACGACGATCGAGTACGCCGGCGGGCGCGGGCTCGTGCGCCTGGAGGGCCGCGGCACCGTCGTCACCAGCGACCTCATGCGCTTTCACCTCGAGGGCGACGTCGACGTCCTCCAGCGGCGCGACTTCGTGCGCGTCCAGGCTGTGCGCCCGTTGCAGATCGCCCCGCTGCTCGAGGACGGCGGCACCGGCGCCTGGATCGACACGCTCACCGCCAACGTCAGCGGCAACGGCCTGTTGGCCGCGGGCCCCGAGACGCTCGCGCTCGGCGACAAGGTCTGCTTCCGCATCGTCGCGACCGAGGGCGAGCCGCCGATCGAGGGTCGCGGCCACGTCACCCGCCACACCGACGCCGGCCAGCGCGCGCTCGCGATCGACGAGCTCGACGGCGACGGCCGCCGGCGCCTGATCCGCTTCATCTTCGAGCAGGAGCGCATCACGCGCCAGCGCACGCGCGACGCGGAGCTCTAGGAGACACCATGAGCGACGAGCCCGAGACGACCGCCAGCGCCGCGCCGGCCGAGCAGCCCGCGCAGGCCGAGAAGGCAGAGAAGCCCGCCAAGGCCCCGAAGGCCCCGAAGGCGGAGAAGGCGAAGAAGCCCGCCAAGGCGAAGGGCGCGAAGGCCGGCAAGGGCGGCGAGCTGCTGCCGAGCATCGCGAACCATCCGCGCGCCGGTGCGCAGGTCCGCCGCGCGAAGGGATGGGGCGGCCTCGGCGGCTTCGTGCTCGTCGGCGTGCTGTCCTGGCGCGCGCACGTGCCGGGCTCCGACGTGCTGCTGCGGGCGATCATGGGCGGCATCGCCGGCTATGTCGCGACGTGGGCGGCCGCGGTCGCGCTCTGGCGCCATCTCGTGATCGCGGAGCTGCGGGCGGTGCGCGTCGCGCGGCTGACCGCGCTCGCAGAGAAGCGCCGCCCGCCTGCCGGCTAAAGGAATCCGCGCTAAAGCTTTCTGGCGCCCCGCCGATGATCCGGGGAGCAAGGGGTGACACGGAGTCGCCCGGGACGCAAACAATCGTCATCAAGGAGATGTCGCATGTCCCTTCGCATCAACACGAACGTCGAGGCGTTCAACGCGCACCGCAACCTCGAGATGACGAGCGGAAAGCTCGCCAAGTCGATGGAGCGCCTGTCGTCCGGTCTGCGCATCAACCGCGCTGCCGACGACGCCGCGGGCCTTGCGATCAGCCAGAAGCTGACCGCTCAGATCAAGGGCGTCGACCAGGCTGGTCGCAACGTCCAGGACGGTATTTCTCTCGTCCAGACCGCTGAGGGTTCCCTCAACGAGGTCCACAGCATGCTCCAGCGCGTTCGTGAGCTCGCCGTGCAGTACTCCAACGGCACGCTCTCGACGTCGGACAAGGCCGCCATCAACTCCGAGGTGACGCAGCTCACCGACGAGATCGAGCGCATCGGCGGTACCGCTCAGTTCAACAACATCCACCTGCTCAACTCGGCGCAGACGATCACGTTCCAGGTCGGCGCCAACGACGGCGAGGTCATCTCGGTCTCGACCGTGAGCCTCGGCGCGGCGGTCGGCACGATCGACCTGACGTCGTCGACGGTCCTCGCGGACATCGACACCGCGATCGACTCGGTCTCCGCGCAGCGCGCGTCGTTCGGTGCGGTGCAGAACCGTCTCGAGCACACGTACAACAACATCCAGACGTACGAGGAGAACCTGTCCGCTTCGAACAGCCGCATCGTCGACGTGGACATGGCCTCGGAGATGGTGAACTTCACCAAGAACCAGATCCTCCAGCAGGCCGGTACCTCGATGCTCTCGCAGGCCAACCAGGCCCCGCAGGCCGTCCTCTCGCTGCTGCGGTAGCGAACGGGAACGACCCCAATCGAGGGAAGTACGCAGGCACGAGGCGAGCGGCTCCGGTCGCTCGCCTCGGCTTCGCGTCCGGCTCGCTCACGCGGCCGGTCAAGCTGGCGCGCCCGCAGCCGATAAAGGGGGCAGATGTCGCTCGCCCTCGCCCTCGCGCGGATCGATCAGATCGATCAGGCGTTCGCGCCGCCGGCGCCGCCCACCCCGGCGGCCGCCGCAGCGTCCCCCGCCGCCACGACGGCGAGCGTGGGCTCCTTCGCGAGCGCCCTCCAGGGCGCGTTGCCGACGAACGTGCTGCCAAGCCTCGCGATGGGATCCCGCCCGCCCGCGCCCGCGATCGTGGCCGCCGCCGAGGGCGAGGTCGGCCAGGCGGAGCAGCCGCCCGGCTCCAACGACTCGCCGCGGATCGCGATGTATCGCCAGGCGACCGTCGGCAGCGGCGTCGGCCCGTGGTGCGCCTACTTCGCCTCCTGGGCCGCCCGCCAGGCCGGCATGCCGCTCGGCGACCAGGGTCAGGGCTTCGGCTCCGTCGACGCGCTCTACGCCTGGGCGCAGCGCACGGGCCGCGCGCAGTCCAACGGGCCGGGCGTCGTCCCGCGGCCGGGGGACCTGATCGTCTTCCACGAGCACGTCGGGATCGTCGAGGGCGTGCTTCCGGACGGGCGGATCCAGACGATCGAGGGCAACTCCTCCGATCGCGTCTCCCGCAACGTGCATGGGACTTCCGATGCAGTCGGCTACGTTCGCATGAGTTGAGCACCCGACGACGAATACCCGCTCCGTGACGCTGCTCCAACACGATCTCGAACCGCTGTCCGCGCCCGCCGGAACGCTCACCGCCGTCGTCGTCGACCCGCACCCACCGGTGCGCGACGGGCTGCCGCTGCTGCTGGCGCCCGAGGGGATCGACGTGCTCGGCGTGGCCTCGACGGGCTCCCACGCGGAGGAGCTGATCCGCCGCCACGAGCCCGACGTCGCGCTCGTGGCGCTCGTGCTCTCCGACGGCGACGGGCTGGGCCTGCTGCGCAAGCTCGTGCGTCGTGGCGCGCGCAGCGCGGTCGTCCTCTACACCGCCGAGGAGAACGGCGACGCTGCCGCCGTCGCGGTCCATGCCGGCGCCGCAGGCGTGATCGCGAAGCGCCGCACGATCTCGGAGCTCGCCGAGGCGCTGCGCGTCGTCGCGGGTGGCGGCCTGTGGTTCAACGAGCTCGGTGACGTGCCGCCCCCGGCCGCGACGCCCCCGCCGGTACCCGGGCAGGAGCGTCGCACCGCCGCGCTGTCCGGCTCGGAGCTGCGCGTGCTCGCGCTCGTCGCCGACGGGCGCTCGACGGAGGAGGCGGCCGACGCGCTCTCGCTCAGTCCCCACACCGTGCGCACCCACCTGCGCAACGTGATGCGCAAACTGCACGCCTCCAGCCGCGCTCACGCGGTCGCGATCGCCATGCGCGAGGCCGCGATCGACATGTACCGCCCGTAACCGACCAGCGCGTCGGTTTACCAGTCAGCGTCGCGCGCGAGCGCGCGACTGCGATCCCCGCATACGCTCTGGACCCCGGTCCGACGGCTGTATACGCTTGCGACGTGCGCTTGCAGACAACTGCGTCTATCAGGTTTTTGGCATGCCTGAAACACCTTCGTTCCGGCAGATGGCGCATGCCGTGCGCCCTGCTCGGCTGCGCGCTCGTCCTCGGCGGCTGTGGCGGCGGGCAGCTCGCCGGCCCGTCGGGCGCGACGACGACGCAGGCACAGGCGAGCGCTCCCACCGCGCCGCCGGCCACGACGTCCGTCCCGACTCGCCGGCGCAGACGCCCGACGCCCGCGCACACGGTCCCGCAGCGCACCACGACGCCGTCACCGCCTCCGGTGACCACGCCCCCTCCGACCACGACCACGTCGGCCGCTCCGCCTCCGCCGAGCGGCCCCGCGACGCACGCCGTCGACGAGCAGGCCAGCGTCACGCTCGTGAAGGCGATCGGCGACCTGCACTACATCCAGCACGGGCACGTCACCGGCACGTTCGAAGGCGAGATGACGCTCGAGACGAAGCCCAGCGCGCGCGGTGGCCTCGTCACGTTCACCTTGGACGTCGACGGCGGCGGTCAGGTGTCGGGGCGCGGCGTGGTGACGCCGAACGTCAGCGACCCCGGCAAGCTCAAGCCGATCACCGGCACCGCCGCCATCACCGGCGGCACGGGAAGGTTCGCCGGCATCAGCGGTCACGGCCTGATCGTGTCCGGCAAAGCCGCGCTCGACGGCTCGTCGGGCTTCGTGCGGCTGACAGGCGTCGTGAAGTACTGAGCCGGCGACGCTCCTGCGGAGCGAGCGCCGCCGGCAGGCTCGACAGTCGAGGGCTAGCCGGGCAGCTCGTCCTTCGGGCGCTGCGGCGGCAGGCCGCGCTGGCTCAACACGATCGCGCGGTAGCCGAGCGCGGCTGCGAGGCCGCCGATCACCGGTCCGAGGATGTAGATCCAGCCGTCCGTGAACGAGCCGGAGGCGACCGCGGGGCCGAGCCAGCGAGCGGGGTTGAGGCCGGCACCCGTCGCCGGGCCGAAGATCATCACCGCGACGCCGAGCGCGATGCCGATCGCGAGCCCGGCGAGTGCGGCCTCGCCGCGCGGGTTGACCGCGACGCCCATGATCGTCCACACGAGCATGAACGTCCCGAGCGCCTCGGCGATCAAGCCGAGCCCGACAGAGCCGTTGTGCAGCACGGCGCCGTTGATCGCCGTCGCGCCGTAGTTCACCGGGTCGCCGATGTCCTTGAACAGCAGCAGCACGACGAGCCCGGCGAGGACCGCGCCGATCGCCTGACAGATGATGTACACGACGGCGTTGGGCGTCGAGATCTTCTTGATCGACCACAGCCCCAGCGTCACTGCCGGGTTGAAGTGGGCGCCGGACGTCCCGCCGAGCGCGTAGATCGCGGCCGCGAGCACGAATGCGTGCACGAGCCCGAGCGCCGCGAGGTCATGCGGGCCGGGGTGCGCGATCGAGATGAAGCCGCAGATGAAGAAGACCAGCAGGAACGTGCCGATGATCTCGGCCATGAAGGCCGGTGCTCCGCGTGGTTCGGGCTCTTCGATCACGACGAACTCAACTGCCGACATGTACGCCTCCTCGAAGTGAATGACGGGGAAGATCCACTCCCACCTTGCGGGGTACGACGCGTCGGCGGCGTCTCCTGCGGGTTGCAGGCCCGATCCGCGCGGCAAACCCCCGAACGGAGGGTTCCACCGGCGGGGCCCGCCTGCGACGGCCACATGGCCGTCTCCGGCACCCGTCAGAGGACGGTGAGGCCGTCGGCGTCGCCCGCGAGCCCGAGCGTCGGCAGCGCCACACGGCCCGCGTCGGCGGTCACCCGCCCGATCGGCGCGCTGCCGCGATGATGGGCGCTCAACAGCTCCGCCGCCGCCTCGGCCGCGTCCGCGGGCACGATCGCGACGAAGCCGCAGCCCATGTTGAAGACCTTCTGCATCTCCGTCGCGGCGACCGCGCCGGTGGCGGCGACCAGGTCGAACACCGGCGGGACCGGCAGCGGCGCGTCGACCTCGAAGCCGACTCCGCTTCCGAGCCGCAGCAGGTTCAGGACCCCGCCGCCGGTGATGTGCGCGAGCCCGTGCACGGGCACGTCGCTGCGCAGCAGCTCGAGCACCGCGCGCACGTAGATGACGGTCGGCTCCAGCAGCACGTCGGCGACCGACGCGCCGCCCAGCTCGCGCGGCCGCTCGTCGAGGCCGAGGCGGCCCTGGGTCAGCAGTGCGCGACGCGCCAGCGTGAAGCCGTTGGAGTGCAGGCCGGAGGAGGGGATCCCGACGAGCGCGTCGCCCGCGGCGACCGCCTCGCCGGTGACGATCGCGTCCAGCGCGACGGTGCCGAAGCACGCGCCGGTGAGGTCGAAGCCGTGCGGCGACGGATGGCCCTTGATCAGCTCGGGCAGCTGGGCCAGCTCGCCGCCGGGGATCTCGACGCCGGCCGCCTCGGCGCCGGCCTTCAGCCCGCGCGCGAGCTCGCGCAGCACGTCCGGGTCGGACTGCTCGACAGCGAGGTAGTCGAGCACCGCGAGCGGCTCGGCGCCGACGCAGATCACGTCGTTGACGTTCATCGCGATGCAGTCGATCCCGACCGTGTCGTAGCGGCCGGTCTGCTCGGCGACGATCACCTTCGAGCCGACCCCGTCGGCGCACACGGCGATGCCGAGGTTCGGGGCCACGCGCAGCACGTTCGCGTAGTGGCCCGAGCCGAGCACCGAGCGCGAAGGCCGACCCGGGTCGATCGTGCGCAGCACCTCGACGATCGCCCGCACGCCCGCGTCGGCCTCGGCGATGTCGACGCCGGCGGCTGCGTAGGAATCGCTCACGCCGGCCATTCTCGCGGATGGCGCGGCGCGGCCGTCGTCAGGTGGCGGGCGTCAGCGCGTAGTCGCCGGGCGCGAAGCGCAGGCGCCGCCGCAGCTCGATCGTGCTGCCCGGGAAGATCGTGCTGTTGCGCCCGTTGCGGTCGAGGTAGTAGCTGCGACAGCCGCCCGCGTTCCAGACGGTCCCCTGCAGGCGCCGCTGGACCTCCTCGTTGAAGGCGTCCTGCACGTGCGGGCGCACGTCGGCGCTGGCGATCCGCTGACGCTCCAGCGCGCGCAGCGTGTCGAGCGCGAACTGCACCTGCATCTCGATCAGCACCGTCGCGGAGGTGTGGCCGTTGCCGACGTTCGGCCCCAGCACCATGAAGAAGTTCGGGAAGCCGGAGATCACCGTGCCGAGGTAGCCGGTGGGGCTGCCCTGCCAGACCTCGTCCAGCGTGCGGCCGTCGCGTCCGCGCACGCGCGCGGCGATCGGCATCTCCGTGATCCCGAAGCCGGTGCCGAGGATCAGCGTGTCGGCAGGGCGCTCGACGCCGTCGGCTCCGAGCACGCCGCCGGGCCGGATCTCGCTGACCGCGTGCGGCACCAGCTCGACGTTCGGCTGCGTCAGGGCGCGATACCAGTCGTTCGACATCAGGATCCGCTTGCACCCGAGCGTGTGGCTGGGCGTGAGCGCCTGGCGCAGCGCGGGGTCGCGCACCGTGCGGTGCAGATGCCGCCGCGCGATCGCCTGGAAGCCGCGCATCGCCCACGGGTTGCGCTCGGCGAAGCCGGCCAGCTCGAAGCCGTAGTAGATCCCTGCGCGCAGCGTGCGCTGCGCGAGCGGGAGGCGTCGGTAGAGCGCACGCTCGGCGTTCGTGATGCCGCGATCGGGCTTGGGCAGCACCCACTGGGCGGTGCGCTGGAAGATCGTCACCCGCTCCGCCGCGCGGCGGATGCGCGGCACGAACTGCACCGCCGAGGCGCCCGTGCCGACGACCGCGACGCGCGCGCCGTCGAGCGGGTGCTCGTGATCCCAGCGCGAGGAGTGGAAGACCTTCCCCGCGAAGCGTTCGAGGCCGGGGACGTCGGGCAGGACGGGCTCGCTCCACGGCCCCGTCGCCGAGATGATCGCCTTCGCCGTCCAGGTGCCGGCGGACGTCGTCACGTGCCAGCGCTGGGCGGCGTCGTCCCAGACGGCCTCCTGCACTTCGGCGCCGGTCTGCACGCGCTCGAGCACGCCGTGGCGGCGGGCGACCTCGACGGCATAGGCGCGAATCTCCGGCTGGCTCGCGTAGAGCCGCCCCCAGTTCGGGTTGGGTGCGAACGAGAACGAATACAGCGCCGACGGCACGTCGCAGGCGCAGCCCGGGTACGTGTTGTCGCGCCAGGTGCCGCCGACCTCCTCGGCGCGCTCGAGCACGACGACGTCCTCGATCCCGGCGCGGCGCAGCATGACCGCGGCGCCGATGCCGCTGAGGCCGCCGCCGATGATCGCCACGTGCACGTCGGGTACGTCGGTAGGCTGGGTGCGATCCGAGTTGACCAAGATTCAAGACGATAACGGGGTCGCGCCGCGCGCGCGACGGATCGCGTCGCGGATCGTGAATCCCGGCGGTCGTCCGAGTGAGGCGCGGCTGCGCGCGGCGGTCGCGGGCAGGGTCGTGCTCGTGACCGGCGCCTCGCACGGCATCGGCCGCGCGACGGCGACCCGGCTCGCGCGCGCCGGCGCCACGGTGCTGCTGCTCGCGCGCTCCGCCGACGTGCTGGAGCAGCTCGCGCAGGAGCTGCGCGCGGCCGGCGGGGACGCGCACGCTTACCCGTTCGATCTCACCGACCTCGACGCGACTCCGGCGCTTGCGCAGCGGCTGCTCGCCGAGCACGGGCCGCCCGACGTCGTCGTCAACAACGCCGGCAAGTCGATCCGCCGCTCGATCGACCGCTCCTACGAGCGCTTCCACGACTTCACCCGCACGACGGACCTCAACTACCTCGGCCCGGTGCGGCTGCTGCTCGCGCTGCTCCCGGCGATGCGGGCACGCGGCTCCGGCCATGTCGTCAACGTCTCGACCGTCGGCGTCCTGCTGCCGCCGACGCCGCGCTGGTCGGCCTACCAGGCGTCGAAGGCCGCCTTCGACGTGTGGCTGCGCTCGATGGCCGCCGAGGCGCACGCCGACGGCGTCACCGCGACCTCGCTGTACATGGCGCTCGTCTACACGCGCATGAGCGCGCCGACGGGCGACTTCAAGCTTGTTCCCGGGCTCTCGCCGGACGAGGCCGCCGCGCTCGTCTGCCACGCGATCGTCGATCGCCCGCCCGCGATCGCACCGTGGTGGGCCTCGACGGCGGCGCTGATGAGCACCGCGGCACGCGGGCCGAGCGAGAAGCTCGTGCGCCTCTACGCTCGCTTCCACGGGGATCCTCCGCGATGACGGGGACGCGCGTCGAGCGGCTGCGCGACGGCGGCGGACTCGCGGTGGCGGCGGTGCGTGCGCTGGCCGGCGCCGGTGCGCTGCGGCCCCTGCCGCCGGCGCGCTTCCTGGAGGCGGTGCGCGCTGCGCGCACGCTCGGGATGGGCGCGGCCGGCGGCTGCGCGATCAGCGCCGCGCGCGACCCGGATGGGCTCGCCGTGATCGACGAGCGCGGCTCGCTGACGTTCGCGGAGCTGAACGCGCGCGCCGCGCGCATCGCGGCGGGGCTGCGCGCCGAGCACGGCGTTGGACCGAGCCGTTCGCTCGCGGTCATGTGCCGTAACCACCGCGGCTTCGTCGAGGCGATGCTGACGGCGTCGCGCCTCGGCGCCGACCTGCTGCTGCTCAACACCGACTTCCCGGGGCCGCAGCTCGCGCAGGCGCTCGGCCCGCACACGCTCGGCGCGGTCGTCCACGACGAGGAGTTCGCGCCGGTGCTCGACGCGGCCGGCTACGACGGCGAGCGCGTGCTCGCGTGGCACGACGAGGCGGCGGGCGCCGCGACGCTCGACGCGCTCG
This sequence comes from Conexibacter sp., assembly GCA_035637995.1. Taxonomy (GTDB): domain Bacteria; phylum Actinomycetota; class Thermoleophilia; order Solirubrobacterales; family Solirubrobacteraceae; genus Conexibacter. Next base: position 25,432 of record DASRAV010000015.1, on the reverse strand, counting down.
CGGCCTCGAACGCTGCGTCGCCGCCCGCGCCCGCGAGCCCCGGGCGGCTCGTGATCCTCAGCTCCGGGACGACCGGTCCGCCGAAGGGCGCCCCGCGCGCGCCGTCGGCGTCCGCCGCGCTCGGCCCGCTGACGACGCTGCTGGAGCACCTGCGCCCGCGCGCCGGCGACCCGATCCTGATCGGCCCGCCGGTCTTCCACGGCTTCGGGCTCGCGTTCCTCGGGATCGGGCTGTTCATCGGCGCGCCGGTCGTGCTGCGCCGCCGCTTCGACGCGGCCGCGGCGCTCGCCGACGTCGCGACGCATCGCGCCACGCACGTCGTCGGGGTGCCCGCGATGCTGCAGCGGATCCTGGCGCTGGACCCCGCGGAGCGTGCCCGTCATGACACGTCCTCGCTGCGCGCCGTCGGCTCGGCGGCGGCGCCGCTCGCGCCGCATCTCGCGCATGCGTTCATGGACGTCTACGGCGAGCTGCTGTTCGACCTGTACGGCTCGACCGAGACGGGCATCGCCTCGATCGCCGGCCCGGCCGACTTGCGCGCCGCACCCGGGACGGTGGGCCGACCGCCGCGCGGGATCACGCTGAAGGTGCTCGACGGCGAGCGGCGCGAGGCCCCGGCCGGCGTCACGGGCCACGTGTTCATCGGCAGCGGGCTGCTGTTCGACGGCTACACCGGCGGTGGCTCGCGCGAGCTCGTCGACGGGCTGATGAACACCGGCGACCTCGGCCACCTCGACGCCGCCGGCCGGCTGTTCATCGACGGCCGCGAGGACGACATGATCGTCTCCGGCGGGGAGAACGTCTTCCCGCAGGAGGTCGCCGACGCCCTGCTGGCCTGCGAGCTGGTCGCCGACGCGGCCGTCTTCGGCGTCGAGGACGCCGACTTCGGTCAGCGGCTGCGCGCCTACGTCGTCGCGGCGCCCGCCGCCGAGGTCACCCCCGAGCTGCTGCTCGCCCACCTGCGCGAGCGGCTCGCGCGCTACAAGCTGCCGCGCGACGTCGTCTTCCTCGAGGAGATCCCGCGCAACCCGACCGGCAAGGTCCAGCGCGCGCGGTTGCCGCAGGCGTGATCAAGCCGGATCGCGCTCGGGCTTCGTCGGCCGGTGCACGCCCGGCTCGCCGTAGCGGTCGAACAGCTCGGCAGGCGTCATCTCGAGCGCCTCGATCAGGCGCAGCAGCGTCGAGGCGCGGAGATCCTTCGTGCCGCGCTCGATCGCGCCGACGTGGTTCGGGTGCATGCCGGCACGTCGGGCGACGGCCTCCTGGGACAGGTCGAGGTCTCGGCGTGCTTTGCGCAAGGTGCGTCCAAGCGTGGTCAGGCGAGGGTTCGGCTCCCGCATTGCACCGGGACCCTGCCCAACCCATCGTCTGGATACCAGCCACGATGGTGGTGTATTTCCCCACTGATCAGTTGCCTTTGTGTATTCTCGCGCCGCGGAGGCGCGCACCGGGATCAAGGTCCCCTCGATCCCCTGTGGCTCCTCATCCCTCGCTGCAGAACCCCATCCGGTGGTGAGGGAGGCGATCGAGCGCTCCGGCTCCCCCCGGCCGGAGCGCTCGCGCCTGCCGGTGGCGGCAAGCGCGTCGAGCTCGAAGCAGGAACAGGTTCTCAGGCCGCGAGCGGCGCGGCGATACGGCGGGTGCCCCGCAGGTGGACGGCGAACGCGTCGAGCGCGTCCGGCTCCGCGGTGAGCGTGCGCAGCGCGCGGCGGGTCAGCAGCTCGCGCGCCGGGCCGACGTGCGTGGCGTCGAGCAGCACCGCGTCGCAGCGCGCGACGAGGCCGTCGAGACGTCCCGGCGCCGGGGCGTCGAGCAGCACGTCGGGCAGGCTCTCCTGGCCACGATCGCATCCGGTCAGGCAGGCGAGCACGCGCGGGGCGACCGCATCGTGGCGCTCGGGCGAGACGGCGAGCACGAGCGTCGCGTCGTCGCCTGCATGGAAGCTCATCGCCCAGTCGCGCAGCACCGGCTCCCACACGTCCGGGTGGTCCCAGTCGGGCGCATAGAGCACCGCGGTCCCGCGCGTCTCGATCGCCGGCACCACGATCGCGCGCGCCCACCGCGGCGGGGTCGTGGCCGCGAGCTCCGCGAGCCGCAGCTCGGCGATCGCGGCGGCCGCGTCCCAGCTCATCCGCTCGGCGGCGCGGCGGGCGGCGATGCCGCGCGCCAGGCGCTCCAGCGGCGCGGCGGCCGCGGCGCGCAGGGCGACCGCAAGCTGCTCCGCATCGACCTCGAGCGCGACCGCGCGACCGCTCGTCGGGCCGGCGTACGTGCGTGCGTCGAACTCGACGCGCCGCGACGGCAGCGGCCAGCCGGTGCCCGGCGTGCAGAACTCGCCCGTCGGGCCGGCAGCGGTGTGGATCACCGGGACCCCGCAGGCCATCGCCTCCAGCGCCGGCAGGCAGAAGCCCTCGCCGCGGTAGGGCAGCACCACCACGTCGGCGGCGCGGTAGAGCGCCGGCAGCTCGGCGGCGGGCACGTCACCGTCGAGGTAGATCACCGGGGCGGCGTCGTCGCGCGCGGCGAGCGCGCGCACCTCCTCGCCCATCGTCTGCCCGCGGTAGACGGAGCCGACGCCGAAGTCCTTGACCACGAGGCGGACGTCGTCACCCGCGTCGAAGGCGAGCTGCCAGGCGGCGAGCAGCACGTCGATCCCCTTGCGCCAGATCGTCCCGCCGACGAACAGGAACGTGCAGCGCTCCGAACCCGCCGAGTCGCCTTCGACAGCTCGCGCCGGGCCGTCCGGGGCGAAGCGCTCGAGGTCGACGCCGTTGGGGACGACGTCGACGATCCCGGGCGGCATCCCCGCGCCGACGTAACCGTCGCGCACGTACCCGCTCGGCACCCACACGCGATCGCAGCGCTCGCGCACCGCGTGCACCCAGGCGCGCGGCGGCGCGGCGACCTCCCACGGGAGCACGGCGATCGTCGGACCGCTGCTGCCCGGGCCGAAGTCGGGCGGCCAGCAGTGCGAGATCGTCGGGCACGGCAGCTCGAGCTGACCGCCGGCGTGCGGCTCGCTGCGAGCGATCCGGTGCCCGCGCGCCTCGAGCGCGGCGCCGAGGCCGTCGTTGACGTGCGCGAGCGAGTGCCCGCCCCCGTGGTCGCCGCGGATCACGCAGCTCGGCTGCTCGCCGGGGACCGTCGCGGGGCTGTCGAGCGGGGGGCACATGGCCGTCCCCCTGATGATCGGCGGCTCAGCGCCGGCTTTGAGCCCGCAGCCGGCGCGCCACGAACCCGGCCAGGACCAGGCGGTAGGCGGCATACGGCGCGAGCGAGCGATCGCGCTCGACCTGGCGGATCAGCCAGGTCGAGGCGAGCGTCGAGGCGAACGACGCGCCGGTGCCGAGCGCGAACGCCGTCCGCAGTCGCGGCGGCAGCCCGCGCCGGCTCAGGCGCACGCCCTTCAGCGCCGTCGCCGCGGCGATCAGCGGGAGCGCGGCGTGACGCGAGAGCGTGTTCGCGTCCTCGCGCGTGAAGCGCCGAGCGCGCGCGGCCGCGAGCGTCGCGCCGTTGCGCGAGATCCCCGGCACGAGCGCGCACGCCTGCGCGATGCCCAGGGCGAGGGCGTCGCGCGTGGCGGCTTGGTCGCGGGTGCGCTCCTGCGGGCGCCGGTCGGCAAGCGCCATCGCGATCGCCCCGACGGCGAGGCCGCCGGCGACCGTCGCCGGCGTGCCCAGCCGCCGTTCGATCGGCCGCTCCAGCAGGAACGCGAGCGCGCCGGCGGGCGTGAACGACAGCACGATCAACTCGAGGCGCCGGCGGTCCAGGCCGCGCGTGGCCTCCCCGACCTCGTCGCGCAGGCCGATCAGCAGCGCCGCGGCGGTCCCGGCGTGCAACGCGACCTCGAACGCCTTGCGCAGCTCGGCGTCGAGCTCCGAGTAGGACCAGCCGGCGAGCCACGGCACGAGCGCGACGTGCCCGGAGGAGGAGATCGGCAGCAGCTCGGCGGGCCCGTGCATCAGCCCGAGCGCGAGCGCCTCGCCCAGTGGCAGATCGGCGACCCGCTCGGTGCTCACGCCGCGACGTCGGTCGCCGGCTGACCGCTGTCGGTCGGTCCGGCGCCGCGATCGCGTCTGCGGCGCACGAGCAGGTAGATCGCGCCGACGACGAGCGCCGCCACGACCACGTAGTCGACGTAGTGGAGGGCGTCCTTCCAGTCGGTCCAGCTCGCGCGCGCCTGCTGGCCGGCGAACGCCAGTCCCAGGCACCATGGGATCGAGCCGAGGAACGTCAGCACCGTGAAGCGCCAGAACGGCATCCGCGCGACGCCCGCCGGCAGCGAGATGAACGCGCGCACGAACGGCAGCACACGGGCGACGAGCACCATCACCGAGCCGTGGCGGGCGAACCAGCGGTCCGACGTCGCGAGCATCCGCGGCGAGATGTGCAGCTTGCCGCCATGGCGCTCGATCAGCTCCAGGCGGCCGTAGTAGCCGACCGCGTAGGCGACCCACGAGCCGACGACGTTGCCGGTCACGCCCGCGAGCGTCGCCGCGAACAGCGAGTACTTGCCGAGCGCCACGTTGAAGCCCGCGAACAGCATCACGACCTCGGAGGGGATCGGGATGCAGGCGCTGCCGAGCACCGAGAGCGCGAAGACGCCCGCGAGCCCGAGATCGCCGACGACGCGGGTGACGAAGTCGGCCAGGGCCCCGGTGATCGATGCGAGCGCGAGCACGAATGCGGAAGGGTACCGAGGGAGGGGAACGCGGATGCACGACGAAGGGCTGTTCGTGCCGTCCCGTCGCCGCATCCCGCCCGCGCTGCCGCTCGCTGCCCTCGCGCTGGTCGCAATCGCGGGATGCGGCGGCGGTGACAGCCCAAGCGCGGAGCTGACGAGGACGACGACGGTCACGCGCACGATCACCGCTCCGGCGACGACGCCGACGACGACCACACCCACCACACCCACCACGACCACGCCGAGCACCCCGCTGACGCTGCAGGCCGCCGAGCAGGTGCTCGACGGCCGCGGCTACGCCACGCTCACCGAGCGCGACTGGCAGCCCGACCACACGCTCAAGGTCCTGATCGGCATCCGCCGCGCCCAGCCGCGTGCCGAGCTCGCCTTCTTCTTCGCGGGCGAGGCGTTCATCGGCACCGACACGAAGGAGCCGAGCGGCGCGATCGAGGTCACCAACCAGGCGGACGACCGCATCACGCTCGGCTACGGCCTGTACGAGCCGGGCGACGCGCTCTGCTGCGCACGCGGCGGCACGCGGCATGTGACGTACGTCTGGGACGGTGCTCGGCTCACGCCCGAGGATCCGATCCCGTCTGCGGATCCGGGCGCTGCGCAGAGCCGGCGCTAGGGTCCGCGCACGCATGCGCGTCTGGATCGACCTCACGAACAGTCCCCACGTGCTGGTCATGCGGCCCGTGATCGACGTGCTGCGCGCGGACGGGCACGAGGTGGAGGTGACCGCGCGCGACTTCGCGCAGACGCTCGCGCTGTGCGAGCGCTTCGGCATCGCGCACACCGCGATCGGCCATCACCGCGGCGGCAAGCTCGTGGCGAAGGGGCTCGGGCTGCTGCAGCGCTCGGGGGCGCTCGCGCGCTGGGCACGGCGCCGCAAGTTCGACCTCGCGCTCGGCCACGGCTCCAACGACGTCACGGTCGCGGCCGCGCTGCTGCAGATCCCCTGCTCGACGACGTTCGACTACGAGTGGGCGACGGTGCAGCACAACGTCAACTGCCGCCTCGCGCAGGCGGTGGTCGTTCCCGACGCGATCCCGGCCGAGCGCTTCGCGCGCTACGGCGGCGTGGAGAAGCTCCATCGCTATCCGGGGCTCAAGGAGGAGTACTACCTCGCCGACTTCGAGCCCGATCCCACCGTGCTCGGCGAGCTCGGGCTCGATCGGTCGAAGCCGCTCGTCGTCGTGCGCACGCCGCCGTCCGTCTCGCTCTACCACCGCTTCGAGCACGACACGTTCGGCGCGGTGCTGGCGCAGCTGCGCGACTCCGACGCGCAGGCGGTCGTGCTGCCGCGCACGCCCGCGCAGCGCGCCGAGCTGACGCAGGCCGGCGGCTTCGCGATCCCCGAGCGCGCGATCGACGCGCAGTCGCTGATCGCCTACGCCGACCTCGTCGTCTCCGCCGGCGGCACGATGAACCGCGAGGCCGTCGCGCTCGGCACGCCCGTCTACTCGAGCTTCGAGGGCCGTCTCGGCGCCGTCGACGAGCGCCTGATCGCCGAGGGCCGCCTGCGCCGGCTCACCGATCCGGCGCAGGTCGTGGTGCGCAAGCGCGGGGCGGAAGGGTCCGCAGCCGCGAGCGAGCGCGTCCGCCGCGACCCGCGCGACTTCGTCCGCCTCCTGGTCGCGCCCGTGAGCACCCCGTAGAATCCCCGCGATGCGCCGGTGGTATCGCTCGGGAGCCTTCCCGGTTCACCGCCACTCCCTCGTCCAGCTCGTCATCGACGGCTTCCTCGTCGCGGTCGCGTACACGCTGGCGTTCCAGCTGCGCTTCGACAACGGCATCCCGCGCCGCTACGACCTGCTGCGTGACGAGTCGATCCTGTGGGTCATCCCGCTGTGCCTCGCGATCTTCGCCGCGTTCGGCCTCTACCAGCGGCTGTGGACCTACGTCGGCCAGCGCGACTACGAGGCGCTGCTGCGCGCCGTCGTCGTGGCGGCGGTGCTCGTCGTCGGCGGGATCGCGCTCCTGCACCCGGTCGAGGTGCGCGCGCACAACGGCGTGCGCAGCGCGGTCGTGATGCCGAGCGGCGTCGCCGCGATGTGGGTGCTGCTGACGCTGTTCCTGCTCGCGGGCGTGCGCTTCCTCGCGCATCTCGTCTTCGAGGGCCGCATGCGCTCGTTCCGCGTCGCCAAGGGCGCGCGCGACGTGCTGATCGTCGGCGGCGGCGACGGCGGACGCCTCGTCGTGCGCGAGCTCGTGCGCAACCCGGACCTCGGCCTGCGGCCGGTGGGCTTCGTCGACGACGACCCGCGCAAGCGCGGGATGAAGGACGAGCACCACCTGAAGGTGCTCGGCACCACCTCGGAGGAGGATCTCTCGCGGGTCCTCGATGCCGTCGAGCCCGACGAGGTGATCATCGCGATCCCGTCCGCGCCGGGCACCGTGCGCGCCCGTGTCGTGACGGCGTGCCGCAGCCGCGGGATCCCGATCCGCACGCTCCCGACCGTCTTCGAGCTGCTGCAGGACGGGGGCGGCGGGATCCAGGTGATGCGCCAGGTGCGCGAGCTGCGCGTCGAGGACGTGCTCGGGCGCGAGCCGGTGCGGATGGAGCTCGACCGCGTCGGCGCCTATCTGGCGAACCAGGTCGTGCTCGTGACCGGCGCCGGCGGTTCGATCGGCGCGGAGCTGTGTCGCCAGATCGCCCGCGTCGGCCCGCGTCGGCTCGTGCTCGTCGACCACGCCGAGGACAACCTGTTCGAGATCACGCGCGAGCTGGAAGGCGAGCGGCACGTGCGGATGGCGGTCCCGGTGCTGGCCGACTGCAAGGAGGAGGAGCGCATGCGCGAGGTCTTCTCCGAGCACCGTCCCGCGGTCGTCTTCCACGCCGCGGCCTACAAGCACGTCGGGATGATGGAGCAGAACCCCGTCGAGGCGGTGCGCAACAACGCGCTCGCGACACGGCTCGTCGCGCGCATCGCGGGCGAGGCCGGCGTCGCGACGTTCGTGCTCGTCTCGACCGACAAGGCGGTCAATCCGGCGACGGTCATGGGCGCCTCGAAGGCGCTCGCCGAGTGGGCCGTCGAAGCGGCCGCCGAGCGTCATCTCGGAACGCGCTACGCGACCGTGCGGTTCGGCAACGTGCTCGGCTCCTCCGGCTCGGTCGTGCCGATCTTCCGCCGCCAGATCGCCGCGGGCGGCCCGCTGACCGTCACCGACCCGCGCATGCAGCGGTACTTCATGACGATCCCGGAGGCGGTGCAGCTGATCATCCGCTCGGGCTCGCTCTCGGAGCACAGCGGCGAGGTGTTCGTGCTCGAGATGGGCGAGCCGGTGGGGATCCTCGACCTCGCGCACGCGATGATCCGGCTCTCCGGCCTGGAGCCCGAGCGCGACATCGCGATCGAGGTCGTCGGCGCGCGCGCGGGGGAGAAGTTCCACGAGGAGCTGTTCAACCCGTATGAGCGCCCGCAGCCGACGCCGGCGGAGAAGATCGTGCGCGCCGAGCGGGCGCGACTGGACCCCGAGTGGGTCGAGGGGACCTTCTCCGAGGTCAACCTGTTCGTGCTCGAGGGCGATGCCGCGGCGCTGGCGGCCAAGGTCGGCGAGCTGGCGGCGGTGCGAGCCGCGCCGCCATCCCGGTTACCCTCCTGATGGCGCAGCCCGCCCCCGGCTCCCCCCTGGCCGTGACGTTCGCCTCCATCCACACGTTCATCGACAAGATCGGCAACTACGCCGGCTTCGCGGCTCTGATCGGGCTCGCGCTGTTCGCGCTGCTGCTGTTCGCGCAGGCACGCGAGCTCAAGCGCCTGCGCGAGTGGGGCGCCAGCGCACACGATCGCATCGGCGAGCTGGAGCGCCGCGTCGCCGCCGCGCTCGAGCTGGCGCGTCGTGCCGGCGCCGCACCGCGGCCCGCGGCGCAGGCCGGCGCCGCCTCCGCCGGTGGGGCGCCCGCCCGCGCCGCCGTCCCGACGCGCGCGCGTCCCGTCGGCGCGAGCACGTCGTCGCCGACGCGTCTGCCGTTGCTCCCCGCAGCGCCCGCTGGCGTAGCGGGCCCCGCGCTCGCCTCCGCGACCGCGACGATCCCGCTGCCCGCCCGCCCGCCGGGCACCGCGGCGCCCGTCGCCGCGCCGAACGGCGCGCCGGCAGCGCAGCCGGCGCGCACGCCAAGTGACGCTCCCGTCCCCGCTGCGCCGCCCACGCCAGCTCCCGCGACGGTCGCGGCACAGGCGCCAACCGTCGCCCCCGCCGCGCCGACGCCCGCTCCCGCACCGCCTGCGACGGTGATCGAGCCGCCGGCCGAGACGAACGGTCGCAGCGAGACGCCGCCGCCGCCGGCGACGCGAATCGAGCCGCCGGTCCGCCCACCGGCGCGTCCGGGCGGCGCACGGCCCCCCGCGCCCCCCGCGCGTCGGGCAGGTGGGCCGGCATCCCGCACCGGCGCTGCCCGCCAGCCCGCGGCGCCAATGCGCGCCCGCACGACCGCAAGCGCGACGCCCAGAGGCGGCGGCGGGGCTGCAACCCCCCACGCCCGTCGCCGCACGCTCGTGCTCGTCGTCGGCTTCGCGGCGCTCGTGATCGCCGTCGCGATCGCGCTCGTCGTGACGTCCGGGGGCGGCGGATCGCCGGCCGCGTCGTCCGCCGGCACGACGGCCGGGCACACGACGGGCTCGCGCGCGCACGGCGGCAGCGCTGCGGCGCCGCCGCACGACAAGACGACGGTCGCCGTCCTCAACGGCACGACCGTCGCCGGCCTCGCCAACACCGTCGCGAACCAGCTCGCGAACGACGGCTTCGTGCGCGGCAGCGTCGGCAACGCCTCGAGCCAGAACCGCACGGCGACGTTCGTCTCCTACCTCGGCGGCCACGAGCGCGAGGCGGCCGAGGTCGCCAAGGCGCTCGGCCTCTCGGCCGACGCCGTCGGCCCGATCGACCCCGACACCGAGGCGGCGTGCGCGAGCGGCGGGGCGGCATGCAACGCGGACGCCGTCGTGACCGTCGCCGCCGATCGCCAGTAGCCGGACCGCTGACCGCGCTCGATGCCCCCCTTCCTCGACCTTCCGCCACGCAGCGGAAAGCCGCGCGAGCGGGGCCTCACGCACGTCATCGACACCGGTCTCTCCGTCACCGAGGTCGAGAGCCTGATCGAGGTGATCGGCGGCGCCGTCGACCTCGTAAAGCTCGGTTGGGGCACCGCCGTCGTCACCGCGAACCTCACGGCGAAGCTCGCGCGCTACCGCTCGCATGACATACCCGTGATGCTCGGCGGCACGTTGACCGAGCTCGCGATCGCCCAGGATCGCGTCGACCAGCTCGTCGCCTGGCTGCACGAGCTCGGCCTGCGCCACGTGGAGATCTCCGACGGCACGATCGAGCTGCCGCACGAGCGCAAGCTGGAGCTGATCGAGCGGCTCGCGAAGGAGTTCGTCGTGCTCTCGGAGGTCGGCAGCAAGGACGACGCTCGCATCATGGCGCCGTACGTGTGGGTCGAGCAGATCGAGTCCGAGCTGGCGGCCGGCGCGTGGAAGGTGATCGCGGAGGCGCGCGAGAGCGGCACCGCCGGCATCTACCGCGCCGACGGAGAGGTGCGAATGGGCCTGATCGACGAGATCGCCCACGCCGTCGCGCCCGAGCGGCTGCTGTTCGAGGCCCCGCGCAAGGAGCAGCAGGTGTGGTTCATGCGGCGCTTCGGGCCGGAGGTGAATCTCGGCAACATCGCGCCGCACGACGTGCTCTCGCTCGAGACGCTGCGACTCGGCCTGCGGGCGGACACGGTCCCCACATGATCCTGCTCGCCCGACACGGCGAGACCGACGACAACGTCGCCCCGCTGCGCTTCCAGGGCCAGCGCGACACGCCGCTCAACGACGCCGGGCGCGAGCAGGCGCGTGCGCTCGCCGAGCGGGTCGCGGCGGGTCCGCTCGTGCGCTCCCTGTGGACCAGCGACTTGATGCGTGCGCGCGAGACGGCGGAGATCGTCGGGGCGCGCATCGGCCTCGCTCCGCGTGTCGACGCGCGCCTGCGCGAGGGCGACCGCGGCGACTGGGAGGGCTTCCTGTTCGACGAGATCGCGGCGGCCGAGCCGGAGCGCTATGCGGCATGGCGGCGCGGCGGCGCGTCGTTTCGCTTCCCCGGCGGCGAGTCGCTCGCCGAGCAGCAGGCGCGCGTGCTGGCGGCGCTGGCCGACGTCGAGTCCGCCGGCGAGCTGCCGGCGCTGGTCGTCTGCCACGGCGGCTCGATCCGCGTCGTGCTGTGCCGCGACGATCCACGCGGGCTCGACGCCTTCCACACGTTCGAGGTGCCGAACGTCGCGGTCGTGGAGCTGACGTCGGCGGTGCGCTCGTGATCCGGCCCGCGCGGATCGCCTTCGGCGTGCTCGTGCTCGCCACGCTCGGCGCGTTCGTCGTCACGCAGAAGCTCAAGAGCTCGCCGCCGCTGGTCGAGCGGCCGCTCGTCTTCAAGGTCTTCTCACCGGCCCCGGACGCGCGGGTCCACCGCGCACGGATCTCCTTCTGGATCGTCCACGGCGACGACGTCAGCGTCTCGATCGTCGATCCCGAGGGGGAGATCGTGCGCCGCCTCGTCGACGGCCGCCACCTGCCGCCGCGCATGCGGCTGCGGCTCTCCTGGGACGGGCGCTCGTCGAGCGGCACGATCGAGCCCGACGGCTACTACCGCGTGCGGGTCGCGCTCATCCACGAGGGCCGCACGATCGACCTGCCGCAGCAGATCGGGCTCGACACACGACCGCCGCGACCGCGCGTGACCTCCGTCGACCCGTACGCGGGCAGCGGCCCGGCGTTCCTGCCCCGGCACGGCGTCGGTCACGTGACGGTGCACCTGCGCGGCACCGAGGGTCGCCAGGCGCGACTGCTGATCTATCGCACCGACGTCGTCCCGCCGCGTCGCGTCGGACAGCTCACGATCCCCGCTCACAGCGCGACCGTCGACTGGGACGGCACGCTCGGCGGCAAGCCGGCGCCGGCCGGCATCTACCTGATGGGCCTGCTCGTCGCCGATCGCTCCGGCAATCCGGGCACGTTCCCGGCACGGCTGCCGCCGATCGCCGGGTCGACCCCGTCCCCGCCCGCCCGCGCGGGCGTGACGATCCGCTACCTCGCCGCCGCGCCGCCGCTGCACCCGATCGACGCGGGGAAGGTGGCGACGGTGTTCGTCGACGCGCGCGGGCGCCCGTACCGGTGGGCGCTGCGCCGCTACGGCGAGCCGCGGGTGCTCGCCACCGGCGTCGCGCACGGTGCGCGGCTGCGCGTGCGCGTCCCGCGCGGCCAGTCCGGGCTGCACGTGCTCAGCCTCGAGTCCGGCGGGCATCGCACGGAGGTGCCGCTGGTCGTGCGCACGACCAAGCCGCGCGCGGTGCTCGTCGTGCTGCCGGCGCTCACCTGGCAGGGGACGAACCGGATCGACGACGACGGCGACGGGATGCCGAACACGCTCGACGACGGGCGCCGCGCGTCGGTGCAGCTCGCGCGCCCGTTCGCGCCCGGCCTGCCGGCCGGGCTGCCCGCGCACGAAGGCGCGCTGCTGCGCTTCCTCGACGGCGATCTGCTGCGCTACGACCTCACGACCGACGCGGCGCTCGCGAGCGGGTCGGGTCCGGTGCTCTCCGACCACCGCGGCGTCGTGCTGGCCGGCGACGAGCGCTGGATCACGCCGCAGCTGCGCGCCCTGCTGCGCTCATACGTGCGCGGCGGCGGGCGCGTCTGGTCGCTCGGCACCGACTCGCTGCGGCGCACGGTCCAGCTGCAGGCCGGCGAGCTGACGCGGCCCTCCTCGCCGCGGATCGTCGATGCGCTCGGCGCTCGCCCGCGCCAGCCGCTCGCACGGCCGGACGAGCCGGCCACCATCACCGACTACGCCAGCGACTCGCGGCTCGACCTCTTCGCCGACACCGGCGGTCAGTTCACCGGTTACGACACGTACGAGGCGCTCGCCCCGTTCGCCGCGCCGGCGAAGCTGCTCTCAGCCGCGGGCCCGCAGGCCGACGTCCCCGTCATCGCCGGCTGGCAGCTCGGCGACGGCGTCGCGATCCACACCGGCCTGCCGCAGCTCGCGAGCAAGGCGCTCGCCGGGGACGCCGACGCGAGCGCGCTCGTGCGGCGGTTGTGGGCGCTGCTCGCGCACGGATAGGACGCGCCCGCGACGCATCCCGACACGGTTCGGGAACCGGATGCGATGCTGCGGTCATGACGGTGGTGATGGACGTGCCAACGGATGCTGCGCTGTGGGACTCGGCTCGGGCGGGCGACGCCGTCGCGTTCGGCCGGCTCTACGAGCGTCATGCGCGTGCGGTTCAGGCCTTCTGCCTGCGGCGGACCGTCGAGCTGCAGGTCGCCGAAGACATGACCTCGGCGGTCTTCCTCGAGCTGTGGCGCAAGCGTGCTCGCATCGACGTGACGACCGCGACGGCGCTCCCGTTCCTGCTCGGCGTCGCGACGAACATGCTGCACGAGCACTGGCGGCGGCGACGGCGGCATGACGCCGCGGTCGTGCGCATCCGCAACGCCACGCCTGCCGAAGCCCATGGGCATGAGGACGACACGATCGCGCGCATCGACGCGATCCGCGAGCTGCGCGAGGCCCGCGATGCGCTGCGGGCGCTGCCGCGGCGCGAGCTCGACGTCCTCTCGCTCGTGGCGTGGGGCGACCTCAGCTACGAAGAGACGGCGGTCGCGCTCGGCGTGCCGGTCGGTACCGTGCGCTCGCGCCTGTCTCGCGCCCGCGCTCGGCTGGGCGAAGCGTTTCCTGCGCCGATGGGCGCCACCGTGTCGACGGAAGGATCCTGAATGGCACCGACGCCTGACATCGACGTCCTGCTGCCCGACGACGAGACGGTTCGCGCTCGCCGCGACGCGCTCGTCGACGAGCTGCGCCGCGCGCCCGCGCCGCGTCTCGTGGTCGCACCGCGGCGCCTTGCGCTCATGCTGACGCTGCTGATGGCGCTCGGCGCCGGCGCGGCCGCTGCCAGCGGCGTGTTCTCGGCCGACGACGTGAAGGTCGAGGCAGGCGTCGGCTGCTACGACCGTGCGGCGCTCCGCGCCACGGTCTCGCTGATGGCGGCGACGCCGGATCCCGTCGCCGCATGCGCTGCGCTGTGGCGCGAGGGCTACATCGATGGTCGTACGACCGGCGACGCCCCGCCACTCGTCGCATGCACCGGCGAGGACCAGCCGGTACGTGTGATGCCGGGTGACGGGCCCAAGACCTGTGCCGGACTCGGCCTCGAGCCGCTTCCGGCCGACTACCCGCAGGCGGCTCGCACGAGCTCGGGCGCCACGACGGCGCCCTGAAGGCCAGGGGGATGGACGAGGAGGGACGCCGCGAGGGGGCGGCGTCCCTCTTGCGTCTCTCAGCAGCTTCCGTCCCCGGGACTGTTGTACGTCGAGGACGCCTCGTCGTTGAACGTGCCGAAACTGGCCGCGGACGAGTGGCTGTCATAGCAATGCCGCGTACCGCCGCCCGAGAGGTCCTGCGCGAGCCAGCTGTCGCGGTCGCGGCGATTGCGCTCCGAGCTCGCTTTGTCGTTGAAGGCCCAATCGGTCAGCTGCGTCCAGACGCTGTTCGGCGAGATCTCATGTATCTGGATGCGGGTGCCGGTGAAGCTTGCGTTCTCGTAGACGCAGAAGTACTGATCCGGGCAGCCGTACGGGTCGATGTCGGCGGCGTGGGCCCGCGGGCGCACCGCCGCGCCGGCGACTCGCGAGGCTGGGATCCACGCCGCGACGTCGGTGCCGACGACGATGACGGTCCCCGTCGCGAAGTCGCTCGGGGCCATGTCGCGCACGACCGGAAGCGCCTTGATCGCTGCGGGCGCACGGTCGAGCTGGCCCGGCGGGATCACGTAGGCGACCGCCTTCTCGCCGAGCGTCGTGCCCTGGCCGAACTCGTAGAAGCCGGCGGTTCGCTGCAGCCGCAGCGCGCGCGGCCCGAGCACCGGCGTGGCGCTCCACGTGCGCTGCGCGTGCCCCGGCAACCCGCCGGCGGACGCGGAGCACGTCAAGCCGATGCATCCCGCGCCGGCGGCGGCGTACGCCGCTCCGACGCTGCTGCTCCATGCCACGGCGACAACGACGAACGCCACCGGGCGCAACCACTTATACATTGAACTCCCCCCAACTAGTTTGTTCCCCCAACTAGCTTTCGCCAGCCTATACCGCCAGCGATAGGTGGTGTGCAGTTACTGGACGATCATCTAATTGAGCGACGGATCGAGCGGCATCCGCGCGACGAGCGCGAACGTGCCGCCCTTGCGCGTCAGGACGCTCGCCCACAGCGCCTCCGCGTCGACCGCGAACAGCTCCTCGGGGCGCGGCTCCTCGACGATCCAGTCCTCGCGCTCGAGCTCTTCGTCGAGCTGGCCGGGGCCCCAGCCGGCGTGTCCGGCGAAGACGCGCATGCGCTCGGTCGCGGCGACCGACTCGCCGACGTCGAGCTGCGCGGAGAGGAAGCCGACCTGGCCGCTGATCAGCAGCCCCGCAGCGCTCGGGTCGGCGAACGCGGCGAGCACGATCACGGCGGTCGGCTGCACCGGGCCGCCGACGTACAGCGGCTCCTCGTGCTGCACGAGCGGCTCGAGGTCGGGCGCCGCCTCCGCCACCGTCGTCTCGGTCGGACGGTTCAGCACCAACCCCATCGCGCCCTCCTCGGTGTGCTCGGCGACGAGCACGACGCTGCGCGCGAAGTTCTCGTCGAGCAGCGTCGGCGACGCCAGCAGCAGCTTCCCCTTCAGCGACTCCATGCCTCCATTCTGCCGCACCGGGCGTGCCGGCCGCCCGCCTCGCCGGGTAGCGTGCCCCGCCGTGCACGGCTATCTCCGGCGTCTGCTGAGGACGACCGCGGCCTATCAGGTCGGGGACGTCGTCTCGAAGGTCTTCGCCGTCGCGCTGCTGCCGCTCTACACGCGCCACGTCCTGCCGGCGCAGTACGGCGTCGCCGAGCTGCTGATGACGGGGATCGTCCTCGTCAGCATCCTCGTGCGGCTCGGGATCGGCGAGGCGCTCGTGCGCTACCACTTCGCCGACGAGGACCGGGCGCGGCGCGACGCGCTCGCGCGCCGGGCGGTCGGCTTCGTGCTGGCAGCGACGACGCTCGTCGCGGGCCTGCTCGCCGCCTTCGCCGGCCCGCTCTCGCAGCTCGTGCTCGGCTTCCGCGACACGACCGTCTTCCTCGCCGCCGTGCTCGGCCTGTGGGCGTTCACGAACCTCGAGCTGGCCTACGCGCTGCTGCGCGTCGACGAGCGCGTGCGCGCCTACCTGTACGCGACCGTGACGAACGTCGCGCTGACGATCGCGCTGACCGTCTGGCTCGTGATCTTCCGCGACGAGCAGGCGCGCGGCCTGCTGCTCGGCAACTACGCCGCCTCGACCGTCGTGCTGGTCGGCCTGTGGCTGTCGATGTCCGCGCGGCTGCGCCCGCGCCGCGGCGGCGCCGACCAGCCGGGCCTGCAGCCGCTGCGCCGGCTGCTCGGCTTCGGGTTGCCGACGGTGCCGGCCGACGCGTCCGTCTACGCGCTCAACCTCGTCGACCGCTACTACCTCTTCCATCGCTACGGCGCCGCGACCGCCGGCATCTACTCGATCGCGGTCAAGCTCGCCGGCTTCACCGCCTTCATCGCGCGCGCCTTCCAGTACTCGTGGCCGCCGCTCGCCTACTCGATCAAGGACGACGCGGAGGCGGCGCGCTTCTACGCCTTCGTCGCCACCTACTACCTCGCGCTGACCGGCTGGGTCGTCGCCGGGCTGCTGCTGCTCGGCCGCTGGGTGACGCGGCTGCTCGCCGCGCCCGCCTACTTCCACGCGTACACCGCGCTGCCGTGGCTGGCGCTCGGCTGGGCGCTCTACGGCCTGTTCGTGATCTTCGTCGTGATCGCCGGGCGCGCCGAGGTGACGACGCGCAACTTCCCCGCCGCCGCCGCCGGGCTCGCCGTCAACGTCGTGCTGCTGATCGCGCTGACGCCCTCGCTCGGGATCGCCGGCGCCGGCCTCGCGCTCGCCGGCGCCTACGTCGTGATGCTCGTCGCGATGCGGCTGCTGACGCGCCGGCTGTTCCACGTCGCGTTCGAGTGGCGGCGGATCGCCCAGCTCGTGCTCGTGCTCGGCGGCGTCGCCGGCGCGGCCGAGCTGCTGCTGCCGACGTCCGGCGCCGCCGGGCTGATCGCGCGCGCGCTCGTCGCGCTCGCGCTGCCGCTGCTGCTCGGCCTCACCGGCTTCTACCGCGCTGACGAGCGGGCGCTGCTGCGCAGCCTTCCCGGCCGCCTGCGTCGCTAGAGCCGCAGGCCGCCGCGGTTGTAGTCGGCGGCCGCCTCGCGCAGGCCCTCGCCGCGCTCGGGGTGCAGCGTCGCGCGCACGTGCTGCCAGTACCGCGCAGAGTCGTGGCGCGGCAGCGCGTAGGCGGCGAGCGCGCGCACCGCGTACGTCCAGGCGGTGAGCCAGCGCACCAGCAGCGCCGCGAGCGCCGAGTGGTGCTTGCGCATGTAGCGGTCGCGGTTGCGCGAGAGCTCGACGATGCGGCGCGTCGGCACGCTGCCGGTCGAGAGCTGCTCGTGGTGGATCGCCTCCGCACCGGGCACGTAGAGCACCGCCCAGTCGGCGTCGCGCAGGCGCTTGCAAAAGTCGACCTCGTCGGAGTAGACGAAGAAGGCCGGGTCCATCCAGCCGATGCGCGAGGCGGCGTCGCGGCGCACGAGCAGCGCGGCCGACTGCGCCCAGTCGACCTCGCGGATCTCCTCGCCCGTGCTCTGGACGGTCAGCCGCCGGTGCAGGAACAGCGCGCCCGCAAGCGCCGTCGCCGGGGTCGGGAAGCGCCACGCCGACGGTTGCTGGCGGCCGTCGGGCCGCAGCAGCCGGGCGCCGGTGACGGCGGCGTCCTCGCGTCCGTCGAGCGCGGCGTGGAGCGTGAGCGTGGCGCCGGGCAGCAGCTCGGAGTCCTCGTTCAGCAACAGGCAGTAGCGGCCGCGCGAGCGCTGCATCAGCGCGCTGTCGTTCTCGGCCTTGCCGCGTCGCTGCTCGCGGCGGATCAGCTCCGTGGTCACCGGGTGCGCCCGCGCGACGCCGACGGAGCCGTCGCGCGAGGCGTTGTCGAGCACGAGCACCTCCGTCTCGAACGGCAGCGTCGCCTGCTCGCGCGCGATCGCGTCGAGGCAGCGCTCGAGCAGCGCGCGCTGCTCGGTGTTCACGACGCAGTAGGAGATCTCGATGCTCATGACGGGTGGCTCGTGGATGATGCCGGGATGTCCTCGCCGGTGCTGCGCGTCCAGGTCGTCGACCCGTCCGCCTTCACACCGCCCTACGACCATGCGCTCTGCGCCGCGCTCGCGCGGGTGGGTGGGGACGGGGTCGACGTCGAGCTCGTCACGAGCCGCTTCGCCTACGGGTCGGTCCGACAGGGCGAGGGCTACGCGACGAGGGAGGCGTTCTACCGCATCGCACCCGGCGCCGCCGGCTCACGCGCCCGGCGGGCCGCGAAGCTCGCGCAGCACGTGCCGGACATGCTGCGCGAGCGCCGTCACGCGCGTGCGGCGGACGTCGTGCACTTCCAGTGGCTGACGGTCCAGCCGCTCGACGTGCACCTGCTGCCGCGGAACGTGCCGCTCGTCTTGACCGCGCACGACGTGCTGCCGCGCGAGCCGCGCGCCGGCCAGCTGCGCGCGCAGCGGCGGCTCTACGACCGCGTCGACGCGGTCGTCGTGCACTCCGAGCACGGCGCGGCGCGGCTGCGCGACGAGCTCGGCATCGACCCGGGAAAGGTCCACGTGATCCCGCACGGCGCCTTCACGCACCTCGCCGAGGGCGGCGCCCAGCCGCTGCCGCCGGAGCTGGCGGCGGTGGAGAAGCCGGTCGTGCTGTGCTTCGGCCTGCTGCGTCCGTACAAGGGGATCGACGTGCTGCTCGAGGCGTGGCGCGGCATCGAGGACGCGGAGCTATGGATCGTCGGCCTGCCGAAGATGGGCATCGCGTCGTTGCGCGCGACGGCTCCGCCCGGCGTGCGCTTCGTCGATCGTTTCGTCGCCGACGAGGAGATCCCCGCCTACTTCCACCGTGCCGACCTCGTCGTGCTGCCCTACCGCGAGATCGACCAGTCGGGCGTGCTGTTCACCGCGCTCGCGTTCGGCGCGCCGCTGCTGCTGACCGCGGTCGGCGGCTTCCCCGAGGTCGCCGCGACGGGCGCCGCGGAGCTGGTCCCGCCCGGCGATGCCGCCGCACTGCACACCGCGCTCGCCCGCCTGCTCGCGGATCCCGCCGCGCGCGAGCGCCTCGCCGCCGCCGCCCGCGCCGCAGCGGCCGGGCCATACGCGTGGAACGCGATCGCCGAGCGCCACCTCGCGCTCTACCGCGCGCTCGTTCGCGCTTGAGCGCCGCGTCAGTCCACCCAGAAGCCCTCGCGGATCAACTCGCCGTCCTTGTCATGGTGCGGGCCGAAGACGACGTACGTCATGCCCTCGGGCCCCGCCTCGAACTGGCGTGTGACACGCGGGGCGACGCGGATCGCGTCGAGCGCGCGGATGTCGTGGATCTCGTCGTCGAGCTTCACCCGCCCACCGCCGGAGATCACGACGTTGACCTCCTCGGCATTGTGATGGCGATGCGCGAAGGCCTGGCGCTTGTTGGGGCGCAGGACGTGGTAGGCGAGGCCGGTGTCCTCGGCGTCGATCGCTCCCCGCGCGAAGTGCGCCTCGCCGATCTCCCCGAAGCCGCCCCTCGCGGCCGCGTCGTCGACGTCGGCCAGGTTCTTGATCGTGTAGGTCATGCCGGCGAGACTGCCCGTGCCCCGCGCGGCGGAAACGGCCCCCGTAGGCGAGAATCCCCGCTCGTGCTCGCCCTCGCAATCCTCTTCTGGCTCAGCGCCGCGCTGATCGTCTACGCGCAACTGGGCTACGGGTTGCTGCTGGGCGTGCTCGCGCGCCTGCGGCACGCCCCCGCCGCGGCCACGGCGGAGGCCGTGAGCGAAGCCGAGCTGCCCTCGGTCTCGCTCGTCGTCGCCGCCTACCAGGAGGAGGCGGTGATCGCGGCGAAGGTCGCGAACGTGCGCGCGCTCGACTACCCGTCCGATCGCCTGGAGCTGATCGTCGCCTGCGACGGCTCGCCCGATGCGACGCCCGCGCGCGCCCGCGAGGCCGGCGCCGACCTCGTGCTCGAGCTCCCGCGCGGCGGCAAGATCCGTGCGCAGGACGCCGCCGTCCGCCGGGCGCGCGGCGAGCTCGTCGCCTTCTCCGACGCGAATGCCTTCTGGGAGGGCGACGCGCTGCGCCGGCTCGTCGCGCCGTTCGCCGCCGATCCGCGCACGGGCTACGTCTGCGGTCAGGTCGCGTTCGTCAACGACGGCGGCACGAACCAGGAGGGGCTCTACTGGCGCTACGAGATGGCGCTGCGGGCGCTGGAGTCGCGGCTCGCCTCCGTCACCGGCGGCAACGGCGCGATCTACGCGACGCGCCGCGACGCCTACATCGAGGTCGACCCGATGATGGGCCACGATCTCTCGTTCCCGTTCAACATGGTCAAACGCGGCTGGCGCGCGCTCTACGCCCCCGACGCGCGTGCGAGCGAGCGAATGGTCCCCTCGATCGAGGGCGAGTTCGCCCGCAAGCGGCGGATGATGAGCCACGGCTGGCCGATCGTCCTGCGCGGCGGGATGCTCTCGCCGAAGGGCTACAGCCCGCTCTACGCGCTGATGATCGCCTCCCACCGCCTGCTCCGCTACGCGATGCCGTTCCTGCACTTGCTGCTGCTCCTGACGAGCTTCATGCTGGCCGACCGGGGCTGGCCGTACGTCGCCGCGGTCGTGCTGCAGGGCCTCGTGCTGCTCGCCGGCGCGCTCGCGCGCTGGATCCCCTGGCGCCCGCTGCTCGTCGCGCGCTACTACGTGCTCACGCAGATGGCGCTCGCCGCCGGCCTGTGGGACTGGCGCCGCCACGGCACGCAGGCCGGCTGGGAGCCGGCGGAGGGGACGCGATGAGCGCGGCGCTCGTGCGACTGCTCGACCTGCTGATCGGCGGGGTCGGCTCGCTCGTGAGCGCACCGCTCGTCGCGCTCGCCGCGCTGCTGATCCGGGCCGAGTCGCACGGTCACCCGCTCTACCGCCAGACGCGCGTCGGCAAGGACGGGCGTCCGTTCGAGATCTGCAAGCTGCGCACGATGGTGCGCGGAGCGGAGTTCACCGGCGCCGGGCTTGCGATCCAGGAGGGCGACGACCGCATCACGCGCGTCGGCGCGTTCCTGCGGCGCACCTCGCTCGACGAGCTGCCGAACCTGTGGAACGTCGTGCGCGGCGAGATGTCGATCGTCGGCCCACGCCCGACCGTGCAGGTACAGGTCGACCAGTACACCGAGCGCCAGCGCGGGCGCTTGAAGGTCAAGCCGGGCATCACCGGCTGGGCGCAGGTCAACGGCCGCGCGTCGCTGCCGTGGAGCGAGCGGATCGAGCTCGACCTCTGGTACGTCGAGCATCGTTCGCTGAAGCTCGACCTGAGGATCCTCGCGCGGACGGCGCGGATGGTGCTCAAGGGCGAGGGTCTCTACAAGGGGGAGACGGGCGGGTGGGGCGCCTGATGCGGAAGGCGATCTTGCTCACCGGCGTCGGCAAGCGCTACGACATCGTCTCCGCGTTCGCTCAGCACACGACCGTGATCGCGGCCGACCCGAGCCCGCTCGCGCCGGCGCAGTACGCCGCCCACCATCGCGTCGCGCCGCCGCGGATCGACGACCCCGGCTACGTCCCCGCGCTCGCCGAGATCTGCGCGCGGCACGACGTCGGCGCCGTGATCCCGCTGACCGACCTCGACATCGAGGTGCTCGCACAGGCGCGCGCGGACGGGCTGCTGCCGGCGATGGTCCCGGACCCGGAGATCGCCCGCGCCACCTACGACAAGTACGAGACGCACGAGCTGCTGCTGCGCCTGGGCCTGCCCTCGCCGCCGACCGTCCTGCCGGGGGAGACGCCGGACTCCTATCCCGTGATGGTGAAGCCGCGGCGCGGCTCCGGTGCACGTTCGATCCACCTCGCGCACGACGCCGAGGAGACGGCGTTCTTCGTCCGCTACGTCAAGGAGCCGACGATGGTGCAGCGCGCGATGGACGGGCCGGAGCTCTCGATCGACTGCCTCTCAGACCTGGACGGCCGCTGCCTCAACGCGATCCCGCGCACGATGCTGGAGTCGCGCGGGGGCGAGTCGATCAAGGGCGCGGCGCTCGCCGACCCCGAGCTGGTCGAGCTCGGCCGCCGCGTCGTCGAGGCGCTCGGCGTGCGCGGCCCGTGCACCGTGCAGGCATTTCGGGATCGCGAGATCGGGCTCGGCATCACCGACGTCAACACGCGCTTCGGCGGCGCCTTCCCCGCGCCGATGTACGCGGCGCTTCCGGGCCGCACGTACCCGGAGCTGATCGCGCGGATCGCGAACGGCGAGCGGATCGAGCCGCACGTCGGCGAGTTCCTCGCCGGCCGCACGTTCACGCGCTACTACTGGCAGCTCGAGCTCGACGAGCAGATGACCCCGACCGGCCGGGAGATCGTGCCCGGCGGCCCGCCGCCGCCGCGGGCCTGATGACGATGGCCTTTGCCGCGCATGCTTCGACCGAGCCCGATCCCGGCGCGCGCGGCCACGCGTTCGGCGTCGCGATGGCCGTGCCCGTCGCGGGCACGGTGCGCACCTACCGGCGGCTGTTCGCGGCCATCAGCGGGCTCGGGGTGGCTGACGTGCGGCAGCTCGGCGAGCAGGTGGGGGCTTCGCTGACGGCGTGGCCGGAGCTCGTCGAGGAGATCGCCGGGATCGCGGCAGGCGCCGGCCAGGACGAGCGGGAGCTGCTCGCGATCAACGCGCGCACGGAGCTGCTCGGCGCCGCGAGCCGGCCCGAGTGCTCGTTCGTCGGCCTGCTGCCGCGTGCGACCGCCGCCGGTACGACCGTGATGGCGCAGAACTGGGACTGGCATCCGGACCTCGCGGAGTCGGTCGTCGTGTGGTCGATCCGCACGCCCGACGGCCATGCCCTCACGACGATGACGGAGGCCGGGATCCTCGCGAAGATCGGGCTCAACGACCGCGGTCTCGGCTGCTGCCTCAACATGCTCGGCGCCGAGGGCGACGGCGGCGTCGGCGGGGTGCCGATCCATCTGCTGCTGCGACTCGTGCTGGAGCGCTGCGCGACCGTCGAGGAGGCGCTGTCGTTGCTGCTCGGCGCCCGCGTGACGGCGTCGTCGGCGATCAGCGTCGGCAGCGACGGGCACGAGCCCGCGCTCGTGACGGTCGAGCTCTCGCCGGCCGGCGGTCGCTGCCTGTGGCCGGACGCCGGCGGTGTGCTCACGCACACGAACCACTTCCTGCACCCCGAGCTGCAAGCGCGCGACAGCGCCGTGCGGGAGTGGCCCGAGACGATCGAGCGCCACCGCGCCGTCTGCGCGCACCTCGCGACGGATGCGGGTCCGCTCGCGCTCGCCGACCTCGAGGCGCTGCTGCGCTCGCACGTCAACGCGCCCGACGCGATCTGCCGGCACGAGCTTGCGGACGTGCCCTACGAGGACCGCGACGAGACGCTCGCCTCGGTCGTGCTGATGCTCGGCGAGCGGCGGATGCGGATCGCCTGCGGACTGCCGTGCATGCATCCCCACCGCGACGTGTGAGGGCGCGCGCCGCGCGGCTCAGCGACCCGCGAGCACCCGCACGAGCCGCGCCCGCGAGCTGCCGGCCGCGTTGAGCGCGTCGGCGCGCGTCGCGACGGTGACGCGGTAGATCCCGACGGCCGGCGGCCGGATCGCGACGTCGAACGCGCCCGCCGCGGTCCTCGCCGCGAGCACGTGCGCCCGCGCGAAGCGGCCGTCCGGCCGGCGCCGAGCCACGAGGATCCGCACCCGCGCCTTGGCGGGGCTTGTCGTGCCGGTCAGCGCGATCGCGTTGCCGAGGCGCGCGTGGCGCGTGCTCGCGTGCGCGCGCACGAGCGCCTGCACCGACACTGCGACGGCCGGCGAGGCGATCCCGTCCGCCGCGTCCACCGCGCGCACGGCGCCGTTGCGCACGAGCGGCGCCATTGCGCTCCAGACCCCGTCGGCGCCGGTCGTCGCGGTGCCGGCGTCCTGCCAGACGCCGTCGACGCGCTGCTGGAGCGTCAGGGCGACATGCGCCGGCCGCGTGCCGTCGGCGCGAGCGAGTCGGCCCGTGAACGGTCCCGCCGCACCGGGGGCCGCCGGCAGCGGCATGGGCGAGATCGTCAGCAGGTCGCGCGGCGCGGGCATCAGCTGCGCGACGAGCGCCCGCAGCGCGGGCAGCTGCGCGTAGAGCGCGTTGCCCGGGCAGTCGGTCGCGCCGGCGTCGCGATGGCCGGAGATGCGCGTGAAACGCACGTGCACGCCCCGCGGCCAGCGGTTCAGGTCGCCGCCGATCGAGACCTCGGGGGGCGTGCTGCCGGAGGCGGGTACGCCGGCGAGCGACAGCTTCCACGCGATCGCCCGTGCGAGCGCATGCAGTGCCGGGCCGGGCAGCGGGCTGGAGCTGAAGTCGCCGATCGCGGCGATGCCCGTCGAGACGTCGTTCCATCCCTGTGCCTGCGCGCCGACGACCGGCTGCTCGACGCCGCCGGCCCGCCCTTCGAAGACGGTCCCGTAGCGGTCGACGAGCAGGTCGTAGCCGATGTCGTTCCAGCCGTTCCCATCGCGGTGGAAGAGGCAGATGCCGAGCACGATCGCCGGCGCGGCGCCGCGCGAGTAGCCGTTGATGGAGACGGTGTGGTGCACGAGCGCGAAGTCGACGCGGCCGTACGCCGGCGTCACGCGCGGCCGGCACTCGTTGCGCGGGTCCCACGCGGAGCGCGGCACGATCGCGGGTCGCAGCCCGGCGGCCGGGATCGCCTGCGGCATGACGGCCGGCCGGCGCACGGCGACGAAGCGAACGCGCGCATCGCGCGGCGGTCGCGTGGAGCGCAGCTCGTAGACGGTCGCCGGCCCGCTCCAGATCGGCTCGGCGGCAGCCGTCGCGACCCAGCGGCTCCAGCGGCCGTCGCGGCGCCGGACGCGCAGCTCGATCTGCCCGCCGGATCCGCGCCAGTCGGCGCCCAGCAGCTCGAAGCGTCGCGGTGCGCGCAGCGGCCCCGTCTGCCAGCGCGCGCCGCTGCCGCCGGCAGCGGTGGGCACGGACTGCGTGAAGACGCCGGCGCGGGCGGTCGCGGGCGCGAGCGCCGCGAGCGCGACGGCGAGGGGGAGCACAATGCGGCGCATTCGGCTCGCGCATCGTCGCATCGAGCCGGAAACACCGGCGGTTCCATGACGGAGCGGTGCGCGGGCGCGATCAGGCGCTTGCGCTGCGTGTGCGCGGCTTCGAGCGCTGCGTGCGCGCACGCGCCGGGCGCCGCGCCGCGCGCGGGGCCCAGCACCTGTCGATGAAGTCGCCGATCTCGCCCGTGAGGCGTTCGGGGCGGGTGCGCAGCTCGACGATCGAGTTGGCGTTCAGCAGCTGGCCGTTCGGCAGCTCCTCCGCGAGCATGCCCGCGTCGGAGAAGGGATGGATCGGGTCGCGCGGATGCCCGATCACGAGCCCGGGCGCCGCGAGCGTGTGACGGATGTCGCGGTGCGGTGCGATGCGGCCGAAGAAGAGGCCCTGCAGCACCGCGCCGCTCGGCCCCGGGTCCTGTGAGACCCAGTCGAGCATGATCTCCGGCACGAGCGGCAGCGGCCCGCGCGGCACGCGCCGCGCCACCTGCTGGACGAGCTTCATCACCGGCTCTCCGAACGTCAGCGCGACGAGCAGCGGCGTGAAGCCGATCGCGGCGCCGAGCAGCGCGTTGTCGAGCACCGGCA
>DASRAV010000014.1:0-12191 GCA_035637995.1 Conexibacter sp. | reverse complement strand
TTCGGTTCATCGGTGGCGCCGCCTGAGCGGTCGCCACCGAAGCTGGACGGACTGACCCGCCGCCCGCCGATCAGAGCCCGTACGAGCGCCCGATGACGTCGAGCATGATCTCGTCGGTGCCCGCGCCGATGCGGTTCAGGCGCATGTCGCGCCAGACGCGCTCGACGCCGTACTCCTTCATGTAGCCCGCGCCGCCGTGGATCTGGATGCACTCGTCGGCGACCTCGACGGCGATCCGCGAGGCGTAGAGCTTCGCCATCGAGATCTCGCGCACCGGGTACTCGCCGTTCTGGAAGCGCCACGCCGTGGTGTAGACGAGCTGCCGAGCCGCCTCGATCTTCGTCGCCATCTCGGCGAACTTGTGGCGGTTGACCTGGAACTTGCCGATCTGGCGGCCGAACGCCGTGCGCTCCTTGGCGTACTGCAGGGTCTGGTCGAAGCAGTGCTGGGCGCCGGCCACGCAGCCGGCGGCGCCGATCAGGCGCTCGCCCTGCAGCTCCCACATGATGTGGTAGAAGCCCTTGCCGACCTGGCCGAGCACCGCCGACTCGGGCACGCGCACGTCCTGGAAGGCGAGCAGCGCGGTGTCGGAGGCGTGCATGCCGAGCTTCTCGAGCTTCTTCTCCTTGATCACGCCGGGCGCGTCCATGGGCACGAGGAAGAGCGTGAAGCCGTCGTAGCCGGCGTCCGGATCGGTCTTCGTGACGAGCACGATCACGTCGGCGCGGTGGCCGTTGGTGATGTAGGTCTTCGAGCCGTTGATGACGTACTCGTCGCCGTCCTTGACGGCGCGCGTCTTGATGCCGGCGACGTCGGAGCCGGCGTCGGGCTCGGTGATCCCGAGGCAGAGGATCTTCTCGCCCTTGACGGCGGGCACGACCCACTGCTGCTTCTGCTCCTCGGTGCCGAACTTGAGGATCGGCGGCATCGCCATCTGCGTGTGGACGGCGACCCCCATCGAGAGGCCGCCGGAGTTCGAGCCGCCCATCTCCTCGGCGAGCACGAGCGCCGAGTAGTAGTCGCCGCCCTGGCCGCCGTATTGCTCGGGCACGTCGAGGCCGAGGAAGCCGAGCTCGCCCATGCGGTTGAAGACCCAGTTGGGGAACGTCGTCTCCTCCCACTCCTCCGCGTGGGGCGCGAGCTCCTTCGCGATGAAGCGCGCGAGCGACTCGCGCAGCCGGTCGTGGTCGTCGTTGAAGATGAAGTGCTTGCGCTGGCCGGCGAAGTCCGGCTTGAGCACGTCTGCGGTGGCGGCCATGCGGTGTCTCCTCGTGCGGTTGGCGTACCGAGCAAGTAGACAGTAGAGCTTCCTACTTGCAGCTGCACGCTGTACCGTGCGCGCCATGGCCTACGACACCCTCCGCTACGACGTCGCCGCTGGTGTGGCGACGATCGCACTCGATCAGCCGGAGACGCGCAACGCGCTCTCCGACGCCCTCTTCACCGACCTCCACGCCGCCTTCGAGGCGGCGCGCGACGACGCCGCGGTCCGCTGCGTCGTGTTGACCTCCACGCACGAGAAGGTCTTCTCCTCGGGCGCCAACCTCGCCGGCTTCGCGGCCGAGGTGCCGCTCGTGCACAAGCACGCCGGGATCGAGCGCTTCCCGGCGCTGTTCACGCTGATCGGCAGACTCGGCAAGCCGACGATCTGCGCCGCCAACGGGCACGTGCTCGCGGGTGCGCTCGGGATCGCGCTCGCGTGCGATCTGGTCGTCGCGAAGGAGGGCGTGCGCTTCGGGACGCCCGAGATCAACGTCGGCGCGTTCCCGTTCATGATCATGGCGCTGATCTACCGCAACGTCGGGCGCAAGAAGACGAACGAGCTGCTGCTGCTCGGCGATCAGATCAGCGCCGAGGAGGCGGAGCGGATCGGCCTCGTCAACCGGGTCGTGCCCGCGGAGGAGTTCGACGCCGCGGTCGCCGACTGGGCCCAGCGCCTGGCGAAGAAGTCGCCGGTGCTGATGAAGCTCGGCAAGGACGCGATCTACCGCCAGCAGGACATGGCGTTCGAGGACGCGCTCGACTTCCTGCGCGCGCAGCTCACGATCGCGTTCTCGACCGACGACATCCAGGAGGGCGTGAAGGCGTTCTTCGAGAAGCGGGAGCCCACATGGACGGGACGGTAGGCACGTCGCCGAGCATCCTGCGGCCGCTCGTCGAGGAGCTCGCCGCGCGCCGCGCGAAGGCGATGCTCGGCGGCGGCGAGGAGAAGATCGCCAAGCAGCACGCCGCCGAGAAGCTGACCGCGCGCGAGCGCCTCGCGCTGCTGATCGACGAGGGCACGTTCACCGAGCTCGGCATCCACGCCGGCATCCACTTCTCCGTCCGCGGGCTGGAGGGCAAGGAGGCGCCGGCCGACGGCGTCATCACCGGCTACGGCAAGGTCGACGGCCGCATGGTCGCCGTCTGCGCCTACGACTTCACCGTCATGGCCGGCTCGATGGGGATGTCCGGCGAGATCAAGGTCACGCGCCTGCGCGACCTCGCGCTGACGAAGCGGATCCCGTTCATCTGGCTGCTCGACTCCGCCGGCGCGCGCATCCAGGAGGCGGTCGGCTCGCTGTTCGCCGGCTCGGGCTTCCTCTTCCGCGAGGAGGTCGTGATGAGCGGCGTGATCCCGCAGATCGCCGCGCTGATGGGTCCGTGCGCCGCCGGCACCGCCTACATCCCCGGCCTCGCCGACTTCGTGCCGATGGTCAAGGGCCGCGGCTCGATGGCGCTCGCCGGCCCGCACCTCGTGCGCGCCGCGGTGGGGGAGGACGTCACGCAGGAGGAGCTCGGCGGCTCGCGCGTGCACTGCCGCAAGTCGGGGGTGGGGGACCTCGAGGTCGCCGACGACCAGGAGTGCATCGAGCGCGTCAAGCAGTACCTCTCCTACATGCCCCAGCACTGCGAGGAGAAGCCGCCGGTGCTGGCGGCGAGCGACCCGATCGACCGCCGCGACGAGGGCCTGCTCGACGTCCTGCCGGAGTCCAACCGCAAGCCGTACGACATGTACGAGGTGATCAAGCGGATCGTCGACGACGGCGTCTACTTCGACATGAAGCCGCAGTTCGCCAAGACGATCATCACCTGCTTCGCGCGCTTCGGCGGGCGCCCGGCGGGGATCGTCGCCAACCAGCCCAAGCAGCTCGGCGGGATCCTCGACAACGACTCCGCCGACAAGGCCGCGCGCTTCGTCAACCTCTGCAACGCGTTCGACATCCCGCTGATCTTCCTGCAGGACG
Organism: Conexibacter sp.; assembly: GCA_035637995.1. Classification (GTDB taxonomy): domain Bacteria; phylum Actinomycetota; class Thermoleophilia; order Solirubrobacterales; family Solirubrobacteraceae; genus Conexibacter. Next base: position 8,964 of record DASRAV010000014.1, on the reverse strand, counting down.
TGCCCGGCTTCATGGTCGGCACGAAGGTCGAGCAGGCCGGCATCATCCGCCACGGCGCGAAGATGCTCTACGCGGTCGCCAACGCGACGGTGCCGAAGATCACCGTCGTGATCCGCAAGGCCTACGGTGCCGGCTACTACGTGATGAACGGCAAGGCGTACGAGCCAGACCTGATCGTCGCGTGGCCGAGCGCGGAGATCAGCGTCATGGGCGCGGAGGGCGCCGTCGAGATCGTGATGCGCCGCCAGGTCGAGGAGGCCGAGGACCCGGCCGCGATGAAGGCCGAGCTGATCGAGGCCTACCGCAAGCTGATCGACGTCTACGTGCCCGCGCGCAACGCGCTGATCGACGACGTGATCGACCCGCGCGACACGCGCCCGACGATCTGCCGCGCGCTGGAGATGGCGCAGGGCAAGCGCGTCGAGCGGCCCTGGAAGCGACATGGAGTGGTGCCCGTATGAGGGTGGTCAAGTTGGGTCTACGGGTCCAAATTTGCCTTCACGATGAGAACCGTTTTTCCATCCTCGGCCCGCTGGGCAGAGTAAACTTCGGCAGTAATTCCCCGTCGACGTGCTTCACGCAAAAGATTCTGCCTCATCGACTGGTCCAGACAATAGTAGTGAATCCCGCGCTCGAGTTCTCGCGTTTGACCATCCAAGAGCACGTCGTAGTCGTAGTGCATGCGTCGAGGGTGGGGAGGCTCACCATAAATTCTCATCAAATTCCTCCGGGTAAAGTACGGATGGTTCCTGTGGAACGCCTGGAGCATCCGTTCTCGAACCGCACCAGAGGGGATGCTCCTGGCTCGGTTTGGTTGTCGCCACGCTCCCTGGTGGGGCGGATGCAACTTGCATCCAGAGCCATTATTGTTCATTACCACCGTAGCGCTCAGGGGAAGCGGGTACACGCCAGATTTGCCTCGCGACGGGGCGGATCGTTGAACAGTAAAATAACACTCAATACGCGCGGCCTTCTTAGCGCTTCATGGAGGTGACAGTGAACCTCGACGACCCCGTCATCATCACCAACTCGATCTCCGGTGTCGTCGCGAATCGCGAGCAGTGCCCGGGGATCCCCTACAAGCCAGAGGAGTACGCCGCGGAGGCGCGTCGCGCGGTCGACGAGGGCGCGTCGATGATCCACATCCATGCGCGCAAGCCGGACGGCACGCCCTCGTACGAGGTCGAGGACTTCCGTGCGATCACCCAGGCGATCCTGGCCGAGGTGGACGACGTGATCATCAACTTCTCGACCGGCGCGATCGGCGTCCCGCTCGAGAAGCGGATCGCCTACCTGCGCGAGCTCAAGCCCGACATCGCGGCGCTCAACATGGGCTCGATGAACTACGCCAAGTACTCGGCACGGCGCAAGGACTTCGTCTTCTCGACCGTCTTCGAGAACAGCTTCGAGACGATCACAACGCTGCTCGAGGCGATGAACGAGCTGGGCATCAAGCCCGAGCACGAGTGCTTCGACACCGGCCACGTCGCGAACCTCGATCCGCTGATCGACAAGGGCCTGCTGAAGGAGCCGCTGCAGATCTCGTGCGTGATGGGCGTCACCGGTGGCGTGCGGCCGAATGCCCGCAACCTCGCGCACATGGCGGAGAACATCCCCGGGGGGGCCGACGGGCCGAACGAGTGGGGCGTGATCGGGATCTCGCGCGACCAGTGGATGCTGATCGCGGCGGCGCTCGTGCTCGGCGGCAACGTCCGCGCCGGCGTCGAGGACAACTTCTACCTCCCCGACGGCACGATGGCGCGCTCCAACGGCGACCTGATCGCGAAGGCGCGCCAGCTCGCCGAGGACGTCGGCCGGCGCCCCGCGACGGTCGCGGAGGCGCGCGCGATGCTCGGCACGCCGAAGCGCGCGGTGGCCGGGGTTGGCGCATGAGCGCGGCGGGCGGGCCGCTCGCGGGCCTGCGCGTCCTCGATCTCAGCCGCCTGCTGCCCGGCGGCTTCTGCTCGCTGCTGCTCGCCGACCTCGGCGCCGAGGTCCTCAAGGTCGAGGACACCGGCATGGGCGACTACGTCCGCTGGTCGCCGCCCTACGTCGAGGGCGCGGAGGAGAGCGCGAAGTCGGCGCTGTTCCTCTCGCTCAACCGCAACAAGCGCTCGATCCGCATCGACCTCAAGTCCGACGCCGGCAAGGAGGTCCTGCTGCGGCTCGTGCGCGAGCACGACGTGCTGCTCGAGTCCTTCCGCCCCGGCGTGCTCGATCGCCTCGGCGTCGGCTACGAGCGCCTGAAGGCGGAGAACCGCGGCCTCGTCTACTGCGCGATCAGCGGCTACGGTCAGGACGGCCCCAAGCGCGACGCCGCCGGCCACGACATGAACTACCTCGCGCTCGGCGGCCTGCTCGGCCTCACCGGCGACCCCGACGGCGCGCCCGTGCAGGCGGCCGGCCAGATCGCAGACCTCGGCGGCGGCGCGTTGATGGCGGCGGTCGGGATCCTGGCGGCGCTGCGCGAGCGCGAGCGCTCCGGCGAGGGGCAGATCGTCGACGTCTCGATGTTCGACGGCGCGCTCTCGTGGCTGGCGATGATCGCCGCGCAGGCACTCGCCGAGCAGCGCACGCCGACGCGCGGCCTGCTCCCGCTCTCGGGCCAGTTCGCGTGCTACCGCCCGTACGCGTGCAGCGACGGCTGGGTGGCATGCGGGGCGTTGGAGCCGAAGTTCTGGCAGGCATGGTGCCGCGGCGTCGGCCGCGAGGATCTGATCGAGCAGCAGTTCGCGGCGCCTGGATCGGATGGCCATCGCGCGATCGAGGAGGTCTTCGCCTCACGCACGCGCGCCGAGTGGGAGGCGTTCGCGAGCGAGCACGACTGCTGCCTCGAGCCCGTGCTGCAGCTCGACGAGGCGCTCGACTCCGAGCTCGTGCGCGCCCGCGAGATGGTCGTCGAGCTCGACCAGCCGGGTGCGACGGCCCCCGTCAAGCTGCTCGGCCTGCCGATCAAGCTCAGCCGCACGCCCGGCGACCCGGCGCGCGCGCCCGGCCCCGGCCTCGGCGAGCACACCGACGAGGTGCTCGCGGCGGCCGGCTACGGAGCAGATGAGATCGCCGCGTTGAAGGCGTCGGGCGCGGTTGCCGGCGGTGCGCAGGACGGCGCCCGGGGGTCGTTCCTTGCCGGCTGAGACGCGAAACCGTCCCGCGGCGCTGCTGAAGATGAGCGAGCTGGCCGAGCGCTCGGGCGTCAGCGCCGGCACGATCAAGCACTACCTGCGCGAGGGGCTGCTCGGCGGCGACGACGAGATCACGCGCACGAGCCGCAACATGGCCTGGTACCCGCCCGAGTTCGTCGACCGGATCGGCCTGATCAAGCGCCTGCAGGAGGAGCGCTTCATGCCCCTGCGCGTGATCCGCGAGCTGCTGCGCGACGACCCGCACCGCCTCGAGGCGCTGATCGGACTGGAGGACCGCATCCTGGAGCGCGCCGTCGCCTACGGCGAGCGCACACGCACCTCGCGCGCGGCGGTCGAGCAGGACTACGACGTGCCGCGCAACGTGCTCGAGCGCCTCGAGCAGCTCGACGTGCTGAGCCCGAGCGCACGCGGGTACGCGGAGGACGACGTGAAGATCATCGAGGCGATCTCGCGCTTCCGCGCCGGCGGCTACGACGAGGCGATCGGCTTCACCGTCTACGACACGCTGCGCTACCGCGAGGCGCTCGGCCCGCTCGTCGCGGAGGAGGTCGCGGTGCTGCTCGGCCGGCTGGCGGGCACGGTCGACGAGGACCGTGCCGTCGAGATCATCGCCTCGGGCGCCGAGCCGCTGCGTGAGCTGATCGGCGCGATGCACTCGAAGCTCCTGCTCGCCGAGCTGGCGCGCCAGCGCGAGACACGTCGCGGGGCCTGAGAGCGCGTCGCGGGCGCGCTATGCTTGCCGACCGGTTGACTGACCAGTCAATCTGTCGAGCCCCCTGGAGGATCCCACCACCGTGCGCGTCGCCGCGACTCAGCCGAACTCTATCGAGGATCGCGACCGCTGATGGCGCGCTCGCAGCCCGCCGTCGACAAGCGGCGGATGATCCTCGACGCGGCCGTCCGCGTGTTCGCGCGCCAGGGCTTCCACACCTCTCGCGTCTCCGACGTCGCGGACGAGGCGGGCGTCGCTTACGGACTCGTCTACCACTACTTCGACTCGAAGGACCAGATCCTCGACACGCTCTTTCTCGAGCGCTGGGACATCCTGCTGCAGGCGATCGGGGAGGTCGACGCACAGGCGATCCCGGCGCGCGAGAAGCTGTACGCGATCGCCTCCTTCATCGTCGACTCCTACCGCCACGACCCCGACCTGATGAAGGTGATCATCGTCGAGGTCACGCGCGCGGCCAACACGTTCGGGCGCACGCACCTGCAGCAGATCCAGAACGCGTACGTGCAGATCGCGGCGATCGTCGAGCGCGCGCAGCGCGAGGGCGAGTTTCGCGCCGGCATAACTCCCGACTTCGCCGCGCTCGCCTTCTACGGCGCCGTGGAGCAGGTGCTCACCGGTTGGATCTTCTCGTTGCTTCCGACCGGAGATCGGGAATACGAGCAGGCCAAGGCCCTGATCGTGGAGACGATCTGCGGCGGACTCGATCGGGTCGATGGGCGCCCAGCCGTCGCCGGGAGCTGATTGAATGCGGGACCTGATGGCGGAGAGCGACCTCGTGAAGCGACTGATGTGGTCCGGCCTGCTGGCCGGGATCGGCGCGCTTGCGAGCATCGCCACGCAGCGCATCGCCGCGATGATCTGGGTGCGCGCATTCGGCGAGGAGCCGCCGGAGTGAGCGCCACCGCGTCGCCCGAGCGCCCAGAGCTGACCGTGGCCGCCGCCTTTGCCGGCGGCCTCGCCCTCGCCTTCCTGCTCAAGCGCCTTGCCCGATAAGCCCGACGCACCTCCGGAACCTCAGGACGTCTCGATCGCGCAGGCGATCGCCGAGGTCTCCGAGCGCGCGCAGCTGCTCGTGCGCGAGGAGATCGAGCTCGCGAAAGCCGAGGTCAGCGCGAAGGTCTCCAAGCTCGTCAAGGGCGCCGTTGTGGGGATGGCGGCCGGCATCTTCGTCGTCACCGGCCTGATGTTCTCGCTGCACGCCGCCGCCTGGGGCGTCTACACCTTCTTCGGCGGCACCGAGTACTGGGTCGGCTTCGCGATCGTCGCCGGCGCCCTGTTCCTGCTCGGCGCGCTCGCCGGCATGCTCGCCTACCGCGCGGTGCGCACGGGCGCGCCGCCGGTGCCGAGCATGGCGATCGACGAAGCGAAGAAGATCCGCGAGACCGTCACCGGCTCGGAGGGAACGCCCTGATGCCCGCACGCAGCCCTGACCAGATCCGCGCGTCGATCGAGGAGAACCGCCAGGAGCTGGCTGTCTCGCTCACGCGCCTGCGCGGCGAGGTCGCCGAGCTGACGGACTGGCGCAAGCAGCTCAACCTGCACCACCGCGAGGCGATCGTCGGCGCTGCGGTGGCCGGCTTCGTGATCGGCGGCGGGATCGCCGCGCTCAGCGGCGCGCTGTTCGGTCGCCGCCGCCGGCGTCGCTGAGCAGACCTCCTCGCGGCCGTGCTCACCGCCGGTCGGCGCGTCCGGCGGCGGCGCAGATGGCGACCACGCCGCCGAGCACGCACAGCCACGCGAGCGCGAGGATGCAAACGGTCAAGAACTCCATTGCGGCTACCTTCCCCGATGCGTCGGATCGAATCGTGGATCTGGGAGCTTCCCGCGTGCTCCGCACGCTTTCCTGAGCGGTCAGCGACGCTACGCCAGCATGCCGCTCGGGATGCCGCCGACGCCGAGCAGGCCGGGCCCGACGTGCGTCCCGATCACCGGCCCGACCTCCGAGACGAACGCCGGGTCGGTGCCGAAGATCTCGCGTCCGTGCGCGACGAGGCGCGCAGCCTCATCCGGCGCCTGGATGTGCTGGATCACCCACGCGTCGGCGCCCGCATCGCGGCGTTCGCGCAGGTAGTCCACCATCCGCTCGAACGCGCGCCCCGCGGTGCGCACCCGCTCGACCGGCGTGATCTCCTCCTCGAGCGTCAGGATCGGCTTGATCCGCAGCGCCGAGCCGAGCCACGCCTGCGCAGCGCCGATGCGCCCGCCCTTGCGCAGGAACTCCAGCGTGTCGATCGCGAACCACATCATCAACGCCGCGCGCGCCGCGCGCGCGTGCTCGACGACCTCGACGGCGCCGGCGCCGCGCGCGGCCGCGGCGTTGGCCGCCAGCACGACGAGCCCTTCGCCGCCGCATGCGCTCGCGGAGTCGACGACGTGGATCCGCTCGCCACCGCGGCCGGCAAGCTGCTGCTTGGCCTGCTCAGCGGAGGCGACCGTCCCCGACAGCACGCCCGAGAGGTGGATCGAGACGATCTCGCGTCCCGCCTCGAGCAGCGGCTCATAGACGGCGAGGAAGTCGCCGATCGACGGCTGCGAGGTCGTCGGCAGGCTCGTCGTCGAGCTCAGGTGCGCGTAGTAGGCGTCGAAGTCCGGCAGGGCGGACTCCCGGTCCTCCCGCCCGTCCCAATGCACATAAAGGCTGACCTCGTGGATGCCGCGGGCGGCGACGAGCTGGCGCGGGAGGTAATGGCACGTGTCGCTGACGATCGCCACCGAGCCCATGGGCGCCCACCCTAGTCGATCGGCCAGTCAGCTTCGGCTGAATGCGCAAGCTGCGCATCCGGCCACCGTGCCGGCTACAGTGCCGGGCCGTGCACGCTCGCGAGCAGGCGAAACGGAGTGCGACGCTCGCGCGCATCACGCGCCGCGCGCTCGTCTGCGCGCTTCCGCTCGTCGCTGCGATCGCGCCGGCCGCCCGCGCCGGCGATCCGATCACGCCGCTGAGCGACATCCACCGCGGCCTGCACTGCACCGCGCGCACGGTCGTCCAGGGCACGACGATCACGAGCTTCAATGTCGACGTGCTCGACGTCATCGCCGGCGTGGGCGACATCGCTCCGCGCATCCTCGTACGCGTCTCGGGCCCGGCGGTCGACGAGACGGGCGTCGCCGAGGGCTTCTCCGGCTCGCCCGTCTACTGCGCCGACGCGCACGGGACGATCGGCAACGCCGGCGCGATCTCCGCGACCGTCGGCCAGTACGGCGGGATGATCGCGCTCGTGACGCCGATCGAGCAGATGCTCGGGGTGCCCGATCCGACGCGCTCGGCGCACGCGGTCTCCGCGCCCAAGCTGCTCCGCACCGCGCATCCGCTCGCCTCGCCGCTGACGATCTCCGGTCTCTCGCCGTCGCTCGGCCGGCTCGTCGAGCGCGCCGCGCTCAGGTCCGGGCGCACCGTGCTCGTAGCGCCGCCCGGCCCGCTGGGCTCGTTCGCGCCGCAGCCGCTCGTGCCCGGCGCGTCCGTCTCGGTGATGCTCTCCAAGGGCGCGATCGTGGCGGGTGGGATCGGCACCGTCACCTATCGCGACGGCGGCACCGTCTATGCGTTCGGTCACCCGCTGCAGAGTGCCGGCCGCCGCTCGCTGCTGCTCGGCGATGGGTATGTCTTCGCGGTCATCGGCAATCCACTCGGCTTCCCGCCGCTGGACTCCTACAAGCTCGCCGCACCCGGCCACGTGCTCGGCACGCTCACCAACGACGCGCCCGCAGCCGTCGTCGGCGACGTTGGCGCGCCGCCGCCGACGGTGCCGCTCACGGTCACGGTGCGCGACGCGGACACGGGCAAGACGCTGCAGCAGCGCACGGATGTCGTCGACGAGGCCGACGTCGGGGAGCCGATGGGCCAGAGCGCGCTCTCGTTGATCGCGCCGATCGCGGTCGCACAGGCAGTTACGACCGCGTTCGACGGCTCACCGGCGCGCGAGAGCGGGCGCCTGTGCCTGCGCGCCCGGGTGCGCGAGACGAAGACGCCGCTGCGCTTCTGCAAGCGCTACGTGCTCAACGGGTCAGACAGCTTCGGCGGTGACGCGCCGGTCGCCTCGCTCATGGGCGAAAATGTCGCCGAGGCACTGCAGGGGATCTCCAGCGCCCACTTCGCGACGCTGCACGTCGAGCGCGTCTCCGTCGGCGTCAAGATCGCGCGCGGGCTCGAGCTGGCGTCGATGGTCGGCGCGAAGGCTCCGCGGACCGTGCGTGCCGGTCAGCAGTTGCCGGTGGCGCTGCGGGTGCGGCTCGAGCGCGGGCCGCTGCGCACGGTCCACTTCGCGCTGAAGATCCCGCGCGACACGTTCAACGGCGTGCAGCCGCTCCTGCTCGTCGGCAGCGGCGTCGACTTTGGGGACGGCTTCGACTTCTTCTCGGAGCTGTTCGGCGAGGGTCCACCTCCGCCGGGCAGCGCGCCGACGCTGAAGGAGATGATCGATCGCATCGCCGCGATCGGTCGCTATGACGGCGTGCAGGTGCAGTTGGCCCCGCATCAACCGCGCGTGCACGCCTTTCTCGATCCAGACGTGCGCATCTCCGGTCACGCCCTGCTCGTGGTCAAGGTCGTGGGCGGCAAGAAGCGCCCGCGGCGCCATGAGCATCACGGCGCCCACGGCTGAGCGACTGCGGGCAGAGCGCCCGCGCGCCGGTCAGCCGAGCCGGTTCTCGATCGACAGCGGCGCGCTGCCGGCAACCTGAGGCGTCGGCGCCTCGCTCGCTGCGTCCTGCGGCTGCTCGAGGCCGAGCGCCTCGGCCAGCTCGCCGCTCTCGAACATCTCCGCGACGATGTCGGCGCCGCCGACCAGCTCGCCGTCGACGAACAACTGCGGGATCGTCGGCCAGTTCGACAACGCCGAGAGCTCCTGGCGGATGCGTGGGTCGGGCAGCACGTCGACGGCCGCGAACGGCGCCTCGAGCGCCTGCAGCGCGCCGACCGTGCGCGCCGAGAAGCCGCACATCGGCTGCTCGGGCGTCCCCTTCATGAAGAGCAGGACGGGGTTCTCGTCGATCGCCTTGCGAATCTCGTCGCGGAGGGGGTTGCTCGTCTCGTCGCTCACGGTGGACCTCACTCGGCCTTGGTCTGCAGGGATAGGGCATGGATCCGGC
>DASRAV010000013.1:0-32780 GCA_035637995.1 Conexibacter sp. | reverse complement strand
GTCGGCGCCGCCCGCCGCGCGTGCGGCGCTCGGGATGCGGATCTGCATCCCGTTGACCGTCGGGCTGTAGCCGGTCGCGTGCAGCGTGTAGAGCGGGTCGCTCGGCTGGGCGTAGTACGTCGGATGGCCGTAGTCGTTGGTCGGGTCGGGCCCGATCGTCATCAGGTTGCCGGGCGTGCTCCAGGAGAGCACCTTTCTCGCGATCGCCGCCGATCGGGGATGGACCGCGGACGCGGACACCCAGCGATTGAACGGCGATGTGCTGGCATACGGGCGCCACGAGGCCGGCGGCCAGCTCCCGGGTCCGAACTTGCTCCACCCGAGCGCCGCCGCACCGGCGTGCTCGGCCAGCGGCGCGGCCGCGAGCAGCAGCAGGCTCGCGAACAGCGCGAGCGCATGCGGGCGCACGGAGACGTGTGGCATGTGGCGAATGGACATCGAACGCCCCTCGGCGATTGCGGTTGAGTCCCCCACGCGTCTCGGCCCCCACCGGACGCTGTGCACGCGAGAGCCTAGGCGGAGCGCCTAGCTTTCATGCGCCGAACTTGTGAAGCCGGCTCGCCGCCTGACCACCAGGCAGCAGATCGGGTCAGAAGACCCGCGGCCAGTAGTAGATCACGCCAATGCCCGCGATCACGCCGACGCCGATCAGCGCAGCAAGCACCCACAGCGACAGCAGTCCGGCGACGAGCCGCTCCCACCCGCGCTGGTAGGAGGAGACGACGGGAACGGTCACAAGACCGACGAACGCGGCGAGGCCGGCGATCCCGGCGCACGCCGCCACCAGCTGACTGATCGCGGTGTTGCTCATGCGCACCCGTCATTCTCGCGCACGACGCGGACCGCCGCGAAGTCGGCGTCCACCGGACATGCGGCGATCGCGCCAGCTTGGCGCGCACGCAGTCGCTCGGCGCTTTCCGTCGCGGCGTCGAAGCCACCCAGGCCCCAGAAGATCCCGACGACGGTCGGGCCCGAACCGCTCACGAGCGCACGGTCTGCGCCGGCCGCGAGCGCGGCCGTGAGCGCCTCGTCGATCGGCGGGCACAGCGAGCGTGCGGCCGGCTCGAGGTCGTTGACGAGCAGCTCGGGCGGCAAGCCGGGTCCGGCGGCAAGCGCCTGCTCGAGTGCCGCGCGCCGTTGCGCAAGCTCCTCGGCGGGCCGGGCGAGCCCCAGCCGATCGGCCTCGCGGAAGACGTCCGCCGTCGCAAGCCGGTGCGGCGAGGGCAGCACGAGCACCCCGTGCGCCGCGCGTGCGGGCGCCGCGTGCACCTCCTCGCCGGCTCCCCCCACGAGCACGAGCCCGGGCGCGAGCTGGCTCGGGACGTCGGCGCCGAGCTGCGGCGCCAGCTCGACGAGCGCCGGGTCGTCGGGGCGCCCGGCGGCGTGCGCGGCGAGCCGCAAGGCCGCGGCGGCATCGCCGGAGCCGCCGCCCATGCCCGCGGCGACCGGCACGCGTTTGGAGATCGTCAACCGCTGCGGCGGTCCGTCCCAGCCACTCGCCGCGCGGTAAGCGGCGAGGGCCATGCCGGCGAGGTTGGGGCCCTCGACGCCGGCGCAGACGACCTCGTCCCCGCCCGCCTCGCACGGCGCACCGCTGACGCCGGGCGCAGCCGCGACGCCGATACCGCACCCGCCCGCCCGCGGCTCGAGCGTCAGCTCGTCCGCGAGCGACAGCGGCTCGATCAGCGAGACGAGCGCGTGCAGGCCGTCCGGCCGCGTCTCGCCGAGGAACAGGCAGAGGTTGATCTTGCCGGGCGCGTACGCGGTCAGTCGCATTCGTCGACAGCCTCCCAGAGCACCCGCAGCTGCTCGGGCGCGAGCCGCTCGGCGCGCACGTCGAGCGGGTGGCCGAGCGCCTCCAGCGCCTCGCGCACGCGCTCGCGCGAGGCGAGGCCGGCGAGCGCGACCGACCGCGCGAGCGCCTTGCGCCGATGGGCGAACGCCGCCTGCACGAACGCGCGCAGCGCCGGGGGCGCGGCCGGCCCGCGGCGCTCCAGCACGACGAGCACCGAGTCGACGTTCGGGACCGGAGAGAAGACCGTGCGCGAGACGGGGCGCAGCACGCGCACGTCGCAGGCGAGCTGCGCGATCGCCGAGGGGACTCCGTACGCGCCGCTCCCAGGCGCGGCCGCGAGCCGCTCGCCGACCTCCCGCTGCACCATCGCGACCCAGCGCGTCGCGCCCGGCAGCTGCTCGATCGTGCGCAGGATCGCGCCCGCGGCGATCCCGTACGGCAGGTTCGCGACGACCTTGCACGGCGGCGGGTCGAGCGCCGCGAGGTCGAGCGCCATCGCGTCGGCGAGATGCAGCGTCGCCGTAGCCCCGAACGGGTCGAGCGCGTCGCGCAGCGCCGGCTCGAGCGCGCGGTCGAGCTCGACGACGTGGACGTGCGCGACGCGCGCGGCGAGATGCTCGGAGAGCACGCCGAGCCCGCCGCCGATCTCCAGCACCACGTCCGCCGGCGACAGCTCCGCGGCGCGCGCGATCACGTCGAGGATGTTCGAGTCGACGAGGAAGTTCTGACCCAGCTCGCGCTTCGGCCGCACGTCGAACGCCCGCATCCGCCGCAGCGAGGGCTGGGTCGGCTCGCCTGGCGGGGGCGGGTGGGCGGGATTCACCAACCGAACAGCTCGGCGGCGTTGCGCTCCACCTGCGCCTCCAGCGCGGCGTAGGTGACGCCGCGCGCGGCCGCCACCTGCTCCGCCGTCAGCACGACGTTCGCGGGCTGGTTGCGCTGCTTGCGCAGCTGCTGCGGGCTGAGGTAGGGCGCGTCGGTCTCGACCAGCAGGCGGTCGTCGGGCACCTCCGCGGCCGCCTCGCGCAGCGCCGCGTTCGCGGGGTACGTGACGTTGCCGGCGAACGAGATCCAGTAGCGGCGCTCGAGGCACGCGTCGAGCCGCTCGGGCATCGAGAAGCAGTGCAGGATCACGCGCAGGCCCTCCGCCTGGCCGCCGAGCATCGAGAGCGTGTCGTCGTCGGCTGCGCGCGTGTGGATCACGAGCGGCTTGCCGGTCTCGCGCGCGAGCTGGATCTGCGCGGCGAACGCGCGCTCCTGGTCCTCGCGCCCCGCGTTGTCGCGGTAGAAGTCGAGCCCCGTCTCGCCGATCGCGCGGCAGCGCGGATGCGCGGCGAGCGCGCGCAGCTCGGCGAGGTCGGCGTCGTCGAAGCCGCTGGCGTTGTTGGGGTGGCGCCCGATCGCGACGAACACCTGCGGAAAGTCCTCGGCGAGCTGGAGCGCGGCGCGGCACGAGTCGCCGTCGGTGCCGACCGTCAGCAGCCGCCGCACGCCGGCTTGCTCGGCGGCGGCGACGAGCTGCTCCGGCGCGGGCTCGCACGAGGTCAGATGCGTATGGCTGTCGATCATCGCTCTGCGACCTTCGGGAACAGCGGCTCGAGCGGCCCGATCGCGCCGCCCCAGCCATGCGGCGCGTAGCGCGCCGCGGCGAAGTCGACCGCCGGGCGCCCGAGCGCGTCGAGCAGCGTCGCGGTGCTCGACGGCATGTACGGGTGCAGCAGCACGGACAGCGCGCGCACTGCCTCGGCGAGCGAGGCGAGCGTCTCGTCGAGCACGTCCGCCTGCGCGGGGTCCTTCGCGAGCACCCACGGAGCGCGCTCCTCGACGTAGCGGTTGCAGCGCCGCACGCGCTGCCAGATCGCGTCGAGCGCCTGGCTCAGCTCCGCGCCGTCCAGCAGTGCTGCGACCTCCGCGTCGAGGCCGTCGAAGTCGGCCGCGAGCACGGCGTCCGTCGCCGCCTGCGGCACGTTCCCGTCGCGGTAGCGCGCGATCATCGCGAGCGTGCGACTGGCGAGGTTGCCGTACTCGTTCGCCAGCTCGCTCGCGTAGCGCGCCTCGAAGCCGGTCGTCGAGACCGAGCCGTCCTGCCCGAAGGAGACCTCGCGGAAGCAGTAGTAGCGCAGCGCGTCGGTGCCGAAGCGCTCCATCACCTCGAACGGGTCGAGCACGTTGCCGAGCGACTTCGACATCTTCTCGCCGTCCATCAGCAGGTAGCCGTGCACGAACAGATGGCGCGGCAGCTCGAGCCCGGCCGCCATCAGCAGCGCCGGCCAGTAGACGGCGTGGAACTTGAGGATGTCCTTGCCGATCAGCTGGATCGCGGGCGGCCAGAAGGTGTCGGTGACGTCGTCGCCGTCGCGCGCGAACCCGAGCGCGGTGTAGTAGTTGAGCAGCGCGTCGAACCAGACGTAGAAGACGTGCCCCGGATCCCACGGCACCGGCACGCCCCACGTCAGCTTCGCGCGCGAGAGCGAGACGTCGCGCAGCCCCTGCCTGATGAAGGCGTGGGCCTCGTTGAAGCGCGTCGGCGGCATCACGAAGTCGGGCCGCTCGGCGAACAGCCGCTCGAGCGGCTCCTGGAAGGCGGAGAGGCGGAAGAACCAGTTCTCCTCCTGCTCGCGGTCGAGCGGGATCTTGTGAATCGGGCAGGTGTTCTCGGGCCCGATCTCGTTCTCGGTCTTGAAGTCCGCGCAACGCGGGCAGTACCAGCCCTCATAGGTGCCGAGGTAGGTGTGGCCGTTATCGTGGACGCGCTGCATCACCGCCTGCACGCGCTCGCCGTGACGCGGATCGGAGGTGCGGATGAAGAAGTCGTTGGAGACCTCGAGCTGCGGCATCAGCGCCTCGAAGCGGGCGGCGTTGCGATCGGCGGGCTGCTTCGGCGTCACGCCCTCGCGCTCGGCCGCCTGCGCGACGGGCTCGCCGTGCTCGTCGGTGCCCGTGAGGAGGAAGACCTCCTCCCCGCGCTGGCGCATGTGGCGCGCCAGCACGTCGGCGGCGATCGTGGTGTACGCGTGCCCCAGGTGCGGCTGCGCGTTGACGTAGTAGATCGGCGTCGTGACGTAGTAGGACACGCGGCGAAGCGTATCCGTCCCAGGCACACAAGCCCGGGTGGCCTCCTTGCACTATCTCCCAGCTTCGATCTGGTGATGCCGCGGCGGCGGTGACGATAGTTCATTCGCCTTGTCATAAATGAACCACACGAAGCCAAAGATCGTCACCGCGCCAGCCAGGATTGCAGCGAGGCGACTCGTACGGCGCCAGCCGAAGAGGCCCCAGCTCGCGATCAGGAGCAACCCGATCGCGCTGCAGATCCCCGCGACGACCAAGCCTGGAGCAGTGACCTGCTTGAGCGCAACGAGCAGTACGGCTGCGACCGCTGCGGCCACTGCCGTGGCTGCGGTCATCACGCCGATGACGAACCGCCGCAGTTGCTGCAGTTCCACCTGCACTCGGCCCTCGTTCTCAACGCGCTCTCTGTGCTCCCGCTCGAGCTCCTGGCGCTCGCGTTCAAGCTCGTTCTCGAGCTTCACTCGCTTGCGCCGCTCGAGTTCCAAGTGCGCGTGATGTTCCTGCGCCATGCGCCGCGCATCCGCCGCATCCTCACGACTGCTCGCGGCGAGCTGCTCGGCGGCGTCGAGTTTGTCGACGAGTTCGACCATCTTGCGCTCGAGCGCACTGTCGACGCAGCGGCGGCGTTCGTCGGCGTCCTCGGCGCGCTCGATCTCGGCTACGAACGCCGTGTCGGCCAGCACCTCGCTCGCCAGTCGCGCGTCGGCGTTCTCGTACTGTTCGACGCGTCCGACCACTTCCTCGACGACCCATTCCGGCAGCGGCCGCAGCATCGGGATGCATGCGGACGTCAGCAGGTCGACGATCGTCTTGTCGAGGTCCTCCGTCCGCGGCACGAACGAGCGCATCACCTGCAGCCATGCTGAGGTCGCAACGCAGAACGGAAGCTGCACTTGAGAGCCGTCGAGCGTCTCGAGCGCGTACGGCGGCAGCTTCCCGTCGCGCGTAAGGAACCAGTGACCAGCGTTGGTGAAGCGCAGATGGCCGTCGCCGCGAAGTCGCTCGATCAACAACCGATGCTTGACGTCGTGCTTCAGCACAATCGGGTCGTCGTTGCCGCGATCTTCCACGTGCGGCTTCAAGAGCTCGACGTGCGCCTCAATCAAGTCACCTTCGCGATCGATCTCTGCCGTGCCCTCGTCGACGACGTCTACCCCACGGCTCTCGAGCAGCGGCTCGAAGTGTTCGTGGAAGTCGAAGAAGTCCTGCGGACGTGTGCCTTTGTCCCGATATGCAGCCCAACAGACTGCGACGATGCCGCCTTCCCTTCTGCGCGCGAGCACATCGGCCAAGTTGCGTGGAGGAAGCCTCCTTGCCATGACGTGCTCTCGGGCCAGTCTTATGCTCGCGCGCAGCTCGGCGACGGTCCAGGGCGTAACGGCGAGCGTGCAGCCGAGCGCCCGCGTCAGGTCGAGCAGGCGCACTGTCGAGATCGTCTCGTGTGTGCTCGCGAGTCCGATAAGTGCGTAAACCACGTTCGTGTCGAGATAGACGCGTTGCCCTGACACGCTGTCCTGCATCAACTCGTGAGCTGCCGGGTCGAGCGTGAGGACCGTCAGAAAGTAGGCGGTGTTGAGGCGATTGGCGAGATAGCTGAGCTGCTCCGGAGTCGGCTGTCTCACGAACGCATGCAGCTCCACTTCGCGGATCTCAGTCAACGCGGGCGCACGGGCAGGCAGTGCCGAGCACGTGATCGTCTCGATCTCCTCGAACACTTGCTTGGCCCGAGGGTGTTCGGGATACAGCACCAGCGCCGCCTCGACGCCATGTCGCACGACGATATGCTCGAGCCACGTCTCGAGGTCCTTGATGAGATGCTGGAAGTCTGCTTCGCGGAGATTCGGCCACTTTGCGTGGACCTGTTCAGACCATTCGCCGAAGGCGAGCTCGCGCACGTTCTCCGAATCCGCCTTGAGCGCCTCGAGCTCGGCCAACGTGTCGGCCATCAGCGCGAAGCCTTCGCCAGCCGCGCGAGCCTTGCCTTCCTCGATCAGGAGCGCACGCGCCGCACGGATCTCGTCGAGCTCGACATCCAGTCCCCACTGCCGCTTGAAGGCTAGCTGGACCGACTCGAGCGAATCGAACGCGCCGCCCGTCTCGGCCTCAGCAGCAGCTGCCAGCACGAGGTCGCGAAGCATCGCCTCAAGGTTCCTCCCTTCGTCGGAGAACGGCCGGTACTGCGCGAGCCGACTGACGGCCTTGTCGAGATGCTTCCCCCCCACGTCGCCACCTTATACGGAGCGACGACCCACCGGGGACAGTCCTAATCGGCGGTATCCGTCAGCGCGCGGTACAGCGTGTTCGCTGCGATGCCCGTCAGCTCCGCCACGACCCCCGCCGCGGGACGCGGCTTCGCGCCCGCCTCTACGAGCCGGCGCAGCGCGTCGACCGCCGGCGCCAGCGGCGACTGCTCGGCCGACGCGGCGCCGACGACGAGCACGACCTCTCCGCGCGGCGGCTCGGCCGCGTACCGCTCGGCCAGCTCGGCGGCCGTGCCGCGCACGACCTCCTCGTGCAGCTTCGTCAGCTCGCGGCAGACCGCCGTCGGCCGCTCGGGATCGAGCGCGGCGAGCACCGCGAGCGAGGCGGCCACGCGCTTGGGCGACTCGAACGCGACGAGCGTCTCGGTCGCGCGGAACGTCTCCGCAAGCTCGCCCTGCTTGCGCGGCAGAAAGCCCGCGAAACGCCAGCGCTCGGCCGGCAGCGCCGAGGCGACGAGCGCGGCCAGAGCGGCGCTCGGCCCCGGCAGCACCTCGACGGCGAGCCCGGCGGCGACGCACGACTGCACGAGCACGAAGCCCGGATCGGAGACGAGCGGCATGCCCGCGTCGGAGACGAGCGCGACGTTCGCGCCCGCCTGCATCCGCCGCACGAGCTCGGCCGCGCGCTCGCGCTCGTTGTGCTCGTGGTAGCTGAGCAGCTCGCTGCTGACGCCGTAGCGGTCCAGCAGCTGGCGCGTGCGGCGCGTGTCCTCGCAGGCGATCAGGTCCGCCTCGCGCAGCGCGGAGAGCACGCGCAGCGTGACGTCCTCGAGGTTGCCGATCGGCGTCGGGCAGACGATCAGATGGCCGGCCATGCCTAGGCGACGCTCCTGTGCGCCTGCTCGAGCGCGAGGGCGCCGGCGCCGACCATGCCGGCCTCGGCGCCGAAGTGCGCCGTCACGATCTGGGCGTGGTCGCGCATCGTCGGCAGCGCACGCCGCGCGACCTCTTCGCGCGCGGGCGCGAGCAGCAGCTCGCCGGCCGCGATCACGCCGCCGCCGACGACGACCACGTCCGGGTTGAAGATGTTCAGGAAGCTCGCGATCCCGACGCCGAGGTTGCGCCCGATCAGCGCAAGCGCGTCGATCGCGGCCGCATCGCCGTCGTGCGCGAGCTCGGTGACGAGCGCACCCGTGATCTCGCGCCCGTCCGCGAGCGCGCGGCCGAGCGCCGTCTGCGGCCGCTCCTGCGCGATCCGCCGTGCCTCGCGCGCAAGCGCGGTGCCCGAGGCGAGCGTCTCGAGGCAGCCGTGGTTGGGGCAGTTGCCCTGACAGCGCGGCCCGTTGAGATCGATCGTCATGTGGCCGAGCTCGGCGCCGGCGCCGATCGCGCCGCGGTAGACCTCGCCGCCGAGGATCAGCCCGCCGCCGATGCCGGTTCCGATCGTGAGCACGACCGCATCGTCATGTCCGAGGGCGGCGCCGGCACGGTGCTCGGCGAGCGCGGCGACGTTCGCGTCGTTGTCGACCTCCACCGGCAGGCCGAGACGCTCGGTCATCAGGTCGCGGAACGGCACGTCCACGAGCGGCAGGTTCACGGCCATCGTCGCCATGCCGCGCCGCTGGTCGATCAGGCAGGGGATCCCGAAGCCCACGGCCGCCACCTCGTGGGGCGCGGTCGCGCACGCGTCCTGCACCGACGCGACGATCGCGTCGAGCAGCTCGCGCTGCTCGAGCCCGTGCACGGCGCGATGGACGCGGTGGTGGACATTCAGCTCGCCATCGATCACCCCTGCGAGCAGCTTGGTGCCGCCGAGGTCGACCCCGATAACGCACTCGGCTGCCATCTCGGCCACTATAGAGCGGCATGGCAGACGACCGTGACGACGTCTCGCGGCGCGGCGAGTCGCAGAGGTACACGCTCTACCGCTCGAAGCCGCGCGGTCTGCGCGAGCGACTCCGCGGCGAGGACGCCGGGCTCGACGAGCTGCGCCCCGGCGGCGACGGCCGCCAGGGGCCGCCGCGGCGCCGGCTGCGCTCCGGGGGCGACCCGCGCGTCCCGCGACCTCGACGCCGCATCACGCCTCGCCGCGTGCTGCTGTGGCTCGTGCTCGCCGCCGTCGGCTGGCTCGCGCTCTCGCTCGTCCTGTTCCTTCTCAGCGCGCAGATCGAGCGCGGCAAGGTCTCCGCCGAGGCGAAGGCCGCACTCACCGGCGCCGGCTATCCGCTCACGTCGGCGAACACGATCCTGATCCTCGGCTCCGACGCGCGGCCGGCCGGCTCGAAGGAGCCGGGGGCGAACCCGGGCGGCCCGAGCCGCTCGGACACGATCATGCTGTGGCGTGTCGGCGGCGGTCACAACGCGCGCCTCTCGATCCCGCGCGACACGGTCGTCGACATCCCCGGCCACGGGCAGCAGAAGATCAACGCGGCGTACGCGTTCGGCGGCGCCTCGCTCGCGATCCGCACCGTCTCGCAGTACCTGGGGATCCCCATCAACCACCTGATGGAGGTCGACTTCACGCACTTCCCGCAGCTGATCGACGCGCTCGGCGGCGTCGACGTGAAGACGGGTCGCGTCTGCTCGGAGATCAACGGCGGCCGTCGCAACGGGGGCGTCACGCTGCGCCTGCCCGCCGGAACCAACCACCTGAACGGCACGCAGGCGCTCGCGCTCGCGCGCACGCGCAAGAACGACTGCAATCCCGCCGAGGACGACCTCACGCGGGCGCGCCGCCAGCAGCAGCTGCTGAGCGCGATGAAGAGCGCGCTGATCTCGCCGGGTGCGTTCGTGCGACTGCCGTGGATCTCGTGGGACGCGCCGAAGGCGATGCGCACCGACATGGGCGGGCCGACGCTGCTGGGTGTGTTCGCGGCGTCGGCGCTGGGTGGTTCTCCGCCGGTACACGTGTTGAAGCCGTCGGGGTTCGTGACGTTGCCGGATGGCGGGTCGGCGTTGGTGGTGTCCGACGCTGAGAAGCAGTCAGCCGTGCGGCAGTTCCTCGGCGGCTGAGGCCTGGGCGAACGGCGTCTGGGGAGGGAGGAGGGGATTCGGGCCTCGGCCGCCCGGAGATCCCATACCGTTCCTTGCACCGGATTTACGTGACGACACTTTGGTGTCGTATGCGGTGCTAAATCGCCGCACGTCAAAGTGGTGCAAGGAACGGTGTGGGATCCCCAGCGCCGCTGGGGCCCAAGCCCCCGCTCCTCCCCCTCCCCAGACGCCGTTCGCCGACCCGCCGCGTGCTACGAGCCGTGGTCGACGACCGCGAAGCGCCAGTGCGCGACGACCGTGCCCTTCACCGACCACCGCACGACGTAGTGCCCGCGCTGGAAGCGCAGCGGCGTGACGCTCGCGACGCCGGCCGCGCCGGTCGTCTCGCTGAAGCACGTACGCACACCGGTGTCGCGGCGACGCACGCACGTGCGGACGGTCGTGCCGGCGTGGTCGCGATCCGTGAAGATGAGATCTGCGCTGGCGCGGCCGTCGGCGTTGGCGCGCAGGCGGTGCGTCGGAGTACGCAACGCGTCGGTGACCTGGCCGTCGAAGCGATCGCCGGAGGCGACAGCCATCGGCGCAGCGGCCGCCAGCAGCAGCACGGCGAGCGCCGCGCTACGCAGCCTTGCTCTCGGCCTTCTTCTTCCCGCCGTCGGACGTGCTGCCCGAAGACGAGGATCCACTGTCGCTGCCGCCGCTCTTGGCATCGCCGCTCTTGGTGTCGGTGCTCTTGCCCTCGCTCGCGCTCTTGCTCTCGGCGCTCTTCTCACGCGCGCGCTTCTTGGTCCCGTAGTCGGTGTTATAGAAGCCCGAGCCCTTGAAGTGCACCGCGGGTGCGTGCAGCACGCGCGTCGCGGGCGCCGCGCAGACCTCGCAGGTGTCGAGCGCGTCCTCGCTCATGCGCTGGAGCGTCTCGAAGGTATGGCCCTTCGTGCAGCGATACTCGTAGATCGGCATGGCGGAGAAGAGTATAGGACCCGCCTGGCACTCTCACGGTGAGAGTGCCAGCGCCCGCTTTGCGGGTAGAGTCCGGCGCCGATGACGGACGTCGTGACCATGGACAAGATCGTCGCGCTGTGCAAGCGCCGCGGCTTCATCTTCCCCTCCTCCGAGATCTACGGCGGGGTCGGCTCGACGTACGACTACGGCCACTACGGCGTCCTGCTCAAGACGAACGTCAAGAACGAGTGGTGGCGCGCGATGGTGGGCGAGCGCGACGACGTCGTCGCGCTCGACTCGGCGATCATCCAGCACCCGAAGGTGTGGGAGGCGAGCGGCCACCTCGCCGGCTTCACCGACCCGCTCGTCGATTGCCGCACCTGCAAGCTGCGCTTCCGCGCCGATCACATCGACGTCTCCGCGTGCGGCAAGAAGCCCTCCAAGCATCCGGGCGAGCACAGCGAGTGCGACCTGACCGAGGCGCGCGATTTCAACCTGATGTTCGAGACGACCGTCGGGCCCGTCAAGGAGGAGGGCGCGACCGTCTACCTGCGTCCCGAGACCGCCCAGGGGATCTTCATCAACTTCAAGAACGTGCTGCAGTTCTCCCGCAAGAAGCCGCCGTTCGGGATCGCACAGGTCGGCAAGTCGTTTCGCAACGAGATCACGCCCGGCAACTTCGTCTTCCGGACCCGCGAGTTCGAGCAGATGGAGATGGAGTTCTTCGTGCCGCCGGCCGAGGCCGAGCGCTGGTTCGCCTACTGGCTCGCCGAGCGCGAGCGCTGGTACACGGAGCTGGGGATCCGGCCCGACCACCTGCGCATGCGCGCGCACGACGCCGACGAGCTCTCGCACTACTCCTCGGGCACGAGCGACGTCGAGTACCGCTTCCCGATCGGCTGGTCGGAGCTCGAGGGGATCGCCAACCGCGGCGACTTCGACCTCAAGGCGCACGCCGAGCACGCGCGCGACAAGCTCGAGTACGTCGACACCGCCAGCGGCGAGCGTTACGTCCCGCACGTGATCGAGCCGGCCGCCGGCGCGGACCGCGCGACGCTCGCGTTCCTCGTCGACGCCTACGACGAGGAGGAGCTCGAGAACGAGACGCGCACCGTGCTGCGCCTGCACCCGCGCCTCGCGCCCGTGAAGGTCGCGGTGCTGCCGCTCGTCAAGAAGGACGGCCAGCCGGAGGTCGCCAAGGAGCTCTACGCCGACCTGCGCCGGCGCATGCAGGCCGAGTACGACGAGGGCGGCTCGATCGGCAAGCGCTACCGCCGCCAGGACGAGATCGGCACCCCGTGGGGCGTCACCGTCGACCACCAGACGCTCGAGGACCGCACCGTCACGCTGCGCGACCGTGACTCGCTCGCGCAGGAGCGGTTCCCGATCGACGCGCTCGGCGACGAGCTCGAACGGCGCCTGCGGGCGGCGTGGACCAGCCCGAAGCTCGCGGCGTAGCGGTCGTGGCCGCAGGCTAAGCTTTCGCGCCGTGGACGATCTGGGCGCCCCCATCTCGTACTTGACGTGCTCAAAGGGCACGCCCGTGATCGACGCAACCGGCGAGCAGGTCGGCACCGTCTCACACGTGCTGGCTGACGACGAGCTCGACGTCTTCGACGGCATCGTCGCCACACGGCATCACGACACGCTGGAGCATCGCTTCGCCGACGCCGACCAGGTCGTCTCGATCCACGAGCGCGGCGTGCTCCTCAACGTCGCGTGGAGCGAGTTGCACGAGCCGAGCAGCAACCCGGCCGTGGTCGAGGTCGGCGCCGACGATCTCGTCGACGACGACACCGGCCACGCGCTCCGGGAGCGCCTGCAGCGCGCCTGGGACCTCATCAGCGGGCGCGGCTGAGCGACGCCGCTACGCCGGATCGGCGATCAGCGTCCGCGCCGCCGTGACGGCCGCCTTGAGCGTCGGACGCGGGTCGCGGTCCGGCTCGATCAGGAAGCGCAATGCAAGTCCGTCGCCGAGCGCGAGCAGCACGCCGGCGACCGCGTCCGGGTCGCCGCCCAGTCGCACGACGCCCTCGTCGTGCTTCGCTTTCAACGAGGTCGCGAGATCGCTGCGCACGACGCGGCAGAGCGTCGCCAGCTCGCTGGCGATCTCCTCGTTGCGGCGCGAGAGCGTGAACAGCTCGTACAGCAGGACGATGAAGCCCGGGTCGACCTCGATCAGCTGCTCGAGGCTGCGCACGAGCGCATCGATGAAGTCGTCGGCGGTCTGCGCGTCGCCGAGCGAGGCGGCGAGCGCCGCGAGGCGGATCTCCGAGTCGCGCCGGACGACCTCGACGAGCAGGCGCTCCTTCGTGCCGAAGTAGTAGTGCAGCAGCCCGCGCGAGACGCCGGCCTCGCGCGCGACGTGATCGAACGTCGAGCCGGAGGCGCCGCGGCGGGCGACGCTCTCGCGCATCGCGTCGACGATGCGCTTCGCCTTGTCGCTCTCGAGCGGACGTGGAGTCGTGACGGCCATGGGTCGATCGTAGTGGTTCCGACGGCGAGCCACGGCGAAGGGCGCCCGCGGGCGCCCTTCGAGCAACCGGTGCAACGAGGGCGCTGCGCCCTACGGGGTGGCGGAGGCTTCCGGCGAGCCCGCCGGCGCGGTGGAGCTGTACTCGAACTCCTCCTCCTTGCCGAAGAGCGCGTCGAGCACCTTCGCGCGCAGGTCCTCGCTGAGCGCGAGCGCGAGGCCGGCTGCGAGCAGCAGGAGCATCAGCTTGCGTCCGGGGTGGCGCTGCTTGCGCTGCCTCGGCCCCTCCTTCAGTGCGCTGCCGGCGTCCTTCAGGGCATCGGCCGCCTGCTTGATGTCGGCCTGGATGTGCTTGTCCTCGACGATCTCGCGCGGGCTCTTGCCGTCCGAGAGCCGTTCGTAGGCGTCCTTCGCCGACTCGAACGCGACGCGGAAGTTGTCGCGCAGCTCCTCGTCCTGCACGAGCCGCTGCACCCATGGACTCGTCGTCGCGGCGGCCGCGCCTGCCGCCCTTCTCGCCTGCTTGCCGCGTGCTGCCATGCCGACCTGCTCCCTTGCGTCGCTGGATCGTTGGTGCGGTCGAGCATACCCACAGACCGTCGCCGCGACGCGCCGGCGCTACGGTGCGTCCGCGGCCGCCTCGAGCTGCTCGTCGTAGAGCGCGAACAGCTCGCCGGCGCGCAGGTCGAGCGCGTCGGCGAGCTTCAGCAGCGTCGTCAGCCGCGGGTCGCGATTGGCGCGCTCGATCTCGCTGACGTGCTTGGCGGCGAGGCCGGCGGAGCGCGCGAGCGCCTCCTGACTCAGCTCCCGCTCGCGGCGGGCACGGCGGACCGTGCGCCCGAAGACCTCGAGCTGGCGGGAGGGCGGGCGCATCGACACATGAAGCCTGACCTCCTATCGGAGGACTTCCACCCCGCATTTGTAGGATTTTTCTACTAATCAGGGGATTTCAGTATCGTTTTGTAGGAGCGCCGGCGGACTCTCTCCTTTTCCGCCTGGCGCCGCTCCGCCTCGCAGCGCGAGGGGGAAGAGGCGGTGGGACGCCCCGGCTCGCGCACACCGAGCCGGGGCGTCCACGCCGCGCGGCTGTTCAAGCGCAGGGGCCGACGCCGGCGACGGAGCTGGCTACAGCTCGTAGACGGCGCCCTCGCGCGCGAGCTCGACCGGAGCGCCAAACGTCCGCTCGGCCTCGGCACGCGCGAGCCCCGCGTCGTGGTCGTCGGAGATGTGCGTGAGCACGAGCCGGCGAGCGCCGGCGCGCTGACCATGCTCACCGGCCTCGGCCGGGGTGAGATGGCCACGGTGGCCCTCGGCCTCCGGCTGCTCCGCCGTCGCCTCCAGCATCAGCAGATCGGTGTCGCGCGCGAACTCGACGATCGCATCGTTCGGCGAGCAGTCGGCGCCGAAGGTGAAGCTGGCGGCGCCGTCGCGCACCTGAACGGCATGCGTGCGAATGAAGTGCGGAACCTCGTGGAAGCGCACGCGCAGCGGCCCGAGGTCGAGCTCGACCGCGGGGTCGTACTCGTGCACGTCGAACGCGTCCTCGATCAGCTGCTCGGCGTCCCACGCACCGGTGACGCGGCGAAAGATCGCGCGCGCGCCGGGCGGCGCGTGCAGCGCGGGTCGCGTGCCGGCCGCGCGCGCCTGCTTGGAGTAGGCGAGCGCGTAGGCGTAGGGCACGAGGTCGATGAAGTGGTCGGCGTGCAGGTGAGAGATGACCACCGTGTCCACCGTGGTGAAGTCACAGGCCGCGCGCAGCTTCCCGAACACGCCGTTGCCGCAGTCGAGCATCAGGCGACGCTCACCCGCCTCGATCAGGTAGCCGCTGCACGCGCCGCCCGCGTCCTGCCAGGCCGGCGACTTCCCAAGCACGGTGATCCTCACGCGAGTGGTTCTCCCACGAGGAGAGGACTCTAACCGTGAAGGGAACCGATCACGTTCCCGACCGGGCCGGCTCAGGCGTGGAGGGCGGCCTGTTCTTGAGCTGTCGGGAACGTCCACACGGCCTGCGTGCGGCGCTCCTGGCGGAACTGGAAGCGCAGCTGACGCGGCGGGCGCAGGCCGTCGGGGTGCGCCGGGCGGAACGTCGCGCACGGTTCGTCGTCGGCCAGCGCGCACAACAGGTTCTTGCGAAAGAAGCAGTCATCGCAGCTCACCTTGCGCGTGCCTCCACGACCATTCGCCATACGCTCTCGACCTTCCTCGCTGCTCGTCCTGCACGGGGGAGGGGGCATCAAAGCGCATGCGCCCGCAGGCCACAACGCGGGTTCCCGCAAATCGCAGGAAGAAGTTTGCGAGGGTGTCGGGCATGCGCATCCTGATCACCGGAGTGAGCGGCTTTGTCGGCGCGCGACTCGTCCCGCGGCTGCTGCGCGACGACCATGAGCTGCGCGGCTTCGCACGCGACGCGCAGCGCGTCGCGGTCGACGTCCCGCTCGCGATCGGCGACGTGCTCAGCGGTGTCGGGCTCGACGCGGCGCTGGAGGGGATCGACGTCGCCTACTACCTGATCCACTCGATGGAGCCGACGACCGACGGCGCCGACGGCGCGTTCTCGATCCGCGAGCAGGCCGCCGCCGAGCGCTTCGCCGCCGCCGCGCGAGCCGCCGGCGTCACGCGGATCGTCTACCTCGGCGGGCTCGTCCCGCGCGAGCACGCGCCCTCCGCCCACCTCGGCAGCCGGCTCGCAGTCGAGCGGACCCTGCTCGATGCCGTCCCGGGCTCCACGGCGCTGCGCGCATCGATCGTGATCGGCGCCGGCTCGCGTTCCTTCCGCTTCATGGTCCGCCTCGTCGAGCGCATGCCGTTGGTCGCGCTGCCCGCGTGGCGCGAGCACCGCACGCAGCCGATCGACGAGCGCGACGTGATCGAGCTGCTCGCGCGGGTGGCGACGGCGGATGCGGTCGCCGGGCGCTCGCTCGACGTCGCCGGCCCGGACGTCGTCACCTATGGCGAGCTGATCGAACGGATCCGCGACCTGCTGCTGCTGCGGCGTCCGCTGCTGCGATTGCGGCGTACGCCCGCACCCGCCGCGCTCGCGAGCCGTGTCGCGGCGGCAATCGCGGGCGAGCGCCACGAGCTGGTGGGGCCGTTGATGGCCAGCCTGGCGACCGATCTCCTGCCGCGTCCCGACGACGCCACGGCGCAGTTGCTCGGCGTCCGCCTGCACTCGCTCGACGCGGCGATCGAGCACGCGCTCGGCGAGTGGGAGGCCGACGAGCCGCTGGCGGCGCGGTGACGCGTGCCGATAGGGTCCGTGCCGATGACGGACGTCCACTGCGCGATCGAGATCGCAGCGCCGCCGGCGCGCGTGTGGGACGTCGTGATGAATCCACGGCGCCTCGCCGACTGGGTGACGATCCATCGCCGTCTCGGCGACGCACCGGAGCGACTCGAGCGCGGCTCGACGTTCGAGCAGACGCTCAGCCTGCGCGGCGCTCACCTGCACGTCGAATGGACGGTCGTCGCCATCGATCCGCCACACCGCGCGGTGTGGGAGGGCCGCGGTCCGGCGCACTCGCATGCGACGATCACCTACGAGCTGCGAGCGGAGGGCGAGGACGCCACCCGCTTTGAGTACACCAACGAATTCAAGGCCCCGGGCGGCCCGCTCGGAGCAGTGGCCGGGCGCGTGCTCGTCGGCGGGCTCTCCCACCGTGAGGCACAGCGCTCGCTGCTGCGCCTCAAGCAGGTGATCGAGAACGAGAAGTCGCGCAAGTGACGTTGCGGACTTGATGAGTGAGCGCGCTTCGCTAGGATGCCTGCTCGTTCATCATGTCGACCACACAAGGGGGAAGCGCGCGGGATGGGGCACTTGACTCACTGCAACATCAACTCGTCCACTCCCTGGGCAATGGATGATCGGGACTATCCCTCAAGTGCCAGGACCGGAGGCTGACGTGGCAAACTTTCTCGACGCGAAGGTGCGGGAGATCGAGGAGCGCCTGCAGCAGTTGCAGCCGCTCGTAGACGAGTTCCGCAAGTTGGAGGCGGCCTCCGCGGTGCTGAACGACCTGGACGGCGGCAGATCCGCATCCCGTCCCGCCGCTCGGGCACCGCGCGCAGCGAGCGCGCCGGCGCCGAGCCGCGAGACGAACGGCGGTCGGCGCGGTCGGCCCCGCGGCAGCAGAGGCGACAACACGCGGGCGACGCAGACGATCGAGCTCGTGCGCGCGCACCCTGGCATCACGATCCCCGAGCTTGCCGAGCACATGGGGATCAAGCCGAACTACCTGTACCGCATCCTCCCGCAACTGTCGGAGGACGGGAAGGTCCAGCGCAAGGACAAGGGCTGGTTCCCGGCCTGACGCCCTGCGGGCACCGGGGCCGCTTGCCGCGCCCCGGTGCCACCTGCTCAGCCGAGCCTAGATGAGGCCGAGCTCCTCGACCGCCGCGCGCTCCTCGCCCAACTCGGCGACCGTCGCGTCGATCCGCGCACGTGAGAAGTCGTTGATCTCCAGGCCCTGGACGATCGTGACCTGTCCGTCCCGCGTCGTGCACGGAAAGCCGCTGATGACGTCCTCGCGCACGCCGTAGGAGCCGTCGGAGGGCACCGACATCGACACCCAGTCGCCCTCCGGCGTGCCGAGCACCCAATCGTGCACGTGATCAATTGCGGCGTTCGCCGCGGACGCCGCGCTTGATGCGCCGCGCGCCTCGATGATCGCCGCCCCGCGCTTCTGAACGGTCGGGATGAAGTCCTGCTCCAGCCATGCCTGATCGTTAACGAGCTCGGCTGCGTTGCGACCGTTCACCTGCGCATGGAAGATGTCGGGGTACTGCGTCGCCGAGTGATTGCCCCAGATCGTCACGTTCGTGATGTCGGCCACGCGCGCGCCCGTCTTCTTCGCGAGCTGAGCGATCGCGCGATTGTGATCGAGGCGCGTCATCGCGTGGAAGCGCTCACGCGGCACGTCGGGCGCATGGCTCATCGCGATCAGTGCATTCGTGTTCGCGGGGTTGCCGACGACGAGCACCTTGACGTCGTCGGCGGCGTGTGCGTTGATCGCCTGCCCCTGCGGCTTGAAGATGCCGCCGTTGGCCTCGAGCAGGTCACTGCGCTCCATCCCCGGCCCGCGCGGGCGGGCACCGACGAGCAGCGCGACGTTCGCGCCGTCGAACGCGACGTTCGGGTCGTCGCTCGCCTCGACGCCGGCAAGCAGCGGGAAGGCGCAGTCGTCGAGCTCCATGATCACGCCCTCGACCGCCTTCAGCGCGGGCGTGATCTCCAGCAGGCGCAGCTCGACCGGCTGGTCGGGGCCCAGCAGCGCTCCGCTGGCGATGCGGAACAGCAGGCTGTAGCCGATCTGGCCCGCGGCGCCGGTCACGGCTACGCGGACTGGTTTCTTGTCGGTCACGGTCATCTCCTCAGAGGGCGTCAGATCGACCGGCGATGCTACAAACCCCGCTCTCCCCACGCCTCCGAAAGACACCAACCATGTCCAAGATCAAGGTGAAGAACCCCGTCGTCGAGCTCGACGGCGACGAGATGACGCGGATCATCTGGGCGTTCATCAAACAGCAGCTGATCCTCCCCCACCTCGACCTCGAGCTGGAGTACTACGACCTCGGGATCGAGCGCCGCGACGCGACCGACGACGCGATCACCGTCGAGGCCGCCGAGGCGATCAAGCGCCACGGCGTCGGCGTGAAGTGCGCGACGATCACGCCCGACGAGGCGCGCGTCGAGGAGTTCGGCCTGAAGCGCATGTACCGCTCGCCGAACGGGACGATCCGCAACATCCTCGGCGGCGTGATCTTCCGCGAGCCGATCGTGATCTCGAACGTGCCGCGGCTCGTGCCGACGTGGACGAAGCCGATCGTGATCGGCCGCCACGCCTACGGCGACCAGTACCGCGCGACCGACACGCTGATCCCCGGCGCGGGCACGCTGACGCTCACGTTCACGCCGAAGGACGGCGGCGAGCCGATGGAGCTGAACGTCTTCGACTTCCCCGCCAGCGGGATCGCGCTGGCGATGTACAACCTCGACGAGTCGATCCGCGACTTCGCGCGCGCATCCCTGCGCTACGGCCTGAACCGCGGCTACCCGGTCTACCTCTCGACGAAGAACACGATCCTCAAGGCCTACGACGGCCGCTTCAAGGATCTCTTCGCCGAGGTCTTCGAGCAGGAGTTCAAGACCGACTTCGAGGCCGCCGGCATCACCTACGAGCACCGCCTGATCGACGACATGGTCGCCGCCGCGTTGAAGTGGGAGGGCGGCTACGTGTGGGCGTGCAAGAACTACGACGGCGACGTCCAGTCGGACACGGTCGCGCAGGGCTTCGGCTCGCTCGGGCTGATGACGAGCGTGCTGATGACGCCCGACGGCAAGACGGTCGAGGCGGAGGCGGCGCACGGCACCGTCACGCGCCACTACCGCCAGCACCAGCAGGGCAAGCCGACCTCGACGAATCCGATCGCCTCGATCTTCGCCTGGACGCAGGGGCTCGCCCACCGCGGGCGGATGGACGACACACCGGAGGTCACGCGCTTCGCCGAGACGCTCGAGCGCGTGTGCGTGGAGACGGTCGAGCAGGGCCAGATGACGAAGGACCTCGCACTGCTGATCGGCCCCGACCAGCCGTTCCTCACGACCGAGGAGTTCCTCGGCGCGATCGACGCGAACCTGCGGAAGGCGATCGACTGAACCTGCTTGTGCGTGGCCGCGGGCGTGCTTGACTGTCTCCATGTCGATCGCGCCCGCCCGCGGACCGCAGAGCACCCATGACGTCGCGAACCAGCCCCCGCCGCTGGAGGGCTTGAACCTCTTCGAGCAGAACCGCCCGCTCGTGGAGGCGCTCGCGCGCGAGGGCGAGGGCTGGGGCGTCGAGGAGGCGAGCGCCGCCGGAGCGTCCGCCGGCGGCGAGGGCATCCGGCTCGGCTTCGAGGCCAACGAGCACCCGCCGGTGCTCAGGACGCACGACCGCTTCGGCAACCGCGTCGACCAGGTCGAGTTCCATCCCTCGTGGCACGCGCTGATGAAGAGTTCCGTCGCGAGCGGCGTGCACGCGCTGCCGTGGACCGCGGAGCGGCCGGGCGCACACACGGTCCGCACGGCGATGTCACTCACCGGCGGTCAGGTCGAGGCCGGCCACGGCTGCCCGCTGACGATGACCTTCGCCGCGATCCCCGCTCTGCGTGCCCAGCCCGACGTGCTCGCGGTGTGGCAGGAGCGCCTGATGTCGCGCAAGTACGACGCGCGCGACATCCCCGCCGACGAGAAGACGGGCGCGCTCTGCGGCATGGGCATGACCGAGAAGCAGGGCGGCTCCGACGTGCGCACCAACGCGACGGTCGCGACCCCGATCGCGGGCGGCGGCCCGGGCGGTGAGTATGAGCTGACCGGCCACAAGTGGTTCTGCTCGGCGCCGATGTGCGACCTCTTCCTCGTGCTCGCGCAGATCGAGGGCGAGGGGATCTCCTGCTTCGCGCTGCCGCGCTGGCGCCCGGACGGCGAACGCAACGCCTTCCACCTGCAGCGACTCAAGGACAAGCTCGGCAATCGCTCGAACGCGTCGAGCGAGGTCGAGTTCCGCGGCGCGTGGGCACAGCTCGTCGGCGAGCCGGGCCGCGGCGTGCCGACGATCATCGAGATGGTCAACCACACGCGCTTGGACTGCGTGATCGGCTCGGCGGCGGGGATGCGCTGGGCCGTCTCGCTCGCGACCCACCACGCCGCGCATCGCAGCGCCTTCGGCGCGCTGCTGATCGACCAGCCGCTGATGACGAACGTGCTCGCCGACCTCTGCATCGAGTCCGAGGCGGCGACGCTCTCGGCGATGCGGCTCGGGCGCGCCTACGACGAGGGCGACCACGCCTTCAAGCGGATCGCCACCGCGGTCTTGAAGTACTGGGTCTGCAAGCGCACCGCCCCCCACGCCGCCGAGGCGACCGAGGTCCTGGGCGGCAACGGCTTCGTCGAGGAGTCCGGCCTGCCGCGCCTTTACCGCGAGGCGCCGCTGAACTCGATCTGGGAGGGCTCGGGGAACGTCATGTGCCTCGACGTCCTGCGCGCGCTGATCAAGGAGCCCGGCACCCGCGAGGCGTTCCTCGAGGAGCTCGAGACGAGCTCGGGCGTCGAGCCGCGACTGGACGCCCACGTCGCCCGCGTGCGCGCCGAGCTGGAGGACGGCTCGGATCTGCAACTGCGCGCGCGGCGGGTGGTCGAGGCGATGGCGCTGGCGTTGCAGGGCTCGTTGATGGTGCGCCACGCGCCGTCGTACGTCGCCAACGCGTTCTGCGCGTCCCGCTTGGCCGGGGACGCGGGCCACGTGTTCGGCACGCTCCCGCCGGGGCTCGACTTCGGCGCGATCATCGAGCGGAATCGGCCGTTGCTCTGATCTGGCGGTCGCCGGGCCTCGGCGAACGGCGTCTGGGAGGGGGAAGGGAGGCGGTCGGCGCCCTGGCGCCGCTGCGGATCCGGCGCGGCCGAGGCGCAAGCCCCTGCTCGCCCCCCCTCCCCAGACGCCGTTCGTCAGAGCCCGTAGATCGGCGTGAGCTTCTCGCGCAGATATGCCACGAACGGCTGCACCTTGATCGGCTCGCCCACGGCCCGCAGCATCAGCTCGCGCGGAGGGTACGTCCGGCCGAAGCGATGGACGTGCTCGCGCAGCCACTCGCGCAGCGCGCCCACCTCGCCGGCGGCGAGCGAGGCGTCCAACCCCGGCAGATCCGCCCGCGCCCGCTCCCACAGCTGGGCGCTGATCAGATTTCCGAGCGCGTACGTCGAGAAGTAGCCGATGTCCCCTCCGGACCAGTGCACGTCCTGCAGCACGCCGTGCGCGTCGTCGGGGACCTCGACGCCGAGGTATTCCCGCATCCGCGCGTTCCAGGCCTCCGGGAGGTCGCGCAGCGCGAGCGTGCCGGCGATCATCTCCCGCTCGAGCTCGAAGCGCAGGATGATGTGCAGCCCGTACGTCGCCTCGTCTGCCTCGACGCGGATCAGCGACGGCTCGACACGGTTCACGGCGCGGTAGAACGCCTCGGAGTCGACCGCGCCGAAGCGCTCGGGGAACGCCTCGCGCAGCTCGCCGTGCAGCCAGCCGGCGAACGGCCGCCCGCGCCCGACGACGTTCTCCCACAGCCGGCTCTGCGACTCGTGCACGCCCAGCGAGACGCCGCCCTCCAGCGACGTGCGCGCGAGCGCCGGATCGACCTGCGACTCGTAGAGGCCGTGGCCGAACTCGTGGATCGTGCCGTACAGCGCCATCCCGACGTAGGAGGGATCGAAGCGCGTCGTGAGCCGCACGTCGTCGGGGCCGATCGTCGTCGCGAACGGATGCGCCGCCTCGTCCAGCCGCCAGCCCTCGGCGTCCCAGCCGAGCCGCTCGACGACGCGCCGCACGAGCGCGCGCTGGCGCTCGATCGGGAAGTCCCCGTGCAGCATCGCGGCGTCGACCGCGTCCGCCCGCTGCGCGACCGCGGCGATCAACGGCACGAGCGCGTCGCGCAGCTCGCTGAAGAGCGCATCGACCTCAGCGCTCGTCATCCCCTCCTCGTAGTCGTCGAGCAGCACGTCGTAGGGGTCCTCGAAGCCGTCGAAGCACGCGATGTAGCGCAGCTTCAGCTCGACGTTGCGCTCCAGGAACGGCAGGAACGCGGCGAAGTCCGAACGCTCGCGCGCGTCAACCCACGCCTGATGGCCGAGCGCGCCGGCGCGCGCGATGTCGGCGGCGAGATCGGCCGGGACGCGGCGCGCCTTCTCCCAGTCGCGGCGCGTCACGCGGACGATCGCGCCGTCGGTCGTGTCCGGATCGACGCCGTCCAACGCGTCGAGCAGGCGCCCGACCTCATCGTCGGTGAAACGCTCGTGGACGATCCGGCCAAGCGTCCCGAGCTGCTCGGCGCGCAGCGGTCCGCCGCGCGCGGGCATCATCGTCTGCTGGTCCCAGCCGAGCAGCCCGCCGGCCGCGCTCAGGTCGTGGATCTCGGCGAGTCGTCCACGCAGCTCTCGCAGGGCGTCGTGCATGTCACCATTCCAGCATGTTCGGACGGCCGGGCTCGATCCAGCTCGCACGCATCTTCGGGATCCGCGTCGGCGTCGACGCGAGCTGGTTCGTCGTCCTCTTCCTCGTGATCTTCTGGCTGTCCGGGTCCTTCCAGCAGGTGCTGGGCGGCTCGGACACGACCGCGTATGCGACCGCGGTCGTCAGCGCGCTGCTGCTGTTCGGCTCGATCATCGTGCACGAGCTCGGGCACGCGCTCGCCGCGCGCCGGTATGGAATCGAGGTCGCGGGGATCACGATCTCGCCGCTCGGCGGCTTCGCGATGATGAGCCGCGAGAGCCGCACGCCGCGCGAGGAGCTCGTCGTCGCCGCGGCGGGGCCGCTCGCGACGCTGGGGATCGTCGTGCTCGGCGTGCTGGTCGCCGTGCTGGTCACGAGCCCTCAGCGCGCGCTCGACGCGGCGATCCTCGCCGACGGCACGAAGGTGACGCCGGTGCTGCTCACGC
This sequence comes from Conexibacter sp., assembly GCA_035637995.1. GTDB lineage: Bacteria > Actinomycetota > Thermoleophilia > Solirubrobacterales > Solirubrobacteraceae > Conexibacter. Next base: position 8,847 of record DASRAV010000013.1, on the reverse strand, counting down.
TGACGTGGCTCGTCTCGATGAACGCGATCGTGCTCGTCTTCAACCTGATTCCGGCCTACCCGCTCGACGGCGGCCGGATCGCGCGCGCGCTCGTGTGGCAGGCGACGGGCGACCGTGCGCGCGGGACGCGCGTCGCCGGGCGACTCGGACAGGCGTTCGCCGCGCTGCTGATCGGCGGCGGGCTGTGGGCGACGCTCGGAGCGGGCTCGTGGCTCGGGATCTGGTTCATCTTCGTCGGCATGACGATCGGCGGCGCAGCGCGTGCGCTGATCGCGCAGACCGTGATCACCGAGCAGCTCGAGGACGTGCGCATCGTCGACATCATGGACGCGCAGCCGGTGAGCGTCCCCGACGAGCTGCCCGCCGCGCGCGCGCTCGACGAGTTCTTCCTGCGCTACCGCTGGCCGTGGTTCCCCGTCGTCGACGCCGGCGGGCATTTCCTCGGCGTGCTGCGCGAGGAGGGCGCGCGCGGCGCGGTCGAGGGCGGTCGTCCGGTCCAGCTCGTGCGCGAGCTGATGGAGGCCGGCGAGGGCCAGGGCTGGCGGATCGACGAGGACCAGTCGCTGCGGACGCTGCTCGACGCCGACGGCCTGCGCTCGCTCGGCGCGATCATGGTGCTCGACGGCCACGGTGTGCTGCGCGGCGTCGTGACGGTCGGCCGCCTGCGGCGCGCGTTGCGGGCCGCGCTCGGCGGGCGCGGCTGAGCCGATCGCGGCTCGCCCGCAGCCGCGACGAATCACCAGACGGAACGCGTCAATAGAATCGCGAACATGCCAGCTCACGACGTGCTCATCATCGGCGCCGGCCTCGCCGGACAGCGCGCCGCCCTCGCCGCCGCCGACGCCGGCGCGTCCGTGGCGATCCTCTCCAAGGTCCATCCCGTCCGCTCCCACTCGGTCGCCGCCGCCGGCGGCATCAACGCCGCCCTCAACCCCGAGGACTCGTGGGAGTCGCACGCGTACGACACGGTGAAGGGCTCCGACTACCTCGGCGATCAGGACGCGATCGAGGTGATGTGCCGCGAGGCGCCCGACGAGATCCTGTGGCTCGAGCACGCCGGCGTCACCTTCCACCGCAGCCCGACCGGCCACCTCGGCACGCGCGCCTTCGGCGGCGCCTCCGCCGCGCGCACCTACTACGTGGCGGACATCACCGGCCAGGCGATCCTGCACGTGCTCTACGAGCAGCTGATGAAGCACCACGAGACCGTCGACCGCTATGAGGAGTGGTTCACGACGACGCTGCTGCAGGACGAGAGCGGCCGCTGCGTCGGCTGCGTCGCGCGCAACATCCGCGACGGGCGGTTGGAGGCGTTCAACGCCAAGAGCGTGATCCTCGCCTCCGGCGGCGCCGGGCAGGTCTTCAAGCCGACGACGAACGCGCTGATCTGCACCGGCGACGGGATCGCCCAGGCCTACCGCATCGGCGCGCCGCTGATGGACATGGAGATGATCCAGTACCACCCGACGACGCTCGCGGAGAACGGCTTCCTGATCACCGAGGGCGCGCGCGGCGAGGGCGCCCACCTCTACAACGCACTCGGCGAGCGCTTCATGGAGAAGTACGCGCCGAACAAGCTCGAGCTGGCTTCGCGCGACGTCGTCTCGCGCGCCGAGCAGACGGAGATCAACGAGGGCCGCGGCTTCCCGGACGGCACGGTCGCGCTGGACATCACGAAGGTGCCGCGCAAGCGCACGCTCGAGGCGCTGCGCGAGATCGTCAACATCGGCAAGGACTTCGCGGGCGTCGACATCACGCGCGAGCCGATCCACATCAAGCCCGGCATGCACTACATCATGGGCGGCGTGAAGACCGACGTGGACGGCCAGACGCCGATCCCCGGCCTCTACGCCGCCGGCGAGGTCGCCTGCGTCTCGGTCCACGGCGGCAACCGCCTCGGCGCGAACTCGCTGCTCGACACGCTGATCTTCGGACGCCGCTCCGGCGAGCACGCCGCGCACCGCGCGCGCGGCGTCGCGATGCCGAAGGCGCCGGCGAGCGTGCTGGCCGACGCGCAGGGCGAGATCGACGCGATCCTCACCCGTCCGACCGGCGGCCGCCGGATCTCCCAGATCAAGGAGGAGCTCGGCGAGACGATGAACCAGTACGTCGCGGTCTACCGCGACGCGGCGGGGCTCGAGACGGCGCTCGAGATCGTGCGCCGGCTCAAGGACGAGGCGCCGAACGCCGCGATCGACGACAAGGGCACGATCTTCAACCAGGACGTGCTCGCCGCGATCGAGCTCGGCTACATGCTCGACTGCGCCGAGGCGATCGTCGTCGCCGCGCAGGAGCGCAAGGAGTCGCGCGGGGCGCAGTTCCGCACCGACTTCCCGGAGCGCAACGACGCCGAGTGGCTGCACCACATCACCATCTCGCTCAATGGCGACGGGCCGGAGAAGGGCGTCGCGCCGGTCACCATGACCCGCTGGGAGCCGCAGGAGCGGACGTACTAATAATGGAGTCGAACTGATGGCCGAGTACACGCTCAAGCTCCGGCGCTACGACCCGCACACGGGCGAGGCGCCGTACTACGAGGAGTTCCAGGTGGACCTCGAGCCGCATCGCTCGGTGCTGGAGGCGATCCTGCAGGTGAAGGCCCAGCAGGACGGCTCGGTCGGGATCCGCTGCTCCTGCCGCGCGGCGATCTGCGGCTCGTGCGGCGTGCGCATCAACGGGCGCGCCGGGCTCGCATGCCACACGCACCTCGACAAGGCCGCGAAGACCGGGGTCAACGCCGACGGCAGGACGATCCTCGTCGAGCCGATGGGCAACATGCCCGTCATCAAGGACCTGATCGTCGACATGGACGCGGTCCACTGGAAGAAGATCCAGCGCGTCACGCCGTGGCTGCTCGCGAAGGAGCCCGTGCCCGAGCGCGAGTACGTCGTCCCGCACGAGAACATGGTCGACGTCACCCAGACGATGGCCTGCATCCAGTGCGGCGCCTGCGTCTCGGACTGCCTCTCGATGGAGGTCGACCCGCTGTTCGTCGGCCCGGCCGCGTCCGCCAAGGCCTACCGCTTCGTCGGCGACCCGCGCGACGCCGAGCAGTTCGAGCGCCTCAAGGACCTCGCGGAGGACCCGCACGGCATCTACGACTGCACCCACTGCTTCAACTGCATCGAGGCGTGCCCGAAGGGCGTCGCGCCGATGAGCCAGATCATGCGGCTGCGGCGCGTCGCCAGCGGCGACCATCACATCGAGGACCGCAACAACGGCTCCCGCCACGAGCACGCGTTCGTGAAGAACATCCGCAGGAACGGACTGCTGCACGAGGCGGACCTGGTGCCCGACTCCTACGGCGGCAAGTTCCACCCGCGCGCCGTGCCGGAGCTGATCGCCTCGCTGCCGATCGTGATCAACGGCCTGCGCCGCGGCAAGATGACGCCGAAGAAGGCGCTGCTGCACGAGCACAAGGCGCCGAAGGAGGTCAAGCGCATCTTCGACGTCGTCGAGGGGCGCGATCAGCGCTATGAGCTGAACCTCTACATCTCCGGCACCGAGGACGACGAGAGCGAGGCGCAGGCATGAAGGTCGCCTATTGGCCCGGCTGCGTGAGCCGCGGCTTCACCCCCGAGCTGCACGGCTCGATGGCGGCCGTCGCGCCGCTGCTCGACTTGGAGCTCGTCGAGCTCGACCGCGCCTGCTGCTCCGGCGCCGGCGTGATCGCCGAGCACAACCAGGAGCTCGCGGACACGCTCAACGCGCGCACGTTCGCGCTCGCCCAGCAGGTCGAGGGCGCCGAGCTGATGATGAACATCTGCTCGACGTGCCAGGGCGCGCAGGGCGAGTGCCAGGAGCGCCTCGACGCGAACACCGAGTACCGCGACCACGTCAACCAGACGCTTGCGGCGGAGGGGCTCAGCTACGAGAAGGGCCTCACGAACAAGAACTTCCTCTGGCTGCTGGTCGAGGAGATCGGCCTGGAGAACCTCAAGAAGAAGGTCAAGCGCCCGCTCACGAACCTCAAGGTCGGCCCCTTCTACGGCTGCTACATCGTGCGCCCGACCGACCGCCTCGGGATCGACGACGAGCACCCGCGCGACCAGTATCTGCACTGGGTGATCGACGCGCTCGGCGGCACCGTGATCGACTACGCCGGCGCGTACAAGTGCTGCGGCTTCCCGATCATCACGATGAACAAGCAGAACTCGCTCAAGCAGGCCGGAACGCATCTCGCCGACGCGACCGACGCCGACGCCGACTGCCTCGTCGTTCCCTGCCCGCTCTGCCATCTCAACCTCGACCTGCAGCAGCCGCTCGCGGCCAAGGCCGTCGACCGCGACCTCGCGATGCCGGTGCTGCACCTGCCGCAGCTCGTCGGCCTCGCACTTGGGCTCGAGCCCAAGCAGCTCGGCATGAGCAAGCACGTCGTCAAGCCGACCTCGGTGATCGACTGGTCCTCGGCGGTCGTCGGCGCCCCCGCGCCGGCTGGACGCGCCGGCTGGTAGGAAGGTCGCCCGGACGACCGTGCGAGGGGTTGCACGGCCGCCCGGGCTGCTTCTACCCCGGTGCGACGGACGGGAAGGGGACCTTCCTCCCGGGGGTGGAGGACCCGTCCGTGTCGGCGGGTTCGTACCCCTGCCGCGTTCGTGGGTTGAAGTAATCAGCATCCTGCCCGTCGAGCGATCGCCTGTAATCCCCTCGCGGGGGTGATCTTCGGGGTAGGCAGCGGGTGAATCGGGGGTGAGGTCCATCTCACCCGGTGGGTACGATCACGTCCACGATGCGCGCGCACACGCCAGTTCGCGTCCTCGTCGCCCGCTTCGAGGACCTCGTCGATCGAGGGCTGCACGTCCTGATCGAGGAGGACGAGCATCTCGAGCTCGTCGCCGGCGACGTCGAGCACGACCAGCTCCCCGGCGCGATCGCGACGCTCTCCCCGCAGGTGGCGCTGCTGAACTTCGGCTCGCTGCGCACGCCGCTGGAGGTGCGCGACCTCGCCGCCGCACATCCGCAGACGCGGCTCGTCGTGCTCGCGAACCGCCCATCCGTCGCGGAGTGCAACCAGATGCTCGCGTTCGGCGCGACCGCCTGCCTGTCGAAGGAGACCCAGGCGCGCGACGTCCTCTCCGCGATCCACCTCGCCTCGCGCGGCCTGCATCTGCTGCCGCGCGCGAACGGCGAGCCGCAGCCGCCGCCCGCCGGGCCCGAGCTGATGACCGCACGCGAAGCGGTCGTGCTCGACCTGCTGCAACAGGGCCGCTCCAACGGCGAGATCGCCGCGCAGCTGCACATCGGCGTCGAGACCGTGCGCACGCACGCACGCAACATCTACCGCAAGCTCGGCGTCAGCTCGCGGCGCGAGCTGGCGCGGCTGGGCGGACCCGAAGGCGCTTGAGCACGAGCTCGACGGGTGTATGCTCGGCGGGCGGCGACGGGCAGGGGTGCCCGACCGCGAACATGGCACCAGTGCCGTAATGGTTAACGGGACGGCCTTTTAAGCCGGGCATGCGGGTTCGACTCCCGCCTGGTGCACTCGCCTCGCGCGCAGCTCAGCGCTCGCGCAGCGCCGGGAACGGCAGCGCCTCGCGCAGCGTCGCCACACCCGTCAGCACCATCAGCAGCCGGTCGACGCCTATCGCACCGCCGGCGGCGGGCGGCATCCCGTACTGCAGCGCGCGCACGAACTCCTCGTCGGGCGGATGGGCCGCGTCCTCTCCCGCGCGCAGTCTGGCGTGCTGGTCGACGAAGCGCGCGCGCTGCACGTCCGGGTCGTTGAGCTCGGTCGCACCGGCGGCGACCTCTATCCCGCCGATGATCGCGTCGAACCACTCCGCGTACTCGGGGTGCTCCGCCTGCGGGCGCGTGAGCGGCAGCTGCTCGGCGGGGAAGTCGAAGACCATCGTCGGCGCGACGATGAACGGCTCGACGCGCTTCTCGTAGATCGTCGTCACGAGCCATGACCAGCTCGCGTCGGCCGGGATGCCCTCGCCGACAAGCGCCGCGAGCGCAGCGTGGTCGGCGCTCGCGACGTCCACCCCGGTCGCCTCGAGGATCGCCTCGCGCATCGTGACCCGCCGCCACGGCTCGGCGAGGTCGAAGGTCTGCCCGTCGCGCTGTATGCGCGTGGTGCCGAGCGTGCGCAGCGCGACGGCGGCGAGCAGCTCTTCGATCTGCACCGCGATGTCGAGATAGCCGGTGTAGGTCTGGATCCACTCCAGCAGCGTGAACTCGGGGCTGTGCTTCGGCGAGATCCCCTCGTTGCGGAACGCCTTGCCGAGCTCGTAGACGCGTTCGAGGCCGCCGATCAGGCAGCGCTTGAGATAGAGCTCGGTCGAGATCCGCAGGTAGACGTCGGAGTCGAGCGCGTGGTGGTGGGCGACGAACGGGCGCGCCGCGGCGCCGCCGCGCACGTAGCCGAGCGCCGGGCTCTCGATCTCGATGAAGCCGCGCGTGTCGAACCAGGCGCGGATCGCGGAGACCATGCGGGCGCGCGCGACGAACAGCTCGCGCGTCGAGGCGTTCGCGATCAGGTCGAGCTCGCGGTTGCGAAAACGCGTCTGCGGATCGTCGAGCCCGTGGTGCTTGTCGGGCGGCGGACGCAGCGCCTTCGCGAGCAACGTCACCTGCGTCGCGGCGAGCGCGAGCTGACCGCGCTTGGTCACGTAGACGCTGCCCTCGCCGCCGACGACGTCGCCGATGTCGAGGTCGAGCGCGCGCCGGTAGGCCTCCTCCCCGAGCGCGTCCTCCTGCAGGTAGAGCTGCATCGAGCCGGAGCGTTCGCGCAGCTCCAGGAACGTCGTCTTGCCGTGGCCGCGGCGCGCGATCAGCCGTCCGGCGACGCGGTAGCTCCACGCCGGGTGCTCGCCCGGCTCCAGCGCGGCCGGATTGTGTGCGAGCTGCACCGCGGCGATCTCGGTCATGCCCTCGAAGGCGCGCGGGTACGGGTCGATCCCTTCCGCACGGAACCGCTCCATCTTCGCGCGGCGGTCCTGCACCTCGCTGAACTCGCGCACCGGACGCGCGGGCACGGACTCGGCCATCTGAGCGATTCCCCCTCTCGCCTTCCCCCACGGACTGGGGCGAGTCTAACGCCGCGACGCTAGGCCGCGCGCGAGACCGCGCCGATCAGCCTGCGCTGGTGAAGCCGCTCTGCGATCTGGATCGCGTTCGTCGCGGCGCCCTTGCGCAGGTTGTCGGAGACGATCCAGAGGTCGAGCGCCTGTGGATGGCCGGGGTCGCGCCGGATGCGCCCGACGAAGACGTCGTCCTTGCCGGCCGCGTCGATCGCGAGCGGGTAGATGCCGGCGCCTGGGTCGTCGAGCACGGTCACGCCCGGCGCGCCGGACAGCAGCTCGCGCGCGCGCTCGGGGCTGAGCGGCTCGCGCGTCTGCACGTTGACCGCCTCGGAGTGGCCGGTGACGACCGGCACACGCACGCATGTCGCGCTGACGCGGATCTCGGGATCGCCGAGGATCTTGCGCGTCTCGTTCATCAGCTTGCGCTCCTCGTCGGTGTGGTCGTCGCCGGGCGCGAAGGTGCCGGCGTGAGGGAGCGCGTTGAACGCGATCTGATGCGCGTAGACCTCGACCTCGGCGTCCTGGCCGTGCAGCAGCGCGTGCGACTGGCCGAGCAGCTCCTCGACGCCCTTCTTACCGGTGCCGGAGACCGCCTGGTAGGTGGAGATCACGAGCCGCTCGATCCCCGCCTCGTCGTGCAGCGGCTTGAGCGCGACGACCATCTGCATCGTCGAGCAGTTCGGGTTGGCGACGATGCCGCGGTGGTCGTCGAGCGCCTCCGGGTTGACCTCGCTGACCACGAGCGGGACGTCGTCGTGCATCCGCCAGCGCGATGAGTTGTCGACGACGACGGCCCCGGCGTCGGCGAAGCGCGGCGCCCACTCGCCCGAGGTCGCGCCGCCGGCGGAGAAGATCGCGAGATCGAAGCCCTGGATCGTCTGCTCGGTGAGCGGCTGCACGACGCCGTGGCCCTCCAGCTCGCGACCGGCCGAGCGCTCGGAGGCGAACGGGACGATCTCGCGCGCCGGGAAGGCACGCTCGCGCAGCAGCGCCAGCATCACGCCGCCGACCTGGCCGGTGGCGCCGACGACGGCGACCCGGTACCCGGCGTCGGCCGGCCCGCTCACCGCGCCTCCTCCCCGATCGGGCGCTCGGCCTCGATGCCGCCCTCGCCGAGCTCGAAGGCGGCATGCAGCGCGCGCACGGCGTGCGGGACGCTGTCGTCGCCGATGACGCAGGAGATCTTGATCGGCGAGGTCGAGATCATCTCGATGTTGATCCCCTCCTGGGCGAGCGTCGCGAAGACCTTCGCCGCGACGCCGGGATGCGACTTCATCCCCGCGCCGACGATCGAGACCTTGCCCATCTCCGGCTCGGTGTCGACGCTCGCGATCCCGAGCTCCTCGACGACCGCCTCGAGCGCCGCGCTCGCGGCGCGCAGGTCGTCGCGCGGGACGGTGAACGAGACCTCCGCCTGGCCGCCCAGCTCACGCGGCTCGTTCTGGATGATCATGTCGACGTTGCAGTTGGCCTCCGCGAGCGCCGTGAAGATGCGCGCGGCGGCGCCCGGCTCGTCCGGGACGCCGTGCAGCGTGATGCGCGCCTCGTCGTTCGAGTGCGTCACAGCGGTGATGAGGGCGTGCTCCATGGTCTCCTGCTCTCCGACGACAAAGGTACCGCGAGCGTCCTCGAAGCTCGACCGGCAGTGGATGCGGACGCCGTGGCTGCGCGCGTACTCGACCGAGCGCAGCTGCAGCACCTTCGCCCCCGAGGAGGCCATCTCGAGCATCTCCTCGAACGAGACGATCGACAGCTTGCGCGCGTCGGGGACGATCCGCGGGTCGGCGCTGAAGACGCCGGCGACGTCGGTGTAGATCTCGCA
>DASRAV010000012.1:0-8310 GCA_035637995.1 Conexibacter sp. | reverse complement strand
TACGAGAGGACCGGGATGAACGCACCTCTGGTGTATCTGTTGTCCTGCCAAGGGCATCGCAGGTTAGCTACGTGCGGATCGGATAACCGCTGAAGGCATCTAAGCGGGAAGCCGGCCTCGAGATGAGCTCTCCCATCCCCTAGAGGGAGTAAGACCCCTGGTAGACCACCAGGTTGATAGGCCGGATCTGGAAGGGTGGCAACACCTGCAGGAGACCGGTACTAATTGGTCGAGGGCTTGACGGATTTTGATACCCGTTCCACTGGCGCTGTGCAGTTTTGAAGGCCCGCGAGGGGCTTGGTCTCTACCGGTTTCCGGTGGCTATGGCGAGAGGGAAACACCTCTTCCCATTCCGAACAGAGCAGTTAAGCCTCTCAGCGCCGATGGTACTTGGCCCGCAAGGGCCTGGGAGAGTAGGTCGCCGCCGGTTCTTTCGTCATCGAGCCCCAGTCGCCGCAAGGTGGCTGGGGCTCTTTGCGTTTCGTGTGCGACCGCGAGGATGGGGCATCCTGCGGCGCCGTCAGTCGCGCAGGTGCGCGAGTGGTGTCGACGCGATGGGACGCCCACCGCCGACAGGGGAGACGCAGTGCTGCGGCCTGGCGGCCGCGACGCCTGCGCGCCGGGCGCGCGGGTTGCGCAGCGGCTGGCGATGAGGATGCTCGAGGTGCTGCTCGGCGTCAACGCGCTCGAGCAGCTCCTCGGGGCGCAGGAGCGCCTCCGCCAGCTCGGCAAGGCTGTCCGCAAGGTGCTGAAGGCGTGGGGGGAACATGTGTTCGCAAAGGTATCGGGGTGTGCGGATGGAAGCGCTCCGTCGGCTGGTCGGGAGGGGGCTGAGCTTGAAAGTGCCCGCAAAAGCGCAGTTTTGAACGGGGGATGAATGCAACGAAAGTTGCAGGGTCAGGTGGTCATGGCCGGTTTGGGCAGGACCACCGCCTCTAGGCTGCGGCGGCGCAGGAGCGTGACGATCGTTCCAAGCACCGGTCCGACGCAGGCGAGCGCGATCGCCGCGCGCACGCTGACGTCCTGCACGACGACACCGGCGATGCCGGCGCCGAGTGCTCCGCCGGCGACGTTGGCGGTCATCACCCAGGTCGTCGCCTCGGTGATGGTGCCGCGCGGCGTGATGCGGTCGACGACGAGGTAGCCGGCCGCGGCCGCCGGGGCGAGCGCGAGGCCGGCGACGCCCATCAGCACGGCCATCAGCGGCAGCGAGTCGGCCAGCAGCAACGGCAGCAACCCGAGCGCGAAGAGGACCTGCAGCCCGATGAAGCGCATGACGATCGAGCCGCTCCACTGACGGCCGCCGTACCAGAGTCCGCCGAGCGCGCTGCCGATCGCCATCGACGAGAGCAGGATCCCCGACAGCGCCGCGCGATGGCCGTGGGCGACGGCGAACGCGGGCATCGCGACCTCGAGCGCGCCGAACGAGATGCCGGTCGGCACGATCGCGAGCATCAGCGTGCGCATCCCCGGCGCAGCGAGCGCACCTGCGCGTGTGCGCTCGATGCGGTCGCCGCGCCACTCGTGCGCCAGCGACGCGGTCGCGAAGCCGAGCGTTCCGGCCAAGCTCAGGCCGACCGCCGCCAGCAGCGCCGCGCTCGGCGAGCTGACCGCGATCACGACGGTCGTGATGGCCGGACCGACGATGAAGAAGATCTCCGCCATCACGCTCTCGAACGCGTAGGCGGTGCTGCGGGCGTTCGCGTCGTCGGCGAAGATCGTCGCCCACACCGACCGCATGCACGCCCCCAGCGGCGGCAGCGCCGCGCCGCCGAGCCAGGCGAAGCCGGCGATCACCCAGGTCGAGGCGCCGGCGCGCGCCGCGAGCACGATCCCGACCACGGCGGCGGTGTTCAGCAGCGTCGACGGGATCAGCACCAGCGGCTGCCCGAAGCGATCGACGAGGCGGCCCTGCAGCGGCGCGACGACCCCGGCGCCGAGCGCCCACGCGGCGCTCGCGGCGCCGGCCTGCGCGAAGGAGCCCGTCTGCTGGCGCACGAGCAGCACGATCGCGAGCGAGAAGATGCCGACCGGGATTCGCCCGACGAGCACCGTGAGCACGAGCCGCAGCGCCCCGGGCGGGCGCAGCAGCCGGCGATAGGCGCCCAGCGTCACGTGCTCATCTCGCCGCTCAAAGGAGGTTCGGGGGTCCGTCGCTCGAAATCCCCCCTCGCATGGCTGTTACCCTAGCTCAGCGTCCGGAGGCGTCCTCCCCCCGCCGAACAGGCGTCCACCGACCGCATCCCTCAGCTATGGAGAAGTTCGTCATCCAAGGCGGCGTGCCGCTTTCCGGCACCGTCGTCCCAGCCGGCAACAAGAACGGCGCGCTGCCGATCCTGGCCTCGGCGCTGCTGACCGACGACGACGTCGTCGTGCGCAACGTGCCGCGAATCCGCGACGTCGAGGCGATGATCGCGCTGCTCGCAGACCTCGGCGCGCGCGTCGAGTGGATCGAGGACAACGCGGTCGCGATCCGCGCCGGCGGCGAGATCTCGACCGACGTCGACCGCGACCTCTCCGAGCGCATCCGCGCCTCCTTCCTGCTCGCCGGCCCGCTGCTCGCACGCTTCGGCCGCGCGCTGATGCCGCCGCCCGGCGGCGACGTGATCGGCCGCCGCCGGCTCGACCCGCACCTCGACGCGTTCAAGGCGCTCGGCGCGAGCATCGAGCAGAACCGCGACATCCTGCTGAGCGCGCCGCGCGGCCTGACCGCCTGCGACTTCCTGATGGACGAGCCGTCCGTGATGGCGACCGAGAACGCGCTGATGGCCGCCGCGCTGACGCCGGGGGACACCGTCGTCCGCAACGCCGCCTCCGAGCCGCACGTGCAGGACCTCGCGCGCATGCTCGTGAAGATGGGCGCGGAGATCGACGGGATCGGCTCGAACGTGATGACCGTCCACGGCGCCGCGCGGCTGGGCGGCTGCGACCACACGGTCGCGCCGGACCACATCGAGATCGGCTCGTTCATGGCGCTCGCGGGCGTCACCGGCGGCGAGCTCACGATCAAGGACGTGATCGCCGAGGACCTGCGGATGCTGCGCCTCGTCTTCGCGCGCCTCGGCCTCGAGAGCGAGCTGCGCGGCGCGGATCTGCTCGTGCCCGGCAACCAGAAGCTCGTGATCCGCAACGACGCCGGCGGCTATCAGCCGAAGGTGGAGGACGGTCCGTGGCCGGCGTTCCCGGCCGATCTGACGAGCATCGCGGTCGCGCTCGCGACGCAGTCGGAGGGGTCGGTGATCATCCACGAGAAGATGTTCGAGAACCGCCTCTTCTTCACGGACAAGCTGCAGCTGATGGGCGCGGCGATCACGATCTGCGACCCGCACCGCGCGCTCGTGGTCGGGCCGCGCCGGCTGCGCGGCGAACGGCTCGAGTCGCCGGACATCCGCGCCGGCATGGCGATGCTGATGGCGGCGCTGTGCGCCGACGGCACGACGGAGATCGGCAACGTCCGTCAGATCGACCGCGGCTACGAGCGGATCGACGAGCGCCTGCGCGCGCTCGGGGCGCGCATCGAGCGTGTCGAGGACGGCCAGCGCGTCCACGCGCTGTAATCCCGGGGTCCCGATGATCCATCCGATCCCCAGCGGCACGCGAGATGTGCTGCCCGACGAGATGCGCGAGCTGCGCGCGATCACCGCGACGATGCTCGCGGCGTTCACGGCGGCCGGCTACGGCGAGGTCTCGACGCCCGCGCTCGAGTACGAGGCGACGCTCGCACGCGGCGACACGCGCGGCGCACCGCCCGCCTACCGGCTGTTCGACGAGCAGGGCGAGACGCTCGTGCTGCGCTCCGACATGACGGTGCCGATCGCGCGGCTCGTCGCGACGCGCTACGCGACGGTCGAGGGCCCGCTGCGGCTCTGCTATCTCGCGCACGCCTACCGCGGCGTGCGTCCGCAGCGCGGCCAGCCGCGCGAGTTCCTGCAGGCGGGGATCGAGCTGATCGGCGCGCCCGCGCCCGCCGGCACCGTCGAGGCGCTCACGCTGCTGTGCGACGTGCTCGACGCGGTCGGACTGGCCGACTACCGCATCGGGCTCGGCGACGCCGGGCTCTTCCGCGCGCTGCTCGACGGCGTCGGCGTGGCCGAGGAGGCACGCGCGCAGATCATCCACGAGCTCGTCTCGCGCGACTTCGTCGGGCTGGAGCGGGAGGTCGGCGCGCTCGGCCTCGACGCCGAGGCGGCCGAGCTGCTCATGCGCGTGCCGCAGCTCCGTGGCGGACCGGACGTGCTCGCGGCGCTCGACGGTCGCGCCGGCGAGGCGGCGGAGGGGCTGCGCGGCATGCACGCGCTGCTGCCCGCGCGTGTCGCCGAGCGCACGATCCTCGACCTCGGCCTGCTCGGCGGCCTCGGCTACTACACGGGCGCGATCTTCGAGGTCTACGACCCGACGCTCGGCGTGCCGATCGGCAACGGCGGACGCTACGACGACCTGCTCGGGCGCTTCGGGCGCCCGCAGCCGGCGGTCGGCTGGGCGCTGACGGTCGAGCGGCTGCACATCGCGCTGATGGGGGAGGAGCGATGAGCGGCCTGGTGATCGCCGTCCCGCGCGGCGCGCTCTTCAAGGGCACGCTCGACGTGCTCGACCGGATCGGGATCGACACCGCCGAGGTGCGCTCCAACGACCGCAAGCTGCTGTTCGCCGACGTCGGGATCGTGACGATGCGCCCGTCCGACGTGCCGACATACGTCGCGGCCGGCGCCGCCGACGTCGGGATCACGGGCAAGGACGTGCTGATGGAGCAGTCCGAGCGGCCGGTCTACGAACTGCTCGACCTCGGCTTCGGCGCCTGCACGATGGTGCTCGCCAGCGTCGCCGGGGAGGATCCGATGGCGGAGGCGCTGCGGCGCCTCGGCCTGATGCGGATCGCGACGAAGTATCCGAAGATCGCGGCGCGCCACTTCGAGGCGACGGGCCGTCAGGCCGAGATCGTCGAGGTGAAGGGCTCCGTCGAGCTGGCGCCGCTGACCGGCCTCGTCGACGGCATCGTCGACCTGACGGCGACCGGCACGACGCTCGCCGAGAACGGGCTCGTCGTGCGCGAGGAGATCGTCCTCTGCACCGCGCGGCTGATCGCCAACCCGGTCGCGCACAAGCTCAAGGCGGCGGCGATCGACGAGCTGCTGGAGCGCGTGCGTGCGCTGTGAGCGCCGCACGCTGACGGGCGATCCCGCCGCACTGACAGCGGAGCTGCGCGGGCTGGTGCCCGGCGCGTCCTCCGTCGCGGAGACGGTCGTGGAGATCGTCCTGCGCGTCCGCCATGGCGGCGAGGAGGCGCTCGAGCACTTCCGCCGCGAGCTCGACGCGGGCGGCCGCGACCCGGGGCCGCTGCGCGTCGCGCGCGAGGAGATCGAGGCTGCGCTCGCGGCCGTCGAGCCGGACGTGCTGGCGGCGCTGAAGCTCGCGGCCGACAACGTGCGTGCAGTCGCCGAAGCAGGGCTCGACGCCGAGCGGGAGGCGACGCTGCCGCAGGGCCAGCGCGTGACGCTGCGCGAGGTCCCCGTCGCACGTGCTGCGGTGTACGTGCCCGGCGGCCGCGCGCCGTACCCGAGCACGGTCGTGATGGGCGCGGTGACGGCCCGCGCGGCCGGCGTGCGGGAGGTCGTCGTGTGCACGCCGTCCGAGAGCCCGCTCGTGCTCGCCGCCTGCGCGCTCGCGGGCGTCGAGGAGGTCTACCGGATGGGCGGCGCGCACGCGATCGCGGCGCTCGCCCACGGGACGGAGACGATCCGCCCGGTCGACGTGATCGTCGGCCCCGGGAACCTCTACGTGCAGGAGGCGAAGCTCGTGGTCCGGGGCGAGGTCGGGATCGACGGCTTCGCCGGGCCGAGCGACCTGCTCGTGCTGCTCGACGGCGACGCGGATCCGCGTCTCGCGGCGCTCGACCTGCGCGCGCAGGCGGAGCACGGCGCCGACAGCCTCGTCGTCGCCGTCTCGCCGGACGAGGCGCTGCTCGACGCGCTCTCGCCGGCGCTCGACCCCGCGCCCGAGACGGGCGTCGGGGTGCTGGTGCAGGCACCGGACCTCGAGGCGGCGCTCGCATTCGCCGAGGTGTTCGCGCCCGAGCACCTGCAGCTGATCGGCCCCGCCGCGGAGGCGCTCGCGCCGCGTGTGACGCGCGCCGGCTGCCTGTTCGTCGGCGCGGGCGCCGCGACCGCCTTCGGCGACTACGTCGCCGGCTCCAACCACGTGCTGCCGACCGACGGCGCCGCCCGCTTCGCCTCCGGCCTCTCCGCGCGCACGTTCCGCCGCCGCATGGCGGAGGTGCGGATCCCGCCTGCAGCGGCGGCCGCGCTGGCGCCTGCGGGCGCCGCGCTGGCCCGTGCGGAGGGCTTCGAGGCCCACGCGGCGTCGATGCAGGCGCGCATTCGCGAGAATGGAGAGAGATGAGCCGCAGCGCCGAGATCCAACGCACCACCGGTGAGACCGACATCCGCCTGACGCTCGCGCTCGACGGCACGGGCGCCGGCACGCGCGCGACCGGCGTCGGCTTCCTCGACCACATGCTCGACCTGCTCGCGCGCCACGGCCGCATCGACCTCGACGTGAGCGCGAACGGCGACCTCGACACGGGTGCGCACCATACGGTGGAGGACGTCGGCATCTGCCTCGGGCAAGCGCTCGATCAGGCGCTCGGCGACCGCGCCGGCATCTACCGCTACGGGACCGCGACGATCCCGATGGACGAGGCGCGCGCCACCTGTGCGCTCGACATCTCCGGCCGCGCGTTCTGCGCGCTGGAGGCGGACCTGCCCGCGGGCGCGATCGGCAACTTCGACCACGAGCTGACGGAGGAGTTCTTCCGCGCGGTGGCGAGCAACGCGAAGCTGACGCTCCACCTCACCGTGGAGGCGGGCACGAACGTGCACCACATGATCGAGGCGCTGTTCAAGGCGTTCGCGCGCGCGCTGCGCGCCGCGGCCGCGATCGATCCGACCGAGACCGGCGTGCCGAGCACGAAGGGGACGTTGACGACGTGACGGTCGCAGGTTCAAATCCTGTCTCCCCGACGGTCGCGATCGTCGACTACGGGATGGGCAACCGCCGCTCGGTCGAGAAGGCGTTCGCGCACGTCGGTGCGCAGCCGCTGCTGACACGCGACCACGCCGCGATCCGCGCCGCGGACGGCGTCGTCGTGCCCGGTGTCGGCTCGTTCTCCCGCGCGATGGGCAACCTGCGCGAGCTCGGCCTCGACGACGTGATCGGGGAGCGCGCCGCGTCCGGCGTGCCCGTGCTGGGGATCTGCCTCGGCATGCAGCTGCTGTTCGAGAGCTCGGTGGAGGGCGGCGACTGCGCGGGCCTCGGACTGCTGCGCGGCGACGTGCGCCCGCTCGCGGCCGGCGGGCTGCGCGTGCCGCACATCGGCTGGAACGTCGTGCGCTTCGCGCGGGCGTCGCGGCTCACCGCCGCGCTGCCGCAGGAGGTCGCCTTCTACCACGTGCACTCCTACGTCGCGCACCCCGCCGACGCCGACGACGTGCTCGGCAGCGCCGAGTACGGCGAGCGCTTCGCGAGCGCCGTCGCGCGCGAGAACGTCTACGGCGTGCAGTTCCACCCGGAGAAGTCCTCGCTGCTCGGGCTGCGCCTGCTCGCGAGCTTCAGCGCCGCGTGCCACGAGCGCGCCCCCGCCGCCAGGAGGGATTGGCAGGACCCGCGCGAGCGGGTGGCGAGTGTGCGACCAAGCGGGGCAAGGACGCAGGGAGGCGGCAATAGCGGCGCTATTGCGCCGACCGAGGACGCCGCATCCGCGCAGCGTCGCACGCCGCCAGACGCCGCGGGGGTCCTGCCAATCCCTCCTAACGCCGCATGATCCTCTACCCGGCGATCGACATCCGCGACGGCAAGGCCGTGCGCCTGGCGCAGGGCGACTTCGCGGCCGAGACCGTCTACGACGCCGACCCGCTCAGCGCGGCGCGCGCGTGGGTCGAGGGCGGCGCGCGCTGGCTGCACGTCGTGGACCTCGACGGCGCGCGCGACGGCAGCCCGGCGAACCTGGCGCACCTGGAGCGGATCGCCGGCGAGCTGGGCGTGCCGGTGCAGTTCGGCGGCGGCCTGCGCTCGCTGGACGCCGTCGCCGCAGCGCTGGCTGCCGGCGCCGAGCGCGTGATCCTCGGGACCGCCGCCTACAACGACGTCGACTTCCTCGACGACGTGCTTGCCGCGCACGGCGACCGCGTCGTCGTCTCCGTCGACGTGCGCGGCGGGCGCGTCGCGAGCGCCGGCTGGACGCAGCAGACCGAGATGGAGGCCGCGGCGGTGATCGAGCACCTCCAGCGGCGCGGGGTCAAACGGCTCGTCTACTCG
>DASRAV010000011.1:0-56901 GCA_035637995.1 Conexibacter sp. | reverse complement strand
CCGGTCGACATCATCCTCAACCCGCTCGGCGTCCCGAGCCGGATGAACATCGGCCAGATCCTCGAGACCCACCTCGGCTGGGCCGCCGCCCGCGGCGTCTTCAGCGAGAACGGCAACGGCGACGCGCAGCCGATCGCGACTCCCGTCTTCGACGGGGCGAGCGAGGCGGACGTCGACGAGGCCCTGATGAAGTGGGTCGAGCAAAACCCCGACTCTCCGATCAAGTTCGTCGTCGATCCGAAGCAGCCCGAAGGACGTCGCTGTTCCGGAAAGGTGCGGCTCTTCAACGGCAAGACCGGCGCTCCGTACGAGCAGTCGATCACCGTCGGCTACATGTACATCCTGAAGCTGCTCCACCTCGTCGACGACAAGATCCACGCGCGCTCGACCGGCCCGTACTCGCTCGTCACCCAGCAGCCGCTGGGCGGCAAGGCGCAGTTCGGCGGCCAGCGCTTCGGCGAGATGGAGGTGTGGGCGCTCGAGGCGTATGGCGCCGCCTACACGCTGCAGGAGATGCTCACGATCAAGTCCGACGACACCGTCGGGCGCGTCAAGGCCTACGAGGCGATCGTGAAGGGCGAGAACATCGCCGAGCCGAGCATCCCGGAGTCGTTCAAGGTGCTCCTGAAGGAGATGCAGTCGCTTGCGCTCGACGTCAACGTCGTCTCCGAGGAGGGGACGCGCGCGGACATGGGCGAGGAGGACGACGACCTCCTGCGCGCCGCCGAGGAGCTCGGCATCGACCTCTCGGGCGTGCGCGCGACCGACAACCAGGCCGCCGACGAGGCGACCGAGCCGGAGGCCGAGGCTGACGCCGACGAGCCGGTGGAGGCGGTCGACGACGAGCCCGTGGCCGTCGCCGACGACGACGAAGTGATCGAGGACACCGAGGGAGCTGAGGCGTAGCAATGATCGACATCAACAACTTCGACGCCATCGAGATCGGGCTGGCGTCCTCGAAGCAGATCCGCTCCTGGAGCTCCGGCGAGGTCACGAAGCCCGAGACGATCAACTACCGCACGCTCAAGCCCGAGAAGGACGGCCTCTTCTGCGAGCGCATCTTCGGTCCGACGAAGGACTGGGAGTGCTACTGCGGCAAGTACAAGCGCGTCCGCTACAAGGGCATCGTCTGCGAGCGCTGCGGCGTCGAGGTGACCCGCTCGAAGGTTCGCCGCGAGCGCATGGGCCACATCGACCTCGCCGCCCCCGTGAGCCACATCTGGTTCTTCAAGGGCGTCCCGAGCCGCATCGGCTACCTGCTCGACATGGCGCCGAAGGAGCTCGAGAAGGTCCTCTACTTCGCCGCGTCGATCGTGACGTGGGTCGACGACGAGGCGCGCGTCCGCGACGTGGACTCGCTCGCCGACGAGGTCAACAAGGTGCTCGACTCCTACGCGGCCGAGAAGGAGGAGCGCCTGCTCGAGCTCAAGGAGTCGCTCGAGCGCCGCGTCGAGTACCTCGAGAGCGGCAAGCAGTCGCGCGACTTCAACGACGAGGACCACCTGTGGGCCGAGTCGCTCGACGTCACCGTCTCCAAGCTCTCCGACGAGGAGCGCGAGAAGCTGCTCAAGGAGCTCAAGAAGGCCTTCCAGGCCGACATGGACGACACCGAGGCCTACATCGAGGACGCCGCCGAGCGGATGCGCCAGGTGTGGGATCTCTTCCAGGGCATGAAGCCCAAGGACGTCGTCAACGACGAGACGCTCTTCCGCGAGCTCAAGGACCGCTTCGGCTCGCCGTTCGGCTTCGGCGAGTACTTCCGCGGCGGCATGGGCGCCGAGTCGGTGCGCGACCTGCTCGAGCAGGTCAACCTCGACGAGGAACGCGACGAGCTGCAGGACATGGTCAAGACGGCCAAAGGCCAGAAGCAGAGCCGCGCGGTCAAGCGCCTGAAGGTCGTCTCGGCCTTCATCAACTCCGGCAACCGCCCGGAGATGATGGTGCTCGAAGCCGTCCCGGTGATCCCGCCGGAGCTGCGCCCGATGGTGCAGCTCGACGGCGGCCGCTTCGCGACGTCCGACCTCAACGACCTCTACCGCCGCGTCATCAACCGCAACAACCGCCTCAAGCGGCTGCTCGACCTCGGCGCGCCGGAGATCATCGTCAACAACGAGAAGCGCATGCTCCAGGAGGCGGTCGACGCGCTGTTCGACAACGGCCGCCGCGGGCGCCCGGTCACGGGCCCCGGCAACCGTCCGCTCAAGTCGCTCTCGGACATGCTCAAGGGCAAGCAGGGCCGCTTCCGCCAGAACCTGCTCGGCAAGCGCGTCGACTACTCGGGCCGCTCGGTCATCGTGGCCGGCCCGTCGCTGCGCCTGCACCAGTGCGGGCTGCCGAAGCTGATGGCGCTCGAGCTGTTCAAGCCGTTCATCATGGCGCGGCTCGTCGAGCGCAAGGCGGCGCAGAACATCAAGGCGGCCAAGAAGATGGTCGACTCGATGATCCCGGAGGTCTGGGACGTGCTCGAGGAGGTCATCCACGAGCATCCGGTGCTGCTCAACCGCGCGCCGACGCTCCACCGCCTGGGCATCCAGGCGTTCGAGCCGGTGCTGGTCGAGGGCAAGGCGATCCAGGTCCACCCCCTGGTCTGCCACGCCTTCAACGCCGACTTCGACGGCGACCAGATGGCGGTCCACCTGCCGCTCTCCGCGGAGGCGCAGGCCGAGGCGCGGATCCTGATGCTGTCCTCGAACAACATCCTCTCGCCGGCGCACGGCGCGCCGCTCGCGACGCCGACGCAGGACATGATCCTCGGCGCGTACTACCTCACGTACGGGCCGGACGAGACGGAGCTGGCGAAGATCGACCCGGCCAAGCAGCAGCCGCGCCCGCACGTGTACCGCACCGCCCAGGAGGCGGAGTGGTCCTACGAGCACGGCGTCACGAAGCTGCACGACCTGGCGGAGTTCCGTCCGCACGGGCGCGAGGGCGGACACATCCTCACGACGGTCGGGCGCATCATCTACAACGACAAGATCGAGCGCGCGATCCACGAGACGCTCGGCGAGGACTTCGACCCCTCGACCTACGAGTTCGTCAACCGCTCGATGAAGAAGCGCGACACGACGCAGTTCGTCGACGACCTCGTGCAGGCCTACGGCGCGCCGACGATCGCGCAGGTGCTCGACGCGTTCAAGGACCTCGGCTTCCGCTACGCCACGCAGGCCGGCATCACGATCTCCAAGAACGACGTGATCGTGCCGCCGAGCAAGCCGGAGATCCTCGCCAAGTACGAGACGCAGGTCTCCGAGATCCAGGACCAGTACGACATGGGCCTGATCACCGAGGAGGAGCGCAAGGAAGCCGTCGTGGAGCGCTGGACGGCGGCGACCGAGGAGGTCGCGCAGGCGATGGAGGACAACCTCGACGAGCTCAACCCGATCTTCATGATGGCCAACTCGGGAGCGCGCGGATCGTTCAAGCAGATCCGTCAGCTCGCCGGGATGCGCGGCCTCATGGCGAACCCGAAGGGCGAGATCATCGAGCGGCCGATCCGCGCCAACTTCATGGAGGGGCTGACGGTCCTCGAGTACTTCATCTCGACCCACGGCGCCCGCAAGGGCCTCGCGGACACCGCGCTGCGCACCGCGGACTCCGGCTACCTGACGCGTCGTCTCGTCGACGTCGCGCAGGACGTGATCATCCGTCAGGAGGACTGCGGCGCCGAGGACTACGTCGAGCTCGACCTGCGCAAGGCCGGCGGTGAGCCGAACGACAACCTCGTCGGTCGCGTGGCCGCGAAGAACATCACCAAGAAGGGCTCCAAGTCGGCGATCGTCGAGCAGGGCGTCGAGATGGGCCGCGAGGATCTCGCGCGCCTGATCGAGGTGCTCGGCGACGGCGAGGACGTCGTCAAGATCCCGGTCCGCTCGGTGCTGAAGTGCGAGGCGCCGACCGGCGTGTGCCAGGCCTGCTACGGCCGCTCGATGGCGACCGGCAAGACGGCGCAGATCGGCGACGCGGTCGGCATCATCGCCGCGCAGTCGATCGGCGAGCCGGGCACGCAGCTGACGATGCGCACGTTCCACACCGGCGGCATCGCCGGCGCGGACATCACGCACGGCCTGCCGCGCGTCGTGGAGCTCTTCGAGGCGCGCAAGCCGAAGGGCCTGGCGAAGATCGCCGAGGTCGGCGGCGTCGTCGACGTCGAGGAGACCGAGAAGGCGCTCACCGTCGTCATCACCGACGACGGCGGCGACGAGCACCGTCACGCGTTCCCCCGCCGCACGCGCCTGTTCGTCGAGCGCGGCGAGAAGATCGAGCCGGGCAAGCAGCTCAACGAGGGGTCGGTCTACCCGCACGAGCTGCTCGCGATCCGCGGCCGCACCGAGACCGAGCTGTACCTCGTCAAGGAGGTCCAGGAGGTCTACAAGTCCCAGGGCGTGGACATCAACGACAAGCACATCGAGCTGATCGTGCGCCAGATGCTCAAGAAGGTCCGCGTCGACCAGAAGGGCGACACCGACCTGCTCCCGGGCGTCTTCGTCGATCGCTTCGACTACGCGAAGATCAACCAGGCCGTGATCGACGACGGCGGCGAGCCCGCGCAGGCCGAGGAGATCATCCTCGGCATCACGAAGGCCTCGCTCAACACCGACTCCTTCCTCTCGGCCGCCTCCTTCCAGGAGACGACGAAGGTGCTCACCGACGCGGCGCTCGAGGGCAAGATCGACCGCCTCAACGGGCTCAAGGAGAACGTCATCATCGGCAAGCTGATCCCGGCCGCCACGGGGCTCAAGCGCTACCGGCGGATCGAGATCGAGCCCGCCGAGCCGCTGCCCCGCGGGATGGACGACGTCGGCCTGCTCGACCACGACGAGCTCGCCGCCGAGCTCGGCCTCACCGACGGCGAGGCGCTCCAGGGCTTCGGCCCCGGGCTCGAAGCCGACCTCGCCGACCTCGAGGAGATCGGCGCCGGCAACGGCGGCTCCCACGGCTTTGCCGAGGAGCTCGCCGAGCTCGACGTGCCCGAGGAGCCCCAGGACTAGTCGCCGGGCTGGGCGACGCGCGTCGCCCAGCCCAGCAGCTCGCTCACGTCCGCGCCCGTCAAGCCGATGGCGGGCGCGGTCGTGACGAGCAGCGTCGGCGCCGCGCGTGCCGCCGCCCACGCGGCGCAGTCCTCGTCGTGCGCGTCGTCGATCCAGGCGAGCGGCCGCGCGCCGGCATAGGCCGCGATCGCGTCGAGCTTCCAGTGCGCGTGGGCGCGCCCCGGATTGCGCTCGAACATGAGGAACGGGTATGGACCGTCCAGCCCGAGCGCATGGGGGAGGTACTCGTTCGCCTTCTCCTCCCAGCCGGTGCACCAGACCGGCTCGAAGTGGTTCGCGAGCAGACGCAGGTGCTCGCCGGCGCTCGCCGAAAGGAAGTGGGCGATGCCGTCCACCGTCTCGAACTGCCCGGCGGGCATGGCGCCCGGAGCGAACCCGAACAGCGAGATCACGCCGTCGACGTCGACGAACAGGGCCGGCTTCTCGCGCATCGCCCGCACAGTGTCGCGGGGACCGCTGCCGGTCGCGCCGGACCCGGCCGACCGCTACCCTGTCTGCATCGCGAGAACGGACTCAAGCGTGGGAGCCCGACTGCCGACGATTGCAGTGAGGGGCGTTCCCACGGCAGTCGTGGTACGCGACCGCCATCAAAGCTCATGACCATCTATCTCGGCATCCTGCTCGCGCTCGTCTGCGCCTTCACGACGAACCTCGCGTTCCTTTACAAGCACCGTGGTGCCTGTGCCGCGCCGGACGTCCACGTCCGCCACCCGCTGCGCTCGGCGCGCGGGCTGTTCGCCTCGCGCTGGTTCACCGTCGGCATGCTGATCGCGGTCGGCGCGTGGCTGACGCACGTCGCGGCGCTCGCGCTGGCGCCGATGTCGGTCGTGCAGGCCGTCCTCGCGGGCGGCGTCGTGCTGCTGGCCGTGATGGCGGAGCGGCTGTTCGGCTTCCGCGTCGGGCCACGCCAGTGGCTCGGTCTCGGGCTGACGGCGCTCGGGCTGATGCTGCTCGGCGCCACGCTGCCCGCCGTCCATGGCGCGCACTCGCGCTTCTCGCTGCCGGGGATGATCGCGTTCGAGTCCGGCGTCGTCGTCGTCGGCGC
Source organism: Conexibacter sp. (assembly GCA_035637995.1). GTDB lineage: Bacteria > Actinomycetota > Thermoleophilia > Solirubrobacterales > Solirubrobacteraceae > Conexibacter. The sequence goes on along the minus strand of DASRAV010000011.1, from coordinate 50,808 downwards.
GCTGCTGATCATGGGCAAGCGGATCGGCGCCCCCGACCATCACCACGGCGTCATGCTCGGCGCCGCCGCCGGCATCCTCTTCGGCGTCTCCGACATCTCGATCAAGGCGATCACCGGGCTCGTCCACGGTGGGCTCCTCGGCGCGCTGCTGACGCCGTGGATGCTCGTCGCAGTCGCCGCGTCGATCACCGCCTTCTACGCCTCGGCGAAGGGCCTGCAGGACGGCGAGGCCGTCCCCGTGATCGCACTCACCGGGGTTGCGGCGAACGTCACCGGCATCGCGGGCGGGATCATCGTCTTCGGCGATCCGCTGCCCGGCAGCGCGATCGGGATCGTGCTGCAGGCGTTCGCGTTCGCGCTCGTGATCGTCGCCGCCGCGCTCACGCCGGCGCCCGTGCGCGTCGCCGCGCCAGCCGCAGCGGCTGCTTAGCGGCCTTAGCCCCCGCGTATAAACCCGCAGCCCGGAACGGGCCATCGCACGCTTGTGCATCGCCAACGCGGGGGAGTACCGTTGTACACGATGGCGTATCAATCTCCTACCGATACGGCCACGCTGCAGGAGCTGGCGAAGCGGCACCTGTGGATGCACGTCACCCGCATGGGCGCCTATGCGGACGCGGAGGTGCCGATCATCGTGCGCGGCGACGGCTGCTACGTCTGGGACGAGCACGGCAATCGCTATCTCGACGGCCTCTCCTCGCTCTTCTGCGCCAACCTCGGCCACGGGCGCGCCGACCTCGCCCAGGCTGGCGCCGAGCAGGCGAAGGAGCTCGACTACTTCTCGATCTGGTCCTACGCGCACCCGCCCGCGATCGAGCTCGCCGCGCGGATCGCGTCGCTGGCCCCGGGCGACCTCAACCGCGTCTTCTTCACGAGCGGCGGCAGCGAGGCGGTCGAGTCGGCGCTGAAGCTCTCACGCGCCTACCACAAGGCCACCGGCAACCCGAACAAGACGAAGGTCATCGCGCGCGAGATCGCCTACCACGGCGCCTCGTTCGGCGCGCTCTCCGCGACGGGCATTCCGGCCATGCGCACGCCGTTCGAGCCGCTCACACCCGGCGGCTGCCACGTCCCCAGCACGAACGTCTACCGCCTGCCGGAGGGCGTTCCGCCCAGCTCGCTCGCCGAGGCCGTGCGCGAGCGCATCCTCTTCGAGGGGCCCGAGACGGTCGGCGCCGTCATCATGGAGCCGGTGCAGAACGCGGGCGGCTGCTTCACGCCGCCCGACGGCTACTTCCAGCGCGTGCGCGAGATCTGCGACGAGTTCGACGTGCTGATGATCTCCGACGAGGTGATCTGCTCGTGGGGTCGTCTCGGCGAGTGGTTCGGCGCGCAGCGCTACGACTACGAGCCCGACGTCATCACGACCGCGAAGGGCATCACCGGCGCGATCGCGCCGCTTGGAGCGGTGATCGTCTCCGAGCGCGTCGCCGAGCCGTTCATCGAGGGCGATCAGACCTTCCTGCACGGCTTCACGTTCGCCGGCCACCCGATCTGCTCGACCGTCGCGCTCGCTGCGATCGACGCCTACGAGCGCGAGGGGATCCTCGAGCACGTGCGCGCCAACGAAGCCGCCTTCCGCGCGATGCTCGATTCGCTGCGCGACATCCCGATCGTCGGCGACGTGCGCGGCGCCGGCTACTTCCACGCGATCGAGCTCGTCAAGGACCGCGACACGAAGGAGACGTTCGACGACGAGGAGTCCGAGACGCTGCTGCGCGGCTACCTCTCCGGCGAGCTGTTCCGGCGGGGCCTGATCTGCCGCGCCGACGATCGCGGCGACCCCGTCATCCAGCTCTCACCGCCGCTGATCGCCACGACCGAGCAGTTCGAGGAGATCGAGGGGGTGCTGCGACCCGTGCTCGAAGAGGCGACGCGCCGCATGCACGTCGGTGGCCCGCGAACCGAAGCGAGGCGCCAGCCGCGTGTTGAGCGTCGGTGAGCTTCTGCGCGATCTCGACGCGCGACCGCTCGCCGGAGAGGCGCGCCTGGAGGCGCCGGTGCGCTGGGTCCACATCTCCGAGCTGGAGGATCCCACGCCGTGGATGTCCGGCGGCGAGCTGCTGCTGACGACCGGCCTGCAGCTCGACACCGCCAAGCGCCAGCGCGCCTTCGTCGCGCGGCTCGCCGATCACCAGCTCGCCGGTCTCGGCTTCGGCACCGGCTTCTCCCACGACGCGGTCCCCAGCGCGCTCGTCACCGCCGCCGCGGAGCGCGACCTGCCGCTGTTCGAGGTGCCCTACGACACGCCGTTCATCGCGGTCACCGAGCGCGCCTTCAGCCGCCTCGTCAACGAGCAGTACGCGGTGCTGCGCCGTGCGCTCGCCGCGCACGAGCGGCTCGAGCGGATCGTCCTCTCCGAGCGCGGCCTCGACGCGCTCGTCGGCGCGCTGGCGACGATGATCGGCGGCAGCATGCTCGTCTTCGACGCGCGCGGCGGGTTGCTCGTGCAGCGGACCTTCCATCACGAGCTCGCGGAGGAGGCGCTCGCCGAGCTGGCGCGCGAGCTGCACGAGCGCGCGCGGGAGGGTGAGCGCCAGAGCTTCGCTCCGGCGCTGCCCGAGCTCGCCGGCCGTGCGCTGGCCTTGCCGGTCGCGGCGAGCGGCGTCGCGCTCGCCCCCGCCGGCGCCGACGGCGGCGTCGCGCCGTTGCAGGCGTGGCTGCTCGCGACCAAGGACGAGGGCGGCTTCTCCGAGCTCGACCGCCTCACGCTCCATCAGGCCGTCGCGATCGTCGCGCTCGAGCTGCTGCGCCACCGCGTCGCCGAGGACACCGAGCGGCGGCTCGCCGGCGACGTCCTGAGCTCGATCGTCAGCGGCGATCTCGCGGGGCCCGAGCTCGTGCGCCGGCTCGAGCCGTTCGGCCTCGCCGAGCGCGTCGGCGCGATCGTGCTCGCTCCGCCGCGCCCCGGCGGGGCGGCTGTCGTCGCCGCCGAGGGGGCGCTCATCGCCGCTCTGCGCTCGGAGTCGGCCGACGGGCTCGCGGCGCACACCGACGGGCTCGCGTGCGCGCTCGTGCCGGGGCTCGAGGAGGATGACCTGTTCGCGCTCGCCGAGCGCGTCGCGACGCATTTGACGCGCACGCTCGACGCGCCGCTGCGGCTCGGCGTCAGCCGCGCGCTCCCGGGCGAGCACGCGCGCCGCGCCTTCCACGAGGCGCGCTGCGCGCTGGAGGCGCGTCTGCTCGCCGCGCCGCACGACCGCAAGCATTCCCCGGGCCTCGCCAACGGGGACGGCAGCAGCTCCTGCGAGGACGGCACGACGGTGGCGACGTACCGCGACCTCGGCTCCTTCCAGCTGCTGCTCTCGCTCCAGGACGACGACGCGCTGCGGCTGTTCTGCGACTCGATCCTCGCGCCGATCGAACAGGGCGAGGGCGCCTACGGCGGCGAGCTGATGCGCTCGCTCGAGGCGTTCATCGAGGAGAACGGCCAGTGGGAGCGCGCTGCACGCCGCCTCTACTGCCACCGTCACACGCTGCGCTATCGGATGCGGCGCGTCGAGGAGCTGACCGGACGCAGCCTCTCGAGCGCTCGCGACCGCATCGAGTTCTGGCTCGCGCTGCGCGGCCGCGAGCTGGTGCGCTGAGGTTCCGAGGGCGCGCCGCGGCCGGCGCCGCGCTGCTAGGATCTCGCGCCACATGCCTACGACCAGCCAACTCGTCCGCAAGGGCCGCAAGACGCCGAAGAAGAAGCTCGCCACGCCGGGCCTCAAATCCGGCAAGGGCCGCAAGACCAAGGTCGCAGCGCCGCAGCGCCGCGGCGTCTGCACGCGCGTCTACACGACGACGCCGAAGAAGCCGAACTCCGCTCTGCGCAAGGTCGCCCGCGTGCGCCTCACGCACGGCATGGAGGTCACGGTCTACATTCCGGGCGAGGGTCACAACCTGCAGGAGCACTCCGTCGTGCTCGTCCGCGGCGGTCGCGTCAAGGACCTGCCGGGCGTGCGCTACAAGGTCGTGCGCGGAACGCTCGACGCCGCCGGCGTCAGCGACCGCAAGAAGGCCCGCTCCCAGTACGGCGTGAAGGCGAAGTAGCCGATGCCCCGCCGCGCCGCCGCTTCCGTCCGGCCGATCGAGCCGGACGCCATCCATCGCTCGCGGCTCGTCCAGCAGGTCGTGAACCGGGTGATGCTCGACGGGAAGAAGTCCACGGCCGAGCGGATCGTCTACGACGCGCTGGCGATCATGGCCGAGCGCACCGGCAAGGACCCGATCGAGATGCTCGAAGCGTCGATCAAGGCGCTCACGCCGTCGCTCGAGGTTCGCTCCCGCCGCGTCGGCGGCGCCACCTATCAGGTGCCCGTCGAGGTTCCGGCGCGTCGCTCGCGCACGCTCGCGGTGCGCTGGCTTGTCCAATTCGCCCGTCAGCGCCGCGAGAAGACGATGGCGCAACGGCTCGCGAACGAGCTGCTCGACGCGCAGTCCCAGCAGGGTGGCGCGTACAAGCGCAAGGACGACATTTACCGTATGGCGCAGGCCAACAAGGCCTTCGCGCACTATCGGTGGTAGCCGCCGTACCGGCCGGTAGGGGCGGCCCGGCCGCGAGCCGTTCCTCTGCTATATTCCTCGCCGCTTCCCGCAGGGCGTTCGCAGTGCATGCGCGCCTTGCACACGGGAGGTCACGAGCCATGGAGACTTTCACGCAATAGCCGCCGGCCCCGGGACGACAGATCGCGTCACGACCGGGCCCACTGGGCCCGTTTTCGTGTCCGGCCCCAACCGACCTCGACACCGACAGAGACCTTCACGCCCATGCCACGCAAGTACGCCCTCGAGAAGACCCGCAACATCGGGATCATGGCTCACATCGACGCCGGCAAGACGACGACGACCGAGCGGATCCTGTTCTACACCGGGCGCACGCACAAGCTCGGCGAGGTCCACGAGGGCGCGGCGACGATGGACTGGATGGAGCAGGAGCAGGAGCGCGGCATCACGATCACCTCGGCCGCGACCGCATGCGAGTGGGCCGAGCATCGCATCAACATCATCGACACGCCCGGCCACGTCGACTTCACCGTCGAGGTCGAGCGCTCGCTGCGCGTGCTCGACGGCTCGGTCGCCCTGTTCGACTCCGTCGCTGGCGTCGAGCCGCAGTCGGAGAACGTCTGGCGTCAGGCGGACAAGTACGGCGTGCCGCGCATCGCCTACATCAACAAGATGGACCGCATCGGCGCCGACTTCGAGCGCGGCGTGCAGACGATGATCGACCGCCTCGGCGCGCACCCCGTTCCGATCCAGCTGCCGATCGGCGCCGAGGGCAGCTTCCGCGGGATCGTCGACCTCGTCGAGAACCACGCGATCGTCTACAACGACGACGACGACCTCGGCAAGGACCAGCAGGTCGTCCCGATCCCCGAGCATCTCGTCGAGGCCGCCGCCGCCGCCCGCGAGCACCTGCTCGAGGAGGTCTCCCACTACGACGACGATCTCGTCGAAATGATCCTCGAGGAGCATGAAGTCCCTGCCGAGCGACTCAAGCAGGCGATCCGCAAGGCGACGCTCGACAACAAGCTGACGCCGGTCCTCTGCGGCTCCTCGTTCAAGAACAAGGGCGTGCAGCCGTTGCTCGACGCGATCATCGCCTACCTCCCGTCGCCGCTCGACGTGCCGCCGGTCGAAGGGCTCGAGCCGGTCAGGGGCGAGGACGAGGGCCGTCCGGCGACGCGCCAGGCGGCCGACGACGCGCCGTTTGCGGCGCTTGCGTTCAAGATCGCCGCCGACCCCTACGTCGGCAAGCTCACGTACTTCCGCGTCTACTCGGGCAAGCTCGAGGCAGGCTCGCGCGTGCTGAACGTCTCGACCGGCAAGACCGAGCGCGTCGGGCGCATCCTCGAGATGCACGCGAACGAACGCGTGGACCTCGAGGACGTCTCGGCCGGCGACATCGCCGCCGCGGTCGGCATCAAGCAGGTCGTCACCGGCGACACGCTGTGCGCGCCGGACAAGCCGATCAAGCTCGAGATGATCGACTTCCCCGAGCCGGTCATCAAGGTCGCGATCGAGCCGAAGACGAAAGTCGACCAGGAGAAGATGTCCGTCGCGCTCGGGCGCCTCGCCGAGGAGGACCCCACCTTCCAGGTGCGCACGAACGAAGAGACCGGCCAGACCGAGATCTCCGGCATGGGCGAGCTGCACCTCGAGGTGCTCGTCGATCGCATGCTGCGCGAGTTCAAGGTCGACGCCAACGTCGGGCGCCCCCAGGTCTCCTACCGCGAGACGATCCGCGGCGAGGCCAAGAAGGTCGAGGGCCGCTTCGTGCGCCAGACCGGTGGCTCCGGCCAGTACGGCATCGTCTACATCGACATGGAGCCGGCGCCCGGCGAGGGCTTCGACTTCGTCAACAAGATCAAGGGCGGCTCGATCCCGTCGGAGTTCATCCCCGCGGTCGAGAAGGGGGTCGAGGAGGCGCTCGAGACGGGCGTCAAGGCCGGCTACCCGATGGTCGACGTGCGCGTGACGCTCGTCGACGGCAAGTACCACGACACGGACTCCTCCGAAATCGCGTTCAAGGTCGCGGGCTCGCTCGCGCTCAAGGAGGCCGCGCGGCGCGCCAAGCCGGTGCTGCTGGAGCCGGTCTTCGCGGTCGAGGTCGTCACGCCCGAGGAGTTCATGGGCGACGTCATCGGCGACCTGAACCGGCGTCGCGGTCGCGTCCACGGCATGGAGGCGCGCGGCAACGCGCAGGTCGTGACCGGTTCGGTGCCGCTGTCGGAGATGTTCGGCTACGCCACCGACCTGCGCTCCAACACGCAGGGTCGCGCGACGTACACGATGGTGTTCGAGGGCTACGAAGAGGTCCCGCCGAACATCGCCGAGAAGGTCGTCGAGAGCCGTACCGGAGGCGAGAAAGCCGCCTGAGACCCGCCGATCACCCCCGCGGCGCCGCTGAATCGGCGCGAAGGCGGGAGTTGAGATAGATTTCCGAGGTTCGCCCTGCGAGGCGGACCACCCCGACTTCCAAGGAGCGAACACAAAGTGGCGAAGGAGAAGTTCGAGCGCGACAAGCCGCATGTCAACGTCGGCACCATCGGTCACATCGACCATGGCAAGACGACGCTGACTGCTGCCATCACGACGGTGCTGGCGGAGAAGATGGGCGGCGAGGCCCGGAGCTTCGAAGAGATCGACAACGCGCCCGAGGAGAAGGAGCGCGGGATCACGATCGCCACCTCGCACGTCGAGTACCAGACGGAGAACCGGCACTACGCCCACGTCGACTGCCCCGGCCACGCGGACTACGTGAAGAACATGATCACGGGTGCCGCGCAGATGGACGGCGCGATCCTCGTCGTCTCCGCCGCCGACGGTCCGATGCCGCAGACGCGCGAGCACATCCTGCTCGCCCGCCAGGTCGGCGTCCCCTACATCGTGGTGTTCCTCAACAAGGCCGACATGGTCGACGACGAGGAGCTGCTCGAGCTCGTCGAGGTCGAGGTGCGCGAGCTGCTCAGCGCCTACGACTTCCCGGGAGACGACATCCCCTTCATCACGGGCTCCGCGCTGAAGGCGCTCGAGGGCGACGAGGCGTACAAGGAGAAGATCGTCGAGCTCGCCGCCGCGCTCGACTCCTACATCCCCGAGCCCACGCGCGAGCTCGACAAGCCCTTCCTGATGCCGGTCGAGGACGTCTTCTCGATCACCGGCCGCGGCACCGTCGCGACCGGCCGCATCGAGCAGGGCGTCGTCAACACCGGCGACACGGTCGAGATCGTCGGCGTCAAAGAGACGACCACGACGGTCGTCACCGGCGTCGAGATGTTCCGCAAGATCCTCGACGAGGGTCGCGCGGGTGACAACGTCGGCTGCCTCCTGCGCGGTACCAAGCGCGAGGACATCGAGCGCGGGCAGGTGCTCTGCAAGCCGGGCTCGATCACGCCGCACACCAAGTTCAAGGCGGAGGTCTACGTCCTCAAGAAGGAGGAGGGCGGCCGTCACACGCCGTTCTTCACCGGCTACCGCCCGCAGTTCTACTTCCGCACGACCGACGTGACCGGCGTGGCGAACCTCCCCGAGGGCGTCGAGATGGTCATGCCGGGTGACAACGTCCAGATGGAAATCGAGCTGATCCAGCCGATCGCCATGGACCAGGGCCTGCGCTTCGCCATCCGCGAGGGTGGTCGCACCGTCGGCTCCGGCGTCGTCACGGAGATCATTCAGTAGCAAGGCAGTACGGCGGCGGGGCTCGGTCCCGCCGCCGCCACGAAGACGAGCGATACGACCGAAGGGGCGGGTCCTACATCACACCCGGGATCCGCCTCACGCACGCAGAGAACCAGTCGATACGAGACACCAAGCACCGGACGGAACGAGCAGAGAGACACCCGTGGCAACCCTGGCCCAAAACAAGATCCGCATTCGCCTGAAGTCCTACGACACCTCCGCCATCGAGACGGCGGCGAAGGAGATCGTGGAGACGGCGACCCGCACCGGCGCGACGGTGTCCGGGCCCGTGCCGCTGCCGACGGAGAAGAACGTCTACTGCGTGATCCGCTCCCCGTTCAAGGACAAGGACTCGCGCGAGCACTTCGAGATCCGCACGCACAAGCGTCTGATCGACATCCATCAGCCGACGCCGAAGACGGTCGACTCGCTCCAGCGCCTCGACCACCTGCCCGCCGGCGTCGACATCGAGATCCGGCTGGCTTCCTAGTCCGATGGCCGCGATCCTTGCCAAGAAGCTTGGGATGACCCAGCGCTTCCTCGATGACGGCCGCGTCGAGCGCGTCACCGTGCTCGAGGCCGGGCCCTGTCCGGTGACCGCGATCCGCACGCACGAGCGCGACGGCTATGAGGCCGTGCAGCTCGCGTTCGGCGCCTGCCGCGAGAAGTCGCTGACGCGCGCCGAGCTCGGTCACCTCAAGAAGGCCGACGCCTCCGCGCATCGCCACCTGGTGGAGTTCCGCGACGAGGCCAGCGAGCTTCAGGTCGGCGAGACCGTGACCGTCGAGGCCTTCGAGCCCGGTCACAAGGTCAAAGTCTCCGGAACGTCCAAGGGCAAGGGCTTCCAGGGCACGATCAAGCGCCACAACTTCGCCAGCGGCCCGAAGTCCCATGGCTCGCACAACGTGCGCGCGCCGGGTTCGATCGGCGCCTCCGCCTGGCCCGCCCGCGTGATGAAAGGCATCCGCGGTCCGGGACGCATGGGCGGCAAGCGCATCACCCAGAAGGGCCTCGAGGTCGTCGAGGTGATCGCAAACGAGAACCTGCTGCTCGTGCGCGGCGCCGTGCCCGGCCCGCGCGGCGGGACCGTGGAGGTGCGCACCGATGCCTAGCGCTCCGAAGCTCGGCGGCGGCAGCGTCACGCTCGACGAGGCCGCGTTCACGGCGAAGTTCAACGGCCCGCTGCTGCACGAGGCCGTGCGCGCGGAGCTCAACGCGCTGCGCCAGGGCACCGCGGCGACGAAGACGCGCGGCAACGTCCGCGGCGGCGGCGCCAAGCCATGGCGCCAGAAGGGCACCGGCAGAGCGCGTGCCGGCTCCTCGCGCTCCCCGGTCTGGAAGGGCGGCGGCACCGTCTTCGGCCCGAGCCCGCGCCACTACACCTTCAAGGTCAACCGCAAGGCGCGCCGTGCCGCGCTGCGCAGTGCGCTGTCGGTCCATGCCGACCGCGGCTCGCTGGCGATCTTCGACGCCGGCACGTTCACGGCGCCCGCGACGAAGCAGGCCTCGGCGCTGCTGGACGGCTGGGACCAAGCACTGCCCGTGCTGGTGCTGCTCGGCGCCGACGAGTCCAACGCGGGCCTCTCGTTCCGCAACATCGGTCGCGCGCTCGCGCTGCCGGTGGAGGATGCCGGCGTCGCCGACATCATCGGCGCCGCCTCGCTGCTCGTCTCGGAGTCCGCGCTCGAGCAGCTCACCGCGCGCGCCAACGCCGCCCGCACGGAGGAGGTGAGCGCGTAGCCATGGATCCGAGCCAGGTGATCATCCGCCCAGTCGTCTCGGAGAAGAGCTTCGTGCTCGCCGAGATCGGCAAGTACACGTTCCGGGTTCATCCGAACGCCCACAAGACGCAGATCCGTCAGGCCGTCGAGCAGCTCTTCGACGTCAAGGTGCGTGACGTGCGCACCGTCGCCGTCAAGAGCAAGCCGAAGAGACGCGGCTTCATCGCGGGTCGCTCGCGCACGTGGAAGAAGGCGATCGTGCAGGTCGGGCCCGGCGACACGATCCCGATCTTCCAGGGCCTGGAGGCCGGAGACTGATGGCCATTCGCAAGCCCAAGCCGACGAGCCCCGGACGGCGCTTCGTCACCTATCCGGACTTCGCGGAGATCACGCGCTCCAAGCCGGAGAAATCGCTCACCGAGGGACTCAAGAAGTCCGGCGGGCGCAACGCCAACGGGCGCAAGACCTCGCGCCATCGCGGCGGCGGCGCCAAGCGGCTCTACCGCAAGATCGACTTCAAGCGGCTCAAGGACGGCGTGCCGGCGAAGGTCGCGCAGATCGAGTACGACCCGAATCGCTCGGCGTACATCGCGCTGCTGCACTACGTCGACGGCGAGAAGCGCTACATCCTCGCGCCCGCGCGGCTCACGGTCGGCATGACCGTCGCCAGCGGCCCCGACGCCGAGATCCGCGTCGGCAACTGCCTGCCGCTGGAGAACGTCCCCGCGGGTACGGTCGTGCACAACGTCGAGCTCACGCCCGGCCGCGGCGGGCAGCTCGCGCGCTCCGCCGGCAGCGGGATCCAGGTGCTCGCGAAGGACGGCGGGATGGTCACGCTGCGCCTGCCCTCCGGCGAGATGCGGCTCGTGCACGCGGGCTGCCGCGCGACGATCGGCACGATCGGCAACGCCGACCACCAGAACGTCAAGATCGGCAAGGCGGGGCGCAAACGTCACATGGGCGTTCGCCCGCAGACGCGTGGCACCGCCATGAACCCCGTCGACCACCCGCACGGCGGCGGCGAGGGCTCGACGACGCCCGGTCGCCATCCGGTGACGCCATGGGGCGTGCCGACGCTCGGCTACCGCACACGCAAGAAGAACAAGTCGTCCGACCGCTACATCGTCCGCGGCCGCCGCCGCGGGAAGAAGCGCTAGGGGATACGAGGCAGATGAGCCGCTCGAGCAAGAAGGGCCCGTTCGTCGAGGAGCGCCTGATGGCGCGGATCGAGAAGATGAACGCCGCCAACATGAAGCAGATGATCAAGACCTGGTCGCGAACCTCGACGATCTTCCCCGACATGGTCGGCCACACGATCGCCGTGCACGACGGGCGCAAGCACGTGCCCGTGTTCATCACGGAGTCGATGGTCGGGCACAAGCTCGGCGAGTTCGCGCCGACCCGCCTCTACCGCGGCCACACCCAGACCGGCAAGCGCCGTTAGGACTCGAAGACTTCACATGGCAGACGAGCAGGACACGACCGAGAACACCGAGCCCGAGGCGCCCGCCCCCGAGGCGAAGCCGAAGCCGAAGCGCGCGCCCGCGAAGCCGAAGGCTGCCGCGGCGAAGGCCGACGCCGGCGACGACGCGGCCGAGGCGAAGCCGAAGCCCAAGCGCGCGCCCGCGAAGCCGAAGGCCGCTGCGGCGAAGGCCGACGCCGGCGATGACGCGGCCGAGGCGAAGCCGAAGCCCAAGCGCGCGCCCGCCAAGCCGAAGGCCGACGCCGAGGTTGTCGCCGACGCCGAGGAGTCGAAGGACGTGGCCAAGGCCGAGCCGGAGGCAGCCGTCGAGGCGAAGCCGCGCCGAGCGCGCGCCGCCAAGCCGAAGCCCGAGGCCGGCGCTGCGGCACCGACGCGCCCCGTCGTGCGCGCGCAGGCCAAGTACGTGCGCTCCTCCGCGCGCAAGGCGCGGATCGTCTGCGATCACCTGCGCGGCAAGTCGGTCGAGGACGCTCGCGCGATCCTCGCGTTCACCCCGCGCGCCGTCGCGCGCGACTGGAGCAAGGTGCTCGAGTCGGCGATCGCGAATGCCGAGCACAACCACGAACTGGTGGGCGAAGACCTGATGATCAAGGCGGCGCACGCCGACGAGGGTCCGACGCTCAAGCGCTTCCGCCCGCGCGCGATGGGCCGCGCGACGCCGATTCGCAAGCGCACCAGCCACCTCACGATCCTGCTCACGCCGAAGGAGTAACGACAGCATGGGACAAAAGGTTCATCCCGAGTCGCTCCGCGTGGGCTACATCCACGACTGGAAGTCGAACTGGTTCAACGAGAAGCAGTTCGCCGACTACCTGCACGAGGACATCCGGATCCGCGAGCACATCGTCAACCGGCTCTCGCACGCCGGCCTGTCGGACATCACGATCCGCAAGAACGCGAACGAGGTGGAGGTCAACATCCACACCGCGCGTCCGGGCATCGTGATCGGCAAGTCCGGCTCCGAAGTCGACGCGCTGCGCCGCGACCTGCACAAGATCACCAGCAAGCAGGTCAAGGTCAACATCCTCGAGATCAAGCGCCCCGAGCTCGACGCGCGCCTCGTCGCGCAGTCGATCGCCGAGCAGCTGCAGAACCGCGTCGCCTTCCGTCGCGCGATGAAGCGCGCGCTCACGAGCGCGATGCGCTCCGGCGCCAAGGGCGTCAAGGTGCAGGTCTCCGGACGCCTCGGCGGCGCGGAGATGGCGCGCACCGAGGGCTACTCCGACGGTCGCGTGCCGCTGCACACGCTGCGCGCGGACATCGACTACGGCTTCCACGAGGCGAAGACGACCTTCGGCCGCATCGGCGTCAAGTGCTGGATCAACAAGGGCGAGATCATGCCCGAGGGCTACACCGGCGCGGACCTCACGCAGATGGACGATCCGGGGCCGCAGGCGCCCGATCGCGGTGGCCGGCGCGGTGAGCGCGACGGGCGCGGCGGCGGACGCGGCGGACGCGGACGCGGCGGTGCCGGCGGTCCGGGCGGTGCCGGTGGACCTGGCGGTCCCGGTGGCCGTGGCGGGCGCGGCGGCGGTCGCGGTCCGGGCGGCCCCGGCGGTCCGGGTGGTCGTGGCGGCGGTCGCGGGGCGGGCGGGCCAGGTTCTGGCGGTCCGGGTGGTCGTGGCGGCGGTGGCGGCGGGCGTGGTCCCGGCGGTCCCGGCGGCGGGCGCGGACCCGGTGGTCCGGGCGGCGGCCGCGGCGGCAATCGCAGCCCCGAGGTGACCCGCTGATGCTCTCTCCCAAGCGTGTGAAATTCCGCAAGCAGCATCGCGGCCGGCGCCGCGGGCTCTCGCGTGGGCAGGTGCGCGTCCAGTTCGGCGAGTACGGCCTCAAGACGCTCGAGGAGGGCTGGCTGACGAACCGCCAGATCGAGGCCGCTCGTATCGCGATGACGCGCAAGATCAAGCGCGGCGGCAAGGTCTGGATAAACGTCTATCCGGACAAGCCCTTCACGAAGAAACCGGCCGAGACGCGCATGGGCTCCGGCAAGGGCTCGCCCGAAGGCTGGGTGGCCGTCGTCAAGCCGGGCCGCGTGATGTTCGAGCTGGCCGGCGTGCCGGAGTCGCTCGCCCGCGAGGCGATGCGCCTGGCCGGGCACAAGCTGCCGGTGAAGACGAAATTCGTGCATCGAGAGGACGGCTGACCATGGCTGACGCACCTGAGCTGCGCGACATGGACGACGCGGTCCTCACCGAGCACCTGCGCACCGCGCGGCGCGACCTGTTCGGGCTGCGCTTCCAGCACGCCACCGGCGAGCTGGAGAACACCGCCCGCCTGGGCGAGGCGAAGCGCGACGTCGCGCGCGCCCTCACGATCCTGCGCGAGCGGGGCATCGACCTCAACAAGGAACTGAGCCGCTGAGCATGGCTGACGAAGACCAGAACGAGAACGTCGAGGAGACGACGCCGGAGGCCGCGGCCCCAGAGGCTCCCGAGGCCGAGGCGCCCGCAGCGAGCGAGGAGCCGGCTGCCGAGGCTGCGGAGGAGCCCGCCGCTGAGGAGGCTGCCGCCGAGGAGCCGGCTGCCGACGAGCCGGCTGCCGAGGAGGCGCCCGCCGCCGAGGCGACCCCGCCCGCAAGCCCCAAGGAGCGCAAGCGCGCCAAGCGCGCCGTCAGCGCGACCGCGCAGCCGACGCGCACGCCCACCGAGCGGCAGGCCGAGCGCGACGCCGCACGTGCCAAGAAGGCCAAGCAGCGCAGCGCCCTGCGCGCGAAGCTGCGCGCGAAGGCCAATGAGGCGCGCGTCGCGAGCCCGGCTGAGCCGACGCCGCCGCACGAGCACGGTCCGGGCCGCCAGAAGGTGCGTCAGGGGATCGTCGTCTCCGACAAGGCCGACAAGACGATCACCGTGCGGATCGACGTCGCCCGCCAGCATCGGCGCTACCACAAGATCGTTCGCAGCTCCAACACGCTGCATGCGCACGACGAGCGCAACGACGCGCACATCGGCGACGTCGTCGTGGTGCGCGAGTCGCGTCCGCTCTCGCGCCTGAAGCGCTGGCGCCTCGTCGAGGTCGTGGAGCGCGCCAAGTGATCCAGAACGAGACACGCCTCAAGGTCGCCGACAACACCGGCGCCCGCGAGATCCTCTGCATCCGCGTGCGGGGCGGCTCGCGCCGGCGCTATGCCGGCGTCGGCGACATCATCGTCGCGACCGTCAAGCAGGCCAGCCCGCAGGGGTCGGTCAAGAAGGGCGAGGTCGTGACGGCGGTCGTCGTGCGCACGAAGAAGTCCTACGGCCGCGACGACGGGACCTACATCGGCTTCGACGAGAACGCCGCCGTGATCATCGACGCGCAGAACAACCCGCGCGGGACCCGCATCTTCGGCCCCGTGGCGCGCGAGCTGCGCGAACGCAACTTCATGAAGATCGTCTCGCTCGCCCCGGAGGTGCTCTGACCATGCCCGCCAGAATCCGCAAGGGTGACGAGGTGCAGGTGCTGAGCGGCAAGGACCGCGGCCGCAAGGGGCGTGTGATGCGCGTCGACCCCACGCGAGAGCGTGTGATCGTCGAAGGTGTCAACATCGTCAAGCGTCATCAGCGCCCGACGCCCGGTCGTCCCGACGAGATCGCCGGCGTGATCGAGCGCGAGGCGTCGATCCACGCCTCCAACGTGGCGCTGCTCGACCCCAAGGACGGCAAGCCGACGCGTATCGGCGTCGAGATCCAAGACGGCAAGCGCTACCGGGTCGCCCGCCGCTCGGGCACCCGCATCGACTGAGAACGAACGAACCGAACATGCCCGCACGACTCAAAGAACGCTACGTCCAGGAGATCCGCCCGCAGCTCGTGGAGCGCTTCGGCTACACGACGCCGATGCAGGCGCCGCGGATCGAGAAGATCACCGTCAACATGGGCGTCGGCGACGCCCGCACCGACGGCAAGCTGCTCGACGCCGCGCAGACCCAGCTCGCCCGTATCGCCGGCCAGCAGCCGAACGTGCGTCGCGCGCGCAAGTCGATCGCGAACTTCAAGCTGCGCGAGGGCATGCCCGTCGGCGTGAGCGTCACGCTGCGCGGCGAGCGCGCGTACGAGTTCCTCGACCGCCTGCTGTCGATCGCGATCCCGCGGATCCGCGACTTCCGTGGGCTCAACCCGCGCTCCTTCGACGGTCGCGGCAACTACTGCATGGGCGTCAAGGAGCAGATCATCTTCCCGGAGATCGACTACGACAAGGTCGACCAGGTGCGCGGTCTCGACATCGCCATCACGACGACCGCTCAGACCGACGCGGAGTCCTACGCGCTGCTCGAGGGGTTCGGGATGCCCTTCGCCAAGGACCGCCGGTCTGCCGCCACCACAGGGAGCTGAGGACTTCAATGGCCAAGACATCGCTGCGCGTCAAGCAGGAGCGCACCCCCAAGTACAAGACCCGCGGATACACGCGCTGCCGCCGCTGCGGTCGGCCGCGCTCGGTCTTCCGCAAGTTCGGGCTGTGCCGCATCTGCCTGCGCGAGCTGGCGCACAACGGCTACATCCCCGGGATGACGAAGAGCAGTTGGTGAGCGCATGTCGATGACCGATCCCATCGCCGACTTCCTCACGCGCGTGCGCAACGGCGCGCGGGCGTCGCACGACATCGTCACGATCCCCTCGTCGGGGCTCAAGCGCGAGCTCGCGCGCATCCTCACCGAGCAGGGCTACATCGAGGGCTACGAGCTCGAGGCGGCGAACGCCGAGCACCCCGGCGAGCACATCAAGGTCAAGCTCAAGTACTCGGGCAACCGCAAGCCCGTCATCCAGGGCATCCAGCGGGTCTCCCGCCCCGGCCAGCGCACCTATGTCGACCACGCCCACATCCCGAAGATCCAGGGTGGGATGGGCACCGCGATCATCTCGACGTCGAAGGGCGTCATGACCGGCCACGACGCGCGCCGCATGGGCGTCGGCGGCGAGGTCGTGGCGAAGGTGTGGTGAGCAGGCGATGAGTCGTATCGGCCGCAAGCCCATTCCCGTGCCCGCCGGCGTCAACGTCGCGATCGAGCCCGAGCTCGTGACCGTCAACGGCCCGAAGGGCGAGCTGCACGAGCGGATCCATCGCGACATGACGGTCGAGCACGTCGGCGAGGAGCTCGTCGTCACACGTCCGACCGACCGCGGCGAGCACCGCGCCCTGCACGGGCTCACGCGCTCGCTCGTGGCGAACATGGTCGAGGGCGTCACGCACGGCTTCGAGAAGCGCTTGGAGATCCAGGGCGTCGGCTATCGCGCGCAGCTCAAGGGCAGGGACCTGGAGCTTGCGCTCGGCTACTCGCATCCGGTGCCGATCAAGGCGCCCGACGGCATCGAGTTCGAGGTGCCGCAGCCGACGCGCATCGTCGTGCGCGGCATCTCCAAGCAGCTCGTCGGCGAGGTCGCCGCGAACATCCGCAAGCAGCGCAAGCCCGAGCCGTACAAGGGCAAGGGCATTCGCTACGAGGGCGAGTACGTCGCCCGGAAGGTCGGGAAGCGCGCATGACCGTTCTCACGAAGCCCGCACATCGCCTGCGCCGCCGTCGCCGCGTCCGCGCGAAGATCACCGGCACCGCCGAGCGTCCGCGCATCTCCGTGTTCCGCTCCAATCGCGGCATCAGCGCCCAGCTCGTCGACGACGCGCGCCGGCACACGCTCGCCGCCGTCAACTGGACCGAGGCCGAGCTGCGCGGCCTCGCCTCCGGCGATCAGGCCCGCCGCGTCGGCGAGCTGCTCGCGGCGCGCGCGAAGGAGGCCGGCGTCTCGCAGGCCGTCTTCGACCGCGGCGGCTACAAGTACCACGGGCGTGTGAAGGCGCTCGCCGAGGGCGCCCGCGAGGGCGGCCTCACCTTCTAGCTCGCGTCGAACCTGTCTCACCCGCTACCTTAGGACTCCATGGCCAACGACCGATCCGTATCTTCCGCCGGACTCGACCTGCAAGAGCGCGTGGTCGAGATCAACCGCGTCGCGAAGGTCGTCAAGGGCGGCCGGCGCTTCTCGTTCACCGCGCTGGTCGTCGTCGGCGACGAGCGCGAGATCGTCGGCGTCGGCTACGGCAAGGCCAACGAGGTGCCCGTCGCGATCCAGAAGGGCGTCGAACGCGCGAAGAAGAACCTCATCCGCGTGCCCAAACACGGCTCGACGATCACCCACCAGACACTCGGCATCTTCGGCGCGGGGCGCGTGATGCTCAAGCCGGCCTCGCCCGGTACCGGCGTGATCGCCGGCGGCGGCGTGCGCGCGGTGCTCGAGCTGGCGGGGATCCACGACATCCTCTCCAAGAGCCTCGGCACGCAAAACCCGATCAACCTCGTCAAGGCGACGATGGCCGGCCTCGAGTCGCTGCGTCGCCCGGAGGAGGTCGCCGAGCTGCGCGGCATCTCGATCGACGCCGTGCTCGGCCTCGACCCCAATCGACACAACGGCGCGGCTGACGACGCCGAGCCGGCTGAGGAGGACGCCGCGGCCGCGGTCGAAGCCGAGGCCGCCGCGGAGCCCGTCGCCGTGGGCGCGGAGGGCGGCGAGTCGTGAGCAC
This sequence comes from Conexibacter sp., assembly GCA_035637995.1. Classification (GTDB taxonomy): domain Bacteria; phylum Actinomycetota; class Thermoleophilia; order Solirubrobacterales; family Solirubrobacteraceae; genus Conexibacter. The sequence continues at coordinate 32,955 of DASRAV010000011.1, read as the reverse complement.
GCTTCGCATCACGCAGGTCAAGTCGCGCAATGGCTCCAACAAGCGCCAGCTCGACACGCTGCGCTCGATCGGCGTGCGTCGCATCGGCCACACCGTCGAGCAGCGCGACACCCCGGAGGTGCGCGGGATGCTGCACGCCGTCCGTCATCTCATAAAGGTCGAGGAGGCGTGATGCCCCCCGTCGCGAAGAAGTCCGAGGCCGAGGCTGTCGAGGAGCGCATCGGCCTGCACAACCTGAAGCCGGCTCCCGGCAGCCGCCGCCCGCGCAAGCGTGTCGGCCGCGGCGAGGGCTCCGGCACCGGCAAGACCTCCGGCCGCGGCCAGAAGGGCGCGGGCTCGCGCTCGGGCGCCAAGGACCGCGCCCGCTTCGAGGGCGGCCAGATGCCGATCCACATGCGGATGCGCAAGCTGCGCGGGCCGCACATGAAGAAGTCGATGCCGTTCGAGATGTTCCGCACGCACACGCAGCCGGTCAACCTGCACGACCTCGAGGCGCGCTTCGAGGCCGGCGCCGAGGTGACGATCGAGACCCTCAACGGCAAGGGCCTCGCCAAGCGCAAGGGCATCCCGGTCAAGATCCTCGCCAAGGGCGAGCTGTCGAAGCCGCTCACCGTCCACGCCCACGCCTTCAGCGCGGCCGCGCGCGAGCGCATCGAGGCCGCCGGCGGTACCTGCGAAGTGCTCGAGTAGCCGCATGCTCGCGACGATCCTCAGCGCCTTCACGGTTGCGGAGATCCGCAAGAAACTCGCGTTCACCGCGCTGCTGCTCGGGCTCTACCGGCTCGGCGCTCACATACCCGCACCGGGGATCAACTCGGCGGCCGTCAACGAGATCCAGAGAAACTTCTCCAACGGCGGGATCCTCAACTTCCTCAACATCTTCTCCGGCGGCGGGCTCGGCCGGATCGCGCTGTTCGCGCTCGGGATCATGCCGTACATCACGGCCTCGATCATCATGCAGCTGCTGACGGTCGTCGTGCCGTCGCTCGAGGCGCTGCAGAAGGAGGGCGAGATCGGCACGCAGCGCATCACGCAGTACACGCGCTACCTGACCGTCGGGCTCGCGGGCACCCAGTCGATCGCCTACGTCTTCCTCTTCAGATCCTTCGAGCACCAGGCGGGCGCCGCCGTCGTCACGCACTTCACCGCCTCGAAGCTGGCGCTGATCGCCGTCTCGCTCACCGCCGGCTGCATGCTCGTGATGTGGATGGGCGAGCTGATCACCCAGCGCGGCATCGGCAACGGCATCTCGCTGATGATCTTCGCGTCGATCGTCTCGAGCCTGCCGCACGGCGTGCAGGCCTGGTGGACGAGCCCGGACCCGGTCTTCAAGGTGATGATGCCGTTCCTCGCGCTCGGCGTGATCGCGGCGATCGTGTTCGTGCAGGAGGGGCAGCGACGGATCCCGATCCAGTACGCGCGCCGCGTGATCGGCCAGCGGATGACGCAGGGCGGCCAGACCTACCTGCCGCTGCGCGTCAACATGGCCGGCGTCATACCGGTGATCTTCGCGGCGAGCCTGATGGCCTTCCCGCCGACCGTGGGCCAGCTGATCAACAAGCCGTGGGCGCACGACGTCGCGAACTTCTTCAGTCCCCAGAAGACGCCCTACCTGGTGGGCGAGACCCTGCTGATCATCGCCTTCACCTACTTCTACACGGCGGTCACGTTCAACCCGACCGAGCAGGCCGACAACCTCAAGCGCTACGGCGGCTTCATCCCGGGCGTGCGTCCCGGACGCCCGACGGCCGAGTTCCTCGACCGCATCCTTGCGCGCCTGACCTTCCCGGGGGCGCTGTTCCTCGCCTCGGTCGCTCTGCTCCCGACGCTGTTGATCAACTCGACGAACGCGAACTTCTTCTTCGGCGGCACATCGCTGCTGATCGTCATCGCCGTCGCGCTCGACACGATGAAGCAGCTCGAGGCGCAGCTGTTGATGCGCAACTACGAAGGCTTCTTGAAGTAGTCGTTTCGCGCCACCCGTAGCGGTCGCGCTTGGTACCTTCTCTCGCTCGTGCGCGAGCTGAACCTCATCCTCTTCGGTCCTCCGGGGGCCGGCAAGGGCACGCAGGCCGCGCGCCTCCAGGAAGACTTCCGCCTGCCCTACGTGGCGACGGGGGACATCCTGCGCGCCGCCGTGAAGGACGGGACCGAGCTCGGCCAGGCCGCCAAGCGCTACATGGACGCAGGCGAGCTGGTGCCCGACGAGCTCGTCGTCGATCTCATCTGCGATCGCATCGGCGAGGACGACTGCGCCGACGGCTTCATCCTCGACGGCTTCCCGCGCACCCGCCCGCAGGCGGACGCGCTCGGCGAGGCGTTCGAGCGGCTCGGGCGCGAGATCACCGCGGTGCTGCTGATCGACGTGCCCGACGAGGAGGTCGTGCGCCGCATCTCCGGGCGCCGCGTGAGCGTCAAGACCGGCCGGCCCTACCACGTCGAGTCCGACCCCCCCAAGCACGAGGGCCGCTGCGACGTCGACGGCTCGCGCCTCGTGCAGCGCGACGACGACAAGCCCGAGGTCGTGCAGAAGCGCCTGCAGATCTACCACGCGGACACCGAACCGCTGATCGCCTACTACGACGAGCGCGGCCTGCTGCGCCGCGTCGACGGCACGCGCAGCCCGACCGAGGTCCACGACCACATCCGCGCGGTGCTCGCGACGCTGCGGCTCGAGGAGACGCTGTGATCGTCAAGAAGACCCCCGAGCAGATCGAGCAGATGGCGGCCGCGGGCGCGATCCTCGTGCGCACGCTGGAGCTCGTCGAGGGCAAGATCCGCCCCGGCGTCACGACCGCCGAGCTCGACGAGGCGGCCGAGCGCTTCATCCGCTCTCAGGGTGCCGAGCCGGCGTTCAAGGGCTATCGCGGCTTCCCCGGCTCGATCTGCGCCTCGCCGAACGCGATGGTCGTGCACGGGATTCCCGGCCCCTACAAGCTCGAGCGTGGCGACATCCTCTCCGTCGACGTCGGCGTCATCTTCGACGGCTGGGTCGCCGACGCGGCGCGCACGTTCGCCGTCGGACCGATCTCGCCCGTCGCGCGCAAGCTGCTCGACACGACCGAAGGCGCGCTGTTCGCCGCCGTTCCGCAGTGCGTGGCCGGCAATCGCCTCGGCGACGTCTCGCACGCGATCCAGGCCCATGCCGAGGCGCAGGGCTTCGGGATCATCCGCTCGCTCGTCGGGCACGGCATCGGGCGCGACATGCACGAGGATCCGCAGGTGCCCAACTACGGCGCTCCCGGGCGCGGTCCGAAGCTGGAAGAGGGGATGGTGCTCGCGATCGAGCCGATGGTCACCGCCGGGCGCCACCAGGTGCAGATGGCTGACGACCACTGGGCGATCTACACCCAGGACGGCTCGCTCGCCGCGCACTTCGAGTTCACGATCGCGATCACGGCCGCGGGCCCACGGGTACTGACGCCGTGGCACGAGCACGGCAAACGAGCAGCCGCGTGATCCACGCCGGTGGCGCCGCGCATGGCTGCGCGGCTTTGGTACCATCCCCCGTCGCGCTCTGAGCCGTCTGGCTTTGGGCTGCGGAAGTCCTCGACGTGGTAGCGGCGGCCGTCCCGGCAGCCAGAGCCTAGTCGCTGGAAATCAGCCGAAAGGGATCATGAAGGTACGACCGTCGGTCAAGCCGATGTGCGAGAAATGCAAGATCATCCGCCGCCACGGGCGCGTGCTGGTCATCTGCTCGAATCCGCGCCACAAGCAGCGGCAGGGGTAGCGCGATCGCGATGGCACGCATAGCAGGCATCAACATCCCCTTGAACAAGCGCGTCGAGATCGGGCTGACGTACATCTACGGCATCGGCCGGGCGACGTCGAACAAACTGCTCACCGAAGTCAGCGTCTCGCCGGACACCTACGTCCGCGACCTGACCGAGGACGAGGTCGCGAAGCTCCGCGACGCGATCGACCGCGAGCTGACCGTCGAGGGCGACCTCCGGCGCGAGCGCTCCCAGAACGTCAAGCGCCTGATGGAGATCGGCTGCTACCGCGGCCTGCGCCATCGCAGAGGCCTGCCGGTGCGGGGTCAGAAGACCAAGACCAACGCGCGCACGCGCAAGGGCCCGAAGCGGATGCAGGTGGCCGGCAAGAAGAAGGCGGGGAAGAAGTAAGTGAGTCCAGCTCCGAAGCGTCCGCAGCGCGGCCGTCGCAAAGTTCGCAAGAACATCCCGATCGGCCAGGCGCACATCAAGACGAGCTTCAACAACACGATCGTCTCGCTGACCGACCGCGAGGGCAACGTGATCGCCTGGGAGTCCGCCGGCGGCGCCGGCTTCAAGGGCTCGCGCAAGTCCACGCCCTTCGCCGCTCAGGTCACGGCCGACGCCGCCGCCCGCAAGGGCATCGAGCACGGCCTGCAGAAGGTCGAGGTCTTTGTGAAGGGCCCCGGTTCGGGGCGTGAGACGGCGATCCGCTCGCTTCAGGCCGCCGGCCTCGAGGTGACCGCGGTACGCGACGTCACACCGCAGGCCCACAACGGCTGTCGTCCGCGCAAGCGGCGGCGGGTCTAGGAGCACCGACATGGCGAAGGACACGAGCCCCCAGTGCAAGCAGTGCCGTCGTGAGGGCCAGAAGCTGTTCCTCAAGGGCGAGCGCTGCCTGACCGACAAGTGCGGCGTCGAGCGACGCGCATACCCGCCGGGCGACCACGGTCGTGGGCGCCAGAAGCAGAGCGAGTACCGCGTCCAGCTGCGCGAGAAGCAGAAGGCGCGCCGCTACTACGGCGTGCTCGAGCGCCAGTTTCGCGCGTACTACGAGAAGGCCAGCCGTCAGCCCGGCATCACGGGCGAGAACCTGCTGCGCATGCTCGAGTGCCGCTTCGACAACGTGCTCGTGCGTCTCGGCTTCGCCGCCTCCCGGCGTCAAGCCCGGCAGCTGGTTCGCCACGGCCACTGGACCGTCAACGGCCGCCGCGTCGACATCCCGAGCTACCAGATGCGCGATGGCGACGTGATCGCGATCAAGGCATCCAGCACGGCGGCGCAGACGATCCGCGACGCGACCGAGCTGACCGGCCAGGTGCCGGCCTGGCTGCAGGCCGACCACGACGCCCTCACGGCGAAGGTGCTGCGCAAGCCGGAGCGACGCGAGATCGCCGCCCCGGTGATGGAGCAGCTCATCGTCGAGCTCTACTCGAAGTAACCGACCGCGCGTTGCGAAGCCGCCCCACACGGCTGCGCGACGCCCGCATGACCGCCCGCGGCGGGCGGCGCTCATGACACGACGACGTTAGGACCGACCCCGATGCTCGATTTCCAAGTCCCCCGAATCACCACCGAGACCGTCGAGGAGAACCGCGGCTCGTTCACGATCGAGCCGCTTGATCGCGGGTTCGGCTACACGTTCGGCAACTCGCTGCGCCGCGTCCTGCTGTCCTCGCTCGCGGGCGCCGCGGTGACGAGCGTCCGCATCGAGGGCGTCGCGCACGAGTTCTCGACGATCACGGGCGTCAAGGAGGACGTGACCGACATCGTCCTCAACCTCAAGGGCGTCGTCTGCCGCATGCACTCCGACGCGACCGAGATCGAGGCGCCGCTCGTCGTCACGGGGCCCGGTGAGATCACCGCGAAGGACATCGACCTGCCCTCCGGCGTCGAGATCCTCAACCCCGACGCGCACATCGCGACGCTCGAGAAGAAGACGAAGCTCGAGGTCTACCTCACGGTCGGCCGCGGGCGCGGCTACCGCCCGGCGGAGGAGAACAAGTCACCGGACCAGCCGATCGGCGTGATCCCGATCGACTCGATCTTCTCGCCCGTGCGGCGTGTCGCCTACGCCGTCGAACAGGCGCGCGTCGGCCAGAAGACCGACTACGACAAGCTCACGCTCGACATCGAGACTGACGGCTCGATCGACCCGCACGCCGCGCTGCGCGAGGCGGCCGAGATCCTGATCTCCCAGCTGGCGATCTTTACCGACGCCGACCGCGTCGTGGAGCTGCGCGACACCGGCGGTCTCGGCGCGCTCGAGCCGGCGCTCGGCGGCCACGGCGGCCTCGGCCCCAACGGCGTCGCGCCGGGCGGCCGTCCCGCGAACGCGATGGACGACATCCTGATCGAGGAGCTGGAGCTGGGCGTGCGGTCGTACAACTGCCTCAAGCGCGCCGGCATCCAGACGGTCGGCGACCTGATCTCGAAGACCGAGAACGAGCTCAACGCGATCCCGAACTTCGGCAAGAAGTCGATCGACGAGGTCATCGAGACGCTCGAGTCGCGCGGCCTGCACCTGCGCCAGGACTGACGACCCGGTACCCTCTTCCAGCCCATGCGCCACCAGCGAAACCGCTACCAGCTCTCACGCAGCTCCTCGCATCGCAAGGCGCTGCTCGCGAACCTCTGCAAGGAGGTCATCGCGCACGAGCGGATCAAGACGAGCGAGACGAAGGCGAAGGCCGTCAAGCCGGAGCTGGAGAAGCTGATCACGCTCGCCAAGCGCGGCGACCTGCACGCGCGCCGGCAGGCGCTGTCGGCGCTCGGGCAGGACAAGTTCAGCGTCTACAAGCTGTTCGAGGAGATCGCGCCGCGCTACACGGAGCGGCCGGGCGGCTACACCCGCATCCTCAAGCTCGGTCCGCGTCGCTCCGACGCGACCGAGATGGTCTTCCTCGAGCTCGTCTGAGCCTCGTTGCACCGTCTCGGCGCGCCTGGCGGCGTCCTCGGTCACTCGCCTACCTGGGTAGGCCACGTTCCCTGCGTCCTTGCCAGCCGCGCCGATACGGCACAACGATCACGTGAGCGATACAACGAAAATCGTTCTGGAATACGACGGACGTGATTTTGCCGGCTGGGCGAAGCAGCCCGGTCTGCGTAGCGTGCAGGAGGAGCTGGAACGGGCGCTCGCGGTGGTGCTGCGCCGCGAGGCGGTGCCCGTCACGGTCGCCGGGCGCACCGACGCCGGTGTTCACGCGTGGGCGCAGGTCGCGAGCTACGACGGGCCGCGGGTGGAGCCGCGTGCGCTCAACGCGCTGCTGCCGGAGGACGTCGCCGTGCTCGCGAGCGAGGCGGTCGCACCCGGCTTCAGCGCGCGCCACGACGCCACAAGCCGCGCCTACTGCTACCGCGTGCTCGCGCGGCGCGAGCGCAGCGCGCACGAGCGCGGGCACGCGCTGTGGTGGCCGCACCCGCTCGACCGCGAGGCGCTCGATGCCTGCGCCGCCGCGCTCGCCGGCACGCACGACTTCACCGCCTTCACGCCGACCGAGACCGAGCATGTGCACTTCGATCGCGACGTGCGCAGCGCCGCCTGGCATGCGGAGGGCGACGTCGTCGCGTTCTGGATCGAGGCCGACGCGTTCATGCGCAACATGAACCGGGTGCTCGTCGGGACGATGCTCGAAGTCGCGGGCGGGCGCCGCGCGCCCGCGGACTTCGCGGCGCTGCTCGAAGGCGCGCCGCGGGCGCGCGCCGGCGCGACGGCGCCGCCGCATGGCCTCCATCTCGTCGGGGTCGGCTATGACGGTCGAGCGGTGCTCCCGTGATGCGCACCTCTACCATCCGAGGCCGATGAAGGTCCTGCTCACCAACGACGACGGCATCGACGCCGGCGGGTTGCGCGCCCTGCGCAGCGCGCTGCTCGAGCTGCCGCACGTCGAGCTGGCGGTGATCGCGCCGGATGGGAACCGCTCCGCGACCGCGCGCTCGATCACGACGCGGCGGCCGCTGTGGGTGGAGGAGGTCGACTTCGGCGACGGCGCGGTCGGCTACGCGACCGACGGCACGCCGGTCGACTGCGTGCGCCTCAGCCACCTCGGCCTGATCGAGGGCTTCCGCCCCGAGCTGGTCGTCTCGGGCATCAACCACGGGCTCAACCTCGGTGACGACATCACCTACTCGGGCACGGTCGCGGCAGCGTTCGAGGCGCTGCTGCTCGGCATCCCCGGGATCGCCGTCTCCCAGCAGTCCGACGCGCGCGAGCTCGACTTCCGCCTCGGGCGCACGTTCGACTTCGCCGCCGGTGCGGCGTTCGCGGCCAAGCTCGTCGCGGAGCTGGAGTCGATCCCGCTCGCGGCGGGCACGCTGCTGAACGTGAACGTACCCGGCGGCGAGCTCGGCGGCGTCGAGGTCGCGCGCCTCGGCAAGCGCATCTACGAGGACGTGCTGGAGCTGCAGGACCAGGAGCACCCCGGCCGGCGGCTGTTCCGCATCTACGGCGATGCCGGCGGGCTCGTCGACGAGCACGGCACCGACATCGCCGCCGTCGCGGCAGGTCGCATCGCGGTGACGCCGATCCACTTCGACCTCACCGATCGCGACGGGATCGCGTCGCTGCGCGACCACGATCTCGCCCGCCTGATCGCGCCGGCGGCGCGCGAAGCGGAGTGAGCCGAGCCCCCGCCGACGCGGCAGCCCGCGCGGCGCAGCTGCGCGCCGAGTTGACCGAGCACGGCCACCGTTACTACGTCCTCGACGACCCATCGGTCACCGACGACGTCTACGACAAGCTGCTCGACGAGCTGCGTGCGCTCGAGGCCGAGCACCCCGAGCTCTTGACGCCTGACTCGCCGACCCAGCGCGTCGGCGGCGAGCCCGTCGCGTCGCTGGAGAAGGTCCGCCACCTGCAGCCGATGCTCTCGCTCGCCAACGCGCGCAGCGACGAGGAGCTGACCGCATGGATCGAGCGCATGCGCGCGCATCTGGCGCGCGAGGGGATCGAGGACCCCGACTTCGCCTACGTCGTGGAGCCGAAGGTCGACGGGCTCGCGATCTCGCTCGTCTACGAGCACGGCGTGCTCGTGCGCGGCGCCACGCGCGGCAACGGCGAAATCGGAGAGGACGTGACGCACAACCTGCGCACGATCGGGGCGATCCCGCTGCGGATCGACGACGCGCCGGCGCTGATCGAGGTGCGCGGCGAGATCTACATCTCGCTCGCCGACTTCGAGGCGGTGAACCTGCGGCGCGCCGAGCAGGGCCTCTCGACGTTCATGAACCCGCGCAACTCCGCCGCCGGCGCGATCCGGCAGCTCGACCCAAAGCAGTCGGCGGAGCGGCCGCTGTCGATGTGGGCCTACGCGGTCGGCGTGACGGACGGCATCGCGTTCGCGGGCCATTGGGAGAGCCTGCAGTGGCTGCGCGCGCACGGCTTCCGCGTCAACCCGGACGTCGAGCGGCTCACGTCCGACGCCGAGGTGATCGCGCGCTGCCGCCGCTGGGAGGAGCGGCGCGGCGCGCTCGCGTTCGAGATCGACGGCGTCGTCGTGAAGGTCGACGACTTCGAGCTGCAGCGCCGCCTCGGCGTCGTCGGGCGCGATCCGCGCTGGGCGATCGCATGGAAGTTTCCGCCGACGACGGCGATCACGAAGCTGATCGACGTGCACTGGAACGTCGGCAAGTTCGGCACGCTGCACCCGTTCGCCGAGCTCGAGCCGGTCCACGTCGGCGGCGTGACGGTCAAGCTCGCGACACTGCACAACGAGGAGGACCTCGAGCGCAAGGACGTGCGGCCCGGCGACGACGTGATCGTGCTGCGCGCCGGTGACGTGATCCCGCAGGTCATATCGCCCGCCCCGCACGTCGTCGAGCGCTCCGATCGCGCGCCGGTGCCGCGACCGCCCGCGAAGTGCCCGGTCTGCGCGACGCCGACGATCAAGGACGAGGGCGTCTTCACGCGCTGCCCCAACCGCGATTGCGAGGGGCGCCGCTGGCAGCTGCTCTCGCACTTCGTCTCGCGCGGGGCGATGGACGTCGACGGGATCGGCGAGAAGCAGGTGACCGTGCTGATGGAGCACGGGCTCGTGCGGACGGCGGGCGACTTCTACCGCCTGAACGAGGAGCAGCTCGTCGCGCTCGACCGCTTCGCCGAGGTCTCGGCGCGCAATGCGATCGCGGCGATCGAGCACTCCAAGCAGCGACCGTTCGGGCGCGTGCTGTCCGCGATCGGGATCGAGGGGATCGGTGAGGTGACCGGGCGCAACATCGCGCAGCGCTTCCGCACGATCGAGGCGTTGAGCGCCGCCACGCCGGAGCAGATCGCCGAGACGCCGGGGATCGGGCCGATCGTCGCCGAGCAGATCCACGAGCAGCTCCAAGACGAGTCGATGCGCGCGCTGATCGCCGACCTGCATGCGCTTGGATTGCGCCTCGAGGAGGAGGGGCCGCCGCCGGGGGAGGGGCCGTTGGCCGACAAGGCGCTCGTGCTTACCGGCACGCTGCCGACGCTCACGCGCGAGCAGGCGACCGAGCGGATCCTCGCCGCCGGCGGACGCGTCACCGCGGCGGTCTCGAAGAAGACGGATTACCTCGTCGCCGGCGAGGCGGCCGGCTCGAAGCTGGAGAAGGCCGAGCGCCTCGGCGTGCCGGTGCTCGACGAGGCCGGGCTGGAGGCGCTGCTGGCCGGCGCGCAGCCCGACGCTGTCGCCGAGCCCTGATAGGGTCGCACCGCCGGTACGTCGGTGGTCGCTCCGACACGGGAAGGAAATGCCATGACACGTTTTCTGCTGCGCGCCTGCGCACTCGCCTGCGCTGTGGTCGCCGTCGTTCCAGGGCTCGCGCTCGCCGCGCCGATCGGGCCGAAGATCATCATTTCCCAGTTCCAGACGGCCGGCCCAGGCGGCGCGTCCGACGAGTTCCTCGAGCTCGTGAACGTTGGCGACCAGGCCGGCAGCCTCCAGGGCTCCGACATGCTGCGCCAGCCGTCCGAGGCCAACATGCTCGGTCAGTGCAAGATCGCCTACGTGCCCCAGAGCGTCATCCTGCAGCCCGGCCAGCACTATCTCGAGACGGGCACCGCCTACGGCGGCAGCGTCTCGTCCGACCACACGCTCTCCGGCGCTGGGCTCGGAGCTGGAGTTGCGTGCGCGGGCACGGATTTCCTGAACAGCTCGCTCGGCGGCCTCGTGCTCAACACGGTCGGCGGCGACGTCATCGGCTACGGCGGTACGTCGAGCGACTTCCCGACGTACGGCACGTTCGCGGCACCGGTCAGCGGCGGCTCGGCTGAGCGGCTGCTGTTCGGCAGCAAGGACACCGACAGCCCGAGCGACTGGACGCAGCTCGCGACCTCCCAGCCGCACAACTCCAGCTTCATCGATCCAGACTTCGACGGCCTCACGACCGCCGCCGACAACTGCCCGAGCATCGCGAACGGCGACCAGGCCGACCGCGATCACGACGGCATCGGCGACGCGTGCGATCCCGACAACGACAACGACGGCGTCGCCAACACCTCCGACAACTGTCCGCTGCTGGCCAACGCCGACCAGCTCGACAGCGATCACGACGGGCTCGGCAACGCCTGCGACGCCGACGACGACAACGACGGCGTCCCCGACGCGCAGGACGCCTTCCCGCTCGACCCGACGCGCTCGAAGGCGGTCGAGCCGCCCGCGACGCTCACGCTGACGGACGTCTCGATGACGCCGAGCAGGTGGGCCGTCGACCCGCATGGCGCATCCGAGCGTGCCGCGCGTGCACGCGCACGCAAGCCGGCAGCGAAGGGAACGACGATTCGCTTCACCCTCTCGGAGCCCGCGCACGTGCTCTTCACGATCGAGCGTCGCGTCCCGGGGCGCAGGCTTCCGGGGCACAGCTGCAAGAAGTTCTCGCGCGCCAACGCGCATGGCCGGGCATGCACGCGCTTCAAGCTCGTCGGGCGCTTCGCGCAGCAGGCGGCTGCGGGGCATGACCGCAAGGGCTTCTCCGGGAAGCTCGGCCGCAGGAGCCTCGCCCCGGGTCGCTATCGCATGCTGCTCGCGGCGACTGACGCCGCGGGCAAGCGGGTCGTCGCGAAGGCGCTCAACTTCATCGTCGTGCGCGGCTGACGGCTGTTCCCGCGCCGCCGCCGTCCGTCGGCGGCGGCGCCGGGGGTCCGCCCGGACGCAGGCGCGCGAGCCGGATCGTCAGCGCGTCCTCGATCTTCTTCGCGGTCACCGTGTAGACGAGGTTCTCCATGAAGGCGAACGCGAGCACGTGGCCGTTGGGCGTGCGGCAGTAGCCCGCGAGCGCCGAGACGTCGGAGAGCGTGCCGGTCTTCGCCTGACAGCGCCTCTGCGCCGAGGAGTGGCGCATCCGCTCCGCGAGCGTGCCGGTGCGCCCGGGGAGGGCGAGCCCGCCGCGCAGCCCCGGCACGTCGCGCATGCGCGCCAGCAGCGTGACGACCTGCCGCGGCGAGGTGCGGTCGGCGCGCGAGAGCCCGGAGCCGTCGGAGATCGCGGGGTGGATGTGGAAGCGCGCGAGCGTGCGCCGCACGACCGCGACGCCCGCCGCCGTCGAGCCGCCGCTGCCGTAGGCGGCCCCGACGTCCTTCACCAGCATCTCGGCGAAGAGGTTGTCGGAGGGCACGAGCGTGAGCCGCACGAGCGTCGCCATCGGCGGCGAGTCGACGCGCACGAGCTCCGATGCCGTGGTGGGCGTGACGCGCTCGCCGACGCGCTGCAGCGAGGCGCGCACGCCATGGCGGCGCAGCTCGACCGCGAGCTGGCGGGCGGCGAACTTCGCCGGGTGCGTTTGCAGCGCGCTGCCGTCGGTGCGCGCGAGGCCGCGGTCGAACAAGAGCCCGCCGAGCGGACCGCCAAGCTCGGTGACGTCGAGCGCGTAGCCGTTCGCGGGGTCGCCGCGCAGGCGGTCGAGCCACGATTCGTCGCCGTAGATCGTGCCGCTGACGCGCCGCAGGCCCGCGTCGCGCAGCGCCGCGGCGAGGTCGGCGACGGTCGCGCCGACCCCGTAGGCGCGCTGGGCGAACGCTGCGCTGCCGAACGTCGGATCCCCGCCGCCGCGCAGGTAGAGGTCGCCGTGCCAGGTGCCGGCGGCGTCGAGCGCCCCGTTGCCCTCGACGGTCGTCGGGAGCGTCCCGTCGGCCCCGAAGCGCAGCAGCGCCGTCGTGGTCGTGTAGAGCTTCTCGACGGAGGCCGGGATCCGCGGCGTGTCGGCGCGCACGGACGCGAGCGTGCGGCCCGTCGTCGTGTCGAGGACATAGGCGCCGGAGAGGCCGCCGGCGCGCGCGAGCTGGTGCGCGACCAGCGCGTCGAGCGGCGCCGCGTCGACCGCGGCGGGGGTCTGCGCGAGCGCGAGCAGCACGACGATCGACGCGGCGAGCGGGAGCGGACGGCGCACCCAGCTCACAACAGCGCGCCGGGGCGAGAGTCGCGGTCGTGTCGTCCAAACGCAGGCGTACAATGCGGAGATGAAGCCCGAGGGCAAGGTCGTCAGCCTCGACGCCTCCGCCGCGAAGCAGCGCAAGCGCGCGGGGGCATCCTCGCAGGTGCGCAGAACGGCTGCCCGCAAGCCCAAGCGCCCGTCGAAGACGGCGCTCGTGCTCGGCGGCGGCGGCTTCACCGGCGCCGTCTACGAGATCGGCGCCCTGCGCGCGCTCGACCTGCTGTCGGTCAACCGCTCGGTGACGGACTTCGACATCTACGTCGGCACGAGCGCCGGCTCGTTCGTCGCCTCGATGCTGGCGAACGGGATCACGCCCGAGGAGATGATGCGCGTGCTCGACCGTCAGGTGCCCGCGCCGTTTCAGGAGATCGAGCTCGGGGCGCTGCTGCGGCTCAACGTCAGAGAGCTCGCGAGCAAGGCGATCCTGTTCCCGCTCGCGCTTGCGAAGCTGGCGCGCAACGTCGCGACGCATCTCGGCCAGGTCTCGGCGCTCGACCTCGTGCTCGGGCTCGCCACGGGGCTGCCGTCCGGCCTCTACTCCGGCAAGGGCGTCGAGTCCTACGTGCGCTCCGTGCTGAGCGACGAGGGGCGCACCGACGACTTCCGCGAGCTGGCGCAGGAGCTGTACCTGACTGCGACCGACCTCGACAGCTGCGAGCGCGTCGTGTTCGGCTCGGCGGCCTTCGACGACGTGCCGATCTCGACCGCCGTGCGCGCCTCGAGCGCGCTGCCGATGGTCTACGAGCCGGTCCGCGTCGGCGATCGCGAGCTGATCGACGGCGGCATCCTCTCGACGACCAACCTCGACATCGCCGTCGAGGCGGGGGCGACGCTGATCGTCGTCGTCAACCCGCTCGTGCCGTATATGAACGAGGCGGTGCGGGAGAACCCGCTGCATCCGCGCGTCTCGGACATGGGCTTCCCGCACATCGGCTACCAGACGTTCAAGCTGATGACATACCGCCGTCTGCACGAGATCCGCACGGCCTGGGAGGACAAGTACCCCGGCGTGGACTTCGTGCTGATCGAGCCCGACGCGACCGACGAGCTGATGTTCCGCACCAGCGTGATGGACTACGCCTCGCGCGTGGAGATCGCCAGCCACGGCTTCCGCACGGTCACGACGCGCCTCGCCGAGGACTACGACCGCATCAAGCTGCTCGCCGCGCGCCACGGGATCGAGATCTCCGCCACGCGCGTGCGCAAGGTCGTCAAGCACTTCGCGACCGAGCGTGAGGAGACTGTGCGCTGGCGCAAGATCCTCGAGCAGACGACCGGCACGCTGCTGCGCCAGTCGGCCTCGGCGTCCTCTGACTGAGCGCCCGCGCGCAGCTCAGGCGGCCACGGCGGTCGCCGTGTCCAGCACGTCGAGCAGCCGGTCGGTCGCCTCGCTGCTCTGCAGCGCGACGCGCACGTGGTGCTCGTCGCCGACGAGGTCCCCGCTCATGACGAGCACGCCCGAGCGGCGCAGACGCGCGGTCAGCTCCGCGGCGGAGATCCCGAGCGCACGCATCCACACGACGTTCGCCTCGCTCGGCGCGGCGTCGACGGGCAGCTCGTGCAGGGCGTCGAAGAGGCGTGCGCGCTCGGCGATCACGGCCGCGCGGCGCATCGCCAGCTGCGGGTCGCAGACGCGCAGCGCCTCCAGCGCGCCGACCTGCGTCGGCAGGCCGACGCCGAGCTCCGGGGCCAGGCGTGCGAGCAGCGGCTCGGCCCCCGGCCCGCCGAGCACGTAGCCGCAGCGCAGGCCGGCGAGCCCGTAGGCCTTCGAGAACGTGCGGAAGATCAGCAGGCGCGGATGCTCCTCAAGCAGCGGCAGCGTCGCGCCCGGCTCCTGGGCGGCGACAAAGTCGGCGAGCGCCTCGTCGAGCAGGACGGAGATGTGCTCTGGAAGGCCGTCGAGCAGGTCGCGCAGCTGCGCGAGCGAGAGGTGGGCGCCGGTCGGATCGTTCGGGTTGCAGACGACGATCGCGCGGGTGCGCGGCGTGATCGCGGCGCGCAGCGCCTCGACGTCGTGACCGGCGGCGATCGGAACCGCGCGCGCGTTGGCGCGCTGCGTCATCAGCGGGTAGAGGCTATAGGAGGGCCAGGGCGTGATCAGCTCGTCGCCGGGCTCCAGCAGCGTGCGTGTGGCGCTGGAGAGCAGCTGCGCGGCGCCATGGCCGACGGCGATGCGGTCGGGCTCGAGCCCGTGGCGGCGGCCGAGCTCGCGGCGCAGCTCCTCCGCGGTCGGGTCCGGTGCGACCTGGAGCGCCCCGCGCGCGGCGAACGTGACCGCGTTGACGACGTCCGGATGCGGCAGCTCGTGCCACGTCGTGCGCGAGAGGTCGAGTACCTCGATGCGGGCGAGCGCTCTGCGGCGCGCCTCGGCGCGCTCGCGCAGCTCGTCGCTGATCTCTTCGTCGGTCATGCCGGCGAACTGGCGGTAGTAGTCGAGCGGTCCCACCTGGCAGCCTCAGCCGCCGATGAAGCTCTGGACGCTCACGCCCGCAACGTCTGCGCCGCTGAAGAACGTGAACCAGATCCCGAAAGCGGGCACGCCGACCATGCAGCAGAGCATGAAGATGCGTCCGATCGTCCCCTCGCGCTGGTCGTGGCCGGCGGCGCGGCGCACGAGCACCCAGGCGTAGTCGAGCCGCTTGAGCGTCATCAGCCCGAGCGCCAGGCCGCCGCCGAGCGTCATGAACGCCGCGAACAGGCCGAAGCCGATGCTGTCGGTGAGCCACTGCGCATGGCCGCCGATCCACAGGCACGCGAGCGGCAGCGGACCCCAGAAGGAGAGGTTGATCACGACCATCACGGCAAGCAGCCCGGCCGCGAACAGTGCGTCGCGGCGACGCTGGCGGTCATCGCCGCGCTGGGGCGGCGTGCGGTACTGCGTCGGCCGCGTGCCCGGACGACGGGTGATGAACATGCCGCCGGTGTCGGTGGGATCGGTCCGCATGGTGCTCCCTTTAAGAGTACGCGCTAGTTCGTATAAAGCGAGTCGAACAGGTCCGCGTACTTCTCGTTGACGACGTTGCGCTTGACCTTCAGGGTCGGCGTCAGCTCGCCCGTCTCCTGGGTCAGGTCGTGGTCGAGGATCGCGAACTTCTTGACCTTCTCGACCTGGGCGTACTTGTCGTTGGCGCGGTCGAGCTCGGCCTGCACGAGTGCGCGCACGTCCGGATGACCCGCCAGCGCCGGGATCTCGGTCGGCAGGCCCTGCTGCTGAGCCCACGGGACGATCTCCTCCTCGTCGAGCGTGATCAGCATCACGGGGAACGGCCGGCGGTCGCCGTGCATGACCGCCTGCGAGACCCAGCGGCACTGCTTCATGTCGTTCTCGATGTTGGCGGGGGTCAGGTTCTTGCCGCCCGCGGTGATGATGATGTCCTTCTTGCGGCCGGTGATCGTGAGGAAGCCGTCCTCGTCGAGCGAGCCGAGGTCGCCCGTGTGCAGCCAGCCGTCGGTGACGGCGCCGAAGCTCGCGTCGCTGTTGTTGTGGTAGCCGGCGAAGATGTTGCCGCCCTTGATCAGCACCTCGCCGTCCTCGGCGATCCGCAGCTCGACGCCGGGGAACGGGCGCCCGACGGTGCCGAGCTTGTAGCCGTCCAGCGACTGGAACGTGGCCGCCGTGGCGGTCTCCGTCATGCCGTAGCCCTCGAACACCGGCACGCCGCAGGCGAAGAAGAACTCGAGGATCTCCTTCGCGATCGGTGCCGCGCCGGAGATCGCCTGGCGCACGCGTCCGCCGAAGGCGCCGCGGACCTTGGAGAACAGCTCCTGCTCGGCCTCGTCGAACGGCGCCTGCAGCTCCGGCGGGACGGGCTGCTCGGCGAGCTGCAGCTCGCGCACCTTCACGCCGAGCGCGACGGCGGCGCGCAGTTTCTCGGGCTCCACGTTGGCCGTGACCAGCGTGTAGATCTTCTCGAAGATGCGCGGCACCGACGGGAAGTTCGTCGGGTGGACCTCGTTGATCTCGACGATGATCTGCTGCGGGTCGTTGCCCCAGTAGGCGAGCGTCGCGCCGACGTCGAAGGACAAGAGTTGGATCAGCAGCGCGAAGGAGTGCGCGAGCGGCAGGTAGAGGTAGGTCAGCTCGTCCTCCTCGACGCTGCGCACCGTCTGCGCCATCGAGAGGATCGCGCGGTAGTTGCCGTGCAGCAGCACGCAGCCCTTCGGCGGCCCGGTCGTGCCGGAGGTGTAGATGAAGGTGTACGGGTCCTCGGGCTTGACGGCCTCGCGCCGGCGCTCGAGCTCGGCGCGGTTCACGCCGCGACCGCGCGCGCGCAGCTGCTCGAGCGTGATCGCATCGCCGACGTCCCCGTCGGCGTCGATCACGATCACGTGCGCGAGGTGCGGCAGCCGCGCCCGCACCTCGGCGACCTTGGCGACCTGCTCCGCGTTCTCGCAGACGATCGCGCACGCGTCGGAGTCGCCTGCGACCCACTCGCACTCCTCCGGTGAGTTGGTGGGGTAGATCGGGACCACGACGGCGCCCGTCTGCGTGGCGCCGAAGTCGGCGTAGGTCCACTCGGGGCGCGTGCGGCAGAGGATCGCGACGCGGTCGCCGGCGGCGATCCCGAGGTCGATCAAACCAAGCGCGATCTCCTCGGCGATCTCGCCCACCTCGCCGAACGTGACGTCGTGCCAGGAGCCGTCGCGCTTGTAGCGCACGGCGACGGCGTCCCGGTGCTGCTCGGCCGCCAGCGGCAGCAGGTCGGCGATCGTCTTCGAGCCGGTGGACGCGTCGATGGCGCTCGGAGCGCTGGACTCCATGGTCGGTTCCTCCTCGTGGGCAGCGGAGGCAACCGATTGTAGGTTCGACCGCGCCCGGGCGCGCGGGTTGGCTGGCGTGTCAGCCAGCCGCTATCCGGCCATCAGGCGCTGCGGCGGCATCGTGCTCTTGGCGGAGACGCCGAGACTGGAGAGGAAGAGGGTCTTGTCGATGCGGCCCTGGAAGATCGGGACGCCCAGTTGCACGCACTTCGTGATGACATCGCGCCGTTCGAGACCGGACTCGCGTGCAAGCTCCGTGGGCGTCAGGTGAATCGCCATCGGTCCTCCCACCTCCTGGTGTCGATCGCTACATAGCGCTTTTATACATAGGCGCGCGGACGGGGGCAACAAACCCCAGGGATCCGTGGTCAGAGTTTGCGAGGTTGCGCCAACTTGAGGTCGGTCCGGAGGGTCGGAGCTCAGACCGGGTTCGGGATCTCGACGAACGTGTGGGCGACGCCGAAGCGCTCGGCGACGAGCTCGCCGAGCCGCTGGATCCCGAGCGTCTCGGTCGCGTAATGGCCGGCGGCGACGAAGTGGATGCCCGCCTCGCGCGCCTGGGCCATCACGTGCTCCTTCGGCTCGCCGGTGAGGAACGCGTCGAGCCCCAGCTCGATCGCCTCCGTGAGCGTGCCGGCGGCGGCGCCAGAGACGATTCCGAGCGTGCGCACGCGCGCGGGGCCGGCGTCGAAGACGAGCGGCTCGCGTCGCGTGAGCGTCGCGACGCGCTGCGTCAGCTCGGCGGCGGGGACGCCGTCGCCGTCGAAGCGGGCGACGACGCCGATGTCGGCGCCCTTGGCGGGGAAGGCGGGCGTGTGGGCGGCGGCGCCGAGCCCCTCGGCGAGCAGCGCGTTGTTGCCGTGCTCGGGGTGCGCGTCGAGCGGTAGGTGGTAGGCGCCGAGAGCGATGTCGTTGGCCAGCAGCAGCTTGAGGCGGGCGGCCTGTGCGGGCCCGATGCGCCGCGGCTCGAAGTCCCACAGGATGCCGTGGTGGGCGAGGACGAGCTGGGCGTCGTGGGCGAGCGCCTGCTCGAACAGCTCGCGTTGGGCCGAGACGCCGGTGACGAGCGTCGTGACCTCGGCCGCGCCGGGGACCTGGAGCCCGTTCGGCCCGAGGTCCGCGAAGCGCTCGATCTCGAGCAGCTCGTCGAGGAACGCGATGATGTCGGCGGTCCGGGCGGGCACGGGCGCGGCCAACCTACCATCGCCGTCCCTGTGGAATACTGGACTCTCGTCGGGGCGTGGCGCAGCCTGGTAGCGCGCACCGTTCGGGTCGGTGAGGTCCCGAGTTCAAATCTCGGCGCCCCGATTGCACAAAGCCCCCGTGGATGCGGGGGTTTTGTTGTTCTAAGTCGGCGCTCGCGGTGGCCCGCTCGTATCCCGGTGGGCAGCGCGCGGGGTCGCCCGCTACTGCGGGGGCGAGTCGTGCGACTCGGGGCCGATCCGGTGCTCGCGGGCGAATGCGGCGTCGCGCTCGGCCGCGTTGAAGCCGAGGATCGACAGGAGCCCGCCGAGGAAGTGCATGTCGCGATAGCCGTGCTGGGCGCGGCGATGCCACGAGATCCTGAGCGCGGGAACGAGCAGCGCAGAGGGGACGCACGCGAGCGGGACGATGCCGGGGAACGCGAGCCAGTCCTGCTGCGTCGCGATGCCAAGGCCGATCATGCCCATGCCGACCAGCGAGAGGATCGCGATCGCCTTCCACGGCGGACGTGCGGATGGGGGCGGTGGACGCTTGGACATGGGCTCTCCGGCCATGGTCGTACCGTAGCCCGATTCTCCTCAGCGTTGCGATGCCGGGGACCAGTCTGCGGCGCGCGCCGGCACCTCGCTCGCCTCTCGGCCCACGGCGTAGACGATCTCCACCGCGCCGCCCGGGAGGGCGCGCTCGCGCTCGAACGTCAGCTCGGCGTCGGGGCTGAGCGACGGCGTGAGCTGCATGCCGCCGGGTCCGAACAGCAGCGGAAGCACGACCAGCTCGAGCTTGTCGAGCGCTCCGAGGGCGCGGAAGGTCTCGATCGTGCGCGGGCCGCCGACGAGGTGGACGTCGCCGCCCCGGTTGGCCGCGCGCAGCTGCTCCAGCAGCCGTGCCGGGTCGCCGTCGAGGACCACGTGGTCGGGCGTGCCGGGCGGACGCTGCGAGCCCAGCACGAACACGTTCAGGTTCGGCCACGGCCAGCGGTCGTTGTTGAGTGCGGGCTCGAACGTGGTGCGCCCCATCAGCGCCGCCTCGCAGCCGTCGAGGAACTCCCGGATGCCATGGCTCTCGCCAGGGACGAAGCTCGGGTCGGCGATCAGCGCCGGCCACCCGCTCGGCGTGGTCACGTAGCCGTCGGCGCTCATGCTCATGCGGGTACGGATCTGCATCTGCTCGCTCCTTCGCGTCGGTCGCTTGCCTTCATACCCTGAAGTCGGAGCCGGTGTCGCCCGCCCTACCGGATCGCGCCCACGGGATCCGTGGACCTCGTTCTCTGACCGTGGCGGTGCGGCCAGTATTCTCCCCCGATGCCGCTGCGCGTCCTCGTCCTGGGAGCCGGATTCGGGGGGCTCGAGCTGACGACGACGCTGTCGGAGGCGCTCGGGGACGCGGTCGAGGTGACGCTGGTCGACAAGGGCGACGCGTTCGTCTTCGGGTACTCGAAGCTCGACGTGTTGTTCGGCCGGGCGACGCCGGAGGCGGTGCGGCTGCCTTATCGCGACTTCGCGAAGCCGGGGGTGCGGTTCGTCAACGAGACGATCACCGCGATCGACCCGGAGGCGCGGCGCGTGACGACCGACGGCGGCAGCTATGAGGGCGACGTCCTCGTGGTTGCGCTCGGCGCGGACTACGACCTGGACCACACGCCCGGCCTCGCCGACGGCGACAACGAGTTCTACTCCGTCGCCGGCGCCGAGCGGATGGCGAAGGTGCTGCCCACGTTCACGCAGGGCCGCGCGGTGATCGGCGTCTGCGACGCGCCGTTCAAGTGCCCGCCCGCTCCCAGCGAGTGCGCGCTGCTGCTGCACGAGTACCTGACCGAGCGCGGGGTCCGCGACGCCTGCGAGATCTCGATCGTGCTGCCATTCGCGCGGCCGGTCCCGCCCTCGCCGGAGACCTCCGCGGCGCTCGTCGCCGCCTTCGCCGAGCGCGACATCGCGTTCGTCCCCGAGCGCCGCGTCCACGCGCTCGACACGACCCGCCACATGGTCGTGCTCGACGACGGCGGCGAGCTGCCCTACGACCTCTTCCTCGGCGTTCCCAAGCATCGGGCGCCCGACGTCGTCGTTGCGAGCGGCATGACCGAGAACGGCTACGTGCCCGTCGACTCCGCGACGCTCGCGACGCGCTTCCCGGGCGTGTATGCGGTCGGCGACGTCGCGACCGTCGGCGTGCCGAAGGCGGGCGTCTTCTCCGAGGGCGCGGCGAAGGTCGTCGCCGCCGAGCTGATCGCGCAGGTCCGAGGTGAGGAGCCGCCGGCGGGCTACCGCGGACAGGGCGGCTGCTACATCGAGTTCGGCGCCGGCCGCGTCGGCCGCGTCGACGTCGACTTCCTCTCGGGGCCGAAGCCGACCGGCACCTTCCATGAGCCGTCGCTTGCGCTCGTCGCCGAGAAGGAGCACTTCGGCTCCAGTCGGCGCGAGCGCTGGTTCGGCGGCTGATCGCGCGGGCTCTTGCGCCAGCTGGTCGCAGACGGATTGACGCGGGAAAGCCTGCGCGCGACGATGCGGTTGGCAAACCGAGAGGAGTCGAGATGACACGACAGATGGCGGACTGCCGCCGCTGGCCGAGCGAGTCGAACTGCTCGCTGGTGATCATCGGTGAGAAGGACGAGGTCATCCGGGCCGCAGCGGAGCACGCGGCATCGGTTCACGGGCATGAGGACACGCCCGAGCTGCGCGCGCAGATCGCCGACTTCCTCGAGCCGGCCGAAGCGTACGTGGCGGGTCCGCGGGCGCAGGAGCCGATGCCCGGATAGTCCTCACCGGTCGTGGAGCGGCGACTCGCGCACGTCGCGAGTCGCCGAGCCGCGGGACATGCCTACGATGTAGGCATGTGTCGAAACATCAGAACCCTCCACAACTTCGAGCCGCCGGCGACCGAGGACGAGATCCGTGCGTCGGCGCTCCAATACGTCCGCAAGGTGAGCGGCTCCACGAAGCCCTCGCAGGCCAACGCCGAGCCGTTCGAGCGCGCGGTCGAGGCCGTCGCCGCGATCACGCGCCAGCTCCTCGACGAGCTGACAACCGCGGCGCCGCCGAAGGACCGCGAGGTCGAGGCGGCGAAGGCGCGGGCTCGGGCGCAGCAGCGCTACGTGGCGTAGCGGGCCTGTCGGCGCGATCGAAGATGCGAGCGCGGCAGAACATTCCGACGCTCACGATTCTCGCTGGCGTGGGCCTTGTAGTAGCAGGCGCGTACAAGGCGTTTCCGGGGTCGTTCAACGCAGTCGCCGGCATCGCGGGGCTTGTGCTGCTGCTCGTTGGGGGGATCGTTTCGCTGCGCAGCGCCCGTGCATCGAGGCGTGACCTCGGTACCGCGACTGGAGTGCAGTACGGCGACATGGGGGCCGGTTCTCCAGGCGATCACATCGGTCACCACAGCAGCTTCGACGGGGGTGGCTTCGGTGGGGGCCACGGGGGCGGTCACGGCCACTGACCGCCGTGGCGGCTTGGCTTGGCCAGTCCGCCATCTCGACGTTGTACCTCTGAGATCATCGGCTGTATGGACGACGCCGCGGAGCCGGTGCGGGTGGACAGGTGGCTGTGGGCTGCGCGGCTTGTGAAGACGCGGCCGTTGGCGGCGGAGGCCGTCAAGGGCGGGCGCGTGCAGGTCAACGGGCAGCGGACGGCGCCCGGCAAGCGGATCAAGGTCGGCGACCGCGTCGAGATCACGGTGGGGGAGCTGTGGCGCTGCGTGCTCGTGCGCGGGACCTCCGCGCGCCGCGGGCCGGCGAGTGTGGCCGAGCTGCTCTACGAGGAGACGCCCGAGAGCCTCGAGGCGCGGGAGGAGTACATCGCGCAGCGCAAGCTTGCGACGGCTCCGCACTCCGACCACGGCGGGCGCCCGACGAAGCGCGATCGCCGGCGGCTCGATGCTGCTGCGGGGCGGCCGCGCAAGCGCTAGGCCGGATCCAGCGGGCTGCAGACGATGACGTTGATCGTCCGGTGGCTCGCGAGCTGCTCGTAGTTCTCGTAGGCGCGCGTGACCTGCTTCGCGAGCCCGAACAGCCGGTCGCGTTCGGCGCCCTCGGCCACGCGCGCGCGGTAGCGGCCGGTGCGGCCACGGGCTTGGAGCTCGACCTCCGGGTTCGCCTTCACGTTCGCGAGCCATGCCGGATGGCGCTCGCGGCCGTAGTTGGAGGCGATCAGGACGATGTCCCCGTCGCTGCCGTCGTTGAAGTACACGAGCGGCGTTATGTACTCGCGTCCGGACTTCGCGCCCCGGTGGTGCAGGAACAGCAGCGGCACGCCCGGCACCGACATCATCCAGCCGCGCGTCAGGCGCCCGAGCGACTTGTCGATCCGCGGCGCGACGTTGATCACGTACCAACGGCCCGGTCCCGACAACGCGACCGGCTCCAGCACCGCCTTGCGCAGGCGGCGCGGCTTGACCGGGTCGACGTACGGCAGGCGCATCCTGCCGGCCCTACTCGCAGGCGATCCCGTCGTGATCCGCATCGAGGAACTAGCTCTCCGGTCGCAGCCGCGCGAGCTTGACGGCGAGCTCGAGCGCGAGCAGGTCGGCCTCGGCGAGTGAGAGCCCGGTGATCGTCTCGATCCGCTCCAGTCGCTGGCGCAGCGTGTTCGGGTGGACCGTCAGCGCGCGGGCGGTCTCGGTGACGCTGCGGCGGTCGGTGAGGTAGCGCTCGAGCGTCGCGACGAGCTGACTGCCGCGCCGTGCGTCGTAGGCGGCGATCGTGCGCACCGCCTCCAGATACGGATCGTCCGGCGCGTCCTCGTCGACGAGCGTCACCAGGTATCGATACGCGCCGAGCTCGGCGTATGCGAGCGCGCCTCCCGCCGGCACGAGCGAGGCCGCCACGCGCGCCGCGTCGGCCGCCTCGCGCAGTCCGCCCCGCGCCTGCACGGCGCCGCGGTGCACGTCGCTGCGGCCGATCGCCGTCCCGTCCGCCGCGCCGAGGCGCGCGAGCGCGCCGTCGAGCTGCTGCAGCTCGTGCGCGGTCCCGCCGGCCTCGAGCGGCAGCAGCGCGCGCACGCGCTTGCCGCCGGCGTCGCAGAGCGCGCCGGGGACGAGCCGCCGCAGCCCGCTCTCGGCGTGCTCGGCGAGCGGGGGCCACGCTTCGCGAGCCTGCCCCTCGCCTGCCTGCTCGACGTGGACGAAGACGTGTGCGCCGTCGAGGTCGCAGCGCGCTTGGCGCGCCCGCGTCTGCGCCTCGGCCAGCTCGCCCCGCTCGAACGCGGTGAAGAGATCGCGGACGATGTTCTCCTCGGTCAGGCGCTCGATCAGCTCGGCCTTCTTGAGCGCGACCGCCACCTGGTTGGCGACTGCGCGCAACAGCTCCTCCGACTCTTCGGGGAACGCGTCGGAGCCCGCTGCGACGAGCAGCCCGAGGCGCTCTTCGCCGGCCGCGACGGGGACGCTGATCTCCACTGCCTCCACGGCGGGCGCCGGGGGCTCGCCGTCGCGCGGAGGATCCGCGGCGACGAGCTCCAAGCGCCCGTCGCGCTCAGCGTCGAGCGCGTACAGGCGCGCCTGCGCGCAGCCGAGCAGGGTGCGCACGCCCTCGCTCGCGGCGCGGTAGAGGTCGGCGCGGTCCTCCACGCCGGCGATCCGCTGGCTCAGCGCGGACAGGGCGGTGAGCGCCGCCACGCGCCGGCGCGCGTCCTCGTAGAGCTGCGCGTTCTCGATCGAGCCGGCGACGAGCGGCGCCGTGTGCGCGAGCATGGTGAGCGTCCCGTCGTCGAACTCGCGCGGGGCAATCGTGTGCAGCACGATCACGCCGATCGCGGCTCCGTCGCGCGCGGGGATCGGGACCGCGACCATCGACTGGAAGCGCTCCTCCTCCAGCTCGGGGACGAACACCGTGCGCGGATCGTCCAGCGCGTTCTCGCGGATGAACGCCGGCTCGTTGCGCCGCAGCGCCCAGCCGGTGAGCCCCTCGTCGACGCCGAACTCGACCTGGCCGACGAGATGCGCGTAGACGCGTGAGGCGGCGCGCAGCCGCAGCCGCTCGCCGGCGCGCAGATAGACGAAGCAGGCGTGACAGCGCGTCGCCTTCGTCAGCACGTCGACGACGCCGGCGAGCACCCCGTCGAGATCGGGCGCGGAGGCGATCGCGCCGATGACGTCGTAGAGCGTGTCGCTCTCGAGGCGGACGCGGTCGAGCTGGGCGGCGAGGTCTCCAGTGCCCATCGGGCTAGCGACCTCCGCGCCGTCTAGTACAGCTGCAGGTAGCGGTCGAGCTCCCACTGCGTGATCTGCTCGTGCGCCTGCTGCCACTCGTCGCGCTTGATGCGCACGAAGTAGTCGAGGTAGTCCTCCGTGGCACAGGAGCCGAGCGCCGCACGCATCACATCGTCGCGCTCCAGCTCGCGCGTCGCATCGAGCAGGTTCGCCGGCAGCAGCTCGATCCCGAGCGCGGCGCGCGCGGCGGCGTCGAGCTCGTGGAGGTTGAGATCGCCCGTCGGTGTGCCCGGGTCGAGCTCGCGCTCGATCCCGTCGAGGCCGGCGGCCAGCAGCGCGGTCGCGGCGAGGTAGGGGTTGCAGGAGCCGTCGGGCGTGCGGTCCTCGATCCGGCCGGGGCACGGGATCCGCAGCATCTGCGTGCGGTTGTTCGCGCCGTAGCTGATGTAGACCGGCGCCCACGCCGAGCCGCTGCGCGAGCCGAGCACGAGCCGCTTGTAGGAGGTGACGGTCGGCGCGGTCAGCGCGATGTAGGCCTTCGCGTGCGCCTTCAGGCCGCCGACGAAGTGGTACGCGGTCTGCGAGAGGCCCATTCCGTGCGGATCGTCGGCGGGGTCGGCGTCGAGCACGTTGACGCCGTCCTTCCACAGGCTCATGTGGAAGTGGCAGCCGTTGCCGGTCAGGTGCGCGAACGGCTTGGGCATGAACGTCGCGATCAGCCCGCGCTCGGTCGCGAGCGACTCGACCATGTAGCGGAAGAAGATCGCCCGGTCGCACGTGGTGAGCGCGTCGGCGTAGCCGAAGTTCTGCTCGAACTGGCCGTTGGCGTCCTCGTGGTCGGTCGCGTAGTTGTCCCAGCCGAGCGCGGTGACGTGCTTGGCGACCTGCGTGACGAAGTCGAGGTTGCGCGTCAGCGCGCGCATGTCGTAACACGGCTGGGCGAGCGTGTCGAGCGCGTCGGCGATCTCCAGCGCGCCGTCCTCGCGGCGACGCAGCAGGAAGTACTCGAGCTCGACGCCGATCTTGAACTCGTAGCCGAGCGCGGTCGCGCGCTCGATCTGCTTGCGCAGGATCGTGCGGGGGCAGTAGGGCCACGGCTCGCCGAGCACGCGCACGTCGCAGGCCATGCGCGCGATGCCCGGCTTCCACGGCAGCGGCGTGAAGCTCGCGGGGTCCGGCATCGCGGCGAGGTCGGGGTCGTTCGGCGTCTGGCCGATGTCGCCGGCGGCGAAGCCGGCGAAGCCGGCGCCGTCCTCGAACAGGTCGTCGAGGTGGTGCGTCGGCACGAGCTTCGCGTTGGGCTTGCCGTGCATGTCGACGAACTGCGCGAAGACGAACTCGACGTCGTTGGCGCGCACGTACTCGCGCACCTCTTCGAGCGTCGTGGGCAGCGGCTCCGCGGACGCGGCGATCCCGGTGGTGATGGACACGGTTGGCGCTGCTCCTTGGTCGCAGGGGGCTCGCCGGCGCGCGTGGAGGTCACGCTCAGCCTGGTGCGCATTCAACCGCTGCACGGGCGCGCGTGGCAATGGGCCGCTTGACCACGTTTGACGACCGGCTCATGGACGGATCGGCCATGCCGCGTGCCGCGGTCGGCCATCCCAGACGCCACGATCATCGGCCGAATCAGGGGCTGCGCGTGTGGAGGATCTCCACATCTCAGAAGGGAAGTGCGGCCGACCCGGCCATGGGAACGGCGATCCGGCGCGCCTACGCTGCCCAACGTCATGTGCGGAATCGTGGGCATCTTCAGCAAGTCCCCATCCATCGCCGAGCAGCTGGGCGCCCACCTCGCCCGCATGCTCGTGCAGATGGGCGATCGCGGCCCCGACAGCGCGGGCGTCGCGATCTACCGCGACCCCCTCCCCGCCGGCATGAGCAAGGTCTCGTTGCACGCGCCGGCGGGCGCGGTCGACTGGGACGAGGTCCGCGCGCAGTTCGCGACCGCGCTCGGCGTCCAGGCCGCGCACGTCGTCGGCGAGCGCCACGCGCTCTTCACCGTCGGCGCCGAGGCGGAAGAGGCCCAGGCCTGGATCGGCGAGCACCTGCCCGAGCTGCGCGTGATCAGCGCCGGGCACGCGATCGAGATCTACAAGGAGGCGCTCACGCCGCGCGACTTCGCGCAGCGCTTCGCGCTCGAGGGCCTGCGGGGCAGCCATGCCCTCGGTCACACGCGCATGGCGACCGAGAGCCGCGTGACGACCGAGGGCTCGCATCCCTTCTCCACCGGGATGGACCTCTGCCTCGTCCACAACGGCTCGCTCTCGAACCACAACCGCCTGCGCCGCTCGCTGCGCCGTGAGGGGATCGCCTTCCAGACCGAGAACGACTCCGAGGTCGCCGCCGGCTACCTGACCTGGCGCCTGCGCGAGGGCGCGACGCTCGAGCAGGCGCTCGCGGGCTGCCTGGAGGACCTCGACGGCTTCTACACCTTCGCGGTCGGGACGGCCGACGGCTTCGCCGTGCTGCGCGACCCGATCGCGTGCAAGCCGGCCGTGATGGCCGAGACCGACGACTGGGTCGCAATGGCCTCCGAGTACCGCGCGCTCGCCGTGCTGCCGGGCGCCGCCGAGGCGGAGCTGTGGGAGCCCGAGCCGGGGCGCGTCTACAGCTGGGGCAAGGAGGTCGTGGCGTGAGCGTCGAGGCTGGGATCGAGATGGTCGACCTCGTCGCTGGCGGGCTGCGCGAGCTGAACGCGCGCCTGCACGCCGCCGCGAGCGACGCGAGCGTCCCGCGCGCGTGGCGGATCGTCAACCCCGGCGGGCGTCACAACGTCGCGGTCGGGCTCGACGCCGAGCTCGACGTCGAGATCGCCGGCCACGTCGGCTACTACTGCGCCGGCATGAACCAGCGCGCCACGGTGCGGGTGCGCGGCAACGCGGGCGTCGGGCTGGCCGAGAACATGATGTCCGGCAGCGTGATCGTGCACGGCAACGCGAGCCAATCTGCGGGCGCGACCGCCCGCGGCGGGCTGCTCGCGATCCACGGCGACGCCTCGGCGCGCTGCGCGATCTCGCTCAAGGGCGCCGACGTCGTCGTGCGCGGCTCGATCGGCCACATGGGCGCGTTCATGGCGCAGCGCGGGCGGCTCGTCGTCTGCGGCGACGCCGGCGACGCGCTCGGCGACTCGCTCTATGAGGCGCGCCTCTACGTGCGCGGCAGCGTCGCCGGCCTCGGCGCCGACTGTGTCGAGAAGGAGCTGCGCGGGGAGCACGTCTCGGAGCTGCGGGAGCTGCTCGCAGCGGCCGGCATCGACGACGTCGCAGCGGAGAGCTTCCGCCGCTATGGCTCGGCGCGCACGCTCTACAGCTTCAAGGTCGACGACGCCGGGAGCTACGCATGAGGGACCTCACGCCAGGACTGCGCGAATCGGCGACGCTCGACCGCACCGCGATCGCCGAGATCCAGCGCGCAGCGCGCACCGGCATCTACGACATCCGCGGCGGCGGCGCGAAGCGGCGCGTGCCCTGCTTCGACGATCTGCTGCTGCTCGGCGCGAGCGTCTCGCGCTATCCGCTGGAGGGCTACCGCGAGCGCTGCGACACGAACGTCGTGCTCGGCACGCGCTTCGCCAAGCGGCCGCTGGAGCTGGAGATCCCGATCACGATCGCGGGCATGTCGTTCGGCGCCTTGTCGGCCAACGCGAAGGAGGCGCTCGGCCGCGGCGCCAGCGCGATGGGGACGAGCACGACGAGCGGCGACGGGGGCATGACGCCCGAGGAGCGGCTCTCCTCCAAGACGCTCGTCTACCAGCTGCTGCCCTCGCGCTACGGCATGAACCCGGACGACCTGCGCCGTGCCGACGCGATCGAGGTCGTGATCGGCCAGGGCGCGAAGCCCGGCGGCGGCGGCATGCTGCTGGGCCAGAAGATCTCCGACCGCGTCGCCGGCATGCGCGACCTGCCGCAGGGGATCGACCAGCGCAGCGCCTGCCGGCATCCCGACTGGACGGGACCCGACGACCTCGAGATCAAGATCGAGGAGCTGCGCGAGATCACCGACAGGCGGCAGCCGATCTTCGTCAAGATCGGCGCGACGCGCACCTACTACGACGTCGCGCTCGCGGTCAAGGCCGGCGCCGACGTCGTCGTGCTCGACGGCATGCAGGGCGGCACGGCGGCGACGCAGGACGTCTTCATCGAGCACGTCGGGATCCCGCTGCTCGCGGCGATTCCGCAGGCGGTCGAGGCGCTCGAGGAGCTCGGCATGCACCGCGAGGTCCAGCTCGTCGTCTCCGGCGGGATCCGCTCGGGCGCCGACGTCGCGAAGGCGCTCGCGCTCGGCGCGGACGCCGTCTCGATTGGCAGCGCCGCGCTCGTCGCGCTCGGCGACAACGCGCCCGAGCACGACGCCGAGTATCGCCAGATCGGCTCCGCCGCCGGCTACTACGACGACTGGCAGGAGGGCCGCGACCCGGCGGGCATCTGCACCCAGGACGAGTCGCTCGCCGCGCGCCTGGATCCCGAGCTGGGCGGCCGCCGGCTCGCGAACTATCTGCGCACGCTCGTGCTGGAGACGCAGACGCTCGCGCGCGCCTGCGGCAAGTCGCACGTCCACAACCTCGAGCCGGAGGACCTCGTCGCGCTGACGATCGAGGCGGCGGCGATGGCGCGCGTGCCGCTCGCCGGCACGAGCTGGATCCCCGGGCTCACGCCGTCCGGCCGCTGACCGGCTCCGGCCGCTCGAGCTCGAGCTGGCGCATCACGCGCAGGTCGAGCCCGCCGGGCGCGAACAGGTCGGTCGAGCGCTGCACCGCAGCGCCCGTGCGCACGTGGACCGTCTCCTCGAGCTCGAGCATCGCAGTCGGTCGCCGCACGCCGAGCGCGGCGCCGCGGGTGTCGTCCGCGCCGACGAGCGTCGCGTCGATGCGCGTGTTCGCGAACGCGACCGGGACGCCTTCGGCGAGCAGCACGTCGAGCACCATCGCGCCGCGCTCGAGCGTGCGCCGCAGCCGGGCCGTCGGCGGGAGCGCGATGTCCGGGTGGACGATGTCGAGCATCGTGCCCATCGGCTTTCCGTCCGCGAGCACGACGCGCGAGATCGCGACCGCGTGCGTCTCCGGCGCGACACCGAACAGCGCGCCCAGCTCGGCGCCGAGCTCGCGCTGCTCGATCGCGACGTCGCGGTGAGCGAGCCGCACGCCGTGGCGTCGTGCGAGCTGCGAGTAGGGCGTGAGGCGCTCGAGCCCCTCGGAGAACGCGGGTGGCCGCGCGAGCCGGCCGACGAACGTCCCGCTGCCCTGACGCCGCACGATCTCGCCGGTCGCCTCGAGCCGTTCGAGCGCCGTGCGCAGCGTGCCGCGCGAGACGCCGAGCATCGCGGCCAGCTCGTGCTCGGGCGGGAGGCGGTTGCCGCTGCGCTGCCGCCCGGGGGCGATCCACTCGCGCAGCACCTGCTCGGCGCCGTCGACGAGGGAGGGCCTGCGCGTCACGGTTGGACAGATTAGTCCAACGTCCTCTTGCCCTGCTTTGGACAAAATGGTACAAGACGCATTCGCGACCGTCACGGCCTGCAGTCGAGCGTCAGCGATCGGAGAGAGAGCGAATGGCGAGCACCGATGGAGCAGTCCCGCGGTTCGGCGGAGGCGTCGACACGGTCCTGGCGAGCCCGCGCATCGCGCCGCCCCCGGCGACGCTGGAGGAGGCGCGCAGCCAGCCGGGGCGCCGCGCGCGGATCGAGCAGCTCACGCGGCGCATCGAGGCCGAGGGCATCCAATACGTCTACTTCCAGCAGGTCTCGATCACCGGCCGCGTGATGGGCAAGGGCGTCGTCTCCTCGTTCTTCCCGCAGGTCGCGGAGAAGGGCTACCAGCTCGTCTACGGCGCGACCGCGAACCTGTTCGTCGACCGCTACGGCGACTACATCGGCTTCGCCCCCCACGAGTCGGAGCTGGCGGCGATCGCCGACCTCGACACGTTCGCCGTGCTGCCATGGGATCCGCGCGTCGCGCGCGTCTACTGCGACTGCTACGACACCGAGACCGGCGAGCTGCTCGACGCGGATCCGCGCCAGAACCTCAAACAGATCGCGCACGACTTCGAGCAAGAGCTCGGGCTGCAGTTCCTGATCGGGATCGAGCCGGAGATGATGTGGCTGAGGAAGCCCACAGAGGGCGCCGCGCCGGAAGGCGTGACGAAGCCCTACTGCTACCACATCCACCAGTTCGAGGAACTGCGTCCGGTGCTGCTCGACGTCGTCGAGTACGGGCAGGCGCTCGGCCTCGACATGAGCTACGGCGACCACGAGGACGCCCCCGGCCAGCTCGAGCTCAACTTCCGCTTCGACCGCCCGCTGCGCTCGGCGGACAACATCACGACATATCGCCAAGTGTGCGCGGCGGTGGGGCGCAAGCACGACCTGCTGCCGACGTTCATGCCGAAGCCGTTCACCGGCGTCTCGGCGAACGGGCACCACCACCACTTCACGCTCTGCGACGAGGACGGCGTCAACGTCTTCCACGACCCGGACGGCCCGGCGCAGCTGTCCGAGCTGGCGCGCAGCTTCCTCGGCGGCATGCTCGAGCACTTCCCCGCGCTGATGTGCGTCGGCAACCCGACGGTCAACTCCTACTGCCGCATGTGGGACACGGGCTTCTGGGCGCCGATCTACAAGAACTGGGGCTGGCAGAACCGCACGACGACCGTGCGCGTCGCCGCCGGCGGGCGCTTCGAGTACCGCGGCGTCGACGCCTCCTGCAACCCCTACCTGACGATCGCGACGCTGCTGCGCGCGGGCCTCGACGGCGTGCGCCGCAAGCTCGACCCGGGCCCCCCGCAGACCGGCAACACGTACGAGCTGCTGAAGCAGGGCGCCGCGATTGAGAAGGTGCCCGACAGCCTCGGCGTCGCGCTCGAGGCGCTCGCGGCCGACGAGGTCGTCCGCAGTGCGATGCCGGGCCGGCTCTACAAGGTCTTCCACCACTACAAGCGCGACGAGTGGGAGCGTTACCTCGCGGCCGTGACCGACTGGGAGCGCGACGAGTACCTCGAGGTGCTCCCCTAGCCATGTGCGGGATCGCCGGACTCATCTACCGCAACGGCGCGGCCGAGGGCGGGCATCGGATCGGCAGCGACATGACGCGGATGCTGCAGTCGATGAAGCACCGCGGCCCCGACTCGACCGGCTACGCGCTCTACCGCCCGCCGGCGGAGGGCTACGTGATGCGCGTCAAGCTCGCCGACTCGGGCACCGCGCGCGACTTCGACCTGCCGCAGCGGCTCGCGCGCGACCGGCGGCTCGTCGAGGAGCGGATGCGCGAGCTGGGCGCGCGCATCGCCTCCGTCGAGGGCGAGCACGCGGAGGGGCTCTCGGTGACGTTCGACTACGACGGCGACCTGAAGGCGCTCGCCGACCGCGTCGAGGACGTCAGCCGCGACGCTGAGGTGCTCTCGATCGGGCACGCGCTGGAGATCGTGAAGGACCTCGGCGACGCCGAGGCCGTCTGCGGCCGCTACGGGCTCGACGGCTTCCGTGGCACGCACGCGATCGGGCACGTGCGCATGGCGACGGAGTCGGACGTCGACATCTCCGGTGCCCACCCGTACTGGGCGTATCCGTTCTCCGACGTCGCGGTCGTCCACAACGGGCAGCTCACGAACTACCACTCCTGGAAGCGTCGCCTGGAGCGTGCGGGGCACCGCTTCCAGTCCGAGTGCGACTCGGAGATCATCGCGGTCTACCTGGCCGAGAAGATGGCCGAGGGCTTGGACCTCGAGGCCGCCATGCGCCAGTCGCTCGAGGAGCTCGA